>JBIIFU010000001.1:0-194978 GCA_044237035.1 Crocinitomicaceae bacterium
ATTCTGTGAGTCCTAATTTGGCAATTTCGACCGTACAAGAAACATTTCCATATAATGTTATTTACACCTTAAATGGTTGCCCAAGTATAGCAGACACTGGTTTGGTTATCGTAAATCCCGTTCCGACGGTATCGATTCCAGCTACAAGTTCGGTTTGTTCTGGAAGTTCAGTTACCATTGCATCTACGGTGAATTTACCGGGAGGATCTTATCTATGGTCAAATAACGAGACAACACAAGATATAAGTGTAAATCCAACCGATAATACTGGCTACACGGTAACTTACACCTTAAATGGTTGTTCTTCTTCATCTGCAACAGGAAATGTTGTAGTGAATGCTATTCCAACAGTAACAGCAACTAGTGCAACAATATGTAATGGACAGACGGCATCGGTGCAAGCCTCAGGCTTACCGTCATCGGGAGGAACGTATTTGTGGTCTACCGGTTCCACTAGTAATGTAATATCAGATGCTCCAACTACAAGTTCAACATATTCAGTCACTTACACCGTAAATAATTGTCCTAGTCAGCCTGCAACGGCTAATGTGACTGTTAATCCCATACCAACGATTACAATTTCTGACGTAACGATATGTGGTGGTTTATCTACGACATTAAATCCGGTTGTTTCTCCGACAGGAGGTACTTATTCATGGTCAACAGGTAGTTCCGGAACAGAGATAATTGTAACCCCAAGTTCGACTACACCTTACACACTAAGCTATACTGCTAATGGATGTTTAGCTACTAAAACAATCAATGTTACTGTAATTCAGAATCCATCAGCAGATCTAAACGATACAACAATCTGTTTTGGACAATCTGCTACCTTGGTAGCTCTACCAAATGGAGGTGTATATTCATGGAGTACGACAGAAACCACTCAATCAATAACTGTATCCCCAACGGTAACTTCAACTTACAGTGTAACGGTAAGCGTGGGAGGTTGTGCCCCAACAACAGCTACAGCAACCGTAACAGTTAATCAAATTCCAACAGTCGATGCTTCACCGGAATCTCAAAGCATTTGTAATGGACAAGTAGCAACAATTAGTTCTACAGTTAATCCGGGAGGTGGTAATTATCAATGGCAAGGAAGTACGGTAAACGGACAAACAACACCAGCGATTTCGGTTAATCCAGTTTTAATTAATCCTCTTGCAACTGAGACATTCAATTATATTTTAACATATTCTGTTAATGGCTGTACTGGAGTTAAAGACACTGTACAAGTAATAGTTAAACCAAAACCAGTTATTTCGGTGAACGATTTGACGATTTGTAGTGGAACTTCAGATACGTTAGAAGCAAATCCAAATTTAGTTGGGGGTCAGTATAATTGGTCATTCAATGGTTCAACAATATTAAGTGGAAATACAGATAGTTTATTAATCGTATCCCCTCTTGCTAATCCCATCGATCAAATAACAAACTATTATTACGATTCATGGTATATTTTAAATGGATGTAGCAGTGATACGGTAGTTTCTAACGTAACGGTCAATCCAATACCAACGGTTACTGTAAATGATGCGACGATTTGTGCAGGTCTTTCTGCTACTCTAACAGCCACGCCATCATCAACCGGTGGAACTTTTGCTTGGACAGGACCTACTATTTCCGGTTCACCGCTTACTACTCAATCTATTACCGTTGATCCAATTTTAACTGATCCTGAGCTGAGTCAGAACTTCGTTTATAATGTTACCTATACCGACTTAGGTTGTACAAGTTTATCTGTACCATCTAATGTCACCGTAAATCCAACTCCTTCTATTAACCCAATCAACATTACCATTTGTAGTGGTGGCTCTTTTGATACGATTCCTAATACGCTACTTGCAGGTAATAATATTCCGACCAACACTACCTATACTTGGACATATGCTGATAATCCGGATATTTTAAATGAAGCTAACAACTCAGTATCGAGTCCAAATATTTCTGGAGGACCTTTAACAAGTAACACAAACGTAACAACAGTGGTTAATTATACGGCAACTCCAACTTCCGGAACTTCCGGAAACTGTGTTGGTAGTCCATTTAATCTCAATATTACTATTACAGCTACACCAACTATTGCTAATAAAATTGATAGTATTTGTAGTGGAGACTTTCCTGATATTACTGATTTAATAACTCCTAATGATATTTTTATGTCTAGTTCTATTCAGTATGCTTGGACAATAGTACCCAATAATGAAGATATTATTGGTGAAAGTGAAAGTATAGTTGGAATTGACACAACTTTTTATCCTGATTTTTCAAATCAAGTATTAAGTAATACGAATCAAAACGGACTTCCTCAAACAATTATTTATCTCGTTACTCCAAGATCAGGTCCTTGTCCAGGTGCTACTTTCCAATTGCAAGTAACAGTACTTCCAGCACCAATTCTCGCTAATGATACCCTTACAATTTGTAGTGATGATAACATCACAAGTTACACTTTCGGAACACCGGGTGATATAATTCCAATTGGAACAGAATATACATGGGTGGTACTTCCAAATACAACAATCACTGGACAAACAAGTAATGCAGTTCCTTCGAGTTCCTTTAATACTGGGACACTACATAATTCAAGTAATATAAACGATACACTGCACTATGTAATTACTCCAATTGCCTCTGCAAATAATCCTCCTTGTGTTGGAGAACCGTTTAATTTCTTAGTTTTAGTACAACCAACTCCTGTATTTCAAAACGTGACGTTATCTCCAATTTGCAGTGGTAGCAGTTTCACATACACACCTGTTGACGCAAGTCCAGTAACAATTTGGCCCGCACAAAATGGAGGATTTACTTGGACTGTAGCTCCGAATGCAAATGTTACAGGACAAGTAAGCAACCCAAGTAATCCAGAGACAACTTTGAGTCAAACATTAACAAACCTCACAAATGTAGTTCAGAATGTTGTTTATACAATCACACCTTATGATACGATTAGTGGTTGCACCGGAGCTAACTACACGGTAACCGTGCCTGTAAATCCACGACCGCTGATTCCGGATCAACTGCTCTCCATCTGCAGTGGACAAGCATTTACCATGAATCTAACTAATTCAGCGCCTTCTTTAATTGTGCCTGCCGGTACAACGTATTCATGGCCTACACCAGTTGCAATTCCAAGCGGATCAATTACAGGTGGTTCTGCTTCAGGAGTTGGACCTCAACCGACGTCTATAAGTCAAACATTACAGAATGTAAATTCAACCAACTGTGATACACTAAAATATATTGTTACTCCTTCTTTCGGAACTGCACCAGGATTGGTGTGTGTAGGAGCACCATTTATCTTAAATGTAAGAGTAAAACCAGTTCCTACGTTAACTGCCATTGCTGAAAGTAACTTGATTTGTCCATCAACATGTACTGTATTATTTGCGACACCTTCGTTAACTGTGGATTGTAATGGAAACACAGGAACATTTTCTTGGACACCTTCTGCCACCTTATCTCCTACTCCACCTATTAATGATTCGGTAACTGCATGTCCAACGCAAAACACAACCTATAATGTCACTTATACCTTAGATGGATGTTCTGTTTCAGCATCAACAACAGTGAATATTGTAAACCCTCCTAACATTAGTTCAATTTCTGCTTTAGAACAAACAATTTGTGAAGGTGGATGTACAGTATTAACTGCAAATGTAAGCCCTCCTGTTATTCCTCAATATGTTTATTGGAGTAATGGAGAGTTTGATTATACAAGTCCATTCCAAATAGTAGTATGTCCTACAGATACAACAACCTACTTCGCTACTGCTTATTTGGCTGGATGTAATGGAGATACAGCTTATGCAACCGTTAACGTAAATACAGATCCTCTTATCTCGGCTCAACCTACTCCTGACACAACCATTTGTGTTGGTGGAACTTATCCTTTAAGTGTAACTCTTCAATACGGAGCAGGAACTGCTCTATATCAGTGGTATTTTACTACAACTGGAACAAATACCGGAGGAACTATGATATCAGGAGCATCGGGTTCTATTGTAACAAATACCTCTGGATATACTGTTTTATATACTCCTCCGGCATTCACAACTGCAGGAAATTATACCTATTATTGCGTTATAACTTATGGACCAAATGGTTGTGGGTCTCTGACAACCGCACCGGCAACGATTCATGTCATTGCTGACCCCGTTGTTTCAATTTCACCATTCACTAGTGATTCTTTGTGTGTTGGTGGTACGGCTCAATGCCTTCAAGCAATTGTTTCAGGAGGAATTGGAACGAATTCCTATTTGTGGAATCCGGGTGGAGCCATTGATCAAACATTCTGTCCTCCATCGGACAGTGCAGGAACTTTTAATTATTCGGTTATAGTTACTCAAACTGGAATTGGATGTGGATCATTACCATCTAATGTGGTTCCTATTTATATAGTTCCAGATCCAATTGTCACAATATTTGGTGAAATCGAAGTCTGCGACGGCGCAGAAGTTCCTCTAACTTCAACTGTTACAGGAGGAATTGGAAACATTAACGGCTACACTTGGAATCAATCGCAACCTGTGGGAAGCCCATATACACTTATGACTTGGAACGGCGCTGGTGGTACAACAGTTCCACTATTTGACGATATTGTCTACCAATTAAATATTACCCAAGAAGGCAATGGCTGTAACGCAGTAGACACACATTTCATCAACGTGGTTCCTGATCCAATTGTTGTAGTTGATTATGATTCATTAGTATGTTTGAATACACCAACTGAGTTTAATGCTAGTGTAATTGGCGGAACTGGAACCCCTTATTTTGATTGGTACCAAGTGGATAGTTTATTAACAGTCGGTGGTGATTTGATAGATACGGATGACCCCTCCGATAGCTCAATCACTCAAACTTTGTACGAAGCCTATTGGAATTTCTACTACGTAGCGCTAGAAATGACAGGTTTAGGTTGTGATCCTGATACGAGTGAATTAATCATTGTGGAAGGATTAGAATGGGCTGTTGCCGATTTTGACATTCAACCGGATAGTCTCGTTCAAAGTTTATTTGACCCTACCTTCTCCTTTATCAACCAAAGTGAAAATGCCACAAACTATTGGTGGGACTTAGGTGAATGTGTCCCGCAATTACCAAACAGTGGATTGTATCAAACACCTTCACAATACTATAACCCAACAGCAACCAATATCATCGATTATACCTATGGTTGTGAGCCTGGAATCTATTCTGTTCAATTAGTAGCTACTAATCAAGGTATATGTCCTGATACCGTTATCAAGCAAATAAAGATTAAGGATGAAATTGTGGTTTATGTGCCGAATACCTTTACACCAAATGGAGATGGAATAAATGATCTTTTTATTCCTATTGTAACCTCCTACTCCGACCTAGGACAGTATGAATTCCGTATTTATGACCGCTGGGGCGAAGTGATTTTTGAATCTAAAACAGTTGGAGAAGGTTGGGATGGAAGAGCTGGAAGACCATGGCCTATAGGTGGAACAACATCACCAAAAGAGAGAATCTGTGAGCCATTCCAACAACGACCTCAGGACGGGACGTATACATGGACATTGAGAGCGAGGCTAAAAGCATCTTCGGAGGTGGAAGACTATAGAGGGCATGTTAATATAATTCGTTGATAAAACCTTTATTTGGAGGGCTGTACTTTTATTTGAAAAATCAAATACAACAACTGTCCAAACAAGATACTTGCAAAAAGTAAATGACTCGTTTGAACCAAGCCAGGCATATCGGCATAGGCAAGTAAAACGCCTGAGATCAGTCCCAAAGCGAGGATCACAAAAGACCATCTTAGAAGCGGTATATGGTAGATCTTTTCGTTTTTGTAGGCTAAATAACCTAGGATTATCAATACCAACCAAGAAAAGCTTCGGTGTATATAAAAAATCCAGCCCAACTTATCTGTCCATGTTTCTCTTCCAAAGCCTTGTTTAGTTAATTCATCAATGTACTCGCGAACTTGAGTACCCAAAAACATTTGATAAAAGGTGATCAAAAATATCAGGTAAATAGCATAATAAATTGCCTTGGGAAGTTCGTATTTCCTCTGATTAGCTAACGGTTTCATCTTATATAGCAGAAACAATTGAATCCCGATTATTACCAAGGCAATCAACATATGAATGGTAATGGTCCAAGGAACGAGATTTGTGGCCACTACAATTGAACCAAACCAACCCTGAAATCCCATGAGAATAAGATTCAATGCTGCCACCCAAATTAACTTAGATTTACGATAATACAACAGCATCCAAAAGAAACTCAATAACATAACATTACCGGCCAAAAATCCCAATAAGCGATTGATGTATTCTGTCCAAGTTTTAGTGGCGTTGAAGGGTTCCTCGTAATAAATCGTGGGATCATTCTTAATACGTTGAGCAGTTTCCTCCATCCCAATAGAATTTAGGAATTTGCAGAATTTCTCCACCTTTTTACCCCGTTTTGTAAGAAAAATGTCTTTGTAATCCTTTGGTAAAGTACTCTCTTCCGTTGGTGGAACCCATTGACCGAAGCACTTTGGCCAATCTGGACAACCCATTCCACTCCCTGTTATTCGTACAAAACTGCCGGCAATAACCACCAAATAAATTAGAATTAATGCCAACCAATTAAACCGAATAATTCTCGCTGAAAATTCCATAAAAACAAAAGTAGTGAATATGTAAGCCTAAGTGCAACAAATTCAATAAATTTCGTTTATATTCGTATTATTCTATTTCAGCATGTTAATTAGAATCTTTTTAGCCGTATTTATCTTCTCCTCCACCCTTGTGGTTGCACAAGATTCGTGTGAAATAGATCATGCTATTAAACAACATTTTTTCTCGCAAGAATCATTCAAAGATTCACTTACTTTTTACCGAAAACTATTCAGAAAAACGAAGAAAATAAGTAAAAAAGATGATCGCTTAGAATTGGCATTTTATGTTGCATTAAGACATTATCCAGAACTCAGAAAAACCAACATTCGAGTGAAATTCAAAAAAATTAACTCAACGATGGCAGCTCAACCCGAAGCGGATTTCATCGTGAAATCACGAAATGATCGTCGCTACAAAATTATTATCAACTCAACCAAAGAAACCATTGGGATGAATTACGAGGACCTAACCTTCAATGCATTAGTCGGTTGGATTGGTCATGAATTAGCACATATCACTGATTACAACAAAAAATCAAATAGTCAACTGTTACAATTCATTTCAAACTATTTATTTTCTCGAAAACACATGAAACATACCGAAAACTGCGCTGATAAAGAAGCGGTAAAACGAGGTTTGGGTTATGCCCTCTATGAAGGGGTTCATGAACTTTTCAAAAATCCAAAAATTTTCAAGCATTACAAAGATCGTAACAAAGAATACTATTTGACTCCCGATGAAATTCTCGCTGAGATTAAACGAGTTGAGGAAGAATAAGAATGTGGTTTTCTTGTGAAAATCTTTTATCAATCTTTTAAAAAGCTATTTTTTTCCTAAAAATAGGTTGTTTAAAATGGTTAATATTCAAAAAAGAGCACTTTATTGTGGTATATTTGTTATAAGTCTAAAGATATGGCATTCGGATTTTTATCAAAAACTGGGAGATACAGACGTTTCAACTTCGTTCCGCGTTATTACGACGAGCGAAAGGAACGTCTTGAATTGAAGCGTAAAATGTACCAGGAACAAGAATTAGATTCTGACTCACAACGCACTGCATTTTTTCGCGATTCCTTACAACAATCTTGGAATAGAGGGAAAATTGTTCGCAAACAGAAGCAATCAGCGAATATGCGAATATTCATTTTAGTTTTACTAATATTGGTTCTTGGTTACTTTGTTTTCAACGGGTTAGATGATGTTGATCAAGTAATTAAATCGATTATCTAAACCATGTCAGGTATTATCAAAATACTGCCTGATCACATCGCCAATCAGATAGCAGCAGGAGAAGTTATTCAAAGACCCGCCTCAGTTGTAAAAGAATTAGTAGAGAATGCTGTTGATGCCGGTTCAACGAAAATCCAAGTGATTATCAAAGATGCAGGAAAAACCCTCATTCAAGTTATTGATAATGGAAATGGGATGGATTTAGAGGATGCGGTTCTTTGTTTTGAGCGCCATGCTACAAGTAAGATTTCAACGGCTGATGATTTGTTCTCATTATCGACAAAGGGTTTCAGAGGCGAGGCATTGGCATCAATTGCATCTATCGCACACGTTGTTTTAAAGACCAAAACAGAATCCACCGATGTTGGTAGTGAAATTTGCGTTGAGGGTTCAAAAATTGTATCTCAGACGGAATGTGTTATGCCAAAAGGTACTTCATTTGAAATAAAAAATCTCTTTTTTAACGTTCCGGCACGTAGAAACTTTTTGAAATCAGATGCCATGGAATTTCGCCACATCGAGGAGGAGTTTGAACGCGTGGCATTGGCGCATCCTGAAATTAGTTTTTATTTACACCATAACAACCAAGAAATATACGCCCTTTCACCAGCGAATCATCGAAAACGCATTAGTGATGTTTTGGGAAAATCAGCTAACGATAAATTGGTGCCTATTGAAGAAGATACAGATATTGTATCAATCCGAGGTTTTGTCTTGAAACCTGAATTTGCTCGCAAAACCCGAGGGGAACAGTTTTTCTTTGTGAATAATCGCTTTTTTAAAGACAATTATTTCAATCACGCCGTAAACAAAGCGTTTGATGGACTAATTCAACCAAAATATTTCCCAGGTTATTTCTTGTTTTTTACTGTCAATCCCAACAAATTAGACGTTAATATTCATCCAACAAAAACGGAAATTAAGTTTGAAGAGGACAAATTCATCTACTCTATTTTACTAAGTAGCATCAGGCAAGCACTTGGAAAATACAATGTAATGCCTACATTAGATTTTGAACAAGAAACGGCTTTTGAAGTGCCCATGTCTGTTCGCAATCAACCACCTGTAGAACCAACAATTCGCGTAAATCCCGATTTTAATCCGTTTCAATCATTTCCAAATAACACTAAATCATCTTCCGGATTAAGCCCAGCCCTCAAGGCACAAGGCTTTGGTCAAACTATTCCTGATGAAAATGCATGGCAAAATTTTTATCAGATAGAGGAGCTAGATTCTACAAACGAACAAGCACTAATTCCTGAAGAAGAAATTGAGGTTACGAAAGACTATTTAACCAAAGATCGCTATATTCTCACGCCAACCAAATCAGGAGTCATGCTCATTGATAGAAAACGAGCTCAGGAGCGTATAACCTACGATTCACTCATGGCTCAATTCATCAATTCTCCTATATATTCTCAACAATTACTTTTTCCTTATGACTTGGAATTATCCAAAAATGAAAAAGTTTTATGGGAAAGCAACAAAAGTTTGATGCAACGCTTTGGATTTGAATATGAGATGGCTGGGAATCAATTACTTTTAAACGGAATACCGTCTTGTTTGCCTGAAGAATCAATCTATTCTTGTTTGGAAAATATACACGATACTTTGGGGCATAAAGAAATCGATAAAGGAGAAATTGCACATTATATCGTGTTATCCATAGCAAAATCAGTATCTATTTCCGCGATAAAATCCAAATTGATTATCGAGAGTTTTATTGAGAATTTATTTCAATGTGAAGATCATCAATATTCTCCTTCGGGCAAGAAAATACTCAGTACATTAACATTAGAAGAAATAAAATCAAAATTTTAGTATGTTTTCATTTTTGAGTTCGATACCTCAGGTTACCAAAAACATTCTTTTACTGAATGTAATGTTTTACGTCGTAACTGAAGTGTTGGAACTACAAGGAATTAATTTACGCGGGACTTTAGGTGCGCATTACGTGAATTCTCCTTTATTCCAACCCTATCAGATTGTCACCCATTTTTTTATGCATGGTGATTTCTTCCATATTTTCTTTAATATGTGGTTATTTATTATGCTCGGTGGTTTTTTAGAACGATTATGGGGTCCAAAACGTTTTTTTATTTTTTATATAGCCTCAGCCATGGGGGCATTTGCACTCTATAATGCTATTGGCGTTTATCAATTGATCGAACTTTCTAATCTATTGGGCGCAAATGTTAACATGGATGAATTCAACTTGATCATTGCTCAAAGCGAAGGATTGGATGAATTAAATACTAACCTAACTCAGTTTTTTCAAAATGTACCTAACTTAAATGTTGAGGCAGTTAAAGAATATATTTCACTTTCATACACCCCAATGGTTGGTGCATCAGGTGCTATTTTTGGTGTAATGGCAGCTTTTGCGATTCTTTTTCCAAATACGGAATTTATGCTTTATTTTGCAATTCCAGTAAAGGCAAAATACCTAGTTGGAGCTTACTTTTTGATTGAAGTTTATCAAGCTTTTCAGAATCAGGCAAACGATCCTGTAGCGCACTTGGCACATATAGGAGGAGCAATCGTGGGAGTTATTTTAGTTTTAATCTGGAGAAAACAAGACAGAGCAAATTTTTGGTAATATGCACACTGAACAAAATTTATTCGATTCGTTAAAAAACACCTACCGATTTGGTGGTATGACCATTCGATTGATTTTCATCAATGCTTCTATTTTCTTACTTATTCAAATTCTCAGTGTAATCATTCGCTTGATGATGGCTGATAATAGTATGTTGTCGGTTTTTCTCAATTCAGTTTTTACGCTAAACACTGATATTCAGTCTTTTATTTTCATGCCTTGGGGGTTAGTAACGAGTATCTTTGCCCATTTTTCCTTATGGCATTTCGTTCTTAATATGCTTTTCCTCTATTTTTCAGGTCGGATGTTTGAACAATTGTTTGATGCAAAACGACTGTGGTACACGTATTTATTTGGTGGTATTGCAGGTGGTATCTTAGAGATAATGGCGCACACTATTTTCCCAGCCTTACAAAATTCACAAATTGTAATTGTTGGTGCATCTGGATCAATTATGGCAATTTTCATGGCGTTAGCTTTCTATAGACCAAACTTAAACGTAATGCTCTTTGGTGTTTTCCCCGTTCGTTTAATATTTCTTGCTTTATTTTTTCTACTTTCTGATCTTATTTCTTTGGGAATGAACGACGGAGTTGCCCATTTTGCACATCTGGGTGGTGCAATTTTTGGAGCGTTATCGATACGTAATCTTTCAAGTAAAAATAACATTATGGAAAGACTACAAAAATGGGGAGATTCGCTTATGAAGACCATCCGCTCAATCTTTAAAAAATCTCCCAAACAGCCCAAACGATCAAATGTTAGGATGAAAACCGACGAAGAATATAATACAGAGAAGAAAACTAAGCAAGAGAAAATCGATCAAATTCTAGATAAAATTTCAAAATCCGGGTACGAATCGTTAACAAGACAAGAGAAAGATTTTTTATTTAACCAAAGTAAAAATGATTAGTTTCCTAAGTTTTTTATGGAATTATAAATTTTGGCTGCGATTTTTCACAGTGCTTTGTCTACTAACATTAGGCTTTGCATACATTGCCCCATTCACGCATCCTAAAACACAGTTTTTCATTCCATTCTTTGGCTTGGCTTATCCGATTATTCTTGGAATTACCTTTCTATTTCTGATACTTTGGATTGTCTTAAAATCAAAATGGGCATGGGTGGTTTTAGGGTCATTAATTATCGGAGGGAACTTACATTTTAGAATGATTGCCATTGGAGCAAATGAAGAGCTTCCAACTGAAAACCATCTTCATTTAATGTCATATAACGTTCGTTTATTCGATGTTTATAATCCAAAATTGTCCAATGCTATTAAAACAAGAAATAAGATCTTTAAATATATCAAAGAAGAAAATCCCGATGTGATTTGTTTTCAAGAATTCTATCAAAAAGATAAACCTACTGATTTTAAAACACGTGATACTATAATGAAATTCATGAAATTCAGGGATTATCACGAACGTAGCGCCCACAAAAATTATTCACGACAGAACTTCGGAATTTATTTATTTTCAAAATACCCTATCATAGCTAAAGGTGACGTCATTTTCGATACGCAAAGTGAGAAAGATTTCAATTATTGCATTTTTGTTGATGTTATAAAAAACAAAGATACATTTAGGATTTACAATGCTCACTTACAGTCAATTAAACTACAAGGAGATTATTACACCAAGAAAGACCCACTCAACAATATGGCATCAAAGTCAACGATTCGTTTAATTTTAGAAAAGCTACAACTCGCCTATCCTAAAAGAGCAGAACAAGCGAAAATTATTATGAAACATATAGAAAATTCACCCTATCCTACAATCGTTTGTGGTGATTTTAACGATACGCCGATGTCTTATACCTATCAACAGTTCAACGCAGGTCTTACCGATGCCTTTAGAAACTGTGGAAATGGAATTGGATCTACCTACGTTGGGAGAATTCCTGCAGGAAGAATCGATTATATCTTTCATACAGACGATTTAAACTCCAGTCAATTTAGAATTCAAGAGAAGGCTTTGAGCGATCATCGTGCTGTTTCGTGTAAGATATTTAAGAAGAAATAATAGAAATAAAATAACGTGTTTTGGTTTCTATTAAATTAAAATTAACACAACAGAAATTTTCTTAAAATAAATGGGAATAAAATATATTTTACTCAAAAGGCCAATAAAATAGTCTTGTAATTCGACTATAAAATAATAACTGCCTTATAAAAAAAGAAAATTTACCAAAAATTGATCGTTACCTGGATACAATTGAAATCATATTCATCTGAATAAAATTATTGAGTTCATTTATAACGTCATACATCTTGGTAATATCCTGATAAAATTTTTCGGTTAATTCTTCGACAGCTTGGTTATGATCTATCACAAAATGGTCGGTACTATCATTGTAAGCAATATGTACATATCCATTTCTTATTGAAAAGAAAATTGTACTACCCAACTTATCAGAGTGTAATGACAGTTGATGAATAAATTTTGGAGATAGTAACTCAGTAGCTAGTTCTGTTTGATTACTGTAAACAACATATTTCTTTTCAAAGTCTGGATCATCGACTTTTACTAATTTATCACGTGAGAGATTCATTTTCTGAAGTAACGCACTATTTCTACTATCATCTTGAATTACGTCAATAACTAAATCTTCCCTCAATCCAAAGTTGAAATTAGCATAAAAACCTCTGAAAATAGTTCTTGTACTATAACGAGATTTTGACTGTAAATGAAGCTCTGAAAATTTAACAGGAATGTCTTCTATATTTCCTTCAAATAATTCTTCAGGCTCAAATACATTAAAACTAGTAAAAAGTTTTCCTTTTAAAAATTCGGATTTGGTTAAAGGTTTCTCAATATTAAGCTTCAAGTCATAGCCTATATCCTTTAGTAGTTTATCTAATACACTTTCCCTAAAACCTTTTTTAAATTGAACTTCATATTTATGGATGAATAAACGATGTAAAATACCATATACAAGAGCAACAGCTATAAGCGGGAATAAAAATGCCGCAATAAATCCTACATGGGGCCAAATAAAAATGATAAGCGCTACAAATAGGATTAGATTAATCCCCATAAATAAAGTTGTTCTAGAATCAATTATTTTCTTATTTTTTAGTCTTAATTCATTGATTGATGCAAAGTCAATTTTAGATTTTATTTCTTCAAAATTCATAATAATTAATATCAATTCAACTTTATTTTCAACTCAGTTCTACGATTTTCTTGATGCTCTGATTCAGAACATTTTATACCATCATCACACTTGTTAAACAACTGCTTCTCTCCATATCCTTTAGCAATAATTTTATTTGAAGGGATTCCCATTGTTTTAATGTATTTCACACAACTTTCTGATCTACGTTCGGCCAACCATTCGTTGTAATAATCTGACCCACGACAATCCGTGTGGGATCCTAATTCAACTGGCAACTCAGGATGCTCTTTCATGTATTTAACCAATTTATCAAGCTCAATTTTACCTTCAGGGCGAATATTCCATAGATCAAAGTCATAATATATATTTTCCAATTTAATGAATTCCGATCCTTGTTTTTTGATAAAGTTCATGCTAACAGTAGGATCTGATGAACAAGATTCATTTTTAGGCATAATAAACTTGCAGTCAGAGTAGTTAATCATATATCCAACAATTGAATCAACCTCGGCAATTTCTGCCTGAGAAATAATAATGGGAGCATCAGCTGTTAAGATTTTTTTCCCACTCGCACCTTTCGAATAATAGGTTAATTGAGCCCCAATAATGTTTTTCCCATCTTGATCTACCACTTTTAATTTCAAAGATTTGGCTTTGTATTTTGCAGATAAACTGATTGGAAATTTCCCTTCTTTATCAAAGGTTTTTTCGCTTTTAACAGCATCTAATTGCTCATCTCCGGCAAATGAAAATACGTAACTAGAATTGATAGATGGTTTGATAGAGATTTTTCCTTTAGCATCAGTCGTCATCGCATCTTCAATTCCTGTCTTTGAGTTTTTTACAAGAATTTGTTTTTTATCCAAAGGCTTATTATCACAAGTTGTCAGTGTAATTTCCGCTTCAATTTTGTAGATTGGTTTAGAAATCGTGTAAATTTCATCCTTATAAACATTTCTATTTGAAGAAAGAAATCCTCTTCCTGTAGTTTCATCTACGTAGATTCCAAAATCATCAGCATTCGTATTTATTGGATTAC
This sequence comes from Crocinitomicaceae bacterium, assembly GCA_044237035.1. Lineage (GTDB taxonomy): Bacteria > Bacteroidota > Bacteroidia > Flavobacteriales_D > Crocinitomicaceae > UBA952. The sequence goes on from JBIIFU010000001.1 coordinate 14,627, forward strand.
CAATATGTTTTGGATTTGATTTATCATTCTCTTGGTAAAAAACATCAAGACCTCCATTTCCCGGCCAACCATTTGATGAAAAATATAAGGTCCCATTATTAGAAACAAATGGAAAAACCTCATCTCTCCAAGTATTTACTTTACTGCCAAGATTTACTGGTTCGGACCAAGATCCATTTGTGTAAGTACTTTTGTAGATATCAACCCCACCAAGACCTCCAGGTTTGTCTGATGCAAAATATAAATTCCCTTGTTGATCTAGTACACCGTGTCCAACAGAATAGGTTTTATTGTTATATGGAAATACCTCTTCACTCCACTCTCCATTTTTTTCTCGATAGATCTTTAGTTCTAAACGAGAAAATTTTATACCACCAACCTGATCGATCTCTTTTTGATTTACAGTTAAAATAGCTGTTTTATTGTCCTTTGAAAATGAAATCGGTCCATCATGCGGATTTGTTCGTTTTACTTCCTTCCATAATTTATCTGTTGAAATATCAACCGTATCACCAATGGCAATTAAATCAGTAAAGTACTGCCCAGTCCAAGAGTAATTTCTATTTACAAATCCTGTATTTCTTCTATTTGAAACCAATACAACTGATCCTTTATATGGTACAGCACAGAACTCCTCTCCTTTCTTATCTTGTCGAAAATTAGCAATTGAATATTCAGAATTATCCGTTAATTGCTTTAAAATTAGCGGTGCACTTTTCTTCCATTCCTGAATTTTAGTCGAATTTGGAGTTCTAGATAGCGCGGAATCTATTGCCCCCATCAACCGATTAGACTTGCTGTTTATTAGTAATAAATCAAAATAGTTTAACCAGTCTTGAGAACACGTATCGCTATTTGCAGTCAATTTTTCTGCCCACATCAATGCTTTATCATATTGTTCAGTATTGGTTGCAGCCTCTATGGCTTTGCGAACATACCCCCAATTATTTTCATTCTTTTTAATTGATTTAGAAGCCATTTCAGCCCATACAGGGTATGCTTCGGAATAATTCAACGTCGAAGATAATTTTGTCGCATATTCCTCTTTCATGGTTTGACCAAAAGACCAACCAACAAGATTTACTGATAGTAATATAAATATTAATTGTTTCATAAACAAAAACTTAACTAAAATTAAAAATAACGTGGACTAATGAATGCATTGTTTTTTGAGCGAATATCAATTGAAATTACGATTTCATGACTTCCCCAATTTTTGTAGCTTAATTTATTAAAAGGGAAATCAAACGCATATCCCACCATCATTTTATCATTTATTTGATACGAAGTATTCACCCCAATCGACTCATTCATTCTGTATAAACCTCCTACCCAAAATCGTTTGTAGAAATAGGCAGAAAGATTAAAATCAACAGTTGTAGGTGCATTTGCCGTGTATTTTACTAAGACAGATGGCTTTAAATCAAATACAGTACTTATCGGAATTGCGTAACCAGCAGCTGCAAAGAAATGTCGTTGAAGGAATGAATTACTTGTGTTTCCATCAATAGACGGTTGTAAAACACGAGGAACTGATAATCCTAGGTACGCTCGCTTACTATATAAATATGCCCCCAAACCAAAATTCGGCTTTAAAGAAGAATTAGCTGTCAAAAATGTAGGATCCGTTTGATCAGTAACAATAAGGCTTGTAAAATTATACTGATTTGAATTTAATCCTGCAGATGCACCCAATGCCAAACGCAGACTCTTCGAATTTAACTGCAAATGATACGCAAAATTTGCCATTGCGGTAAAATTAGTTCTTGAACCAATTCTATCGTAACTCAAATTACCACCAATTCCAATATGTTTTCTTGCTACAGGAGCATGTACAGATAAGAATTGAGTGGTTGGAGCGCCATCCCAGCCGACCCATTGGGAGCGATGTACACCAGTAAAATTAAGAGAGCCCCGACTCCCTGCATACGCTGGGTTATAGTTCAATGGATTGAAGAAATACAAGGATGACTGCGCATCTTGTTGAGCATTCGCATTCAGCGAAACAATACCGATAAGGATAAGAATTATTTTTTTCATCTTTATTACTTCTTATGGTTGAATTTCTAAATAACCCTTGATTGGGTCTTGTGATTTTTTCATTGTATCTATCAAATAGAAATAGGTGGAGGCAGGAAGAGGACCGTTCACGTTTCCACCTTCCGTATAATAGCCGTTCCAATCATTGTTATACGGCTGAGATTGGTAAACCAAATTGCCCCATCGATTATATACCCATACTTTAATTTCAGGATATTGCTGGATATTTTGAATGATCCATACATCATTTTTACCGTCTCCATTCGGAGTAATTAATTGAGGAACCACTATTGGAATTAACTCAGTACAGGCTAAATCTAAAACTTCATCAACTGAACATCCAGCAGCATCAGTTACTGTCACCGTATGATTTCCTGCATCAATTCCTGAATTAGTTGCGCCATTTGTTCCATTATTCCAGGTGTAAGAAAATCCTCCTTGACCACCAGTTGCTGTAACAGTTAAATATCCATTAGCTTCACCACATTCAGAACCAACGCTATCAATCATTGAAACAACTATTGGATCAGGTTCAGTAATTGTGAATGTAGAATCATCTGTACATTGATCATCATTGGAAACTTCCACTGAATACACCCCTGGAGACAATCCATTTACTGAAGATCCATTACCTACATTTGGAGTCCATGTGTAGCTCACTCCCGAAGAATTATCCGTTATTATTGTAATAACCCCATCCGAAGCGCCTCCACAAGTAATATTTTGAACTAAAGCAGAAGTAATATTAATTTGTGTTGGTGGATCCATCTGAACAACTTCAGTTGCTGTACATCCTGTCCCAGGATCAGTCATTACAATACTATAATTTCCGGGCGTATTAATTGTGATACTTTCAGTACCTTGTCCAGAAACAATTCCAGGACCTGACCAAATAATTGTTGATCCCACTGGAATAACAGATCCATTAATATCAGCTATCGGTGAAAGACAAGATATGCCTGAACTAGGATTAAGATTATAGGTGTAATCTGGAACTGGATTTATCGAAACTGTAAAAATATCTTGCACACCAGGACAACCATTTAATTCAGCTGAAACTGTTATTGTCCCTGAAATAGTATTAGAAGTATTGTTTGGCGGCGCTGGCCAAGTAGCAATTTGACCTGTTCCAGAGGCAGCAATACCAATTGAAGTGTTATCATTTGTCCAGGTAAAAGTTCCTCCGGCTGGCGTAGTTACGAAATCATTTGGATTTATTGATTGCCCTGGGCAAACCAAAATATTTGGAACGTCATTCATAGTAATTTGAGGTTGAACAGCAACTGAAACCGTTACGTTCGGATCTGGACAAACCACATTTGAAATTGAAAACGTATAAAACACAGTATCGATACTTGATGTAGAACCATCATTCGTTAAAATATCTGAGACTGTCCCGGGGTTACCACCTCCATTTGATGCACCCGAAATACTAGCAGGTGAGGTTTGGGTCCAAGTTATTGTTGCCGTAGTAACACTACTTTCAACATCTATTTCAGGTGATTCACCACTACAAACCAATGTATCAAGAGTTGAAAGGTCAATATTTCCTGTCGGCTCGACGGTAACAATAAAATCTGTTTCACTTCCTGGACAACTAGGATCAAGTATAGCAGTAATGGTAATAGTACCCGAGATAGCACTTCCAGTTGTATTGCTAGGTACTATCCATGTTGGAACTTGACCAGAGCCTGATGCTCCAAGGCCAATTGACGTATTTGTGTTTTCCCATGAAAATGTAGCACCTGTAGGCGTTGAAACTACATCAACTGGATTGATTGATCCGCCTGAACAAACAATGGTGTCATTAACCAAAGTTAAATTAATTCCAGGTTGAACCGCAACAGGTACCACGACTGAATCATCCGGACATTGAACGTTCCCTATGGAAATAGTATAAAAAACGGTATCAATTGTAGTTCCTGAGTTAAATAAAGTTTGTGCGATATTATCACCTGAACCATCAGAGGCGCCTGTAATTGTTGAAGGATAAGTTGCGGTCCAAGAAAAAGTGGCTTCATCGAGGTTACTTGAAATATCGATATCGGTTATTTCATTACTACAAATGTAATCTTGCAAAGGTGTTACTTGTAAATCCCCAAAAGGGTTCACGTAAATCGTATCTAACGATGGAGGAACATTTGTACAGCCAACAGTGGCACTAATTACAACGTATCCTATATCAGCAGTTGGGTTTGTTATAACAAAAGGTACTATTGTATCCGCATTCACTTGAGAACCATTTTGGAATGTCACTCCGGTAACATTGGATGTATCTTCAAACTGCCATGTAATTAAATAACCAGGAATTGTTGAAGTCATAAAAATGGAATCAGAGAAATCTCCAGAACAAATCGTTTGAACTTCAGGGTTGAAAACAACCTGAGCAGTTGGATTAATAATAACTTCCTGCATGATTGAATCAATACCACATGCATTGGCTGCGTACAACCAAACATGGTATGTCCCTGGGGTATCAAAGGTAATTTCAACTGAATCAGATGATGGGGTATCCCAAAGTGTGTAGTCATAGGTTGCCCCTACAAAACCATTATCAGAGCCTAAATTACCGTCTGTTACATTCCAACCTGTTCCTTCTTCAACTGACCAATAATAGGCATAATCATTAGAACAACCATCTTGATCAACGTTTTCACCACCTGTAGATTGATTCGTAAAAGTTACCGGTTCTCCTTGACATATAGGAGATGGTGGAGAATAAGTAAATTGAGCATCCGCACCCGTTGAAATAGTAATTGGCCCGACAGTAACGAAGGTTGTGCCACATGCGTTTTGCGCCACAATTGTAGCTTGAAATGCATTATTTATAGTTACTGGTCCAACATCGTAAGATGAGTCACATGACGAAGTATTAAAGACGTGTGAGATTGTAGTATCATTTACGGTGGTAAATACAGATGCAGGAGTTCCATCAGAAAAAGAAACATTATAAAGTGTTCCTGGAACATTGTTAGATAAAATATCTAAATCGTAAGGAAAAGGTAAACACGTATTTTGTCCAGAACCAGAAACAGTAATAACTGGTGCCTGACCATTAAAAACAGTGTATTGTTTTATTACTTGACATCCATTTGGTAATACAACAGTATGAGTTAATGTATATTGTCCAAGTGCGTAATCATGTGATATTTGGTTACCAACTACATCAATTTGTGTTGAATTTGGCGTTCCATCTCCCCAATTGAATATTTGTGTTGTGCCTACAGCATATGCAGTTACTCCAAAATTAAAAGTTGTAGAAGCAGACGATGTACAATTTCGAAACAAAGTCAAACCGTTGGCTGTTGAAGTTGCAAAACCTGCCCCTGAATTTAATAAAGTAAGATTAGATGTTGGGGTAACATTAACCGTAATGGACATAGTTGAAGTTAGCGTTGTACCGTTTGTATTTGTTATTGTTAGCGTTGCTGAAGTCGTCGTTACTGAATTATAAATAATATTATGTGGACCTGTTCCAGATGCAGAACTTGGAGTTCCTGAATTAAAAGACCAAGCATATGTGGCTCCAGGCGAAATACCAGTTGAAGTATTAATAAAAGTGACTTGTTGCCCCTGACATACAGTCAATGAAGCGCCAGAGTTTACAGGTAAAGTTGTAAATGATGCTGTTTGGGAAAGCACAATAAGTTGGAAGCCGAGAAACAAGAAAACAAGTGCTGTTATCTTGAAATTAGAAAAACCTAGTATTTTCATTTTTATAAATTATCGGTGCAAAAGTAAAACAAATAGTCAAACGAATAGACAAACAAAATTAATAACTGTTAAACTTACTTATTTGCATTATTAATTTAGAGCCCTGACCAGGAAGACTCTCCATTTTGCCTTTAATATTAGACATTTTCATTCTGTGTTGAAGATTTTGAAGGCCAAGTCCTTTTTCCACTTTTTCCATGTCAAATCCAAGGCCATCATCAGAAATAGTAATCAAAATTTCACTTTCCGTTTTCTGAATTTCAAAAATAAGCACTTGTGCTTGAGCATGTTTCATTGAATTGTTGATGAATTCTTGCACAATTCTGTAAAGATTAAATTTATCAATTGAACCAAAATCAGTTTCAACAAAACCATCCTGAATTTCAATCACAAAATTGATTTTTCCTAAGGCGTTAATCCGATTGGAAAATCGATTTATCGCGTTTAAAAATCCGTTTTCCAATTCAGGCGGCAACAAACTGTAGGCGATTTCTTTCAATTCACGAATGCAACCCTGAAGTAAATTTGATACTTCATTATATTGTCCTTCTTGCTCTATACTTGGCTTTAAACTTTGGAATAATAAATTCAATAAGACCATGTTTTGACCAAGTCCATCGTGTAGTTCGCGGGCAATTTTTTTCTTTTCGCCTTCCTCTGCTTGTGAAATTACCTCATTTTTTCTTCGCTCAAAAAAGATTTCTTCCGTACGATCTAATACCTGAGTGATGAATTCCATTTCCAAAGATGAATCAAGTTTATTTAAAATCACTTCCACAATGATTTCCTTTCCGCTCAAAGATTCCTGAATAAACTCTTTTTTGAAAGAAGTACCACTCTCAAGTTCAGTAAAAGGCGTGTTACCAATAGAGTTAAACTCATAGAAACTCAATTCATCAAAACCACCAAATGGAACTTCATATAAATCGTGTGCTGCCTGATTTGCCATTATTATCTCCAAATTTTTTCCTTGAAGTTTAAACATAGGCATAGGTGATTTGTAGAAAACATCTTTGTATTTCTTCTCAGAAACTTCTAAATCTTCTTTTAGTTTTCGACGAAGAACACCGTATTTAATGGTTTTTTCTAAAAGCTGAGGCTTAATATCACTTTTTAAGATGTAATCTTGAGCGCCCTTAGAAACAATTTGTAATGCCAACGACTGGTCATCCATTCCAGAAAGAACAACCACTGAGGATTTTGAAAATATCTGAATAACTGAATCGTATGTTTCAATACCATTTGAATCTAAAATATTCAAATCCAATAAAATGACATCTGGTGTAAATTCATGTGCAAGCTCTCTCGTTTCTTCTATCGATTGAACAGCTATAATATTGTGTGATGAAAAACCGACTGAAGAAAGCTGAAATTGAACTAGTTCTGAAAATGTCAAATCATCTTCAATCACCAATATCTGTGTTACATCCATAATTTGAGAATTATTTTTTTTGATTGATGTTATTCATAAAGACCCTATCTTTATCAATCACAGTTTCTAATTTTTCAAAAAAACCACTTAATTTTTCCTCCTCAATACAGTTGGTAGGAAACCTGAGCTGCAAATTCTCAATGTAGTCAAAATAAATAGTTTGTTGATGAACGGTTATTTTCCTCAATCCTGTAAAATAAATCAAAATAATTTCTCGATCGGCAACGAAAATTGCTTTCGTAGATAAACCAACGCGAAACTTGTTTCTACCAAATACACTAAAAATGATAGAGTCTAACGAAAAAAGAAAAAATACACAAGCTGGAATGGCAGTTTTTGTAGTTGTTAAAAGTAACCCTATTCCAAGAGAAACCATAACGGCTGATTCCATAAAGTTGTAGGTAAGAATACGCTTTTTACGAGAAAGACTCACTGGCTCATTCCATTGAAAGCGATCAATTTTATTCACCAAATTTAGCGCCATCCAACGACGAGAACTACGTCTAATTTGAATGAGGAAAATACAAATTCCGATTGCTAAAAAAATCTCCTTTTGATAAGAAATTTCAGAGCCTGTTATTCCCAAAGAATCAATAGGAATATCAAAACCTGAAAAGATTGCCAAAGCCAATAATGGAAATGTTAATACAAGTGTTAGGATATTGATAAAACTATTCACTTGGTATGGCTTTCAATTTGCGTTTTAACCCTTCAATTTTCTGTTGAATAGCACTTATTTTTTGATCAACTTCTTTGCGCAAATTATCCGCCCCTTTTGATCTTGAAAAGAAACTTAAATTTGTTTCCATTTGAATTGCTTCTGCGTTCAGTTGGTCGATTTGTTTTCTCACTGCAGAACGTTCTTTTTGAATAAAATCAACTCTATTTGAACCACTTGACAAAGTGTCAAAACGGGCTTTAAATAGTATCAACTCCTTCTCATTTGAATCTATATTGAGATTTTCATAGTGAGAATCCATTGTTTTACGGAACAAAAGATTTAATTCATCTCTATGCTCATTTGGTACATTTCCAATAGCTTTGAATTCCTCATTTATTTCCTTTAGAATGATCAAATCCGCTTTTTTATCCCCTGATAATTCAATGTTCGCTAATTTATCAATTACTTGTTTTTTCAACTCAACATTTGCAATAAGGGCTGATTGTTGTTCTTTTAAACTTTCCTCACGGGCATTGAAAAACATGTCACATGCAGCACGAAATTCTGACCATAATTTATTTTCAAAACGTTGACCAGCATTTCCACTATTTTTCCATTCTTTTTGTAAACGAATTAATTTCTCAGAAGTTGTTTTCCAATCAGTTGACTCTTGAATACTTTTAGCTTGATCAATTAACTTTCTTTTTTTCTCAACAACCTCTTTTTGTTTTCCTTCAATCACCTTGTAAAAAGCTTTTTTTGCCTCAAAAAAGACATCACAAGCTGCACGAAATTCTTTCCAAACCTCATCATTTTCTTTTCGAGGAGCCTGACCGATTGATTTCCAGTCATTCTGTGTTTTAATAACTTTTTCAGTAGCTTTTTCCCAGGATTTAGAAGAATCTATCTCATCTAATTTTGAATTAACCGCATGAATTTCAGTAACTAATTCCTTTTTCTTAGCAAGATTATCTAACTGTGTATTTCTTCGTTCGTTGTAGAACTGATTGATTTTTTCATAGACCGCACGAACAGAATCCCAATAATGAACTTTTAATTTTTCCCAATCATCGTTAAGAACAGGTCCTATTTCTTCCCACTCATTTTGTAAAGTCTTTAGAGCGGACTCCATATCTTTGATAGCATTGGAATTCTTCAACGCTTCAAGTTGATTAATCAAAGACAATTTAAGTTGCGCATTGCGGTGATAATCGTGATCCTTCAACTCGCGATAAATTTTCATGTTGTGAAAAAATATTTCGAGCATGCGTGAATAATCTCGCTGTACCTCATCTCTTTTATCCCGAGGTATATCACCTATTTTTTTCCACGTTTCGTGAATTTCCTTTTGCGCATTATAGGCTACACCAATATTTTCTTCGTTTTCAATTACATCTTGCAAGCGAGTAATTAACGAACGTTTCAGCTTTAAATTTTCTTTTTCAAGAGCCTCTTTCAGAGTTTTCTGTTGATTTCGCTTTGTTTTAAACGCATCATATAACTCAAAAAAAGCTTGCTTCAAAGGTGAAAAATCTAAATTTTCATAGACCTCTCCACTTTCAGCTGCATTAAGTGCATTCACCTGATCTTTGCGTTCTTCCTCAAGTATAAAATCATCAAAACGAGTTTTTAGATCTTGTGCTTCTCTTCCTAAATTTAAAAGGTCTTCTTGATCAATTAAAGTCTGAAGTTTGCTAATAAATGGATTTATTTCCATAACAATAATTTAGGCGAGTTGATTCATTTCAAAATTCGTAAGTGAAACGAATTGCTGCATTCTTTTTTCCATATCCGATTCCGTTATTTCAGTTAATCGCGTGGTTCCAAATTTTTCGACACTGAAAGACGCTAATGCTGAACCAGCAATGATTGCACGCTTCATATTTTCAAATGAAATGTCATCCGTTGCTGCTAAATATCCCATAAATCCTCCAGCAAACGTATCTCCAGCTCCTGTTGGATCAAAAACTTCCTCTAAAGGCAATGCAGGTGCGAAGAATACATGATTTTCATGAAATAATAACGCACCATGTTCCCCTTTTTTAATGATGAGAATTTTTGGTCCCATTGCACGAATTATTTTAGATGCTTTCAGTAATGAATATTCTTTAGAAAGCTGACGTGCTTCCTCGTCATTAATAATCAAAACATCTACCATAGAAATAGTTTCACGCAAATCATCCATGGCAATATCCATCCAAAAATTCATTGTATCCATTGCAATCAATTTTGGTCTCTTCGCCATTCGCTCAATTACTTGTCGCTGTACTTGGGGCGAAAGATTTCCCAACATCAAATAATCAGCTTGCGAAAAAGCATCTGGAACAATCGGATCAAAATGTTCTAAAACGTTTAATTCTGTAATTAATGTGTCACGAGAATTCATGTCATTATGGTATTTCCCAGACCAAAAAAATGTCTTCTCACCTTGTTTAATTTGTATCCCAGAAGTGTTAATTCCTCTCGAATTCATGAATTCCAAAGTATCGGTAGGGAAATCATCCCCAACAACAGAGATAATGCCTTGTGATTTTACAAAAAATGAAGCCGAAAGGGTAATAAAGGTTCCGGCACCACCAACAATTTTGTCTGTTTTTCCAAACGGAGTTTCAATTGCATCAAAAGCAACACTACCAACAGTAATTAAACGCATAATAATTATTTTTTAGGAGTGCAAAGATAGTTTATCGGTTTGAATATTAGCACATAACCGAAGGTTAATTTGGCAAAATTAATTCGCCATTTCACTCATAAACTTTATTCGCATCAAACGAAGTTCTTCTTCTGTGTATAAACCATCAAATTCATGATATGCTTCAACGATATCATCAGTCTCAGCCTCAGAAAAATATTCATAAATTTCTTCTTGATTTTCTGAATCCAAGATATTATCTATGTGATATTTGATATTTACTCTAGTTCCCGAAGATACAATTGCTTCGATTTCATCAATAATTTCAACTAAAGTTTTGCCCTGCGATCGACCAATGTCTTCGAGTGGCAACTTTCTATCAATGTTTTGAATGAGTTGAACTTTTAATCCTGATTTATTAACCAAAGATTTGATGACCATGTCTTGCGGGCGTTCGATATCGTTCTCATCAACATATTTCGCAATTAAAGCAATAAATGGCTCTCCATATCGTGTTGCTTTTCCAGAACCCACACCTTGAATGTTCGTTAAGTCTTCAAGAGAAGTTGGATAATGGAAACACATATCTTTCAAAGAAGGATCTTGGAAAATGACAAATGGTGGAATATTGCGTTGTTTTGAAAGGGACTTTCTCAGATCTACCAACATATCATATAAATTCTCATCAAAAGCTCCTCCCTTTGCACCTGTTGAAATTATATTGTCATCGTCTTCATCAGTATTTGAGAAATCTCGTTCTTGAATCAACATGAACGGAGTAGGATTCTCCATGTATTTCCTGCCTGATTCAGTCAATTTAATGATCCCATAACTTTCTATATCCTTCTGAATCAATCCAGATACAGTAACTTGTCTAATCACTGCATTCCAAAAATGTTCGTCTTTTTCATTCCCCATGCCAAATAAACTCAACTTATCGTGCTGGTAGGATTTAATATCTGAGGTGACATTACCTGCTAAGAAAGCACAATAATGCTTGGCTTTTTGAGATTCGTTCAACTGTTCTACCGCTTTGAGCAACATTGAAACAAATTCACTTCCTTCTTTGCGTTCTTTAGGATTTTTGCAATTATCGCAATATTCATTACACTCCTTTTCATTGAATTCTTCACCAAAATAATGAAGTACAAATTTTCGTCGACACATGGAAGTTTCAGCATACGAAACCATTTCCCCCAACAATTGCTTACCAATTTCCTGTTCAGAAACCGGCTTGCCTTGTAAGAATTTCTCTAACTTTTCAATATCCTTGTAACTATAAAACGCAATGCATTCACCTTCTCCCCCATCTCTACCGGCTCTACCAGTTTCTTGGTAATAACTTTCTATCGATTTAGGAATATCATGATGGATTACGTAACGCACATCTGGCTTATCGATACCCATTCCAAAAGCAATTGTCGCAACAATAACATCAACCTCTTCCATCAAAAACATATCCTGATGTTTTGCCCTTGAAACCGCATCTAATCCTGCATGATATGGCAATGCATTAATTCCATTTACTTGGAGCAATTCAGCAAATTCTTCTACCTTTTTGCGACTTAAGCAATAAATAATTCCGCTTTTACCCGCATGATTTTTTATGTATTTCACAATTTGCTTTTCAACGTCACGCTTTGGTCGAATCTCATAATAGAGATTATCTCGATTAAATGATGATTTGAAAACCGTTGCATCCAACATGTTCAAGTTCTTTTGAATATCATATTGAACTTTTGGCGTTGCCGTGGCAGTAAGCGCAATTATAGGGACGTTCGAAATTCGTTCGAAAATCTCTCTTAAGCGACGGTATTCTGGACGAAAATCGTGCCCCCACTCAGAGATACAATGCGCCTCATCAATGGCAAAAAATGAAACTTCAACCGATGTTAAAAAATCAATATACTCTTGTTTTGTTAGAGATTCAGGTGCAACGAACAACATTTTCGTTAATCCGGACTGAATATCATTCTTGACTTTTGTAATTTCTGTTTTAGATAATGAAGAATTTAAAAAATGGGCAACGCCCTCGCTATCACTCACATTTCTGATCGAGTCAACTTGATTTTTCATCAATGCAATAAGTGGAGATACAATAATTGCCGTTCCATTACAAATTAAAGCTGGCAGCTGATAACAAAGGGATTTTCCTCCCCCTGTCGGCATGATTACGAATGTGTTTTTTCCCGATAAAACATTATGAATTACTTGCTCCTGTGTTCCTTTAAATTGATCAAAACCAAAATACTTTTTTAGCGATTCTTTCAAATCAATTTTTTCATCGGTCAAAAACGTGCTATCAATCATAAAGAAATTACTGTTAACGTAAAATTAATTGTTAGATAAATTTACATGATTTTTTTGTAATGACAGCAATTGATTGATTTTTTTAGAAAGTTTGGGAGAAAAACTTTCGACGTCCTATTTTAATTGAAGATTCAATATCAAACATAGGTTTTGTAGAATCAATTAATTTTATACCTTTGAATAACTCAGAATTTACAGAACTGAAAATGTACGATGAACGAATAGAGAACTTAATTGAACTTGCACTAGTTGATGGAAAGTTGACAGACAAAGAAAGAGAAGTTCTATTGCGAAAGGCAGCTGAACAGGGGATTGATAAAGATGAATTTGAAATGGTTCTAGATGCACGTTTGTATGAGAGGATACAAGCAGATCCGAATCAGACAAATGAGAATGAATCACAACCGGCAAACACAGTACCCCCTCCTATTCCAGTAGAATTGAAAAGCAAAACATTTAATCAATCCAAATGTCCTTCCTGCGGAGGGAATCTTCCTGCCTATTCAATAAAATGTTCGGATTGTGGTCACGAAGTAAGCGAAAGGAATACGAATAATACCATTCAGAAGCTGTTTGAAATGTTGAATGAAATTGAATCTCAACGTCAACAAAAACAAGAAAGTAATAACCCATTTGCTGCACTTGGAAATCTTTATGCTGAGGCATTTTCAAATATCATGGGACCGGGGGCTATTGAACGTAAAAAAATGGAGATTATTTCTAGCTTTCCTATTCCAACTACAAAAACAGATATTTTAGAATTTCTCGCATTAGCCTACCCAAAGGCGAAGCAAAATGGTAATTTTTTCACAAAAAACAATCCTGAAAACAAAGTTCATAATGAAATGGTGCCTGTTTGGAAAACCAAATGTGAACAAATTATAATCAAAGCAAGGTTCGGTCTAAAAGATGACGCAAAAACGCTTGAAGAATTAAATTATTACGCAAAACAATTAGATATAGAATAATATGGGTCTATTTAGCAGTTCAGAAGGCGGTTTTATGGATGTGATTCGGTGCGATGAACCGGAATATCTTGTTTGGAAATGGAGACCAGCAGGAAGCACTGAAACTACGCGAAAAGAAAATGCAATTCGCTACGGGAGCAGTCTTAGAGTAAAGCAAGGTGAAGTTGCCGTTTTCGTATATTCTAAAGATGGCGGCGCAATACAAGATTTCATTATTGGCCCGCACGACGAAACAATAAAAACCGCAAATTTCCCAGTATTAGCAAATATTGTTGGGACTGCCTTTGGAGGAGAAAGTCCTTTTCAGGCTGAAATTTATTTCATTAACATCTCTGGTAATAATCAAATTAAATTTGGAATTCCCTATTTCGATGTTTTTGATCCACGTTTTATAGATTTTTCGGTTCCTGTTGCTGTTCGTGGTACACTAACGTTCAATCTAACTGATTATCAATCGTTCATAAATCTCAATAGACTAATTGAGTTTAGCAAGGAAGATCTTTTTGAACAAATCAAAGCAGCTATTTCCAAAATTATCAAGCAAGTTGTTTCTAATCTACCTGCTGAAACACAAATGCCTGTTGTTCAGTTAGAACGTAAAATTCAAGAAGTTAACGACCGGATTAGTCCGGAAATTTCAAATAGAATATCGCAGGATTTTGGACTTAATTTCAAAGCGTTGGATGTCAGTGCCATTGAGATTGATAAAACATCTGAGCAATATATTAAACTGATGGCGATTACCGCAGATCAAGTTAGTAAAACTATTGAAGCACAAGGCGAAATAAATATTAAAAATATTGCAGAAACACAGGCGATGAATGCTGAAAACTTGGAAGAAACCCTGAGGATTCAACGTGAGGAGGCCCAACGTGCTCAAAAACTTCAAACAGAAACCAATTTTATTAACACACATGCTATTAATCAACAAGCGGACGTATTAAAAACAGCGGCTGAAAATTTAGGCAATATGACGCAAACAGGAGGGGGTGACGGATCGGGAATGAATCCTGCCGGACTTATGACTGGAATGGCCTTGGGAGGAGCGATGGGAAATCAAATGGCGGGAATGATGAATCAAATGACGGGGGCGGTAAATCAACCTCAAAATACACCACCACCGTTGCCAGTTGAAAGTTTTTTTATCGCTTTAAATGGTCAACAGGCCGGGCCTTTCAAAATGATGGAATTACTCCAACTTGTTACTTCAAATCAAATTACGAAAGAAACGCTGGTATGGAAATCAGGAATGACCGCTTGGGAAAAAGCAGAAAACGTGGCAGAATTCTCAACGCTATTTAATCAAGTTCCACCGCCTATTCCACCAAATCCATAAATTATAAATCATGAATGACTCCGATTTTTTTTCAGTAGATAAACTCGTAGAATTTGGACTGAGCCTTGCCATTTCGCAGCAAATGGTGGCTTCCATGAATCAATCCATTAAAAACACCGTCGTGCCTGGGGCGATGAATGCAATGCAAGGAAATTCAACTACTGAACTGTTCTATTATGCCATTGATGGACAACAATCCGGTCCTTTTTCAGGGAGAGAAACTATTGAATTGTTACAACAAGGAAAGGTAAAAAAGGAAACATTGGCGTGGAAACCCGGAATGACCACTTGGAAAAAAATTGAAGAAGTACCGGAAATACTAAAATTTGTAGCGTTAACCCCGCCTAAATTACCGGGAACAGTTTAATTGATGAACCTTCTACCTATAGAAACTATCAAACTTTTTGACAATGAAAATTAATTTTGTAATGCTCGTATTTGCGATTTTAATCGCTGCCTTACTCTCCTATGGTTTTATTTTAATCCCCGGATTTTTTATAGGCTCTGGAGATTATAAAATCATTTTCGGAATTAATGTTTTCATTAATTTTTCACTTTGTTTATCGCTATCTCTTGCAATTACCACAGAATTTAAACGCAGCACTTTTTTAATTCGAATAGTAGGTTTGTCGCTGTTTTTACTTTCAATTTTACTCTTCTTACTTGTCAAACTTTTAGTGTTCTCAACAGGATTAATCATTGTATTTTCAGGACTATTTTTCCTTTTGACCTTATTAATTGCCTTTTCTTTAAATAAAAGTAAAGTATAGTTAATGCAACATATACTTTCATTTTTGATTATCATCTTAGGCAGCTTTTTCACTGCCAACACGCAAATTATTGATAATAGTGAAGGGCAAGCATTTGGACAAAACCCTTTTTTCAATAGCGACTTTGTTTCAAAAAACAAAATAAAGAAACTAAAAGGTTTTTTCTCGGTAACAAGTCCAACAACACCAGTTATTCAAACTGGTTTATACTGTGTTTATGAATTTGACGAACAAGGACGCTTATCGCATACCATTGAAACGTATCAAGGAACCAACAGTACAGATTCATTAGAAAATTTCTATTTCTATAACGAGAAGAATCAATTGATTCAACATCGCAAAAAGGAACACAATGGTTATACCGCGATCGTAAATGAATTAGATGAAAAAGGTCGTATCATAAAGCAAATTTACAAGCGTGATATTCTAAACAGTAAAGGTGAATTGGTTGAAAGCTTTCTTATTAACGAGGAAACAATGAAGTACAAACTAATTGATTCCACTGAAATCTGCACCATCTACAATAACTACAACTTGCCTTATTTAGAGAAAACAATAAAATACAATTCAAATGGATATTTAGTTGAAATTTCAGAAAGATCTATAACAACAAATGGATTTTATAAAGTAACTTACTCATACAACGAAAGAGGTTGGTTGGAATCAAAAAAGAAGTTTGTAAATTCAAGTTCCGAGCCAGTTGAAGAATGGCGCTATCAATATGATACATTCGGCAATATAAAAAACATTTTTTCCTATTCGTTTGGAGAATTAGTAGAAGAAAAAGAAATTTACTATAACGACAAGACACTTATTTTATCTAATATCTTATTTATTGATGCAAAAACAAAACGTGTTAAAATGCTTCAGTTAAAGGAGAAGCAGTTTTATAAATAAATAGAATCATTCTTTAGTATTGTACGAGAATATTCCGTCCCAAATTTCATCAATTCTTCTTAATGCATTTTCTGTAGATAAAACAGACCACTTGCCATTTGATTCTATTCCTATTCTTAACCTTTCTAGTTTAACCAATGCATCCTGAACATCAAAATCGATTTCTTTATTGAACTTAATACGGAACCAATCTTCTATTTTTTCATCTAAATCTTTTGCTGAAATAGGCTCATTACTCATTAACAAAAAGGTATAGGCTAGAATGGTTTCTTTTAGTTCCTCCTCTTCAGCTCCGTCAATTAATGCAGGAAATACCCCACTATTATTGGCAATGCTTTTAAAATATAGGCTATCGGAAAGCATTTTAGAAAACTCGTTTTTTTTGGTTAAAAACCTCTTATACTGCCTAAATAAATAGGCCCCTATTAGACCTAAAGCAACTACACCCTGAATTAATTGCGTTTGGATAGCATGTGAATTTAATGTCTCCCCAGCTTTGTATGCAGCATACATGGCAATTAAAGGAGGAACAACTTTCGTTGTAATAAGTGGAATACCACCCCCCAATGCTGGAACCCATAAAAGAAGTTTATCCTTTAAAGACATTACAGGTGTAGCATGTGGAAAAATTGTTTCAATATCATTCTTTGGAACTCTTTTAAACGTTTTAAGAATAATTGAAGATGGCTCAAATGAAAGTTTTTCAACTTTAATTTTCTTTGATTCAAAATAATCCTTATCCTTATATTCTAAATAAACAATTACCCTTTCAAAGGTTTCAAACTGCTTTTCTTTTTTCCAAAAAAACCTGTGACGAACTTTTTCATTAAATTGGTCAACACCTCGATAAAAAATTTTATACTCTTTAAAATAATCAAAATTAATTTTTAGTTTGAGTCCAATCAAGTCATCATTAACCATAGCATCCTCAATCACAGCATTGTCAATTTGAGTGTAATTTCCTCTTTTCAAAACAGTGCTAAGATTATCTAAAAATTCAGTTTTATTAGGCTCTCCTTGATATACTAATTTCTCCTCAGGAGATTTATCAGGGTCGAAAAAAATATAATTTTTTTTTATTACTTTATTGAAACTAAACCCTTCATAATGAAAATAATGCTCTAGAATTTCAAATAATTTAGTTATCTGATTAATTTGTTCATCGTTAAATTTATTGTCATTAATCTGTTGCTGAAGAATTATTTCTTTATCGATAGGAATAAAATGTTCGCGTTTCACAGGATTCATATAAATAAATCTAACTAAAATTCAGCATTTTGCGGCGTTCTCGGAAAAGGAATGACGTCTCTGATATTTGACATTCCAGTAACAAACATGACCATTCGTTCAAAACCCAAACCAAATCCTGCATGTGGCACCGTACCAAATTTTCGAGTGTCCATATACCACCAAAGCTCATCGGGATGAATACCAAATTCCTCGCATTTTTTGTGAAGAATTTCATAACGCTCTTCTCTTTGCGATCCACCAACGATTTCTCCAATTCCTGGGAAAAGCACATCCATCGCTGCCACCGTTTTTCCATCCTCATTCAAACGCATGTAAAACGCCTTTATTTGGGCAGGATAATCCGTCAAAATCACAGGACATTTAAACTCCTTTTCCACCAAATAGCGTTCGTGCTCGCTTTGTAAATCAATTCCCCACGAAACATCGTATTTGAATTTTTTCTTTTTATAATGATTTGAATTTAACAAAACATCAATTGCTTCGGTGTAAGTCAAGCGCTTAAACGGATTATTTATGACAAATTCCAAACGCTCAATTAACGAAAGCTCGTTTCTATCCTGCTGTGGCTTCTGAGTTTGTTCTTGTGCATCTCGATCATTTAAAAACTTCAAATCTTCCGCACAATTTTCCAATATATAGGAGCAAATGTATTTTAGGAAGTCTTCCGTTAAATCCATATTGTCCCTTAAATCATTAAAAGCAACTTCAGGTTCAATCATCCAAAACTCAGCTAAATGCCTTGATGTATTCGAATTTTCAGCTCGGAATGTGGGCCCAAAAGTATATACCTGACCCAAAGCTAAAGCAGCCAGCTCAGCTTCTAATTGACCAGAAACAGTTAAGTTTACTGGTTTACCGAAAAAATCTTCCTTGAAGTTTACAGTGCCATCCTCATTCAAAGGTGGGTTTTTAGGATCAAGATTGGTTACGCGAAACATTTCCCCTGCTCCTTCCGCATCTGAACCTGTAATAATTGGCGTATGCAAATAGAAGAATCCTCTGTCATTGAAAAATTTATGAATAGCATAAGCTACAGCATGTCTAATTCTGAAAACCGCGCCAAATGTGTTAGTTCTAAATCGCAAATGAGCCTGCTCTCGCAAAAAATCCAAACTGTGTCTTTTGGGTTGCATTACCGTTTTTTGTACCTCATCCGGATTGGCGTCACCTAAGATTTCTACCGCAGAAACTTGCAATTCGAGTGCCTGGCCAGAACCTATTGATTCCACTAATTGCCCAGTCAATGAAAGCGCAGAAGCCGTGGTAATTCTTTTAAGTACAGCTTCGTCAAATTGTTCAAAATCAACAACTGCCTGAATTGTGGACATGCAAGACCCATCGTTCAATTGAATAAATCGATTGCTTCTAAAAGCACGTACCCAACCTTTCACTGTTATTTCTTGACCAAGTAACTCTCGACCTGTATCCCCTAATAATTCAGCTATTTTGTATCTTTTCATGGTACAAAATTAGAAATAACAATGGAAATGAACACTAAAAGTGACAGCTTTATCCCTAAATTCAGTCTTGATTTAACAACTTGGGTGTTTCATTAGAACCAGGCAATAGATTCTGCTTGAAAGAAAATGAGTTTTTGCCGTCAGGTAATTCGGCATCTGCAATAACAGCACCTGAAGCAGCACTAATTGGAGCAAGAACCCAATCTAAAAAAGGCACAAAAGAAACTAGGTTATAAGCAACACCAAAGCCAAGTAAAGTATATGAATTAGCTCTCATATAGCGAATACTTTCTGAAATGTTCAAGCGTTTTCTCTCTGCCACATAATCAAAAAAGTTAAATGCCATGAAATAACTGTTAACCATAAAGAGGAATACCAATGTAAAGGGGGAAACAATAGGGAATATAAAACTAATAATAGTGCAAACGAGAATAAAAAATGTTTCAATTAATAAATTTCTCATTGCTATTCCTGCCCCTCTGAACGAATCTTTTACCAATTGTTTGAATTCGAAGGGATAATTATTTCCAGTTAAAATTTCTTCTGTTCTCTCTGAAAGATAAGCAAATAAAGGGGAAAGAATAATAAGAACAACGTATTTCATATATCGACTCAGTACGTACCATAAAAACACATATACTACCACAATTAATCCCCATTGAAAACCAAACTTTAGTATTTCCCTCCAATTAGTTAATGTTGTGTTTTGAGTTAAATCAATTCCCGTCAAATACTCTATGAATTCAAACAAATACGGTAAAAGAAAATCACTCAATTGAAAGGTTAGACTAAAAACAAGAATAAACCATAAAATAAGTGGCACCAAAAACCACGGGCTAAATCGGGTTATAGAAAATCCCATCCCCCGAAAAAAACACCCAAAACCATGGATAAATGCTTTCATTCTTCAAAAATAAACTGTTTAATTGAGAATAAGATTTTTACGAAGATTAATCTTTAATAATCAAATTTAAAATACCCTTCAAATTTCCTACCTTTGCGCAAACAAAATGAATATGCTTTTATCAATGACTGGTTTTGGAAAAACCAACGGAGTGCATGGAACAAAGAAAGTTTCAGTTGAAATACGCTCATTGAATAGCAAATCATTAGATCTAAACCTTAAATTCAACGGTCCATACAAGGAACTTGAATCAGATATTCGAAAAATCATTGCAGAGCAGCTAAATCGTGGTAAAATTGATGTTGGCGTTTATTTAGAGAGTTCAGGAGCAAGTGAATCTGGTTCGATAAATACAGAATTAGCAAAACAATATTACCAAGATATTCGTGCATTAAATGAACAAATGGGTAATCAACCAACTGATTATTTAGCGCTTGTTTTAAAAATGCCAGATGTGATAAACTACCAATCTACCGAAATTCCAGAAGAGGAAAAAGAGTGGGTTTTACAATTGGTTGCAGAAACTTGCACGGCTCTAACGAATTTCAGAAAACAAGAAGGAGAGGCAATTAAATCTGACTTAAAAAATAGAATTGATGCTATTCGAAAAGATTTACTCGAAATTCCAAGATTTGAATCTGAGCGAATATCAACTGTAAAGGACCGAATTCAAAAAGGATTAAAAGAATTAGAAAATAGTTCCATTGATCTCAATCGCTTGGAACAAGAAATGATCTTTTACATTGAGAAAATGGATGTTTCTGAAGAAAAAATAAGATTATCCAATCACTTAGATTATTTTACAGAAACCATGCATTTGCCTTTTTCAGGAAAGAAACTGGGTTTCATCGCACAAGAAATTGGTAGAGAAATCAATACCTTAGGAAGCAAATCTAACCATACCGAAATGCAAAAACTGGTTGTTGAAATGAAAGATAATTTGGAGAAAATTAAAGAACAAGTTCTAAACACCTTGTAATGGCACAAAAAGAAGGTAAATGCATTATTTTTTCAGCTCCTTCCGGCGCAGGGAAAACCACGATTGTTCATCGGTTGATTCAAGAAATTCCATCCCTTTCATTTTCCGTATCAGCATGCTGCAGAGAGGCTCGTCCCAATGAAAAACACGGAGTAGATTATTATTTTTTGACCATTGATCAATTCAAATCAAAAATTGACAACGATGAATTTATTGAGTGGGAAGAGGTTTACACAAATAATTATTACGGCACTTTAACTTCCGAAATAGAAAAAATCTGGAATGAAAACAAGAGCGTAATCTTCGATGTAGATGTGGTCGGAGGACTAAATCTAAAACATTATTTTGGAGATAAAGCATTGGCCGTTTTTGTCCAGCCACCTTCTATGGAAATTTTAGAGAAGCGTTTGAGATCAAGAAAAACGGAATCGGAAGAGAAAATTCAAATGCGCATTGAAAAAGCAACCGTTGAAATGAAACGAGCAAATGAATTTGATTATATTTTGGTAAATAATGAGTTAGAGGTTGCAGTAAACGAAATTAAGAAAGTAGTTTTAAAATTTTTGGCTGCTGAATGAGTATTGAAATCAACCTAAGGACCATCAAACGTAGTAAAAAACCATGAAAATAGGATTGTTTTTTGGAACTTTCAACCCAATACATGTTGGTCATTTGGTAATCGCCAATTACATGGCGCAGTACACCGATTTAGATCAAGTTTGGTTGGTTGTTACACCTCAGAATCCTTTAAAACAAAAATCAACTTTATTACCTGATTTTCATCGACTCATGCTCGTAAAAGAAGCCATAGATGACAATCCAAAATTAAAAGCTTCAGATGTGGAATTTGCATTAAAAAAACCAAATTATACAATCCATACGCTTACTTATTTGATGGAGAAATATCCAAATCATGAGTTTGCCTTAATTTTAGGTGAAGATAATTTACGTACGCTCCACAAATGGTATAATTACGAGCAAATACTAGAGAAACATAAACTGTATGTTTATCCACGTGCACTATCGGAAGACGAAAAACAGAGTGATGCTAATTCTTCCGATTTTCTTTCGCATAAGAAAGTTATTTTCTGCGCGGATGTACCAATGATGAACGTGTCTAGTACGTTTATAAGAAATGCCATAAAGGCTGGTAAAGACGTAAGTTATTTACTCACCGAACCGGTAAAAAAGTATGTGGAGGAGATGAGTTTTTATAAGTGATTTTGAATAAACATTCTCGATACCCAATTAATTTTCAATATATTCCAATCTTCGCATTGCTGAATCAATAATGCTACTTAATTTTGTTCATGCTTTTAGTTGCATTAATTCAAACTGGGGAACTTATTGCCAGAAAATCATTTTACGATAGTTACCAGCTTCTGCTCCTTTTTCTGGGCGTAGCTTTTTTGGGGATGGCTCGACTGAGTAACTCAAAAACCATTAGCTCTGCCTTTGGAACTTTGCTCAATTTTAAAACTGAGGTCGCTTTTAACGACTCCATCAAAATTCATCCGTTGGGTTCGTTCTTCCTAATTCTAAACTTTCTTTTCAGTGGATCACTGCTTGCTTTCTTGGCTACACGACCTATTTTTGATAATGATTTAGCCCATTACCTTTTCTCGTTCGGGTTGGCAATTGTTATTTTACTCATTTATCTTATTGGTTTTTACCTTGTTGGTTTTTTAACTTCCTATTCCACAAAATTGCCCATTGGGCATTTACATAATTTAAACTTTATCCATATTAGTGGATTAACCGCATTGATATTGAATCTACCCTGGTTATTGAACTCTCAATGGAATGAACAGTTTTCTATTTTTGCTATCGCGATATTCTCGCTCTTGTATCTGATTCGCTTAATTAAAATCATTTCATTCTCTTTTCAAGAAAATATTTCGTGGTATTACATAATTTTGTATCTTTGCACCCTCGAAATTTTTCCAATCTACATGTTTGTTCATGTTTTTGTTAAATTTTCAGAGGTATAGAAAACGGTTAAACTTTTTAGAATTGGCTATCAAATCAATTTTAGTATCTCAACCTAAGCCTGAAGGAGAAAAATCCCCTTACTACGATTTGGCTGAAAAATATAAAATCAAAATTGATTTTAGGCCTTTTATCAAAGTTGAAGGAGTTGATGCCAAAGAATTTAGAGCTCAACGAGTAAACCTCCCAGATTTTACAGGAATTATTTTAACATCTAAAGTAGCAGTTGATCATTTTTTTCGTGTTGCCGAAGAAATTCGCTACGAAGTTCCGGATGATTTGAAGTATTTCTGTATTTCAGAAGCAGTTGCTCTTTACTTGCAAAAATACGTGGCTTATCGCAAGCGAAAAATTTTCTTTGGTAAACAAACCATCGAACAGCTTGCTGATGTTATGAAAAAACACAAGGAGGAGAAATTTCTTCTGCCTTGTACTGATATTCTTAGAGATAATATTCCGCTTACACTTGAAGAACAAAATATTGAATTTACGAAAGTAATTCTGTATAAAACTGTTGCGGCTGACCTTTCTGATTTGGGAGATGTTAAATATGATATGCTCGTGTTTTTTAGTCCTGGTGGAATTGAGTCTTTGTTTAAGAATTTCCCAGATTTCAAGCAAGAAAACACGGCTATTGCAGCTTTTGGAACGACTACAGCACAAGCAGTTGTTAAAAACCATTTACGACTTGACTTGCATGCTCCTCAACCAAATGCTCCTTCAATGGTTGGAGCGATTGAGCTCTTTATCAAAGAAAGATTAAAAAAGGGATAAGAATTTAGTTACCTTTTCATTTTACTTTTCTGTATTTTTGCCAAAAATTTTATTTAAATCAATTCCTACGTATATGAAACAGTTAATTCATGATTTTCCAAAACATATTGAAGAAGCACTTTCAATTGCAAAAGCTGCATTACTTAAAACACCAACCAACAAGATAGAAAATGTCATTATATGTGGCATGGGGGGGTCAGGTATTGGCGCCAAAATCGTTTCAAACTGGGTGTTTGATGAAATAAAAATACCCGTTTCCCTCGTAACGGATTACACCTTACCTGCTTTTGCATCCTCTAATTCTCTTGTAATTGGATCATCATATTCTGGAAATACGGAAGAAACTATATCAGCGTTGGAAATTGCGAAATCGCTAGGTGCGCATATTGTTTGTGTGTGCAGCGGTGGAAAAATGGCGGATTTCTGCAAAGAAAATAACTACGATTGTATCCTCGTTCCTGGCGGGAACCCACCTCGAAGTACTTTAGCTTACTCGTTGGTTCAATTACTTCATATCTTGAATTCATTCCATTTAATTGGTTCTTCAAATATTGAACAAATGGAAAAATCAAGTGCGCTTTTGACAAATAACTTAGCTGAAATTCAATCAGTTGCTCAAGAACTTTCAAATCATTTGTTCGGGAAAGTGGGTATTTTATACGGCGAAACGATTTACGAAGGAGTAATTGTTCGTGCAAGACAACAATTTAACGAAAATTCAAAGTATTTGTGTTGGCATCACACCATACCAGAAATGAATCATAACGAGCTAGTTGGCTGGGGAGGTGGAGATAACCGATTTGCTCCTGTGTTTTTTGAAACTTCAGACATTCACCCACGAAATAAAAAACGTTTTGAAATTACGAGTAAAGCAACCGAAGATAAGTGCGGTAAAGTAATGACAATTCATGCAAAAGGTGGTTCACGAGTAGAACAATCGCTTTACTTAATTCATATTGTTGATTGGGCTTCTTATTATTTATGTGAGGCAAACAACCAAGATATTATCGATATAAAAATTATTGATTACTTGAAAGGCGAACTTTCTAATTTTTAAGGTATGAAACCACGTGTTTCCTGTCATTTTTTAGGAAAAGTTGATTACAAAGAAGCGTGGGATTTTCAGGAAAAACTATTTCAAGAAGGCGTTCAACGAAAAATCAATAAACGAAATGGAACGGAGGAACTAATTCCTGAAAATCATTTGATATTTTGTGAGCACCCGCATGTATATACACTTGGAAAAAGTGGAGAGAAAGAACATCTCTTATTGGATCAAAATGAATTAGAGCAAAAAAACGCTACGTTTTACCACATCAATCGAGGAGGCGACATAACTTATCATGGTCCCGGTCAGTTGGTAATTTACCCAATTTTTGATTTAGAGCAATTTTTTACTGATATTCACAAATACATGCGCTTTTTGGAAGAAACGGTTATTCAAACCTTATCGAAATTCAATGTGGTAGGTGAGCGAAGCGACGGATTAACGGGGGTTTGGCTTGAGCCTAGTACCATCAATGCTCGCAAGATATGCGCCATGGGTGTTAAAAGCTCACGATGGATGACCATGCATGGTATTGGCTTCAATATCTGTACGGATTTAAACTACTTCAACCATATTATCCCTTGCGGAATTCAGAATAAAGACGTAACTTCATTGGAAAAAGAAATTAGTAGAACCGTAACAGTTGAAGAAGTTATTCCGATAATTCTTGATGAGCTTCAACAGCTTTTTGGTTTTGAAATAAAAGAAAATGAAGAAACTCGTTAAGAAAATAGGTAAAGGAATTTTATTCTTTCTTCTCGGATTCATTCTTATTGTGAATTTATTTATTCTTCTTTCGGGAAGGTACTACATGTATTCGGGAATAGCAAAAACATACCTAAGAGGCGAGACAGGTCCGGGAATTTACGATTTAGACTTATTTCCAAAAACAACCATAAAATCCAGTAATCAGAATTTTAAATGGGCAAATCACCCAAAAAAAAATGAATATAAATTTTCTCAAAAACAAGATTCTTATCACCAAGAATGGGGAACAACAGCCTTTTTAGTAATAAAAAATGATTCAATATTATTTGAAAAGTATTGGGGGGATCACAACGAAAAAACAGTGTCAAATTCATTTTCAGCAGCAAAGACTATTATTTCCCTCTTAATTGGGATTGCATTAGACGAAGGACATATAAAAAGTTTGGACGAACCCGTTGGAAATTATATTCCTGAGTTTAATAATATGGGAAGGAATGTCATTACTATCCGACACCTGCTGCTTATGGCCTCTGGGTTAGACTGGGAGGAAAGTGGTAGTAATCCTATTTCTGAAGCGGCTGAAGGATATTTTACAGACGATTTATACGGTTTGGTAACGCGACAATTGGTAGTGGAAAAACCAGGAGTACGGTTCAATTATCAAAGCGGAAATTCACAAATTCTAGGGATTTTATTGAGTAAAGCAACGAAAATGCCCTTGTCTAAATACATGGAAGAAAAACTATGGAAGCCCATTGGGGCAAGTTCACAGGCCTATTGGAGCATGGATGATGAAGGTGGAATCGAAAAATCATTCTGTTGTTTTTATGCCACAGCTAAAGATTATGCGCTATTAGGAAGATTGTTGTTGAACAAGGGCAAATGGAACGAAAAGCAATTGATTTCAAAAAATTACATGGAAGAACTTGTTAAAACACCAGAACTGAAAACAGATGAGGGAACACCAAATCAGCGTTATGGGTTACATACTTGGGTTTATTACAACCAAGGAAATCCAGTTCATTACTTCAGAGGATTTCGGGGACAATATGTTTTGACTATCCCTAAAGATAATTTGATTATTGTTCGATTGGGAATGAAACGGGAACAAAATTATGACATCCCCGTTGAAAAGAAGAATGATAAAAAATATCTGGATGAAAACTTAGATAAGGTTGGTCATTCTCCGGATATTTTTAGATACATTGAAGACGGTTATGCTATTTTAAATGCATTGAAATGAGAGAAGAATTATTTGGTCCTAAAGTAGAGAATGTGGGTGTTGCAGTTGTTCAACTGATAAACGAAGAAAATGTGCCTGAATATGGCGTCTATCTACTTAATCTCCGTGAGGACATAATGGAAGGAATTATCATTACCAGCACAGGCTACGGAGAAAATGCAAATACGGGTGAAAAAATCAAAACATCCACCTTGCGTCATTGTATCGAGGTGTTATTACCGAATGAAGCCGCTAAAATTGAACCTATCATGGAAGATGTTTTTGGTATTTCTAATGAATATTGGGTGAGCTTTTGGGTCAATGAAGTGATGTACGACAAGAAATTTGTTTTTCCTCCTGAAACAATCTGCGAAAAAAACCTCAAACCCATCAAGCAATTAGGTGCTCGCGGAATAATGATACAATAAGTTATGGTTAAATTTTTAATGTCCTTTTTTCTATTTCTTGTACTCAATTTTGGAGCGCTTGGGCTCGGTGGTTTTCTAATGGGAAGCAGCCCTGCTCAAAACACATGGTATTTTTCACAAAACCTCGCTCCTTGGACTCCACCAGGTTGGGTGTTTGGGGCAGCATGGACCTTGATCATGTTGTTGTTTTCTGTTTATATGACACTGGTTTGGAAAAAAAATCCAGGAAAACAAAACGCATTAATTTACGGAGTTCATTTACTTTTAAACATTGGCTGGAATCCTGTTTTTTTTCAATTACACTTGGTATCCGCAGGATTAGTTATTTTACTCGCGTTGTTTAGTGTAATACTTTTAACCCAACAGAAAAATTTTGGGTGGAAAAATTGGAACTTTGTTCTGATCTTACCATATTGTATTTGGCTTTGTATAGCCACTTCTTTGAACTTGTACGTATTATTGTACAACTAATCTCCCTTTCCATTTCGGTTTAAAACCTAAAAAAGCGAATAACATCATTCCATTGATTATCGGAAGAATCAACAAATAAAAAGGAACGGTTAACCACAAGCCGATTTGTTTACTTTTTTGATAGTAGTGAAAAGAAAAAAGTAATTCAATTAGAACTTTAAGAAAAATCAGTATTAGAGCATATTTCAACGGAATAAAAATTATAGAACTAATAAGAAGTCCGATATTTAACAACGAAAAAACAAATTGAACTTGAGCAAGCATATTAGCCAATCGATCTCCAACCTTGAACGACTTACCTAACCACCTCATACGCTGATGAATACTTTCCTCAATAGTTTTAGGTAACTCTGTTTCAACTTCTAGATTAGAATCTGTTTCAACGTTAATTTTTTTATTTTTTCGCTGGAATTCTCGTAATAAAAATACGTCATCTCCACTATCTATTTCAAAAAAAGAAGTCTCATTTATCGCTTCTAAATATGCTTCCTTTTTAAATAAAAGATTGGCTCCGCTGCAAAAAATTGGACGAATCCATCCTGCTGCAGCTCCATTCAAAAAATTGGCAAACAAAACATCTTGTTGCAAGAACCGATTAAGAAAACTCACTGAATTTTGCCTGACCGGTAAAATATGTAAATCAGACAGTGACAAGGTCCCAAGATTTGTAAAAAAGCTTGGTGAAAAATTGACATCAGCATCTAAAGTCAAAATAAAATCAGTTTTTGCCTCCTTCACTCCCCTCTCAATTGCGCGCTTTTTTCCAATTTCATTTTCCAATGAAATCAATTTAATTGATGTGTTCCCAATTTGTTCAATCAATTTGTGAGTTTGATCTTCTGAATGATCATCCACAAAAATAATTTCTTGTGGCAAGCACTGAGATTGTTTAATCGATTCCAATAATAGAGGAATTCGTTTTTCCTCGTTTCTAAAAGGAATAACTACGGTTATATTTTCAATTCCAATTGACTTTTCTTGATTAACCTGTGATTTTTTTCGTTGCAATCGAATCCATCCTCCCCAAAGGAACACTAGTAAATAGCTTGAATAAATTACTACATAGATTGCTAATAGGGTCATTCGAATTTTTTGAAAAATGAAATATAACACCACGCTAAACAAACCGGGAGAAAATTATTAACGAGCCAAATAAAAAAGGCCGCGTATAGTACCGGAAAAACAGGGTAATTACCCAGTTGAAATACCGAAACCGTAACACTTTCTCGGATTACAAGATTTCCTAAAAACATGGAAGGGGAAAAGGAAACAAAGAGGTAACTAATCCAGATAAATGTAAATAATTGAAAATCAAATGCTAATGAAAAGGAATGTAAAATCAACCCAAATTGCAGAGAGAAAATCAAAAAACGTAAAAGACTTAATAGCAATAAAAGGATAATCGGCTTTAAATCAGACTTTTTAAAGGCTAAAAGCTCAATTCCTTTCGGTAAATTGATGATTTTAAATTTTCTAAGCACTAGGAAAACCACTATCAAAAAAGCAAAACATGAAATGAAGTAAATCGAATTTGTGGAAAGGGATAGATTCAAAAAAAGCATTGAAATCAGTCCGAAGGTCAGTGTTATTAAAAATTGTGCAAGGTTTGTTACTTGAATCCAAGCAGATAATTTTAAACGTTCTTCTTTTTCATAAAAGAATATCCTTCCAATAAAATTTGACGGGATACCTGGTATTAAAAATTCACTAATTACCCCAGAAGCGAAAGAGATTCTTGCCTTATTTTCTGATAATTCTAAATTTTTTAGTACAACTCGCCACTTAACAAATTCTAACAGCCAATTTATGGGCATAATTAATATTCCTATCCAAAATGTAAGTTGAAAAGTGGTAGGAATGACTGAAAAATTAATTTTAGGCTTGTAATAGAAAAATAACGCGACCAACAATGGCAGCACTATAAACTGAAGAACTAAGTAATATGGTTTTAATCGTTCGAACAAGTAAGAGATTTTCACAAAAGTAAAAGAATACCAGCAAATGCTGCAGATAACCTCCTATTTCTCTATTAAAAGAGAAAATATTAATTCTTGTATGAGTAAAGTATGTGTTATTTTTAAATTATTCATGCAACGTTATCGGAATTTTTAGCATCTTTGAATTGAATTAATTCTATGATTTATAAATACTTGTCTCTATTTTTCTTGTTTTTACCCTATTTGGTAAAATCTCAAACCTTGGTTTTTGCAGAATTGACTGGTTCTCCGAGTGTTAATACAACTGGTTGGAATTTGACTGGTGCTACATATTCCGGAGACACAGGCGGAGATGCCAATGCTTTTTCAGATGAAATAATTCTAACTAATGCAATTGGCTCTTCAAGCGGTGGTATTTTTTATAATCAATCCATTGATTTGTCCACCTGCTACCAATGGAAAGTGGAATTCGATTTTCGTATGTGGGAAGGTAATGCTGCTGATGGAATTGCCTTCTGTTTTTTGGATGTGCCTCCTTCCGGTTTTGTAAGTGGAGGAGGAGTTGGAATTCCTTCAGCGTCAAATGGGGTATTCGTTATTTTAGATACCTACGATAATGGTTGTGGAGCAAATCCTGAAATTCAAATTTACCAAGGGGCAGGATATAATGAATGTGGTACTGGAATGATAAATCGTGCTGAAGGATTAAATTTTTTAAGATCCTCTAGTTACCAAACATGTTTGATTGAATATAATAGCGGTTTACTTACAGTTAGTGTAAATGGCATACAATACTTATCCGGAAATTACAATGCAAACCTTGTTGGATACATGGGTTTTACAGCGAGTACAGGTGGTTCGAATGATAAACATTCGATTAAAAATGTACGTATCTATGCAGATATCGCAGAAGCAAATGCAGGACCTGATGTTACGATTTGTAGCGGTGAAACTGCTCAATTAGGGGCTGTGAGCAATCCAAATTTTACATACAATTGGACTGGTGATTCAAATGTGAGCTCTTCGTCTATTTCAAACCCAACTGTAACGCTTTCAAATGCTACTTCTAGTCCAATAACTTTTTCATATACCCTTCAAACTACTCTATCAAATTCACCGACTTCATGTCCTGATAATGATGTAGTTATTGTTACAGTTAATCCTGTTTTGAGTTCAGTCACCAGTGCCTCTATATGCGAAGGGGGAAGCTATGCTTTTGCAGGTCAAACATACACAACCGCTGGCACTTTCCCTGTCACCTTGCAATCCGTTTACGGTTGTGATTCAATTGCAACCTTGAATTTATCCATTAATCCTGTTCCAAATACAGTATTAACCGAATCAATTTGTCAGGGCTCAACATTTTCCTTTAATGGACAAAATATAGGAAATGCAGGACAGTATACCCAAGTACTTCAAACACAGTCTGGTTGTGATTCTACTGTTACACTAAATTTAACTGTTAACCCAGTTTTAAGCGCTACGCTGAATGAAACAATATGTGCTGGTGAATCATTCACTTTTTTCGGGCAAAATTTAACAACATCAGGTAACTATTCTGAAACCCTTCAAACTGTTTCTGGATGTGATTCAGTTGTAAATTTAGTATTAAACGTTACTCCACTTCCTGCTGCTCCAACAATTGATTCTAATAGTCCAGTTTTGTGTCCAGGAGATTTAGCAATATTAGGTGCAAATTCAGTCGCTAATGCGCAATATTTTTGGTCTGGTCCTGCGAATTTTTTATCTTCGGATGCAACAATTACATTCCCGGTACAAATTGAAAACATGGGAGTATATTCTGTTTATGTAACAGTAGATGGCTGCGAATCATCAATTTCCACTTCACCCGTTTCCATTTTAAATATCTATGATTTTGAAAATTTTGATTTCCCAAATGTAATAACACCCAATGGCGATGGTGTTAATGATTCATTGGATATAAATGGTTATTACAAAACGTGTCAAGAGTATAAACTAATGATTTACAATCGTTGGGGGCAGGTTGTATATGAGCAGACTATTGGCACCCCCTCCTTTTCCGGCAAGGAGAAAAATGATGCTGATCTTGTAGATGGCATTTATTTCTACACACTCAGCTATGGTGAGCAGAGAAAGACTGGTTTCATACATATTCTTCGTTAATATTATTTTTTGGTAATACTGCAACTTTTAGCGACCAATGAATGTCTTTACTGACAGGTTCTAACTATTTTTGTACATGTCTTTATTTTTTAAAATATTTATTCTTTTTCCTTCTATCCTCATTGTTTTTTTTTCGTTTGGGCAAAACTCAATAAATACGAGCGGTGCAGGTTTGAGATGGGTATCTGCAGGTGATATAGACGTTACTGGTAATCAAATTACGGTTGAAGCAATTTTTAGAAAAACAACCACGGCAAATGCAACAAATATTGTTTCTAAGCATACTGATCCAGCAACATGTAATTATTTGTTAAGACCAAATAGTTTTCAAATGGCTACTAATAATGGATTTTATGTTTGCCTAAATACTCAACCAACCGTACAAAACACCTGGTATCATGCAGCGGCCACCTATGACGGAAGTATCATAAAATATTACATAAATGGTTGTTTAATAAACTCTATTCCAGCAAGTGGAAACTTGGTGACGAATGATTTTTTGACCGGTATTGGCATGCAATCACAGAATCCTACTGCTACAACTGAAAACTTCAGGGGAAATATTGATGAGGTTCGGATTTGGAATGTTGCTCGTACAGAACAAGAAATTCAGCTCAACATGAACTTTTTAATTCCTACGACTCAACCCGGTCTTTTGGCATACTTTAAATTCAACAATAATTACCTCAATTCTCAAGGAAATGCTGCCTTTGATGGCGTAGCACAAGGAACCTTGAGTTTTGATGTTGAAGCACCTTTATTTCTACCTCTGACAATTGTTACAGCTTTACCGATAGATGCCTCATGTTTTGGTTATTCTGATGGTTCAGTAGCTGTTACTGCAGTTGGTACAGGCGCTCTAACATATTCCATCGACGGAGTGAACTATGTTTCTACATCCACTTTTGATAGTTTACCAGCAGGATCTTATACAGCTTATGTAAAAAGTCCGCAAGGATGTATTGTAAACCAGCCCTTTACGATTGGTGAACCCCCACAAGTTCCTACTCCTGTTATAACCTATCCAAATCCTCTCTGTGAAACGGATGATTTAGTGCTTCACATAGATTCTGTTTCAGGAGCAACTTGCACATGGACAGGGCCAAATGGCTTTTCTACCAGCATTTTTGATACAGTAATTACAAACTCAGGATTTATTCATAGCGGAGATTATTCTGCTTTTTTCACTTTAAACGGTTGTAATAGCGATACGCTTACAGAAACCATTACGGTTAATCCAATTTATTCCATTGTAATAGATACAACCATCTGTTCAAATGAAGTTTATGTATTAGGTAGCCAAAATTTGAATACTGCAGGATTTTACACCTTGGCACTTCAAACGGTAGCCGGCTGTGATTCAATAATTAATCTAAATCTCAACGTAAATCCAGCATACGATATCCAACGTGATACATCCATTTGTGAGGGAGAAGTCTTTATTTTTCAAGGTCAATCGATGACTACAACCGGTGCCTATCCGTTTTATTTGCAAACCACGTTAGGTTGCGATTCAACTATCACCTATAATCTTATCGTTTATCCAATTCCTGCACCGCCAGTAATCACAACAAATAGCCCTGTGGAATGCCCAGGGGACTTATTTACGTTTGTTGCAGATTCAGTTCAGGGTGGTTCCTTTGAATGGACTGGTGTGAATAATTTTACGTCCACTGCTTTATCCAATTCCTTCAATGCTGAGATCGATGACATGGGATTCTATTCCTCAACAGTAACTGTGAATGGCTGTACCAGTCCGCCGAGCGAAATTGAATTAATTATCTCTAAAATTTATACATTTGATGATTTTGAATTCCCAAATGTATTAACTCCAAATGGCGATGGATTGAATGATGTAATTGATCTCGAATCCTATTTTCAAACATGTCAAGAATTTACTTTCTACCTTTTCAATAGAATGGGTAATTTAGTTTACGAACAAAGTAATGGAGATCCTGTTTTTGAAGGGAAATACCAAAATTCGGATGACATGATGGAAGGGGTTTACATCTATAAATTGGTATATGAAAAAGGCGAAAAAAATGGGTTTATTCATTTAATTCGCTAATCTCTTTCTGTTTTTAGGTTAATTAATGCCCAATCTTATCGGAAAAAGTTAATTTTGATAAAAATAACGCTGGATTCAGATGTCGATTGAAATTAAAAATCTTTATAAGTATTACGGGGAACAAGCTGCTGTTAAAAATGTGAGCTTCTCTATTCAAAAAGGCCAGGTCGTTGGATTTCTAGGTCCAAACGGTGCTGGCAAATCTACCACGATGAAAATCATCACCGGATATATTCCGTCCTCAGAGGGAAGTGTTGAAGTTTGCGGGATGCCGGTAGATACTAATAACCTCAAAACTAGAGAGAAAATCGGCTACCTTCCTGAAAGTAATCCATTGTATACGGATATGTATGTTCGTGAATACTTAGAATTTGTTGCTCGAATTTACAAAATCAAAAATCGAAAAAGTCGGGTGGATGAAATGATTTCACTTGTAGGTTTAGAAGTGGAACAGCACAAAAAAATTGAAGCACTTTCAAAAGGATATAGACAGCGAGTTGGATTGGCACAAGCTATTATTCACGACCCAGAAGTGTTGATTTTAGATGAACCTACCTCCGGATTGGATCCTAATCAATTGGTCGAAATTCGGGAATTGATTAAAAACATCGGGAAAGAAAAGACAGTATTGTTGTCCACACACATCATGCAAGAGGTTGAGGCTATCTGTCAACGAGTATTAATCATTAAAAGAGGTGAATTAGTTGCAGACAATATTTCCAGCGAAATAAAATACAACGATTCTAAACAAACGGTATTTGTTGAATTTAATCAAGTAGTTGCTAAAAATCAATTAACAAAAATTCAAGGTGTTGAATCAGTTAAACAATACCAAAACGGCTGGTTAATCGAGTCCTCTGATCAGATTGATCTTCGTTTGAATATTGCTGAATTTGCTCAAAGAAGTGGCCTTTTGTTATTGACTATCAAGGTTGAATCAAAATCTCTCGAAGATTATTTCAAGGATTTGACAAAAAATTAATACGATTATTAAATATTACTTTGAATTTCTTCGTTTTTCCAACCACGAAGGAACTTTCTTTTCTTTTTTCTGAAGATCTCCCAATAATTTCTCTGCTAAATCTGGTCGCTTTGCCTTATCCAGTCTTGACTTAATCCACTGGTGATTTTCGCGCTTATACCAGAAGAAAAAACGATTTTGATTTTGCTTTTCCTCCTTAGTTTTGGCTGTTTTTACTGGTTTTAACGTGTAGGGATGAACCCCAGTATAATAAATTACTTCGGCAACAGTCATTGGGGTTGGTGTAAAATCTTGAACTTGCTCCAACTGAAAGCCCATATCCTTAGTTTCTGCAGCCAAATTTGCCATATCCTCCTCTTCACAACCCGGATGCGAAGAAATAAAATAGGGAACCAATGGTTGATTTAAATTATGTTTGGCAGAAATTTTATCGTATTTCTCTTTGAACTTGTGAAAATACTTGAATGAAGGTTTTCGCATGACGCGCAAAGTAGCATCCGATGTGTGCTCTGGCGCAACTTTCAATCGGCCACTAATATGGTGCTGAACCAATTGTTCAATATACTCATCGTGATTGTTATCCTCGTTATTTTTATTAAAATCATCAACAAGTAAATCATAACGAATTCCGCTACCTACAAATGCCTTTTTCACTTTTGGATTAGCATCTACTTTTTTATACAACTCAGTCATTGGTTTGTGAGATGTATCCAAATTATTACAAATCACGGGATGAATACAACTTGGAGAAGTACAACGAGCACAAATGGCTTCGTCCTTCCCTTTCATTTTATACATATTGGCTGACGGGCCTCCCAAATCTGAAATATACCCTTTAAACTCCGGGTGATTTACTACCTCTTCTACTTCAGCTAAAATAGATTTTTCACTTCGCGAAGCAATGAATTTTCCTTGGTGCGCTGAAATAGTGCAAAAACTACAACCCCCAAAACATCCACGATGCATGTTAATGGAAAATTTAATCATTTCATATGCGGGAATAACTCCTCGTTTTTTGTATTTAGGGTGAGGTAAACGCGTGTAAGGCAAATCAAACGAGCGATCTATCTCCTTTTCGTTCATTGTTTTGTATGGCGGATTAATCACCAATGTTTGGTTACCAACATGTTGTATTATCCGATTAGCTTCCCATTTATTAGATTCAACTTCAACAATTTTAAAATTAGCCGCGTACTTAATTTTATCACTCAAACACTCTTCATGACTGGCTAATTCAACTGTTTCCCAATTTTTATTTTTTGGTAATTCGTTTTGTTTATCTTGTAAAAAGGCAACTTGACGAATCGTTTTTATTTGGTGAAATGGAATTCCTTTTTTCAGTAAATTCAATAATTCACGTAATGGCTGATCTCCCATACCATACACCAATCCATCCGCTCCTGAATCGACTAATATTGAAGGCATCAACATATCTTTCCAATAATCATAATGGGTAACGCGCCGCAATGATGCTTCAATACCACCAATCAACACGGGCACATCTGGAAAAAGCTCTTTGAGAATTTTCGTATAAACAGTTGTAGCATAGTCGGGTCTGAACCCTGAAACTCCACCGGGCGTATATGCATCAGTAGATCGCAGACGTTTTCCTGCCGTGTAGTGATTGACCATTGAATCCATACAACCTGCTGTTACACCAAAGAACAATCGAGGTTTACCTAACTTCTTAAAATCACGTAAATCGTCTTTCCAATTGGGTTGTGCCACAATACCAATTCGAAGACCTTCATCTTCGATAATTCGACCTATAACTGCGGTACCAAAGGCAGGGTGATCTACGTAAGCATCGCCCGATATGAGAATTACATCAAATTCTTCCCAACCGCGCTTTTCTGCTTCCTTAAGAGATAAAGGCAACCAATCAGATAAAGGTCTTTCATTTTGCATTCTGTAAAATTATCCAAAAAAAGAGTGCTTATAAATAATTATTGAGTTATTCTAAATAAATTTAATGATAGATAGCTTGTTTACCACTCAAATGCCTCGGGCAACATCCACTTACTTTGCACACGGAGCGTTTGTTCAATAATATCGCGAACACAACCTTTTCCTCCATCAACTGGAGATTGATAATCAACAATTTCTTTTATATCTGACACTGCATCTTGTGGACAACATGAAAGCCCTACCTCTTTCAAAACAGGATAATCTGGAATATCATCACCCATGTACATTATTTCAGAATCAACCAACGAATGTCTTTTTTTAATGTCGTTGTACACATCAATTTTTCGGGTTGAACGCATGTGAACTTCCTTAAAGCCCAATCCCAGTAATCTCGCTTCAACATCCTTTGAATGTCCGCCTGTAATCGCAAATATCTTATACCCCAATTTAGAAGCATATTGAACAACATAGCCATCCTTAGAATTAAAGGTGCGGATGACATCATCATTATACAATAACACTGCTCCATCTGTAAATACCCCATCCACATCAAAGATGAAGGTAGTAATATTGTTCAATTTTTCCTTATAACTGGTCATGACCAAATGTTTTTAATAGATTGTTTGTCAGTAATTTATAAATCTCTTTTTCATTACCCTCAAGCATTTCCAGATGACTTTTTATAGTGGTTAAATCATTTCTAACGGCCGGTCCTGTTTGAGCTTCTTCAGAAGATAGAACCTTGAGTTTGACAAATGTTTCCTCAATCAACGCTGAAAATAGTTGCGGATCAAGATTGTTCTTTTCAGCTAAATTCTGGCCAAGCGAAATTAAATGATTGCTGAAATTATTAATAAAAACCGCAGAAAGATGAATACGCTTTCGTTTCTCTGAATTACAATATTCAACTTTATCGCTAATCTTAGTTCCTAGTTTTTTTAGTATATCTGAAATTTGCGCTGATTTTGACTCAATTAATAATGGAAAGGTAATACCACTGTTCCTTCTTGATTTTGAAAAAGTTTGAAGCGGATAAAAAACCCCACAATTGGGATGTGTAATTTTAGTTAGCGAAATTGAGCCAGCGGTATAAGCAACAACCTTTTGATTATCAATTTGTTCAACAACATCTTTGGTTACAGAATCAGGCAAACAAACCAATATAAAGTCACCGCTAATTTCTTCAATTTTTTCAATAGGCACTGACCATTTTTGTGATAATTCAGTAGTTCGCTCTTTATTACGACCAACTACAGAAACGACTTGCAAGCCTTCATCAATAAATCGTTGTCCCAGAATTTCAGCTACATTCCCGGTTCCAATTATCGTAATGGTTGGCGGGAAATTCATTCTGTTATTTTCCGTGACATTGCTTGTATTTCTTGCCACTTCCACACGGACAAGGATCGTTTCTTCCGGCCTTTGGCTCTACAATAACTGGCTCTCTTTTTTCCGGTTGTGGAATACTTGATTCAATTGCTTGTCGATAGCCATCTGACCCACTAAATTTAGGTGGTTCTGTGCTGTTTGAGTTGGATCTTGAATTCCCGTAATTATTTTGACGCTCTTCCTTATTCGTACTTTGAAGTTCCTGCTCAACCGGAATATCTAATTTCATCAATAGCTCCACAGATTCAGTATTCAAGCGATTGATCATGTTTTTGAATAAATCGAATGACTCTAATTTATACACTAATAACGGATCTTTTTGCTCATAACTCGCATTATGAACTGCCGAACGCAAGTCATCCATTTCACGTAAATGTTCTTTCCATTCATTATCAATTGTTGATAGAATAACATTTCTCTCCAATGATTTTGATATCGCCCTACCCTCTGTTTTGTATGCTTCCTCCAAATTCACAATTAACTGCATTTCCCTTCTTCCATCGGTTAATGGGAATACGATATTCTTGTATTTGTTGGACATCGTTTCATGAACATGCTTGATTTGTGGAAATCCTTTCGTAGAAATTTTATCAGATTTACGTTTATATTGTTCAACCATTTTAGCATAAACCTCATCTATTAGGGTATTTGTATCGGTTGAAGCAAAAGCACTCTCCTCCACTGGAGACTCAATTCCAATAACCCGAATTAACTCCATTTCAAACTCTTCAAACGAAGAACCTTTAAGCTTCCCAACTGTAGAATCGCACAATTCATAAAACATATTATCAACGTCGATATCCAAACGATCTCCAAATAACGCATTTCGTCGTTTTTTGTAAATCGCTTTACGTTGTGAATTCATTACATCATCATATTCCAACAAACGCTTACGCATTCCAAAGTTATTCTCTTCCACTTTCTTCTGGGCTCTTTCAATGGATTTGGTAACCATACTGTGCGTAATTACTTCGCCTTCCTTTAAGCCCATTCTATCCATCAATTTAGCTATACGCTCTGAACCGAATTTTCGCATTAAATCATCCTCTAACGAAACAAAAAACTGAGTAGAACCCGGATCTCCCTGACGACCTGAACGACCTCTCAACTGACGGTCAACACGACGTGAATCATGACGCTCAGTACCAATAATTGCCAAACCACCAGCTTCTTTAACACCTGGCCCTAGTTTGATATCCGTTCCACGACCTGCCATGTTTGTCGCAATTGTTACTGTTCCTGCTAAACCAGCACTGGCTACAATTTCAGCTTCTTTTTGGTGGTACTTCGCGTTCAAAACTTGGTGTTCAATTTTCTTTAACTTGAGCATACGGCTCAACAATTCAGAAATTTCAACCGTAGTTGTACCTACAAGAACAGGTCTTCCAGCAGCTACAAGTTTTTCAACCTCATCAATTATGGCTGCATATTTCTCACGAGCAGTGCGTAAAACAAAATCATTATCATCCTTACGAACAACAGGCCGATGAGTTGGAATAACCACAACATCTAATTTATAAATATCCCAAAATTCCTTAGCCTCTGTTTCAGCCGTTCCCGTCATACCCGCCAATTTGTGGTACATACGGAAGTAATTCTGCAAGGTCACTGTGGCATAAGTTTGTGTAGCCGCTTCCACCGTTACATTTTCCTTTGCTTCGATTGCTTGATGCAAACCATCTGAGTATCTTCTTCCATCTAAAATACGACCCGTTTGCTCATCAACAATTTTTACCTTGTTATCTAAAATAACGTATTCAACTTCTTTCTCAAAAAGCGTATAGGCTTTTAATAATTGATTAATAGAGTGAATTCGCTCTGATTTAATCGAATAATCACGAATTAAACTGTCTTTTTTCTCCAAAAATGCTTCTTTCTCAAGATTTTCTCGTTGTAATTTGGCAATTTCAGAACCGATATCCGGTAAAATAAAAAAGTCTCTATCGTCATTGCCTGAAATTAAATCTATCCCTTTAGAAGTCAACTCAAT
The DNA here is from genome assembly GCA_044237035.1 of Crocinitomicaceae bacterium. Taxonomy (GTDB): domain Bacteria; phylum Bacteroidota; class Bacteroidia; order Flavobacteriales_D; family Crocinitomicaceae; genus UBA952. The sequence continues at coordinate 55,040 of JBIIFU010000001.1, forward strand.
CGAATTATTCTTCTCATCAATTACAAAAAACAACTCAGCATCAATCTTTTTCATGTGCTTGCCTTGCTCTTGCATGTAGTAGTTTTCTGTTTTTTGCAAGTGAACGCGAATACCTGGTTCAGAAAGGAATTTAATTAATACCTTGTTCTTGGGCAAACCTCTGTGAGCTCTCAACAAGGCAATTCCACCTTCCTCCAATGCCGTTTTTGTATTGGTACCAGCTTCAGCGCTATCACTGGATAAAAACGCCAAGTGCTTTCTAGCTTCAGTAATACATTGTTGAATATACTGCTTTTGAGCAGCAACAACTCGTTCGATTCGTGGCTTTAACTCATAATATTCGTGTTCTTCCCCTCGAGGTGTTGGACCTGAAATTATCAATGGAGTTCGTGCGTCATCAATTAATACTGAATCTACCTCATCGACGATAGCAAAATGATGCTTCCGCTGAACAAGATCTTCAGTGCTGCCTGCCATATTATCACGCAAATAATCAAATCCAAATTCGTTATTCGTTCCAAAGGTAATATCAGCTTGATACGCATCTCTTCTTGCAGGTGAATTTGGCTGATGTTTGTCGATACAATCTACCGAAAGCCCATGAAATTGATACAAAGGCCCCATCCATTCAGAGTCACGTTTTGCCAGATAATCATTAACGGTTACAACATGAACTCCCTTACCTGAGAGTGCATTCAGGAATACAGGAAGCGTGGCAACAAGCGTTTTTCCTTCACCCGTTTGCATTTCAGAAATATTTCCTCGATGCAATACTGCTCCACCCATCAACTGGACATCGTAATGAACCATTTCCCACTTCACTTTTGCTCCTGCAGCAGTCCATTCGTTGTGCCAAATTGCTTTATCACCTGAAATCGTAATTCCATCTTTTTTACTCGCCAATTCGCGGTCAAAATCCATGGCAGTAACCTCCAACTTTCCATTATTTGTCCACCTAAAAGCTGTTTCTTTCACAATAGCAAATGCCTGTGGGAGAATCTCTAGTAATACTTCCTCTATTTTTGCGTCAATCTTAAGCGATAATTTATCGATCTCTTCAAACATATCCTCTTTTTCTTGAATGGATAGCTGAACATCTTCTGCCCGTTCTTTCATTGAACTTAACTCATCTTCAAGCGACTGGGTTTGATCTTTAACGTATTTACGCAACTCCAAAGCACGTGCACGCAGCTCATCATCAGAAATTGATCTTACTTTATCATATTCTTGATTAGACTTATCTACAAAGGGTTGATATTCTTTTCTGTCTTTCGAATTTTTGTCGCCCAATAGGCGTTTTAACAAGTCACCTAACATGTGTTTTTTTTTGAGATATCAAATGTAACTATTTTATGGCATTTTTAGGGCCCAATCTTCTAATTTATAACCAGCTAAAAATTCTTTATAATGCATTTTCCGTTTGCCTTCTGGTTGTAATTCACTTACTATCAAGTAAAAATCAGAACATGGAACTAAAATGCCTCGCTCGTTAAATTCTAGGTTTTGGGAATTTTTAACCTTCATTTCACTCTTTTCAGTTCGTAGAATTTTAAAATTCACCCATTCTTGCTTTTTAAGAGAATAAATCTTTGTCCATGCCCCAGGATACGGAGATAAACCTCTGATTAAGTTGTGATTTTGAGCAATGCTATTATCCCAATTTATCTCACAATCATTCTTAAATATTTTTGGCGCATGCTTCAATTCAGAAACAATTAAATCTTCCTGTTTTTTAGGTTCAATCATACCATTAGCAATATTATCAACGGTTTGAACTGTAAGTGTTGATCCGAGTTTCATTAATTCCTCATACAACTCTCCCACGGACATGTTATCAGAAATTTCCGTTTCAAGCTGATCGATTACACGCCCTGTATCTATCTCTTTATCAATGAAAAAAGTAGTGACGCCCGTTTTTTTCTCGCCGTTTATTAGTGCCCAATTTATGGGGGCGGCACCACGGTATTGTGGAAGAAGAGATGCATGTAAATTAATTGTTCCTTTTGGCGGCATAGACCAAACCACTTCTGGCAACATTCTAAAGGCAACAACAACGAATAAATCAGCATTCAAATGTTGTAATTCAGCTATAAAATCAGGTTTTTTTAAACTTTCAGGCTGTAATAATTTCAATCCTTTTGAAACTGCGTATTCCTTAACTGCACTACCTTTAAGTTGTTGACCTCTTCCTGCAGGTTTATCAGTAGCTGTTACAACTCCCACTATTTTATGGGATGAATGAAATAAGGCATCAAGAATGGAAACGGCAAACTCCGGAGTTCCCATAAAAACAATATTCAGAGAAGTTTCTTTCATTTCACAAAGGTAGGGCTAAATAATTTTTTTCTTCCAATTAAACCGCTTCAAATAGAGGAAGGAAAGTAATCCAATAGTACCAAAATAAATGTACTCAACTGACCAAACCCAATAAATGTCTAAACGAAGTATTTTAATAAAAACAAAAGCTGTAATTAAATACATCCCCACTGAAATCATTTCAACTGACATCGAAAAAATCGTGTTTCCACTTCCATTTATTGTTTGAAAATAAACACTAACAAATCCATAAAGGAAAATTGAAACGGAAACAAATCGAAGTATTTCAGCACTTTTAGCAACATATAATTCATTTGGATTAACAAATCTGATTAGGGTCTCTGGATATAAAATGGAGCCATGAAATGTGAAAAGTAATAATACGACTGTTATTAGTTGAATTCTTCTCTGTATTACCGGAATAATATCAAATTCCCTCCTTCCCATATATTGGGATATGTACGTTTTGGTTGTCCCAGCAAATCCCCAAATAGGAACAAAAGCAAACATATACAAGGATCGAATATTTTGGGATACAGTCAATTCAAAAGAACCAATCTGTTCAATCCATATAAAGAAAACGGTCCATGTCGCCAATGCAGTTAATCCTTGAAGCATAAGAGGGGTGCCAATATTTAATAACTCTTTGAATGATAGCCAGCTTACTTTCAATCTTTTGAATAATTGATATTCTGATTTATAACTAGTAAAAAGTGTGAACAACACTAAAAAAAGTGTTCCTAAACCATCAGCAATTGTAGATGCCCAAGCTGCACCTTCTAAACCCATTTCAGGAAGTGAAAAATTACCAAAAATCAATGCGTAATCTAGAACAATGTTGCTCAAAGCAATAATAAGGGACGCGATTAACACAACCCACGTTTTTCCAATAGCCATATAAAATGCTTGAATCGCCAAAGTCAACACAGAAGAAAAAAGAGCAAAACTTCGGATTTTTATGTACTGACCTTGATAGATTGCAATTGTCTCGTTTTTTGAATAACTTATTATCCATTCTGGCATTAAAAAATACAACAAAACAAAAAGTAACAATGCAATAATAAACAAAATCAAAATGGATGTGCTAAAAATTTTACTGATCGATTTTATCTTGTTTTGTCCAATCCGTCTAGCAATTAAAATTTGAGCGCCGTCTCCTAAACCCAAAAGGGTTACATACATTGTGATGTAAACTAATCCACCATTTCCCACCGCGTCAAATGCCAAGGTGTCATAGCGACTAATAAATGCCGAATCTGTTATCAAAACAATAGATTGAATGAAGGAAGACACCATCAAAGGCAAGGCAACTCCAATAATTGTTTTGTAGCGAATATCTAACATTAATCAACTTGAATTACGAGACCTTTTAAATATTCACCTTCAGGATGAAAAGCATTAATTGGGTGATCTGCAGGTTGGTGTAATTGTTCTAAAATTCGAATATTCCTGCGTGAATTGATTGCAGCAGCAATTACTGTATTCGTAAACAAATATTTATCTACGACTTGAGAACAAGAAAACGTAAAAATAATTCCCCCTGGTTTAATTGCTTTAATTGCCATCTCATTCAACCGCTTATATCCCTGTATTGCCTGATGACGCTTGTCTCTGTGTTTTGCAAATGCCGGTGGATCTAATATAATTATATCATACGAATTGTCGAGATTTTTCAAATACTCCATGGCATCCGCTACAATAGACTTATGTTTTCCTTTAAATTTATTTAGCGCTATGTTTGCATCCGTTAGATCAATTGCCTTTTTTGAACTATCCAATGAATGAACTTCCTTTGCACCGGCATGCAATGCCGATAAACTGAATCCTCCGCTATAACAAAATGTATTCAATATTTTTTTGCCATTAGCATAGTTGCCTAACAAAGTTCTATTTTCACGTTGATCTACAAAAAATCCGGTTTTCTGTCCAGTAATCCAATCAATAGAAAAGCGTATTCCCCTTTCAGTGGCAATATGCGGAACATTAGTATTTCCAAACAAAAATGAATCTTGAGCAATTTCTTTTGTATGCAGGGTATCGCTTGATTTTGAATAAACCGCCTGCAGATCAGCAATGTTTTTCTGTAATGCCTTATTGATAAAAGAAAGCGAGTGATACATGCCAATACTGTGACACTGAACCACTGCCACATTTTCATAAAAATCAATGATTAGTCCTGGCAAGCCATCACCCTCTCCATGAACGAGCCTGCAAATAGAATTATCTGATGAAAAAAGACCTAGATTTCTTCTCAGTTGAATGGCATCGCCTAATTTTTGTGTAAAAAACTTTTGATTGATCTCACGCTCCTCAAAACTCACAATGCGAACAGCAATGGTGGCATTTTGGAAATGGCCAATAGCTAAAAAACGTTTGCGTGAATCATAAATTGAGACTATATCTCCATCCACAATTTCCTCGTCAATTAAATCTATCGCTCCAGAAAAAATCCAAGGATGCCGGCGTAAAATCGATTCTTCTTTATTTTTCTTGAGAATTACTTCCTTGTACATAGCCGGCAAAGGTAAGGCTTTGCTTTGAATTACATCAGTTTAACTTAGAACAAATTTCCGCAGCAATTCTTCGCGCTTCTTGATCCGAGGAAACATAGTCTTCGTATATAGGAGATAAAATTTTAGGTGATTTTGCTACCGTTTCCTCATTAACTTTAAATATATCAATAAATTGAATTTTATCATTTAAAAAAGCGTCAACCGCAATTTCGTTTGCTGCATTTAAATAACAAGCAGCAACTCCTTCTTGATGCATTGCTTCGTACGCTAAATTAAGATTCCTAAAAACAGTCAAATCTGCCTTTTCAAAGGTCAAACTAGGATAATCCATGAAATTGAAGCGAGGAAAAGTAGTTTCAAAACGGTTGGGATACGTCAACGCAAACTGTATGGGTAATTTCATGTCAGGCAATCCCATTTGTGCCTTCATACTTCCATCAGTAAACTGAATTAAAGAATGTACAATTGACTGAGGATGAACAATTACATCAATTTGTTCGGGCTTAAGGTTGAACAACCATTTTGCCTCGATGACTTCTAATCCTTTATTCATCAAGGAAGCGGAATCAATGGTGATCTTCGCACCCATAGACCAATTTGGATGCTTTAATGCTTGCTGTTTGGTTACTTGTTTCAATTGTTCAGCACTAAATCCTCGAAAAGGACCACCCGATGCTGTTAAATAAATTTTTTCAATCGGATTGTGAAATTCACCTACTAAACACTGAAAAATTGCTGAATGCTCAGAATCAACCGGATAAATATTCACACCATTTTCCTTCGCTAATTTGGTAATTAAATCTCCAGCTACAACTAGTGTTTCTTTATTAGCCAAAGCGATTATTTTTTTTGCTTCAATCGCCTTGATTGTTGGTTTAAGTCCCGCATAACCCACCATAGCAGTAAGAACAGTATCAACTTCTGTTGACTGCACCACTTGACATATTGCATCTTCACCTGCATAAACATGAATATCTTCATTTGCCAAGGCTTCTTTAAGCTGAAGATAAAGCGTTTCATCTCCAATAACTACACTATTCGGTTGATGTTTTTTAGCTTGTTCAATAAGTAATTCTACATTTTTGCCAGCGGTAATTACCTCCAACGAAAAATAATCGGGATAATTCTCAAGAACTTCAAGTGCTTGTGTACCAATAGATCCAGTAGAACCTAAAATTGCAATTCCTTTTCGTTTAACCATGATTTAAGTGACGAGATATCAGTTGTAAATGCGTAATAAGTCTGTTCCATTAAAGACTGTTCGGTATTGTCTAAGTCCAAATTGACTATTGGAAACAGGTGATCCATCGTACATTGAAAACGTAGCATTATTGCATGTGTCATTCAGTTGTAAAAAATTATCCGTATCCGGATACAACGGAAGAAAACATGTTCCCTCTGGATCTGCAGGCGAGTGTCTGTCAAAAGCAACAAACTCATCAATTGCTCTTCGATAAACAATTAAACCTCTCGATCCACCGTTCACGTAGGCCCAACCACCAACTCCAGTAAGGTTTGAATAACTTGGCAAGGTAATATCAATAGTAATATCAAATGGAATATTTGGAACCGGATTGGCTCCGTTTTTATTGCAAGAGGATGCAAGCAGAATAGTAGTAATTACCAAAAAAAGTACGAACTTCATAGCTTAAAATTACAAAATGCTTTTGAAACGCGTAGTAATATGGAATATTTTATTTGTTTTTCTGCTGCTTTTTAGCTGTGGAAGCAAAAAAATGACTCCGTCCGAAAAGCGGGCAGCGCAGGCAGGAAAGATGATTAAAAAATCACAACGAAAAGAATCTCGAAATAAAGAAAAAGCAATCAAAAAAGCGAAAAAACGGCATTGGAAAAATCAGTCAAAACAATTTAAACAAACTATTCGAAGAAACGAAAAACGATTGAAAAAGGAAAAATCAAAAAACGGAAGAGAGCCCAATGATTTTATTGATTCATGACTTCGTGATACAACTTTTCATAAAGCGGTAAAATTGCATCCAAGGAAAAAACCTCTGCTCGTTTTTTTGCCTGCTCCTTGAATAAATCAAGCTTATCGGTGTCGGAAAGTAAGTCTATCGCAAACTCAGCCATTTGTTCAATATCGCCAACATCTGATAAAAATCCTGAATAATTATGCAAATTGACCTCTGGTATTCCTCCAGTATTCGAGGAAACTACAGGGACTCCCACAGCCATTGCTTCCAAGGCTGCTAAACCAAAACTTTCTGTCTCAGAAGGCAGTAAAAATAAATCCGCTATTGGTAAAATATGATTTGTGTCTCGCACCTTTCCAAAGAAAATAACACGATCAATTAAACCTAGTTCACGACTCAATTTTTCCGCCATGTATCGGTCCGGACCATCACCCACCAAAATTAATTTTGCATCGATTTTTTGATCAATCAACGCAAAAATTTTTATCACATCTTCAATACGTTTTACCGGTCGAAAATTCGAAATATGACAAATGATTTTTTCATCTTTAGTCGCATATTTCTGTCTCAATTGCTGATGAGAAAACATACTGGAATTTTCCTGAACATCAATAAAATTAGGAATCACATGTATTTCTCTCTCAATTCCAAAATACTTTATAGTATCATTCTTTAAGCTCTGCGAAACAGTAGTAACAGCATTGGATGCATTAATACAAAAACGAATAACCGGTTCAAACGAAGGGTCTTTTCCTACTAAAGTAATGTCTGTTCCATGCAGCGTAGTGATGAACGGAATTGTTATTCCTTGAGTTTTTAAAATTTGTTGGGCCATAAAAGCAGCTGAAGCATGGGGGATTGCATAGTGAACATGCAATAAATCAAGATTTTCATACTTTACAACATCAACAAGTTTACTGGCTAATTCTGTCTCGTAAGGTTGGTATTCAAAAAGTGGATAATTACTCACTGACACCTCATGGTAATAAATGTTCTCATGAAAACTACCCAATCTAACGGGTTGCGAATAGGTAATAAAATGAATTTGATGTCCTTTTTTCGCAAGTGCCTTACCCAACTCTGTTGCCACAACGCCGCTTCCACCAAATGTAGGATAAAGTACAACACCAATTTTCATAGATAAATGAATTATTAGACATCTTCAACATCTTCCTCATCCGTTTGTTCAGAACGACTCAAGGTAAAAATGATAGAAAGACGATAAATTATTGGTAAAATCTGAACTACTTGACCTTGTTCATTTTTAATTTTAAAGGCGTAAGCACTACGAAAAGGACTATTTGGAGCATTGATTACATCATAGTAAATTCCTGCTGTGAGCGCAACTGAATTTGCAACATCTATTTTTACTCCTCCTGTTAGAAACAAGGTTGGCGCCCAACGATTTGTGGTCAATTGTTGAAATGTGATGAAATTATATGGGCTTCTAAGCATTTCAAATTCTACTCCACCGTACAAATGCGTTTTTCCCGTACTAATAAATCTGCCGTGCGCAAATACTCCCCCACCATAAATTTTCAATGTTGTGTTGACACCTAGATAATTTGTATTAGTTTGTTGAAGCCTAAACGAAGGGCCAACAACCAAATTTTCTCCAAATAACATTCCGAACTTTGGGCCAATTCCAAAGGAAGAACCTAAATTTGATGCGCCAAAGAACCCATCGAATCCGATTTCTGTTCCCGTTATACTTTGTGCTGATAACATTGAGGAAAGAACCATAAAAAAACAAAAAACAAAATTTTTCATCGGTTTATTTTTACACAAAGATACTTCGTTTTTTTACTAATCAGTATCTTTAACCTTTCATCGTCCATTTTAGAAAAAATACAACAAAACGTTTTCATTTCATGAGTTATTTAGATGAGTTAAACGCAAGCCAGCGAGAGGCTGTAGAACAAATTGACGGCCCTCTTATGGTAATCGCAGGTGCCGGATCAGGTAAAACCCGTGTTCTTACCTTTCGTATCGCGTATATGATTGAAAATGGAATTGATCCATTCAATGTGCTTGCTTTGACTTTCACGAATAAGGCCGCTCGCGAAATGACCGAAAGAATCGGGAAAATTGTAGGCCCCAGTGAAGCAAAAAATATCACGATGGGTACTTTTCACTCCGTTTTTTCGAGAATTCTTCGTTTCAACGCTGATCGATTGGGTTATCCAACCAATTTTACCATTTACGATACGCAAGACTCCAAGAATTTAATTAAGGATATTATCAAAGAATTAAATCTGGATGATAAAGCATACAAACCTAGTTCTGTCCTAGGTCGAATTTCATCTGCAAAAAACAATTTGGTTTCAGCTGATATGTATGCCCAAAACGAAGAAATACTCTTTGAAGATAAACAAGCAAAACGTCCGCTTATCGCGACGATTTATAAAACGTATGAAAATCGTTGTCGAAAAGCTGGCGCAATGGATTTTGATGATTTATTATTTCAAACACATGTCTTATTGCGAGATTTTCCTGAGGTTTTAGCGTATTACCAACATAAATTTCAATTCATTCTTGTAGATGAGTATCAAGATACAAATTACGCCCAATACTTGATTGTTAAAAAACTTGCCGCGACTAATGAAAATATTTGTGTCGTTGGTGATGATGCGCAAAGTATTTATTCATTCCGAGGTGCGAACATTCAAAACATCTTGAATTTCAAAGTAGATTACCCTGATTTTAAATTATTTAAATTAGAGCAAAACTACCGAAGCACTAAGAATATTGTAGAGGCGGCCAATTCGATTATTTCAAAAAATAAAGACCAAATCAAAAAAACTGTTTGGACTGATAACAATGATGGGGCAAAAATTACTGTTATTCGAACACTAACAGACAACGAAGAAGGAAAAATAATTGCTGGAAAAATCTTCGATACAAAGCAATCGTTGCCAATTTCATTTAATGATATTGCAGTTCTTTATCGCACAAATAGACAATCTCGAGCCTTTGAGGAAGCATTACGCAAATTCAATATCCCTTACAAAATTTATGGCGGCATATCGTTCTATCAGCGCAAAGAAATAAAAGATTTATTGGCCTATTTTCGCCTTACCACCAATCCTTCCGACGAAGAAGCCCTCAAAAGAATTCTTAATTATCCAAGACGAGGAATTGGAAAAACTACCGAAGAGAACTTAATAATAGCAGCAAATCAGAATTCAGTAAGCATTTGGGAAGTTTTGCTAAACTTGGATCAATATGGGTTAAATTTCAACAAAGGGGTGAGAGATAAACTCTATGAATTTGTTACAATGATTCGTAGTTTTCAAGCCCAACTTCATTCGTTAAATGCTTTTCAATTAGCCGAGACAATTGCGAAATCATCCGGAATATTAAAAGAACTTAAAGCCGAAAAGGACAAAGGACCAGAAGAGGTAGAACGTTTTCAAAACATAGAAGAGCTACTTTCTGGTATCCAGGAATTTGTAAACTCTTCCGATGAAATTAAAACATTATCGGATTTTTTATTAGACGTTGCGCTTTTAACGGATGCTGACCAAGATAAAAATGAGGAAAGAAATCATGTCACCTTAATGACAATTCACTCCAGTAAAGGACTTGAATTTCCAAATGTCTTCATTGTTGGAATGGAAGAAAACTTATTCCCTTCGCAAATGGCATTAAACTCTAGAACAGAACTTGAGGAGGAAAGACGCTTATTCTATGTTGCTCTAACACGAGCAAAAGATTCCTGTACACTTTCTTATGCGGCATCTCGTTTTACTTGGGGACAATTGATTTCCTCCGAACCCAGTCGATTTATTGATGAAATTGATTCTCAATTTCTACATTTTGACTCTCCGCCACGAGGGCAAGGAAGATCACTAGGAATGGGAATAAATAGAACTGAAAGACCTTTCACGGGTGGATTAAATCGCTCAATGGGGAGTCCAAAATTAACCTCCATGAATGAGTTGAAAGGAACAAGTAATATTGGTGGTAACTCAACTTATATGGTGGGTCAAAATGTTCAACATGAGAAATTTGGAAAAGGTAAAATCACAAAATTAGAAGGGGTTGGTAACGATCAAAAAGCCACCGTTTTCTTTCCTCATCATGGAATAAAAAACCTCATCGTTCGTTTTGCTAATCTCCAAATACTTGAAGAAGATTAACCCATAAGTAAACAAGCTGCATAGGCTTTAATCGCTCGTCTCTCACCAAAAGAATCTACTTTCTCGTGAGTTGTTGCCTTAATTGAAACGGCGTCAACATCCATTTCTAGAATTTCGGCTATTGTAGTTTGCATAGATGGTATATGCGGATTTACTTTCGGTTTTTCCAATATAACCGTGCTATCAATATTTCCAACTGAATAGCCCTTTTCCTTAATTTTTTTATATACCTCACGAAGTAAAATTTTGGAATCTATTCCTTTGTATTGAGGATCAGTGTCTGAAAAATGAAAGCCAATGTCTCTTAAATTAGCAGCACCCAAAAGCGCGTCACAAATAGCATGAAGTAAAACATCCGCATCAGAATGCCCAACAGCACCTAAGTCAGATTCTAATTCTACTCCACCAATAAATAAACGGTAACCTTCCTCAAGTCGGTGCACATCTACACCATATCCTACGCGAATTTTCATTTAAACGCCTTCTTTTTTCTCGCCCCCTGCTGATTTTCCATCAAGATTTAATCTCAAGGTAAAACGAAGCGTATTTGCCAATGGGCTTTGTCTTCCGCTAATTGAAGCTAAATAAGAAAAATCAATTCCAAACATGTTGTATTTGAAACTTGCACCAACATTAATATATTGTCGATTTCCTTTGTTTTTATTTTCATAAAAAATCCCTCCTCTTACAGCAAGTACATTGTTATACCACCATTCTAAACCTCCAGCGATATTGATTTCTGTTAATTCTTCCGTAAACTTTGATCCTTTTTTAACCTCATACGAACCATCGGCATTTTGAATATATTTCCCATCTGCATCTGTTAGCGGAGCACCCGGAGCATCGTAAAATGATTGAATCATTCCTGAAATTACACCCACGTCATTTGATCTTCCAGAAATCATAGTATATGTTCCATCAATAACATCGTAATATGCAGGTGTAGGAACTAATAACTTTTGAAGATCCAATGCAAAAGTCACTGAATTATATTTGTCAAAATCGGCTTTAAATGCATTACCAATCTTCAGATTCATCGGAATGAAATCACGCTGAGATAATTCAGAATACGCAACTTTATTTCCAATATTATTTATAGTAGTTGCAAATGTATAAGAACCTTTCGTCTTGCCAATTTTAGCATCCTCATTAAAATAAGTAAACGATAAATCTGTACCGCCAACGATTCCTGCCTTCGTGTTTACTCCGCCAACCGTTAATCCTCCGGTTAAATTGGAATAAGCAAATTTTCCGTTCAAGCCAATACTGAATTTATCAGAAAGCCGAAATGCATAAGCTCCTGTTATTTCAAATTCACTAGGTTTATCATCACGGATTACATTACCAGAGGCATCCGTAAAAGTTATTTCACCTAAACTAAAGTATCTTAGTGCACCACCTATAGAATGCAAACGATTTACCTTGTAGTAAAATGACAAATATGACAAGTGAATATCATTAGTCAGTTGGCGTAACCAAGGTGTATACGATAAACTCAATTCCGATTTTTCTTTAGCAAAAGAAATCATTGATGTGTTCCAATAAACAGAAGTTGAGGTTGGACTTAATGCGGTTCCCGCATCTCCCATTCCACCAGCACGCGAATCAGGAGTTATCGCCATAAAAGGCAAGGCTGTAGTGATGGTATTTAATTGTAAATCACCACTTGTTGCACCACTTCCTCCTGTTGGTTGTGCAAAACTTACTTGTGACACAATCAAACAAAGAATGAATATTATCTTTCTAGTCATAAATAATCTACTAATTTTTGGCCGATACTAAATCTGTTGGTAAATATACGTAAAAGAGCACTGTTTATTGTATTTTATTTCAATAAAACTAATTTTTCTGTCTTTTCAGCTAGCTCTCCATCTGGATTTTTTACTTTGAGACGATATATGTAAACACCTTTTCCAAGTTGATCTCCAAAATCATCTCGACCATCCCACTTAATTCCTTGATTTCTAAACCCAACGGTATTTACATTCTCATTTATTGTTTTAATTAATTTTCCTGAAATAGTAAAAATTTGCACTTGAACATCCAATGTGCTGCAGGACTGGTTGTGCTCAAACATAAATTCTGTAGAAGTCGTAAAAGGATTGGGATAATTGTAAACATTTGATAAAACTGGCGTTTGCCTTTCATTTACTACAAATGATGTTTCCACACTACTAGAATTATTATTCACATCCCAAACTTTTACCAATACAGTATGCCGTCCCGGTTCCAACTCACTCATTTGATAGCGTATTTCTCCTGATTGATAGGAGTTTAACTCGCTGGAGTAATACTCGTTTAATACTATTGGTTCAGAAGATTTTCCGTCTATTACAGCCGTTATATCGTGTCCAATTCCATTTCCTACCGTATTTATTCCGTTTTCATCAAATGCTTTTACTAATAATACGGGAGTTTCATCAGTAATACTACCATCGATAAATTTCTCATCGTTTAGAAAAACTTCTAATTGCGGTCCTTCATCGTCATTAATTCCAGTTGGATTTATTCCTCCAATTCTAAAATTTGTGTCATACCCATAAGCATCAACATTGGCATCATAGGCATAGTAACTTATTTTTCCTTTACCAATAGAAAGCGCAATATCTTTAGGAACCACAAAGGAAAAATCAAAATAGCCATCAACGATACTACTTTTTCCTTTGTAAACAATATTTCGCTGCAATTCAAATTCAATTTCTGGAGAGTTTGGATCTTGACCTAAGGTTTTCATTTTCTTTACCTTGTCAAAAATGGAAGGAACCAAAATTCCGTTAAACCCATTTTGAATATTCCCATTTACATCCTCAATATGACCTTTGATTCGAACTTTACTCAAGGCGTTTAGCGTATCAATTTCAACAACTGGGTTTTTTCCGTTAATGCTATCAGTAATAACTTTCAATGTAGGAAGTGCAATTCTCAAAGCCGGATCACCAATTAGAGTAAAGCTTCGCTTATTATCACTATCCAAAGCATCATTCTTAGTTCGCATCATTATTTCACCAAACGTCAATGGAGAATTATCAGCATTTCTATCAAACACATTATCAAATAAAGCATTCCCAACTGATGTGTTTACTCCAAAATAAACTGCTCTAGTAGTTGTCATAAGCGCAATTGCACCTCCAGTTGGATTTAAAGAAACCCATTCACCGGCAGAAACGCGTTTTGGGTCATCGTATTTCGTAAACTCACATGTCGCAGAAACGAATAAATTTAATGCGTTGATATTTGTCCAACTGTTAATTTGCGGTATTGAAACTACTCGTTCTTCTGCCAAACCAACTTCCCCACCATGCCCAACATAATTTACCAAGATAGCTCCACGTTGAATTCGGTCAGTAATTGCATTATAAACATCTGGATAGCGTTGTCCGCCAGCTGTAGTTTGTTGTGGATAAGCATCCAAATACAATTTATCACAATTCATTTCATAATGATTGGTTTTGACCTCATTATATTGTGGTTCAGTATCATTTTGAATAAAATAATTATTCTCCTCATCATCAGCAATTTGAACGTATTTTAGCTTCCAGTCGCCAAAAGTTGAATTGCTATTGTATTCCAAACAACATGACGCATTATTAGAGGTAAAAAAGGACGAGCCATTTTTCATGTAATGTTCAATTTTATCTACTTGCTGTTTTGCCTGTGTTTGATCTGAAGCGAGTATTCGGCCAATTCCAATATCTAATAAATCATTGCTCGCCAAAGCTTCATTATCATCTAACATACCGTAGAAATCATCCGAAACATAACAAGAAAGATAATTCTCACTGTTTTCAGCTTGGTAAGTCAAAACCATGTTATTGTTATTTGGAACTCTATTTTTTGGATCAAAAGTTCCATCCCCGAAAAGTAAAAGATATTTCAATTCAGTTCCCGGATTTATTAAAGCGCGATCGTGGAACATTTTGGCAAACATTCGAATCGCTACTGCGTCGGGAGCTCCTGAACTAAATTCATTGAAAACTTGATCAGTTGTTACTACATGTGTCAAGGTTCCTTGAGCGCGATGCAAATCTGCTAAACGATTGGCCTGAATTATAAAACTTGGGTGCGTAACGATAACAAAATCAACTTGTTCTAGTCCGTGTAAATTTTGATTACTCACAGATCCCACTCTTTCTGGTGTGAAAAAAGAGGTTCCGTTGGAAGCCACAAATTCTTTGTAAATGTATTCAGTTTTAAATCGAAATACGCCACTAGAGAGATTTCCTGAAACAGTTTTCGGATGATTTTTATCTGATAAATCCCAAATAAATCCGCTTGAAGGTAATGACGAAATTGCATATTCACCAATGAAACCCGGCTGGAATTGCGTTAGGTTTCTAAAATTCATTTGAGTGCCATAAAAAACAAGTTTTCTTCTCGTGTTCAAGGAAATAAAATCCAAATAAGACAATACAGAAGGATTCGTTCTTGTAACCGTCAACTTCAGAGGGATATTTGTAAGTGTAGTATTAAAAGTGAAGCTGGATTCTTTACGTGTATATTCACTGAAATACGTCAATGCAGTACTAAAAACCTGAGATCCATTGACACTAAAACCTTGAGAAGCTCCAGCTCCATTGGTAGCCATTGCCGTTTTTATTTTAACAGGAAAAGTATCAATATTTGGAATAGAAAAATTAAAAGTGCGTTCAAGTTCAATGTCAAAAAGCTCGCCATACCAACGTTTACCACCACTTACCAAATTAATTAATTCATTTTCATAAATATCACGGAAATCATAACTTGTGATTTCAAAAGAAGCCGGATCTGATATTTCTGGCAAAATCTCGATTCTTTCAGGCGAGTTAGATGGATCAATATTTATAAAATAATAGGACTTATCCGAATACACGTGTTGTTTACGCTTAAACTCTGCATTTCCATCCGCATCCCAACGATGTGGTCCCCAGCCATAAAATAAAAGATAATCTCCTTCGTCAAATTTGCCATCTGTATCGCCCTTGACGTAAATTGAGTTCTCCACAAGATCATCCAATCTCGGAAGCGAATTACTTTCTGGAAGCATTCCTTCGCCATTACCAAAAATATGAATGTGATTAGGATTCAATCCATTTGTTGGAATTCCACACGACTCTAAAAATGACTTATCAATCTTGTATATTCCATCTTTTTCAACCGCAATCTTGAACCACGTTCCTGTTCCTTCACGAAGAGCTGAATTAGCCACAAAATCTTTTTGAGTGGTGGAAATCGCATTGTTTTCTATTAATTCAAAATACAATTTAGTCACTTTCTTCACCTGATTATTCACCTTGAAAAATGGCTTCACACTCATAACGGCAAACCAATCATTACCTCCTCTAGTTACTTTGTACTCAACATTTGGAGAAGTAGTTAGTTCAAACAAAAACTCATTGGCGTATTCCCTTTCTGTCTGTGAAACATTATCTGAATCAAAAGAAATTAACTGTAATTTTTTACCTTTAGTTGACTTTTCTTTCCAATAAAAACTTGGTTCTCTGCCATTCAAAGATTGATTTTGAATATTTGGGACAAGAATTTCACGCTCTCCATCATTAATTATTATTGGTTCGGTCCAAGGAATTGAAATAGAAAAATTATTTTGAGCGAATACAAATGAATTTAACAGGCAAAAAAAGTAAAGTGCAAGATTGTGAGATAATACATTTTTTTTTGAACAAAGCATATATCAAAT
The DNA here is from genome assembly GCA_044237035.1 of Crocinitomicaceae bacterium. Taxonomy (GTDB): domain Bacteria; phylum Bacteroidota; class Bacteroidia; order Flavobacteriales_D; family Crocinitomicaceae; genus UBA952. Next base: position 71,619 of record JBIIFU010000001.1, read on the forward strand.
TTAGTCTTTTACTAGTATCCAACGAAAAAAAAAATTGTTTATTACGCAAAATAGTTTATTTTTGTAACCTTAATTTCAGTTGCACGTTATAACAAGTTGCACCAAAAAGTTGTTTAGTGAAAATAAAAGTTACTGATTTACTGTTGTTTACAATAGTGTTTGCGTTTCTTGGAACTACGGATGTGGTTGCCCAAGATCCTACATTTACGCAATTTTATGCCAATCCAGTTTATCTTAATCCAGCTTTGGCAGGTTCGCATGGTTGTCCAAGATTAGCGTCTAATTATAGAAACGAATGGCCTCAATTAACGGGGAATTATGTTACTTATGCAGCCGCATACGATACCTATTCAAAAAGTGTTAACGGAGGTTTGGGTATTTTAGCAATGCACGATCAACAAGGTCAAGCGACTATTCAAACTTCTATGCTTGGATTAATTTACTCCTACCACTACAAAATTAATCGTAAAACAGCTATGATGTTTGGAGCAAAAGCTTCGTGGTTTCAAAAGTTTTTAGATTGGGACAAATTGACTTTTGGTGATATGATTGACCCGAGAAGAGGATTCATTTACCAAACAGGTGATGTACCTCGTGGAGGAAGAAGAGGATTCTTTGATGTTTCAGCGGGCGCTGTGATTTTTACTAAGAAATTTTTTGGAGGCTTGGCGGTCAATCATTTAAATCGTCCTGATGAATCAATGATTTTAGGTCAGTCTAGATTGCCAATGCGTTTCACGGCTCACATGGGTGCTGATATTGCATTAGGACAAAAATCGAAATACAACAACGTAACTTCAATCATGCCGAATATCATTTACCAATACCAGAATGGTTTTCAGGAATTGAATATTGGTACATATATCAAATATGGAAATATTAATACGGGAGTTTGGTACCGAAATAGAGACGCATTTATTTTAACCGTCGGTATAAATACTGGAAAATTTAAGTTGGGATATAGTTATGACGTAACTGTTTCTAAATTGGGTAATGGTATCTCAGGAGGTTCGCATGAAATCTCAATGGGATACAATTTAAAATGTAAGAGAAAGCCAAGACAGTTTAGAACAATTTCTTGTCCTTCTTTTTAATTGTGTAACTTTTTAGTTAGAATGACGTTTACTATTTCCTTATAATACGAAAAAGTATGAAAATGAAAGCAATTCAACATGTTTTTATTAAAGGGAGTTCCTTTTTGTTGGGAGTCCTATTTTTAGTTTCTTGTCAACCAGAGCGGTCTAAATCGACTGGTTGGCACCATAACAGTCCAGAGAATTTTGGTAGTGGATTCGAAAAATTTCCGGCTATGGATCAAGAAACAGGTCCAGGTCTAACGCTCATTGAAGGTGGAGTATTTACCATGGGTCTTGCAGAGCAAGATGTTATGAAGGATTGGAACAATAATCCCCGTCGTGTAACTATTCCTTCTTTCTATATGGACCAAACTGAAGTATCAAACTTTGACTATTTGGAATATTTATTTTGGTTAGGAAGAGTGTATGGAAGTGTAGATCCGAATAACCCGAACGACAATTTTCTTCCAGAACCTGGACTTGCTCTAAGTGATGATAAAAAATCCGAAATAGCGGAACAAAAAGAAGCTGAGAAAGAAGCAAGAATTGCCGATCTTGAGGCTCGTGGACTTGATCCAGCAACATATGTTGATCCCAATCAAGCAGCTTTTGATAAATATCAAAAAAACTATACTGAATCTTTCACTTCCAACTATCAGGAGGTATTTAGAAAAGCGTTGCCTGATACTCTTTGCTGGAGAAGCCCCCTTTCATCGATGGAGCATTTTGTAAATTATTATTTGCGGCACCCAGCTTACCGCGATTATCCGGTAGTTGGTGTTTCTTGGATTCAAGCCAATGAATATTGTAAATGGAGAACTGATCGCGTAAACGAATATATACTGGCAAGAGAGGGTATTTTGGATTGGGAAATGGGTAACAAGGAATTGAATGCATTTCAAATGTTTAGTACTGAAGCCTATTTAGGGGGGCAATACTATGGTTTGCAACCTCAACCGAGAGAAGTAAATAGAAAATATGTTTCTGGTGCGGAAGGAGAGGAAGTTGCGGAAGGAGAGGAAGTTGCAGATGGAGAGGAAGTTACGGAAGGAGATGGTAAAACCGACGATGACAAACAATTTACGCAACCATCAGATGGGACAAATGGTCGTAGATTGAGAAATTATAATCCAAGTGCACGATCAGTAGATAAAGGCGGTAAAGGGAATTTCGGGGCTAGAATCGTTCGAATGGAAGATGGTATTTTATTACCCAACTATCGTCTACCAACTGAGGCTGAATGGGAATATGCTGCAACAGGGTTAATTGGAAACCTACAAGAAAACTCTGAAAACTATACAGATCGTAGAACCTATCCATGGAATGGTCACTGGGTGCGTCGTGAGGAAGAGCAATTCCAAGGTTCAATTCAAGCAAACTTCATGCGTACTTCAGGAGATTACATGGGTATTGCAGGTAACTTAAACGATGGTGCCGCTCCAACAGCTCCAGTTGAGTCTTACTGGCCTAACGATTTTGGGTTATTCCACATGGCTGGTAACGTTTCAGAATGGGTACAAGACGTTTATCGTCCTAATTCATTGGATGATGTAGATGGATTTAGTCCTTTCCGCGGTAATGTCTACACAACTAAACTAACCACTACAATTGGCCTTCACGATGCTATGAAAAATGATCGTGTAAGATATGATGTACATGGCATGAAACAATATGTTTTAGATTTTGAGCGCGTAAGATATCAAAGAATGGCAGCTAGCAGTGATCAAACTCGTGAATGGAATCCAGGAATAGCGCAGGGCAAAGGGAAGGATGAAAAAGATTTTGAAATGTATTATGAAATGGATACCTATTCTTGGTCTAAATTTAATTTAAAAGATCAAAATAAAGATACATTTAAAACAGAAAAAGCAGTTGGATATTGGTTGGATGCAGCAGCTGGTGCCTCTAGTGCTCAATCTGGAGGTGCAAATCAATCAGGAAATACAAACACTACTGGTGCAACTCCACCTGTACCCTCAAATGACATTGAATTTACCATGAAACAGGTTTCAGCTCCTAGTAAATTAGAAGAAGAATTCGAAATAAATAAGAGTACCGGGGAAATAGTTTCCAAAAAGGGAATTTTGAATATTCCAGGTAAATATGTTATCGAAGTTACAGCTACAAACAAAAAAATAAAAACTAAAGATAACGTTAAGAAATATACTATTGAAATAAACGTGTTGGATAGAAAAATCTTACCGACTGATGGAGTTAACATGAAGAGTAAATCTCAAAATCCTGCTGATGCTCGTAGAGGTACTGCCCCTGATCCATTATTTGTCTCTTCAGGTTCTTTATTTGCAGATAAAACTCAAGCGCAGGATCCTAATGCAGTATATAATGTGAAAGGATCACAGTATAAAAACGAATTACAATTTATTGATTCTGTTCATTACTGGTTAGATACCGCAATTTATCTTTCTAATAATTTAAGAACAACTGAAGCCACTCGTCAGATTAATAAAGGTCTTTGGGGTAGAATTTTCGATGAAGCTTATATTATAAAATTATTCCCCAACTACATGGATGATCCGGCTTTGACTACAATGATTAGTGTATTACGAAATGGTTTGACCGAATATATCATGGAAACTGAAGGTCAAATGCGTTACAGACGTGTTACTGAAGAAGAAAACTTAGGAAGATTGAACTATCGTAAAGATGATTATATTGATTATTTAGATGGTGATGTTGAATCCTCAATATTCTACAATAACCAAACTCGTATGAATGATATCAATTTAGGTAAGCGTGATCCAAAAATGGTAATGTACCAAAATGATCATGAACGATTTAACTTGCAAGGAGAAGAAGTAAACAAAGGATGGAATAAAGGCGTACCTACAACGTTAGTATCGGATAGAACTCGCGTTTACAAAGGTGGGTCATGGGAAGATAACGCATACTGGTTGGGTTGTCACACACGTCGATTCTTGGATGAAAGACAATCTACTAGAAACATTGGTTTCCGCTGTGCAATGGATAGAGTGGGAAGCCCAACCGGAAAAAATTACGGGAAACGCAAGAAAAGAAAATCATAATGATTATTTTTAAGGCCTGTTCATCAGGCCTTTTTTTATGGAAAAATTATTTGAACTTTTTTACCAAACTTCCGGAGTTTTTACAGATACCCGTAAAGTCTTAAAAGACGGACTATTCATCGCACTAAAAGGAGCCAACTTCAATGGAAATGCCTTTGCTTCCGAAGCGATTAAACAAGGTGCTAAGTATGCTATTGTTGATGAAAAAGAATTTGCCAATAATCAAACTATTTTCTTTGTTGATGATGCTCTTACTTTTCTTCAAAAACTAGCTAATTTTCACAGAAAGAAATTCTCCATTCCAATCGTTGGAATTACAGGATCAAATGGAAAAACCACAACCAAAGAACTCATTTACCAGGTATTAAGTAGCCATTATGTAACACTAGCAACTGTTGGCAATTTAAACAACCACATTGGTGTCCCCTTAACACTGCTTTCAATCAATGAACATCACGAAATTGCAATCGTAGAAATGGGAGCCAATCGTTTGCATGACATTGTAGAACTCTGTGAGATTGCCGAACCAACACATGGCATCATCACTAACATTGGCGCCGCTCATCTAGAAGGGTTTGGAAGTTTTGAAGGCGTTCTAAAAACAAAACTTGAACTTTTTGAGTCTGTGGAAATTTCAAATGGAGTTTTAGTTGTAAATAAAGATGATCAAATCCTCTGTTCGAATTTACCTAAAAATTCATCCCTTGCTTATTACTCAATAAATGAATCATGCGAGCTTCAGGGACAAATTGAATCCTTGAATCCTTGTTTAAATTTTACATGGAAGGATGAAAATGGAACGAAGCATTTGGTTAAAACTAATTTATTCGGTGGTTACAATTTATATAATTTTTTGGCAGCAATTCGCTTTGGTCAATTATTCAACGTGCCGCCAGAGAAAATTAATACTTCCTTAGCGCTATACACTCCCTCAAATAATCGATCTCAAATTACTAGAACTGAAAACAATATTCTGCTTGTTGATTGCTACAATGCGAATCCATCAAGCATGCTTTCAGCTCTTACCAGTTTCATTTCTACAGAATCTCAAGACAAAATTGCCATAATTGGTGACATGCTCGAACTTGGTACAGAAGCTAAAACTAAACACGCTGAAATACTGGAATTATTAAACAAAAATTCCACTCCCTATATTACAGTAGGAACTATTTTCTATCATTCAACTGAAAATAAAGCCATAATAAAATTTGAGGCTGCAAATGATTTATTGGCGTATTTACAATCTACTCAACTTAAAAATAAATTTATTCTTCTTAAAGGATCACGTGGAATTGCATTAGAAAAATCAATAAACTATTTATAATCATGTTCAATAAATTAATACTTACCTCTCTCCTATTCATAGTTTGTTCAACAACAATACTCGCTCAAAAAATTAACTATGTCCTAAAAATGTCAAATCCACAAAGTCATTATTTTGAAGTAGAAATGATTTTAGAAGAATTCAAACAAAAGGAAATCGAAATCAAAATGCCAGTTTGGGCACCGGGATCATACTTGGTGCGCGAATTTTCAAAGAATGTCAACCAAGTTAAAGCAAAGGACGAATCAAACAAATTCCTAAAAACAACAAAAAAAGCAAAAAACACGTGGGTTATTGACAATTCAAGTAAATCAAAAAAATTAAGCATTACTTATGAAGTTTATGCCTTTGAACTGAGTGTTAGAACAAGTTTTTTAGATCTAACTCACGGTTTTATCAGTGGATCTGGAGTTTTTATGTATGTTTCAGGAAGTCAAAATCTACCTGGAACATTGGAAATTGCACCATACAAAGACTTTAAAAAAATAACTACAGCACTTCCTAAATCAAACATAAGTATCGAAAAAGATGGGTCAGAAACTTTTTACTTTGAAAACTACGATCACTTAGTAGATTGTCCAGTTGAAATTGGAAATCAAGTAGTTTTTGATTTTGTGGCTTCTGGAGTTAAGCACACCGTTGCTATGTATGGAGAAGCAAATTTCGATATCGACAAGCTGAAAAAGGATATGCCAAAAGTCATTGAAGCAGAAACAGCTGTATTTGGTGAAAATCCCAATAAAGAATACGTTTTTATCGTTCACAATGTGGTAAATGGACAAGGTGGACTTGAACACATGAATTCAAGTACCTTAAGTGTGAATCGTTGGACGTATGCTGGCTCGAATTACATCAACTTCTTGAACCTCGTAGCTCATGAGTATTTTCACCTTTGGAATGTTAAACGTTTTCGTCCTATTGAATTAGGTCCTTTCAATTATGACCAAGAAAATTATACAAACCTCCTTTGGGTCATGGAAGGATTTACCTCCTATTACGATGAACTAATTATGAAAAGAATTGGCTTGGTTAGTCCTGAAGAATTTGTCTCAAAGATTCAAAGTACAGTAAATTATGTCGAAGGCACTGTTGGTTCGCGCGTACAATCCTTGGCTCATTCAAGTTTTGATGCTTGGATAAAAGGATACCGTCCTAATGAAAACTCGTCCAATACCACTATGACCTATTATTCAAGAGGACAAGTAATTGCAGCGATTTTTGATGTTATGATTGTAGCTAAATACGCTGGTAAAAAAGGTTTGGATGATTTCATGAGACATGTTTACACAAAATATGCAAAAGAACTTAAACGCGGAATTTCTGATCAAGAGTTTAAAAAAGAATTAGAGGATTTCTTAGGTCAGGATTTAACTCCCTTTTACGCAAAATACATTGAAGGAACAGAAATTCCTCCGTATAACGAGTATTTTTCTAAAGTTGGAGTAACAGTAAATTACACTGGGTATCAAAAACCTTCGTTTGGAGCTACCTTAAAACAAGAAGGAGGTAAAGTTCTTGTAAAAAATATTCGTTCTGGTTCATCGGCTGAAAAAGCAGGATTGAGTGTAAATGATGAAATTATAGCTTGCGATGGATATCGTGTAGATCAAAGCGCATGTGAGTCTTATATAAATTCTATGGCCGAAGGCCAAGAAACCGAATTATTAATAAGCCGTGATGATATTATTTTTCCACTTGTAGTAGAAATATTTACCTATGAAAAACCACAATTTTCTTTTACCATTTCAACCGATGATACAACAAAAAATCTTTTCTCGTATTGGCTGCGCTAGTTTAGCATTTGTCTCTTTTATTTCGTCTTGTCAAACTAGTAATTTTCAAAATATTGAAATTACTAAAGGATACAAGACCGGATTTATGCACCAAGTTTCGGAGCCTTCAATTGCTATAAATCCTAAAAACACCGAAGAAATAGCAGCGGGATCAATTATTGATAATTATCACTTTTCAAGTGACGGAGGAAAAACATGGACTAGTCGAAGAATTGATAGCGAATATGGCGTTTGGGGTGATCCTGTTTTGACCTTTGACCGCTCAGGTAAAGTATATTATTTTCACTTGGCAAATTATGAAAAGACTTCGTGGATTGACCGTATCGTTTGTCAAGTTGCACCAACTGTTGACACTGAATTCTCGAATGGAACTTTCCCAAAGCCCAACGGTTCCAAAGCACAAGATAAACATTGGGTGGCGCTTCATCCAAAGAATAATACATTGGCGTTAACTTGGACTCAGTTTGATAAATATGATTCTCAAGAGCGATTAGATTCATCACACATCATGTTTTCCAGATCCTTCGACCAAGGCCAGTCGTGGAGTGATCCTGTTAGAATCAATAAATTTGGCGGCGATTGTATAGACGATGATAACACAGTTGAGGGAGCAGTCCCAACCTACGGACCAAATGGCGAATTATACGTGGCTTGGTCAGGACCTAAAGGATTGGTTTTTCAAAAATCATTGGATGGTGGAACCACTTGGCTTTCTCAAGAAAAATTAATCGCTAAACATCCGGGAGGTTGGACAATTGACGTACCTGGAATCAATCGTTGCAATGGATTGCCAGTCTTAATCTGTGATCAAAGTAATGGACCTCATCAGGGAACGCTATATCTCAATTGGGCGGATCAACGCAATAGTGCAAATGACACGGATATTTGGTTAATGAAATCAACCGATCAAGGTGAAACTTGGTCAGCACCAATCCGTGTTAACCAAGACGAGCCAGGCAAACATCAGTTTTTTACGTGGATAACAATCGATCAAACAAATGGAAATCTTCATTTTGTATACTTAGACAGACGCAAGTACTCTGACAATTCAACCGATGTTATTTGGTGCACATCAAGCGACGGAGGAAAAACTTTTCAAGAAAAATGCATTTCTGATGAGCCATTTTTACCTAGAAAAGAAGTGTTTTATGGTGATTACCTAAACATTGCCGCTCATAATGGTATAATCAGACCGATTTGGCCAAGAATGGATAAGGGTAAAATGTCGTTGTGGACTGCTCTTATAAATGAGAAATAACTTAAAAATAAACAGGATAAAACTTAAATTTATTCCCCCTCATTGAAAGTGCAGGTGCAGGGATTTTTAAGTAATTCAAAGTGGTTAGAACCTTTTTAAGGGTCTTATTTCTAATTGGTAATTTTTTAAAATCTACGTCCAAACTTAAATAAAATTCAGGGTTGGAAAAATAAAGTATTCCATTTACGTCCACATAACTCGTTTTATCACCAACAATTCTTGCATTTATTCCATACCCCATTGAAATGCACAACCATCCCGGAAATCTACTTGATTTTATGAATGATTTTGGAGAAAAACTTAACCAATATGTTTGACCATTGTAATCTTTCAATAATCTTTCAGCATGATTTGCACCAAGTGTATTTGGGCGAAGTGCAGCATAGGACGTTGGGTGATACGAGAATTTAGGTAAGAAAACTTGCTGTTTAAAAGTTAATTCTTGCCCTAAATAAAGTGAAGAACCCATTATATTAAACCAAACATCCCCCCAGGAAAAGCCATAACCAGAACTAAATCCATCAAAAATTTCTAAAGTTGTTTGATAACTCAATCCAAGTGCAAAACCAACATACGCTGAATTCCTCTGACTCATTCCAGTCCATTTGTATAGGTTAGCAGTTGTTCGTGAGATTTGATAACTTGAATAAGCATGGCCATATTTATCGACATTGCCCCAATTTCCATAATCATCAAAAAAATGAAAGGTTGAATTTGAATTTTGTGAATACCATACACCATAAAGAGCCGAAATGGAACCAATTTGAGTATATGTAGTAATACCAGATGCAATCCAAACGCGTTTTTTAGAAAGTGTATCTGTTGAGTTAAAAAATTTAGTTTGACAGATTGAGAACATAGGAGAGAAGATTTCCATACTGCTTAGTAGAAAAAAAAATCCAATTAATTTTTTTTGACCTCGATTCACAGTCAAAAATAGCGTAATTTTATATGTTAATTAGAGAAAAATCATGAATAAAAACAGAAAAGATTGGAACGACATCAAAAGCAATGACAGTTGGTCGATCTTCAAAATAATGTCAGAGTTTGTTGAAGCATACGATCGTATGGCAAAAATCGGTCCTTGTATTTCTGTTTTTGGTTCAGCGAGAACAAAATCAGATCACAAATATTACGAATTAGCAACCGAAGTTTCAAAGAAGTTAGCCCAAGCTGGATATGGAATTATTTCAGGTGGCGGCCCGGGCATAATGGAGGCGGCCAATAAAGGTGCACAAGAAGGTGGAGGCCGTTCAGTGGGGTTGAATATAGACTTACCTTTTGAACAAAATCACAACCCATACATTGATCAAGAACATAATTTGGAATTTGATTACTTTTTTGTTCGTAAAGTGATTTTCGTGAAATATTCGCAAGGATTTGTTGTTTTACCAGGCGGTTTTGGAACATTAGATGAAGCTTTCGAAGCACTTACACTCATTCAAACTAAGAAAATTGCTAATCGTCCAGTTGTTTTTATTGGAAGGGAATATTGGTCGGGATTATTGATTTGGATTGAGGAGATTATGCTTAACGAAGAAAAGAATATCTCTCCGAATGATATGAACATGTTTCACATTGTAGATACGGCAGATGAAGCGGTGCAATACATTGAAGATTTTTACAAAACGCATATGCTTTCACCAAATTTCTAAGTGTGAAGGATTTATACATTTTAATTACCTTTGTTGGCTATGAAGCAAGAATCATTTTTTAGTGCCTTTTGGAGTTTTATCAAATCAAGAAGATTTGTTAAGCATATTGGATTGGTAGTTTTATTTTATTTGGTGGTCATTTTCGGCACCATGTTTATCCTTGATTGGTCAACTAATCATGGTGAAAAAATTGAAGTTCCTAATATAGTTGGAAAAAATGCCAATGAGGCGAAAGAAATTCTTGAAGAAAGTGGGCTAAAATATCAAATTATTGATTCTATTTACGATCCTAAAAAACCAAATGGAACGGTACTTGAGCAAACACCTAATCCAACAAAAAAGACCTCTGTTTATGTAAAGTCAGGACGTATTATCGGGCTAAGAGTGTCTAAGAAACAAAAATTAGTACAAGTTCCTAACTTAATCAACAAATCTCAACGTTTTGCTTCAAGTATTCTTCAAAATAGAGGGTTGAAATACGAAATTCGCTACAAACCGGTTGTTGAGGAATTGAATGGTGTAGTAGTAGATCAAATTTATAAAGGGAAAAAAGTGGTAAATGGAACCATGTTGCCTGTTGGGTCAATAATAACCATTTATGTAGGTGAATTTGTTATTGAAGATCCTGAAAAAATACCAGACTTATATGGTATGACAATTGGAGATGCAATTTCATTACTAGACGAATTAGGATTCCGCTACGAATACGGTTGTTCAGATTGCCAAACAAGAGCAGATTCTCTATCAGCAGTCATTTTCAGTCAAAGCCCTGAATATTCTAGAGGTAGAGAAATTTCTAAATCATCAATTATAACATTCACAGGATCACTTAATCCGGAGGTTGATGAAGAAAAGATGAATCGATCTAAATCCAACCAAGAAGATTTTCAAAAGGGAAGAGATGAATTGAAAGAAAAACAAAAGAAAGAGGCTAAAAAAGATGAAGACGATAACGAATAGATACGTGTATTTATAATTTACAAGTAAAATATACGTTATTGAAATTATGAAAACTTATCTTGTTTTTTTTCTGTCCCTATTTCTTAGCTCTGGAAATCTCTTGTTAAGTCAGCAACTAGAAGTAGGGCCTGTTACCCGAAATACCCATATTTCACATACAAAAGGTCAACTGAAACTATTTGGAAATACCTTTGATAGTACTTTTGTATTTGTACCAGATACTATTCAATTACCGGTCTTTGATGATTTTTCAACTAATAAATTTCAACAGTACAATGGGGATATTAACGCTCCTGGTGTTACCTCTGAATTATTTTATCAATTAACAAATCCAGTTACCTTACTTCCGTTGGATAATTCATTAGTTTATACAGGGCAAGTAACCTTTAAACGAACCTATGACATAGTTTCAACTGTTTTTACTGATTCTATTTTTGGAACTACAAATGTGCGAGTTGGAGATTTATCATCCTATCCACCTCAGTATTCAGAACTTGAATTGTACCCACCCTATTTTATTTTTGACACAATCAATGATCCTGGAAATACTGTTGATACCATTTGGGTTACAAACCCACCTTATGTTCAGGATTCAGCGCGAATATTTTTTCAGCCTGTCAATGATCCTCAAAAAATTTGGCTAGACGAATATGCATACCATAATTACCGTTTTGCAAAAGACCCTCGTTCTTTAGGCGTAGTGACTTTTGATGGGCTAGATGAAACAGGATATCCCTATGAAATTGGAACAGCAATGACAAATTATGCGGATAAGTTAACTTCAAAACCAATTGATTTACAACCCTATAATTCATCAGATTCACTCTATTTTTCATTCTTATATCAAGCCGAAGGTCTAGGTGATATTCCGGAAAGTGGTGATTCTTTGATCGTTGAGTTTTATGCTCCTGAACTTCAGGAATGGAATCGCGTTTGGGGAGTTGAAGGAGATACTGTTTATCCATTTCGCGCTGCAAACATTTTAGTCAGTAATCCAATATACTTTAAAAAAGGCTTTCAATTTCGATTCAGAAATTATGGCTCACTTGCAGGAGGATTAGACCATTTCCACGTTGATTACGTTCACCTACGAACTCTTTCAGCTTATGATGATACGCTTTTTAAAGATTTTGCTTTTGTTTATCCATTAAATTCCTTGTTGCAAACCTACACATCCGTTCCATGGGATCATTACAAAGAAAGTACGACTTCAAAAATGACTGATTCTCTTTTAATTAAACTACACAATGGCAGTCCGACGGCAGAAAATTATCAAAATGGGCAGGTTACGGTGAGTTATAATAGTACTTTGGAAGGGAATTTCATCTTACAAGGATTTAATCTAGCCGAGTCAAATATTAATTACAATCCTCAAACAACGCATACTTCTTATAATGATTGTTCAAATGGATACGAGTTCGATCGAACAAAGCCGGGAATTGAACAAAGTTTTGAGGTTAGAGCAACGGCATCTGCACAGTTCCCAAATTTCACCTTAAATGACTCTACAGTATTTTACCAAGAATTCTACAATTATTACAGTTATGACGATGGCACAGCTGAAGCGGCTTTTGGACCAACAGGAACGCAAGCTCGATTAGCCATTGAATACAACAGTTATCAAGCAGATTCTTTGATTGGCGTAAATATTCATTTTGTTCCCTCCGTTACAGACGTTTCATCTAATATCTTTTTATTAACCGTTTGGAATGATAACAATGGCAAACCCGGTTCCGTTATTTATGAAGATGATGTGTTTTTTCCTAGGAATCCTCAATACGGTGATAATGAAAATGTTTTCATCACATACTATTTTAAAGATACGATGAAAGTAGCTGTCGGAACTAAATTTCACATTGGATGGAGGCAATTAGATGCTGTTCGATTGAACGCAGGATTAGATCGAAATATCGATAACTCTTCAAAAATCAGGTATAGTGTAGATGGTGGATTCACTTGGCTTAGCTCACCATTCGCAGGTTCAGCAATGATTCGTCCTGTTTTTTCAACTGCTTTAGACACAACGTTGGCTCAAATTGATTTTATAGAGACAAAAGATATTATTCTATATCCTAATCCAACCTCCGATATAGTTCATTTTATGGAAAATAATATGGAAGTAACGTATCAATTTGTTTTGTATAATTCAGTCGGACAATTTATTGAGTCAAATTATGCGTCTGAAGTTCAACTTTCTAATTTAGATCAAGGAATTTATTTCGTTCAATTTCCTGAAGTATCCTCAAAAATTTTCAAAATCGTCAAACAATGACAGAAGACCCCCTTTTGAACGATTCAGAAGAAGGCGAAGATTTATACGAACATTTTAAATTCGTTGCAGATAAAGGGCAAGAAATTGTGCGCATAGATAAGTATTTATTGGATCGAATGCCAAATACTTCTCGCAACAAAATTCAAATAGCCGCTCGCAACGGAAATGTGGTTGTTAATGGTCAGAAAGTTAAGCAGAATTACAAGGTAAAGCCAAGGGATGAAGTGGCAATTGTTTTACCTTATCCAATTCGAGAAATAGAACTTATTCCTCAAAATATTCCGTTGGATATAATTTATGAAGATGATGATGTGGTCCTTGTGAATAAATCATCAAATATGGTTGTTCACCCAGGTTATGGAAATTATTCAGGAACACTTGTAAACGCTCTTATTTATCATTTTGATCAATTGGGTATTGGGAAGTCGGGTGAACTACGTCCAGGTTTAGTGCACCGCATTGATAAACACACCACGGGAGTTTTAGTTATAGCAAAAAATGATGAATCCTTATCCCATTTAGCACAGCAGTTTTATGAACGGTCAACCGAAAGAAAATACATTGCACTTGTTTGGGGAGATGTAGAATCTGATGGCACCGTTATTGGAAATTTGGGGAGATCACCTAAAAATAGAAAAGTGATGACTGTCTTCCCAGATGGGTCTGATGGTAAACACGCTGTAACCCACTATAAAGTCCTGAAACGATTTGGTTATGTTACATTGGTTGAATGTAAATTAGAGACTGGACGAACGCATCAAATTCGTGTTCATATGAAATATATAGGGCATCCCCTCTTCAATGATTTAGAATATGGCGGTGATCAAATATTAAAGGGTACTACAGGAACCTCTTATATAAAATTCATACAAAATTGCTTTTCACAAATTACCGGACAGGCCTTGCACGCTAAAAGTCTAGGATTTTTACATCCTAAATCTAAGGAATGGATGTATTTTGAAGCAGATTTACCAACTGGATTTAATGCTATTCTTAATAAGTGGGAATCGTATGTTGGTGTGAAATAAAAGTTTGATTATTCATTTTTTTTTCTATTTTTGTGTGACTTAAAAATTAATTTATTCAGTAATCAGATATTTATGAAAAAATTGAATTCAATTTGCTTGGTTATTTTACTTTTGATTCTTTCAAATCAAGCGATGTCTCAAAAAAAGTATGTTGTTGATGCAAATAAATCCTATTTCGCTGGTAAATACTTTGAAGCAGCAGGAAAATGTACGGCCGCTTTTACTAAATTAGGAACAAAAGGGAGTATTAAAGACAAGGCTGATATGGCATTCAAAGCAGCGGAAAGTTTCAGGCTAACTGATAAAATTGGTGATGCTCAGACTTGGTATGATAAAGCAATTGAGTTGAAATATTATGATGAAAAGCCCGAAGTCTATTTCTACAATGGTGAAATGCTTCGCATGCAGGCAGACAACGAAAAGGCTATTAAAAACTATAAGCTTTATCAAAAGCTGAATCCTTCTGACAAAAGAACGCAAGTGTCTTTAGATATTTGTGAACAAAATGAAAAATTCAAGTTGAAAAAAACCAAATATGTTATTTCCCACGAGCAAGGTTTAAGCAAAAAGGAAATGGATATGGCGCCTATGTTTGCAGATAAAGATCAAAAATTAATTATTTTTGGATCCTCAAGAAAAGGAAGTGTAGGAGAGAAGGCCGATCCAATTACTGGTGAATCATACATGGATTTATGGATGTCGGCAAAAGACAAAAAAGATAATTGGCAAGAACCAGTATTACTGGATAAAGGATTAAAAGTTAATACTGGAGATAATGAGGGTACTATCTGTTTTGATGCTCAGTATAAAACAGCTTTTATCACAAGATGTCCCACAGTTCGTAAGCAAAACTTGGGATGCCAAATTATGGTCGCTGAAATGAAAGGCTTGAAATATGACAAAGGAGGAGGTAAGTGGGATGCCATGGATACTTTTCCAATTAAGCAAGTTTTTAACCTCAATGATTCTGTATCACTCGGTCACCCATGTGTATCAAAGGATGAAAAAATGCTGATCTTCGCTTCTGATGCTTCCGAAATAAATGGTATCAAATCCTATGGTGGAAGAGATTTGTGGTCAGTTGATTTTGTTCAAAACAAAAAGAAAAAAACATATGAATTATCCAATCTCAAAAATATGGGGCCAAAGATTAATACGCCTGCTAATGAACTATTCCCAACATTGGGAACTAATGGAGATCTGTTCTTCGCGTCGGATGGTCACCCTGGATTTGGCGGTTTAGATATATTTGTTGTTGCAAATGATAGTTTAAATCCTGACGCCAATTCATGGCCAGGAGATCCTGAAAACCTAGGTTCACCTATTAATTCTCAAAGTAACGATTATGCCATCTACGACAATAATAGAACAACAGGTTATTTTACATCTGAACGTAAAAGTCCTAACGGAGAAAATACACCAGATATCTACAGCTATAATTTACCTGAGGTTAAGGTGTTGTTTGATTTAAATGTCATTGTATATGATAGAAAATCAAAAGCTAGACTTGAAGGAGCTACGGTTTACTTAACAGAGGTTGATGGTGACTATAATTCTGAAAAATCAACAAATGCAAAAGGAAAAACAAGTTGGGATGAGGATAACAATAAAAAAAGAATTATTATTGGAAATAAAACCTACAAAATAACTGCTTCCAAGGAAGGTTATGTTAATGATGTTAGAGGAACTGTTATAACAACTGTTGGTCTTACAGCAAGTAAAAGTTTTACAGTAGAGATTTCATTATTGCCAATGAGAGACATCGAGCTTAATGAGGTTTTATATGTGATTAATCAGTGGGTTTTTGTTAACGATGAGAAAGTTTGTAACTCCGCAGATTCGCTTAAGGCAGTGAAAGAAGAATTAGATCAATTCCCTAACGTGGTAATTAAAATCTTCTCTCATACTGACAGCAGAAATACCGATGAGAAAAACCAAACTCTATCTGAAAACAGAGCTCGTGCATACTACTCAGCTCTTGTTGATTTAGGAATTGACCCTAGAAGGATAATCCCAGAAGGAAGAGGTGAAAAAGAACCTAGAAAATGGATTGATGAAAATGGCAAAGAGCAACCACTTACGGAAGATTACATTAACACATTTAAATCAGACAACAAAAAATATGAAAAGCTACACCAGCTGAATAGAAGAACTACAGCAGAAGTTGTTCGTCAAGACTTTGATCCTTCAAAAGAAACCATGACGATCGAAGAAGCTAAGAAAAAATACAATTACAAAAGTTATTTAAAATATTAATTAAAAATCCCGTTGAAATCAGCGGGATTTTTTGTATATTCATAGTAAGCAACAATTACTATGAAAGAAGATTTCCTCCAATTTATTTGGAAACTTAAACGATTTGATCATTCCAATTTAACCTTAAAAGATGGCCGGGAAATAATCATTAGCAGGTACGGTGAATTTAATGCGAATGAAAATGGCCCTGATTTTCTTAATGCTCAAATTACAATAGACTCTATATCATGGTTTGGTCATATTGAGATACATACTAAATCGTCCCATTGGTTTACTCACAAACACCATAATGATAATAGCTTTGACAATGTAATTCTTCACGTGGTTTGGGAACACGATAAAGAAGTACATTATTCATCAGATACAATTCCCGTTCTTGAACTTAAGAATCGCATTGCGCCTTCTACACTTGCAAATTTTGAATCACTTAAAATACAGCATTCAGTATTTCCATGTCAAAAGCTAATTAAAGGATTGGATTCAATATTTTTAACCCAGATGATTTCATCATCCTTTGTAGCACGTATGGAGCGAAAACTTATTACTTACTTACATATAGAAGAATTTGAGTTACTGTACAGACTTATGGCTAAATCATTTGGCGGAAAATCAAACCAGTATTCATTTGAGTACATTGCTGAGAAGCTTCCATATTCCTTGATCAGTCAGATGGACACACAGAAACAAAAGCTAGCAATTCATTCCTATAAAACTCTTTTAACCAAAGAAACGAAGAAGTCGTTAGCTGTTCCTTATTTTAAGCGTAAGGGAATGCGCCCACAAAGTAATCCTGAAATCAGAATTGAACAGTTTATTAAATGCATTAAACTAATAGAAGATTTAAAAACTTATTTAACAATGGAGGCAAGAGAATTTATCTTTTGTTTTCGAAAGAGCATCACGAAATTAGAACCTAAACTGTCATTTACCATGCAAAATCATATTTTAATAAATACAATTATTCCATATTTTTTTCTTTTGGGTAAATCCACAATTCAATATCGACAAAAAGCTCTGGAAATCGCAGAAATTCTCCCACCCGAAAAAAACAATATTGTTGATCAAATGAAATTACTTGGTTTTTCAGTGAAGAATTCTTTTGATTCCCAAGCAGTATTGGAAATTTATAACGAATTTTGTCAGAAGAAAAAATGTTTGAATTGTGTTGTTGGCTCTAAAATTATTAACTCATGATCGGAAAAACAATACAAAAAATCCTGCTTTATTTTGAGTTTCAATCATTTGGTGTTTGCAAGGCGTGGGGCAGAAAATTAGGTATTGAAACTTCAAGAGTTCGGATTGCCTTCATTTACACTTCATTTTTTACACTCGGCTCACCCTTGATATTGTATTTTGCCATGTATTGGCTTATGGAAAACAAACATTATTTTAAGTTTGAACGTAAAAGAAAAAAAACAATTTGGGAATTATAAATTCGCACAATGAAAATAGTAATTACAGGAAGTAATGGTTTATTAGGGCAGAAAATTGTTAAACAATGTTTGAAACATGGAATTGATTTTGTTGCTACATCTAAAGGTGAAAATCGAAATAATAACTGCCCTGAAAGTCGTTACAGAAGTTTAGACATTTGTGATAAAGAAGCAGTCTTTCAATGTCTAAATTCTGCAAAACCAACTCATGTTATTCATACAGCCGCTATGACCAATGTAGATCAGTGTGAGTTGAATCCCTCTGAATGTAAAGAAATAAATGTAACAGCAACACAAAATTTATGGTCTGTTTCAAGCGATTTGGGAATTCATTTCCAACTGTTATCAACTGATTTTGTATTTGATGGTTCAAAAGGAAACTATTCAGAAAATGACACTCCTAATCCTCTGAGTATTTATGCTCAATCAAAAGTAGATGCTGAAAAACTGCTTTTGGATAGCAAAAATTCAAATTGGTCAATAGTTCGAACGATCATTGTTTATGGTCAAGGAGAGAATTTATCGCGTACGAATATAATTTGTTGGGCCAAAGAAACACTTGCCAAGCAGCAACCCATGAAGATAATTGACGATCAATTTCGTGCTCCAACATGGGCCGATGATTTGGCATGGGCTTGTATTCGCATTTGTGAATTGAACAAAAAGGGCATTTATCATATTTCAGGACCTGAAACAATGTCAGTTTATGAAATCGTTGCCCGTGTCGCCAAATTTTATGGGTTAGAAACCAATGTAATTGAAAAAACTGATAGCTCTACCCTCAATCAACCTGCCAAACGACCACCACGAACTGGATTTGATTTAACAAAAGCGAAAATAGAATTGGGTTATTCTCCTAAAACATTAGAAGAAACTTTAGCATTGATTGTTTAATAATAAATCAGTAAAATCACAATTTGAAATGAACAAACGACTTAATTTTAGAAAATCAGCTGTGATTTCTATGTCGTTAGCACTACTTTTTGGTGGCTTAACTATTCATATTATCCAAGAAATAGGGGCCAATGGATTATTCTTTTCTTTACCCTATTTGATTTTTATTTTTCTAGGGATTTCCATATTAAGAATTGAAACTCAAACTAAAAAATCATCTGAGGATCAGAAATCATCACAATTTCTGCGATCCTTCTCATCCTTTGATTCCATTTCCTCAATATTTATTCTTACCTTTTTCTCGTTTTGTGAAGTGTATTTGGCTCTAGGAATACTAAGATTTTCAATGTTGTACCTTTTTAAAGTACTTAAACCAGAAAATCCATTTACCTATGAAAGTTCACATTTACTCGTTTATCTAAGTGTTATTTATTGGCTGTTTATTCTTTATGTAAAGTTATTTTCAGCTAGTTCTAAATTTAATTGGTTGAAAGGAATTAGATTACTTGTTGGTCTTGCTACTTTAGGGCTGATATCACTGATCATTTATCAACCAGAATTTTTTATTGAATTTATTCAAAATATCTTTAGTGATATTAATAATGAAAATCGTTATATACTCCGCCCAACTACCATTTGGGATATAAAAGTTTGGCAGATTTCGGCTGGTAAAGTGTTCATTTTAGTTATGATAGGATACTTTATGTATAAACAATGGAAAAATCAAATAGATAGAAATCATCTAGGATCACTCAAATTAGGATTAATTTCCCTGGCAGTATTGTTCATTTTAATAGGAAGTTCTATTGTGTATTTTTCTCCTCAAATTCTCTCTCGTTCTTCAGAGTTAGGTTACTTACAAAACAAGACACTGATGATGATGATTGGAATTGAATCAGTAATTTTAATCATATTCCTGATATTACTTAACGCGCTCACAACTATTTTATATGAGCAAAATAAAGAGTTAAATTACTCATTAACCTTTGTTGAAACAAAATACCTAACACAGCAAAATGTACTTTTCATTCTCACATCATTGGTTGGATTGGCCTCTGGAATTTTATTTGTTTTCGTAGAATTTAAAGACTATTTTTTTTGGATTGGGATGGTTTTTCTACTTCTACTAACCATATCTTTTGTTCTTCACTTTATTGAGAATTTTTCTTTTAATAAGGCAAGTAAAGGATTCAGTGACCGCTTTGCTAATAATCAACTTTCATCAACAAATAAGATTTTACTAAGATTTATTCTTCCCGTTTTTCTTATTCCAATTCTATTAATTTCTATACCCGATTATTTTTCCGATTTTTTGGGGAATAAACAGTTAAATAAAAAAATTGAATCCCTTCAAGACCTTGGAAAAATAACCAGTAATCATCATTCCTTAGAGCCATACATCGTTCGTGATTATTATAATATTATTCTGGATATAGATTCTAATAAAGTAGTGTTAGACAAATTAGACTCATTAAAACCTACCCAAAAGGATTCAATTCAACTTTACCTAGAGAATAGAAATTACAAGATGAATGAGAGTTTTCGTATTGAAAAACTTCAATATCATCACGATGTTGTTTTTGTAAAAAATTTCAGTAAATGGGCCTTACTCATTTTTATACTATTGATTTTTCTTTTCTATCGGTTTAAGTTAAGGGGAAAATAATCTCAATTTAGTAGAAATAAAAAAAGTCGCCCGAAAGCGACTTTAATGTATTAGGATTAAAAATATTAATCTTCATCTTCCTCATCATCATCTCCTGCATCAGCGCCCTTAACAGCTCCACGAGCCATTTTAACTGATACTACAACAGCATTTGCCGGATCTAAAAATATTACTCCTGGAATATCAATAGATTTTACACGGATAGACTGTCCAATTCTAAGTTTAGTTATATCTAGTGTAATTGAATCTGGAAGATCTTTAGCAAGACCATTACAACGCAATCTTCTAAACACTTGCATTAATTTACCACCTGCCATAACACCACGAGATGAACCTGTGATTCTAACTGGTAATCCAACAGTAATTGGTTTTGCATCAGTTACTTCTAAAAAGTCAACGTGTTGAATCTTATCTGTAATGGGATGTTGTTGTAATTCACGGATAATACCACGTGCTTTTTTACCTTCCACGTCTAATTCAACCTGATACACTTCAGGAGAGTAAACAATTTTTTCAATGTCGTTTAACTTTACGTGGAAGTGAGTCTGCTCACCTGTACCGTAAAGCACACAAGGAACTCTTCCAGCATTTCTAAGTGCTGTAGCATCCTTTTTCCCTACGTTCACACGGGGTGAACCGCTCAATTGTGCTGTTTTCATTTATTATTTATTTAAGATATTACAAAATGCGAGCTGATTGATTCGTTATTCATCAAACGTTTAATCACATCAGCAAAGAGGTCTGAAACTGAAACTACTCTGATCTTATCACTGTGTTGTGATAACGGAATAGTATCTGTGACAACCAATTCAGTTAATTTAGAATTATTAATCCGATCATAAGCCGGACCTGACAATACAGCATGCGTACAAAATGCTCTGACACTTCTAGCTCCTTTTGACATAAACAAATCTGCAGAAGTTGTTAAGGTTCCTGCTGTATCACACATGTCATCTATAATTACCACATCTTTACCTACTACATCACCAATAACAGTCATTTCAGCAATTTCATTCGCCTTTTTACGATGTTTATGACATAGAGCAAGACCAGTATTCAACTTCTTGGCATACGAATTTGCTCTTTTTGCACCACCCGCATCCGGAGCAGCCATAACTAAATTGTCTAAATCTAGTTTTTCAAGCTCTTTTAAAAACAGAGTAGAAGCAAATAGATGATCGACAGGAACTTCAAAAAATCCTTGGATTTGATCCGCATGGAGATCCATAGTGATAACACGATCAACACCTGCTGCCATGAGCATATTGGCGATGAGTTTTGCTCCAATAGCAACCCTCGGTTTGTCTTTTCTGTCTTGACGAGCAAAACCAAAATAAGGAATTACTGTAATTATTTTTCTTGCAGATGCTCTTCTTGCTGCATCAACCATCAATAACAATTCAAATAAATTATCGCTAGGTGGCATTGTCGATTGAATCAAGAATACGTCTTGACCTCGAACCGTTTCTTCAAATGAAGGTTGAAATTCTCCGTCACTAAATACAGTAACTTTCACATCACCTAAGGAAGCTCCATAAGATTTTGCAATGTTTTGAGCTAATCCTTGAGAAGCTCTGCCGGCAAATAATTTAATTCCGAATGACACGTTTCAAATTTGAAGCGCAAAGCTACGATAATTTCAGGAAAACACCAAAGAAGAATACACTAAAACACTTCAATCAATGATTAATCTCTTGAAGTTTTGAAGGGTCATGGTTATGTTTAAACATAAATCCAAAAAGCACGGTAATTATTGCCGCATAAATTGAAAAGGAAATCCAAATATTTGACCAGTCATTTGTGCCATTTGGTAGCGTAAAATAAGCTTTGATTACCACTCCACTTAAATAACTTCCCATGATCGCACCAAATCCATTTGTCATCATCATAAACAAACCTTGTGCACTTGATCTTATTTTTGAATTTGTGGTTGTTTCAACGAATAATGAACCGGATACATTGAAAAAATCGAATGCCATTCCGTAAACAATGCAGGACAAAATGATCATCCATAAACCATCAGCGGGATTCCCGAATGCTAATAGACCAAAACGAAGTACCCAAGCTACCATACTAATGAGCATTACTTTTTTAATTCCAAATTTTCGAAGGAAAAATGGAATAGCAAGAATAAATATCGTTTCAGAAATTTGAGAAATTGACATGATAATAGTCGAATGTTCTACAACCCAAAGATTGGCATATTCAGGTACGTTTTTAAATTCAGAAATATATAAATCACCATACATGTTTGTAAGTTGAAGTGCCCCTCCTAAGAACATTGAAAAAAGAAAGAAAATTGCCATTTTATATTTGGCAAAAAGTGAAAATGCATTTAACCCAGAAATTTCAAGAAAGCTTGCATTAGCAGAATTCTCTTTGGTAGGAGGGCATTTTGGAATAAAAACGAATGAATATGCCCCTAGAAAAATCGCAGCAAAGGCCGCAATGTAGAATTGACCTTCAAGTGCCTTATTCCCTGTAAGGTTTGTAGTCCACATAGCTGCAATAAAACCGATCGTTCCCCAAACTCTAATAGGTGGAAAATCTTTGATAACGTTAAAATTTCCTGATTTCAAGACAGAATAACCAATTGAATTAGAAAGTGCTATGGTAGGCATGTAGAAAATCATCGCCAAAAAGATGATCCAAAAGAAAGTGTTTGAATCGTTTACTTGCGGTAAATACAAAAGAACAATTCCACCCAAAACATGAAGTATTCCGTATAATTTTTCAGCGTTAATCCACCTATCTGCAATAATACCTACAAGTGTTGGCATGAACAAGGAAGATAATCCTAGTGTACTGAAAACAGCTCCAAATTCAACACCGGGCCATTTTTTTGTTTCAAACCAGTAGTTCGCAACAGTGATTAACCAAGCTCCCCAAACAAAAAATTGAAGGAAACTCATTAGAGTTAAACGAAATTTCACATTCATGAATTTGTTCGCTTTTGCAATTCGTCTCTTATTTTAGAGGCAGATTCGTAATCTTCATTATCAATGGCTTCATTTAATAAGCCTTCGAGTTCTTCTTTAGTAGCACCTGTTAAAGATTCTTCTGACGGACTAAAGTCTTCATCTTCTTCTAAATCAGACAAGTCCTCTTGATCGAATTCATCATCGATAAGTGTACCAGCATCTTGAAGAATTTTATCAAATGTATAAATTGGACAATCAAACCGAACTCCTATTGCTATTGCATCTGATGTTCTAGAATCAATCTCTGTCGTCACTCCATCCTTGACGCAAATAATTTTTGCATAAAAAATACCTTCGTCAAAATTATATATTACTATTTCTCGAACCTCAACCTCGTACGCCACTGCAAAACTTTTAAAGAGATCATGGGTTAGTGGTCGATTGGGCTTCATTTTTTCTAACTCTACGGCAATTGCTTGCGCTTCAAATCCACCAATTACAATTGGCAGCTTTCGCTTCCCTCCTACTTCTGTCAACATCAGAGCATACGCACCAGATTGTGTTTGACTGTAGGAAAGACCTGATATGACAAGTTTTATTTTTTGCATTAGATTAGAGGCGAAATCAATTTTGTGATGCCTTGAACTTATTAATCGCTTCAGTTAGTTTTGGTAACACTTCAAATGCATCCCCAATAACACCGTAATCTGCCGCTTTGAAGAAAGGAGCTTCTTGATCCGTATTAATTACAACTATTACCTTTGATCCATTTACGCCTGCCAGATGCTGAATAGCACCTGAAATACCAGCGGCAATGTACAAATTTGGTCTAATTGCCACACCAGTTTGACCAACATGTTCATGATGAGGTCTCCAGCCTATATCCGCAACTGGTCTAGAACAAGCGGTAGCTGCTCCAAGTGATTTTGCTAAATTTTCAACGATTCCCCAATTTTCTGGACCTTTCAGACCTCTTCCCGCAGAAACCACTAATTCAGCCTCAGGAAGTGGAATTTCTCCTTCAGGTTTTTTTGTAGTAATCACTTTAATTCGACCATTTGAAGCACCGGAAGAAAATTCTTCAACGCCACAAGCTGAACCATTTACCTCTGGTTGCAAACTATTTGGTAGAAGAGAAATGATTCTTTTAGGCGAATTTACCTTCACAAAACCAAATGCTTTTCCTGAGAATACATTCACTCGTATAGCGCCGTCTCCATTTGGAACTTCAGTCGCACCTGAAACTAATCCCGCCTTTAAACGAACAGACAAACGTGGTGCAACTGCTTTCGCAGTTAAATCATGAGAAAAAATTATGCTTGTTGCACCAGTAGATTCTGCAGCCGAAGCAACTAAATCAATAACTTGTTGAACATCGTCCGTAGAAACTGAACGATCAACCAATACCTTTGATGCTCCATATTGTCCAAGTTCAGCAAGCGCATCGCTAGAAGCGTTTCCATTTGTAACAACTGTAACTGAATCTCCTAATTTCTTTGCATAGGTAACAACTTCTTTTGAAGCTTTGGATAATCCATTATCTGTATTTGAATATACTAAAATCATACTACTCTTTTTTTGTATTAAATAACTTTTGCTTCGTTGTGAAGAAGTTGAACTAATTCATCCATATTGTCTGCTGAAATCATTTTACATGCACTCTTCGCTGGTGGTAAATCGTAAGAAGCATAAGATGTTAACTCCTCAATTGCAGAAGCAGGAATCACCGTTAATTGTCTCGTTCTAGCCGCCATAATTCCACGCATATTTGGAATTCGTTGCTCTGCCATCCCTTTTGCACATGATACCACCGCTGGAGTTTCTACTTCTACCACTTGAACACCACCTGCTATTTCTCTTTCCAAAGTAAGTTTATTCCCAGAAACATCAAGCTTAGACGCCAGAGAAACAAAAGGAAGTCCTAGTGCTTCTGAAATCATTCCACCTACTTGAGAACCATTGTAATTAATTGTTTCTTTACCAACTAATACCAAATCAAAACTTTGTGCTTTGGCATATTCGGCAATCTGCATAGCTGTGTAATAAGCATCTTTTGGATCCGCATCAATTCGAACAGCATCATCAGCACCAATAGCAAGCGCTTTACGCATAATTGCCTCGTCTGCCGCGTTTCCAACTGTAATAATTGTAACATTTCCGCCAATCGTTTCTTTAATTTCCAATGCACGCACCAACGCGTACCACTCGTCGTATGGATTTACTATAAACTGTACCCCATTCTCGTCAAATGAAGTATTTCCACCTGTAAAGGCAATCTTTGATGTAGTGTCCGGAGCTTTACTAATGCAGACTAAAATTTTCATATTTAATTTTTTCAATAGGTTTTACCAAGTAAATGGCACAAATTAGCAGAGCAAATTTAATGATTTAAGACTTTCATTTTTCGATTTTTAAAAAACTGTTAAAGAATTTTTTTTCTTGTGTAAAAAATACTGTTGAAAGTCGCATTGAATTTTGTTTTGAATTACTTTTACGGAAGTAAATACTATGGGAGAAATCGTTAATAAAATAAAAGAAAGTGGGTTGATTTCTATTGATCTTGCGGATTATAGTCCCAAAAACAAAATAGAAGTAATCGATCTATCTTCTCAATTATGGCAAGGGCTCGTACTTAAGGAGAAAGATTTTCGACTTTGGATCAAAGAAAATGATTGGAAACAGTACAAAGGTAAAGTTGTATTAATAACTTGCACAACTGATGCTATCATTCCTGCCTGGGCATACATGTTGGTTGGTTCCGCATTGAACGATATTGTACTTTATTATTCAAACACTAGTGTCGAAGAGATAACAAAACAACTAATTCTTCAGGAAATAGAAAAAACTGAACTATCTAAACTTATTGATGCTCGTGTAATAGTGAAAGGATGCTCCAAAATTCCTTTTCCTGATTTTGCAATGTTAGAATTAACTAAGTTTTTATTGCCACACGTTAAATCACTTATGTTTGGCGAACCTTGTTCAACCGTTCCGATTTACAAAAAGAAATAGATTTTAACACCTAATCAATCGATTCTATCAAACTCAAATCCTTTTTTAGAAAGTAAATCAACGACTTTCGGTAATAAGATTTTAACCCTTTCTTGACTTTTCAGATTGTCATGAAAAACAAGAATATCGCCTCCCTTTATTGAGTTTGCACTATCTAAAACCTTTTCAATCGCAACAGTTTTATCGAAATCATACGAAAGCCAACTCCACATTACAATTTTATATTTTTTGCGAATATCTGCTGTTTTCCATAGTGGAAGTCGACCATAAGGTGGACGAAAAAGATTACTTTCAATGTAATCGCTGGCATTTTTAACTGAATTTAGGTAGTTTGAGCGATTCGTTTTCGTACCTCTTTCATGTTTCATGGTATGATTGCCAACCCTATGACCGTTAGCTTGGATTTTTGCAAGTAATTCAGGGTAATTCTTCACGTTTTCACCTACACAAAAGAAGGTTGCTCGTATTTTACGTTCATTAAGAAAATCAAGTATCCAATCAGTTAATCCAACTTGAGGACCATCATCAAAGGTAAGGTAAACCGTATTTTTTGATTTCAGTTTCCAAATTCGGCGAGGAAAAATCCAAGGCACGAAAAATGGAATTCTGAAATTCTTCATCCATTATTTCTTTTTAATGGAATCTGTTTTTACCTTTTGTTGATTCATCATTTGACGAATCATTGCAGAATCTAATTTTTGTTCGCCATTTTGAGGATCAACCGGGGCTGTACCTTTAAGTTTTCCATAGTGAATACCAATCAATTCCACATACAATGCAAAATCTGAATTCAAGTTCTCTCTTGAGACAAGTTCAGCAGAAATTTCCTTGAATTTAGAATTATACCATCCATCAACTTTTGAAGAAGTATATTTCGCTAATTCTCCAGAAGGATTATTTTCTTTAGCGACTTTGTTCAACTTCATGAATGCATCCAGATTCGCATAGAAATCATCTGAGTTTTCAGAAGAACCAACAAACTTCACATCACTTGTCAAGAAGTAATTAATTACCGATTCTACCTTTTTAGCTACACTTAGTCCATATTTTTCAGCTGATTCTTTATCTCCAGCGGCGTAGAATAATTCCATATAATCTTGTAAAACACCATCTTGGAAACTTTGCTTTTCTCTACCACCATCTTTATAGCTTTCTCTACTTGGATTAGGTTCTCCTCCATCGATTACAGTTTCAATAGGCATGACCTCCATTGAACGTTTCAATAAATTAACTGCCTTTGTCTTATATCCTTTAATTCTTTGAGTGGCTGTTGCCTTTCCATCCAATAAGAATTTTGCTCTTATTTCTTCACCACTTCTTTTGTAATATTCAGCAGATTGATCCGGATTTTTGTAGAATGTTTCTTCTTCCTCTGCTAAAGTTAAATAATGCTGAGCCAAAGTCATAAACTGATATCTGTATTGTGAAGTATGACGACGAGCATAATAATCTGTCAACACAGATGGATTTTTCATATCTCCAAAGTCATATCTCTTCATCAAATTGTTATACATTACTTCATCATCAAAACGATTTCTACGATTTTTTACAGGCGTAAGTACATAGGCCATTCCATTTTGTTTGATGTATCCTGTTTTATTCAAAGCCATTGCAACATCAGATCCTCCTGGACTTGAGAAGAAAATTCCTCTTTTCCACTCGTTATTTGCCAAAATGTCAAGCATCATTACTTGTTCTCTTGTCAACCCCTGTTCCTCAAAATTAAATTTTAGTTCATTGTAACATTCTGTTTTTTGAGCAGCCTTAATAATTCCAGATTTAACGGCATTATCCGCATTTACGGGTAAAATAAATCCGGAAGATGGAAAAATTCTCAGTTTACTTTGTCCTTCGTAAACCACTTGATTTTTATCATCACGAACAAATTCCATAGCAGATGATAAATTGGTATAATCCCATGATTTTTCGTAATTATCATAGGCTTGCTGAAGTTGTTTCATTATTTCCTCTGAACCTTTAAACGTGCTATTACTAATTCCTTGAATAAGCTCTAGTGTTCCAAATGTTCTATTTAGGGCATCGTTTACCAAATTTGTCGTGTCCAAATTCAATAATTTATTTTTTGATTTATTCAATGCCGCTTGATTTGCAGGGTCTGCAGTTACCATTGCCAAAAGAGCCGAAATTGAAGACACATTTGCTTTGGCGCTTGTTTTCATTTCATTTGGCATTTGCTTCATGCGAAGTTCGATGATTTTTTTCATTACGTCTTCACCTGCATTCATATTAGCCAAGGACAATAATCCTGAGAACAATACTTGATCAGTATTTCCGGCATACATAAGAATTTGATCTTCTCTAAATTTAATTGGTAAAGGATCCGATTTGTAGGCACGCATTTTCATCTGTTCCGTGTACCAGTCAGTCTGCATTAGAGATAAATTACAAACCCGAACATCAGTTTTCATTCCTTCTACTTCTTGCATGTACCAAAGTGGGAAGGTATCATTGTCCCCGTTTGTGAAAATAATTGAGTTTGGTGTGCAAGAATTCAAATAATTTGAGGCCAATTCATGAGCGGAGGTTTTTCCACTTCGATCATGGTCATCCCATCCTTGCATTCCCATTATCAGAGGCGCTGTTAAACCAATAAGTGTTGCTAAAATAGGTCCTGAATTTTCATTTGGAATAATCTTCTTAATTAAACTCATGAGCAACATTAATCCAATGCCGCCCGCTGCAATAATCAACCAAGACATTGCCGAAGACAAACCACTATCCCCTTTTGTATCAATAATTGCAAAAACAAGTAAACCGCCCAAGAAAGCATAAATGATTTTAATGAATTCTTTTAGTACAAGTCGCTTAAACGCATCGTACATGGCATAAACACTGATACCAATCCAGAAAGCAAAAAAGTAAAAAGAACCAGCATACGCATAGTCACGTTCACGTGGCTCAAAAGGTTTTTGATTTAAGTAAACTACAATTGCTAACCCCGTAAAAAGGAATGCTAAAAATAAAACGAACGCATCTTTTGGAGCCTTGTAAAAATGGAAAAATAATCCTAAAACACCTAAAATAAGTGGGATTAGGAAGAACTTATTATTAGATTTATTTTCTTTCGTATAATACGGAGCATTTTCCTGACTACCCAAGCGCATTTCATCAATAAATGAAAATCCACTTAACCAATTACCACGCATGGCATCTCCATGTCCTTGAATATCGTTTTGTCGACCGGCAAAGTTCCACATGAAATAGCGAACATACATCCAATTTACTTGATAATTCAAGAAATAAGAAATATTTTCACCCATCGTAGGTAAGCGTTGACCATCCTTACCAACAGCGGTTCCTTCCTCTGATGATTCATCGTAACCAGACCATCGTTTATAACCATCAATTCGCTGTTGTTCTTGGTTCCAATACATTCTTGGAAATAATGTTGATTGGTCACCTGAATATGTTGCAACGCTATTTTTACGGACTGAAGAATTACTTTCAAAGTATTTTTCTTGTACCTCGCCTCCTTCTTTTTGTGCAAAAGCTTGGGCATCTTTCTCATTTTTATACGCTTTCACTTCAAGATCGCCCTTCATCACTACAAATCGTCTTAAGTAATAAGGTGAAAGATCCTTGTAATTATCTCTATCATCTTCAATGGAATTCCAAAAAGGACCTTTAAATAATGGGGCTGAGCCATATTGTTCTCGTTTCAAATAAGAATGAAGTGTTACTAGGTTTTCCGGGTCATTTTCATCCAAAGGGGTATTTGCATTCGAACGTATTACGATAACCGCAAAAGAACCATAT
The DNA here is from genome assembly GCA_044237035.1 of Crocinitomicaceae bacterium. Lineage (GTDB taxonomy): Bacteria > Bacteroidota > Bacteroidia > Flavobacteriales_D > Crocinitomicaceae > UBA952. Next base: position 101,988 of record JBIIFU010000001.1, read on the forward strand.
CCAATCAGCAAAACAATTAATCCCATAATTGCATTGTACAAAATGTACTTTTTATTTTCTCGTGCAAAACGAATTAAAACAACACAAACGATAACAAGTAAAATGAAAAAGAAAATAGTTCCAGAGAAAAAAGGTAAACCCAAAGAATTCACAAATGCTACTTCAAAAGTAGAAGCTAATGAGATAGAACCCGGAATTATTCCTTCTTGAATGAAACCAAGCACAAAAACAGAAATTAAGGCAGTAAGAATAAGCCCTTTTGGTGTAATCTTAGGCTGATAACGGAAGTATAATATAAATCCAATTGCTGGTACTACAAGAATACCCAATAAGTGAACTCCAACTGCAAGTCCGAGAAGAAACATGATTAGAATTAACCAACGAGCTTGACCTTGATCAGAATTCACCCGATTATCCTTAATCAAACTCATTTCTTCATCCCATTTGAGGGCAGCCCAAAAAATGATAGCCGTAAATAAGGATGCCATTGCATAAACTTCTCCTTCCACCGCTGAAAACCAAAAAGACTCTGAAAAAGTATAAGCCAATGATCCAACAGTGGCGCTTCCAAAAATGGCAATTTGATCAGCCATAGAAAGCTCCTCTTTGTTTTTCAGCACCATTTTTTTGATTAAAATGGTCAAGGACCAAAACATAAAAAGAATGGTAAAAGAACTAGAAAGCGCCGATAAACGGTTGATCCAAACAGCAACGTCCGTTGGGTCAGCAAAGAATGAAAACAATCTCCCAATTACCATGAAAAGAGGAGCCCCTGGAGGGTGACCAACCTCTAACTTATAAGCAGCTGTAATGTATTCACCACAATCCCATAAACTTACTGTATCTTCAAGTGTGATGAAATAAACTGCTGTTGCAATTAAAAAGACGAGCCAACCTAAAACCGTGTTGATATTCTTATAATTTGTCATTGAATTTTCATTTTCTAGAATGCGAAGATAATAAATACTTAGTTTGATTTAGTAAAATACAGTTAAAACCATTTTAGATTCAATAAATGAAGGGATTAGAATCGAATTCAGAATATTTTTTTAATTTTTTTCGGTTTTTCGAAAGAAGTTTATAAATTTGCACCCCATATTGGCCCATGGTGTAACTGGCAACACGTCTGGTTTTGGTCCAGAAGAGTCTAGGTTCGAGCCCTAGTGGGCCAACAAAATAAACCCCTAAAACATTTGATTATCAATGATTTAGGGGTTTTTTAATTCTCGTTGTTACAACTTTGTTACAACTTTTTTTATTCACCAATGATTATACAACATATCAATTAACACTCTATCAATAGGGGCGTATTCGGTAGTTTCCGACCATTTTTGATAAAAGATACTTTCAGGATAATCAAAAGTGTCGTTGGTTAATCCAAGAGACTGTGTCAATTCTTCCCTCAACAAGTGTTTTTGTCCTTCAATACTTTCACATCGATATATGTCAACATACATTGTTCCTCGTCTTATTTCTTTACCGGAATTAATAATAAATAATCCCCAATTATTCGGGGTGTGTTCTTTTGACCCTGGTTTGAAATTATTGTATTCCTGTTCCGACCCAAAAAGGATTTGATAATTTGATTCATCTTCATTGTCCACAAGCACAATATCAATCGGATCTATTATTTCATTGAGTTCTGAAACAACCCTATTTAATTCATCCATTAAATAATCTGGTTTATCACCTTTTACATAAATCTTCATATCAGAAGTCCAACGCGATATTTCACATGAACCATTGTATTCACTACTCTTGGCTATTTTATTAAAATAATCCCTTTCATTTTTTGAAAATTGGTTATCCTTACCTGGGTCATAACTATCATAGTTTTTCCTTTTCGGCAAACTGTAATCTCTCTGAATTGAAGTGATAGATGAGGATATGAATTGTTCATTGGATAACAATATGAATCCAATAAAAACTCCAAGGATGAATAAAACAAATGATTTCATGTCGTTTTTTTCAACAAAAACGAGGTAAGGGATAAAAGATACATTTTATCTGACCTTTGTAGACGAATACATAATGACGAATAAGTAGAAAAAACTCTATCCCCAGTGCGAAGTGATTAACCTTTTTTATTGAGTGTTCCTCTCAAAAATGAGTAGATGACATATTTATTGGTATGAATAACAAGCAAATCATTAAAAGAAACATCATTACCGGACATATCCTGGCAGATTTTTACATAGATGAAGATTACCCGGTTGACCTATTAGAAATCTGTTTAGAACAATCCAGAAACAACTCCAGTTTTGATAAGTTGGGTAAAATTGAACTGGAAGCCATTACGGACAGGATCCTAAAAATTGTTCAAACGAACACAATGAAATCAGACATTGGTTTTGGGACCATTAGTTTTGAAATGGAAGCTGGAATATATCCAGGTGACCATATATTAAACTTTAAAATTCTTGTTGTAGGGAAAAAACTTAAATCTCAAAATAGTTCCATTTACAAAGAAATGGAGGATCTTGTAAATAATGAGGTTGGTGGGACAATGTCAGTTAGAACAAAAACGGTTGACAAACAAACCCTTCAAATTGATTTAATTCCAATCCAACTTGAGTTATCAAAATTTGTGGATCAAAGACCAAAGAATTTAAAGGATAAATATTTTTATACTGACGATGTTTTAAAGGTCTTATTTGAAAGTTTTTATATCCTTTCAAAAGAGGACATTTTAGATCCGATTTATAAATTTAATATTGATACAAATGAGTAAAGATTTACTGGAAACTTATTACAGTATAAAAAACATCAAAAACAACAAGGAAAATTGGACAATGGTAAAGTTTAAAATTCCTTTGACTCTGTATTTGAAAAAGTTTAAAGGAAAACTTGGTGCATTCCATAGGATATTATCCAACGGAAGGAATCTATTAATGGGAAAAACAAATAGGGAATTTTGGAAGAACTTTAAACAAGGATATTACCGAACATACTTTGGAACCAACCATATTCATTTTATCTATTTCATTTGTTTGGATGAGGTAAAACAAGTCAGATTGTTTCAAGAACTTTCCATTAGAATAAGAAAGATTATCAATATTAAAGTTGAGGTTCTTCCTTATGAATTTATTGATGAGGTTGATCTTCTTTTAATTACTTTACCGTATGGACTTTCAAATTTTAAGAAAATAAAATCTTAATCTTATGTCAAGATGTTGACTGAATGAACGACATGAATTACCAGAGTTTTTTCTGGATCATGGTTATTCTTTACAAAATCAAGGGTTTTAGTTGTGATCTCCTCAAGCATAACTGATTCAAGTTCGTAATCATCAAAATCAAATGAATGGATTTCAGGAACCATAATGTGAGGAATAATATCTACAAGGATAACTTCTTCTTTTCCTTTAAAAAAGTCAAGGTTATAGGTATATCTATGAATATCCATCATTTCTTCTTTATAACACTCCAAAGTGTAGGCAATTCGCTCCAACATTTCAAAATGAGTTCTGTGGTTATGAAAACAGAATTGGTAGATTATTTTTTTCATGCGTTTCTTTTATTAATAAATAGAGAATGAAATGATATTGTAAAGTAATTTGCTCAATTAGAATATTGTAACTAATTTTAGGCTGTCAGAAATGGCATTTTTATTGAAATTCAAGGAAGTGTTTACTTTCAACCCGTCTGGAAATGACCAATTTTTAAATGAGCGGGGTTTGAAATGTTTAACACTCACACCGAATGGTGTGGGTATAAGCTATTCAATCTCGTTCAAGCCTTTGGTCGGGCCCTAAGTAGGTTGTTGTAGCCGACCCATACCTCCTATATTATTTTTTTTTCCTTTTGGGTCAGAGGATGATAATTAGTCAGCTAAATGAAATTTATATTTCTCTCATTATTTATTTTTTTAATGGTGAACAAATCTATTTCTCAATGTGTTTCTGGGGATTGTATTAATGGAGAAGGAACTTATGTATATTCAAATGCCATTTATTGGGGACATTGGGCAGATGGTAAGCGAGATGGATTTGGATATTATCAGTATGAAGGTCAGCAAATTTATGAAGGAAACTGGTTAAAAGATAAAAAACACGGATTTGGAAACTATTATTGGAATACAGGAGATCGGTATGAGGGAAATTGGATTGATGATAAGAAATCTGGTCAAGCAACTTATTATTTCAGTAATGGAGATAGATTCGTTGGGCAATTTTCAGACAACCAAAAAACTGAAAATGGCACATACTCTAGGGCTGTAGATAAAAAAGGTTGTATCTCAGGTGATTGTATTAATGGATTTGGTAAAAAAGCTTATTCAAATGCTGTCTATGAAGGTTATTTTAAGGGTGGAAAAGAACATGGAAAAGGTAAAATGAGCTACGCTTCCAAAAGTGAGTACGATGGGCTTTGGGAAAATGGAGAAAAAAATGGAAAGGGGAAAATGACTTGGTATAATGGTGATGTGTATGATGGGGACTGGGTTAGTAATAAAAAACAAGGTAAGGGTTCATTTTATTGGGGTAAGGGGAAATGGGATGGAGACAAATATGACGGGGATTGGTATGAGGATTTAAGATCAGGATGGGGAGTTTACACTGCAAAAAATGGCACCATTCAAGAAGGAAATTTTGAGAAAGGAGTTTATAAAGGAAAGGAAATTCAAAGAGTAGTTAGTTCAACTCAAGCCCTAACAACATTGCCAACAGTTGATGAATATAAAAACAAACTAAACAATTTTACTGATTATAATGATAAATTGAATTATATCAAAAATGTTATAATAATTTCAGCATCAAAAAATGACGAAAAATTAATGGATATTTCTATTCTTGATTATGATATTATATTATTGACTGATACAAACATCAATGTTGAAAATATTACTCTCGGAAAAGTAATGAATGAAGTAATTTCAACAAAAATTTTAAAAGATGGGATTACATCTACCGAAAAAGAAGGGTTTAAATTATTCTCTTATATCTATGTTTTATGTCAAGTAAAAATCGATAGAAAAATAAGCTCCTTTAATCAAGATATTGTTAATGGCATATTAAATAATTATACCGCTGATACATACGCAAGCAAAGAATTTTATAATGGAATAAAAAATGCCAAATCAAATCATGAATTTATAGATGAATATATCAAACAACTTTGGATTAGTGCTTTTGAAAATGCAATTAAGAATCCTTCTCCAACTGAGAGTTCAAATAAAATATCGAATACAAATCAAAACACAAGTTCATCTAATTCAAATCTACAATCAAAGAATACGAATAAATGCTCTTCATGTCAGGGAACGGGGAAATGCAAGGAATGTAACAAGAAAATTTCAAAACCATATGTCGCTGATCGTTGTCAAAGAAAGTATAATGAGACTACAAATCCTGGCAAAATTATATGTTCAACTTGTTATGGATTAGGATTTAAACTTCAATTAACATCTAAATGTGATTGTCCAATGGGTTTTGGTGATTGCCCTGGTGAAACTTGTCCAATTTGTCAAGGTAGCGGTTGGACGAGTTGCCGTAATAATAGTTATCGATGTGATGGTAATTGCACATCTTGTAAAGGGACAGGGCAGTATTGATTAGACAAAATATCTTTTTTATTGAAAACGAATTTTATTCTTCTCCTTCCTCATTATCCTTCTCCGTTTGAAATTTTTGATCCAAATAGGGTTTGACTTTTTTCCAGAAAGTAAAATAATGAAGGGTGTAATAACACTGCCAATTTAATATGAGAAAAAAGCCAACGAAAATCCGAGACATGTTCGATACGGCTGATATAGGTGGTGATGCAGGAAAAGTAAAATGGGATCGTCCATTCCATAAAATCATGGATATTATACAACATATTTTTGCCATTAATCTATTGACCATGGGATTAATTAGTTTCTTTTTACAATCTTATTTTACTTCAGTTGAGATTTCATGGTTATTACATTTAGTAATTTCAGGGCTCGCTATTCTTGTAATTACATTTTTTAGAAAATTAGTTGCTGTTTTGGGTGGTAAGTATAAAAAGTAAAATAAATTCATCACTTTAACTTATTTCCAACACTGCAGATTATTTTTTCGTTTTTGCTGTTTGTAAATTCCGAAATAACCTCCCTCATCTCTTCATTATCCTTCTCCGTTTGAAATTTCTGATCCAAATAGGGTTTAACCTTTTTCCAGAAAATAAAATAATGAAGGATTAATACTCCAGACCAAAGAAGAATGGAAAAAGAAAAGAAAAATAAGGGAAGAATACACCAAAGAAGAGAAAACACAAAAGTGAAATTATCGGAGTTTAAAAACAATAGAAACTTGTAAAGCAATAATCGCCTTTTGAGTTTACTTTTTGGTAGTTTTTAAGTAAGCTTACAAAAATTATCCAAGATTTTTCGTCCATATTCTGTCAATATGGATTCTGGGTGAAACTGAACTCCAAATAATTTTCTCTCAGGGTCTTCAATTGCCATTATAACACCATGCTCATCAAAGGCTGTAATTAAATATTGTTGGTTTTTGGGAACGACAACCTCCCAACTATGATATAGCCCAACAAAAAACTGTTTCGGCATATCAGCAAAAAGTAAACTCTGTTTTTCCACCAAAAGTTTTACGGGTTTTCCATGTAAAATCAGTTCTTTTTGACTTAATTTCCCTCCAAGAAACTGAACAATGCCCTGCATTCCTAAACAAACACCAAGAATTGGAATCTTACCAGAAAAATTTTCTAAAATCATTTTCATGGATTGCGTCCGTTCAGGTAATCCAGGTCCTGGAGACAAAATTATCTTATCGTATTGATAAAGATTTTCCATTTTAATTTCGTTATCTCTAATTACATGCACCTCATCACACAAAGGCTCGAGGTAATGAGCCAAATTATAGGTGAATGAATCGTAAAAATCAACCAATAAAATCTTCACTTTTGAACGGAAATGCTTTTCTTTGCACAAAGGTAAAGCAATTAATGTTTTGAGTTATCGTTATAAAAATTAACATGAAAAAAATCATTCAAATTCCCGGTGCTCCAGCTCCAATTGGTCCCTACAGCCAAGCTGTTCTTGTTAACAACACACTCTATGTTAGCGGTCAAATTCCGTTAAATCCGATGACGGGTAATTTAGAGGTTGAAAGTGTTGAAATTGCAACCCATAGAGTATTAAAAAACATGAAATCCCTAATTGAAGAGGCTGGAATGACACTTTCTAACGTTGTAAAATGCAGTATTTTTCTGAAAAATATGGATGATTTTTCTATCGTAAATAATGTATATGCTTCTTATTTTTCTGAAAATCCGCCAGCACGAGAAACTGTACAAGTAGCGAAGCTTCCATTAGATGTTCCGATTGAAATCTCTTGTATAGCAATTGCTGATTAGTGCCTAAAAATTACAAACATACTCTTTCCATAATCATTGTAAATTACAATGTAGAATACTTTCTTGAGCAATGTTTAAATTCGGTTTATAATGCCTTAGAAGGAATTAATGCTGAGGTTTTTGTTGTTGACAATAACTCTGTTGACAATTCCATTGAATTGGTTAAATCAAAATATCCTTTGGTCAAATGCATTGAAAACAAAGTAAATGTTGGTTTTTCAAAAGCAAATAATCAAGCCATTTTGGAATCAAACTCTGAATTTATATTACTATTAAACCCGGATACGGTTGTTGAAGAAGCAACCTTTCGGAAAGTAATCGATTTCATGGTTAATCATCCACAAGCAGGTGGATTAGGGGTCCGTATGGTTGATGGAAAAGGACGTTTTTTACCAGAATCAAAAAGAGGACTTCCAACTCCAGCTGTTGCTTTTTACAAAATTTTTGGCCTATCAAAGTTATTCAGAAAATCACCGAAATTCAATAAATACCACTTAGGTTATTTGGACGAATTTAAAAATCATGAAGTTGATATATTGAGTGGTGCATTTATGCTCATGCGATCAGAAGCATTAGAAAAAGTTGGCCAGCTGGATGAAACATTTTTTATGTACGGAGAAGACATTGATTTATCGTATCGAATTCAATTGGGCGGCTGGAAAAATTATTACTGTTCAGACACCACAATTATTCATTATAAAGGGGAAAGCACCAAGAAAAGCTCGGTAAATTATGTGTTTGTTTTTTACCGTGCAATGGTGATTTTTGCAGAAAAACATTTTTCTAAAAATCATGCAAAATCTTTCTCAACACTGATTAATTTAGCCATCTATTTTCGGGCGAGTCTCTCCATTGCAAAAAGGATTTTTTATTCCACAACACCTGTTGTTTTAGACTTTCTTTTCCTACTCGGCGGATTGTTTGCTTTGACTAATCAATGGACAATAAATGATGTTCATTTTCCTCAATCAATTCTTATAATTTCATTGCCATTTTACACCTCTGTTTGGCTATTTTATTCATGGATTTTTGGACTTTATGATCGGGACTATAAGATAATTAATATTCTAAAATCATTGTCATTTGGGACCGTTTTTATTTTAGTAATCTATGCTTTACTTCCCAAAGATTGGCAATTTTCAAGATTGTACATTCTCATTGGATCATTATGGAGTTTCTTATACTTTATTGTTTCACGAATGTTTGTGTCCCTAGTTTTAAATGGCAACTTGGGCCTAATTAACAGACACAAAACGTTTGCGATTGTTGGTGACGAAATTGAATTTCAGAGAGTTTCAGAAATCCTAAAAGGAACCGGGAAATTTAAGCTTTTTAGGGTGAGCCCAACAAATATTCGAGAAGAAAATTCAGTGGGAACTGTTGACCAATTGGATCAAATCGCACACATCAACAAAATTGATGAAATTATTTTTTGCGCAAAAAATACGGAGTCAAAAAAGATTATTTTTTGGATGACTCATTTGAATTCTGAAAAGTTAGATTTTAAAATTGCTCAACCAGATACAAGCTTCCTAATTGGAAGTAATTCTATTGAAAATGCAGGTGAATTGTATGTTTTAAATATCAATGCAATATCAAAATCAGATAATAAACGGATTAAGCGAATTCTCGATGTACTATTTTCAGTATTACTCGTAATTTTATCTCCTTTTCTCATTTGGATTTATAAGCATAAACTAAATTTTCTTCAAAATATTTTCAATGTATTACTTTCGAAAAAGACTTTAATTGGGTATCAATTTGCAAATTCTACCGAAACCAAAAATTACTTACTTCCAAGCATAAAAAAAGGGATAATCCCCGTTCAAAATTGGTTTTCAAAAAATACAGCAATTCCGTCGGATAATCTAAATATTATGTATGCTAGAGATTATTCACCATTGGTTGACCTAAAATTACTTTTCAAGAATCTACATAAATTAGATTTATAGTATTAATTCTTACTCTATTTCATTAAAATTCACGCGAATTTCTTTACCTTTGGCCTGATTTTTTTCAAATTTTGAATTAAGAGATATGGCAGAAATAGAAATCCGATTACCCAAAATGGGAGAAAGTGTTACGGAAGCAACAATTACAAACTGGTTAAAAAATATTGGCGATCAAGTTAATTTAGACGAGCCTTTAGTAGAAGTTGCAACAGACAAGGTGGATAATGAGCTTCCATCAGAAGCTTCTGGAGTTTTGGTTAAAAGGCTGTTTGAAAAGGATCAAGTTGCTCAAGTAGGAGATGTAATTGCTATCATTTCAACAGATGGAGCTACTTCTTCTCCAACTTCTGTATCATCGAGCCAAATTAACGAAGTAAGTTCTTTAAACGAAGTGGTTATGCCGTCCCTAACGGAAGTCATATCAAATGGAAAAGAATCAGCTCCTACATCAACTTCAGATAAATTTTACTCTCCACTTGTGAGAAGTATGGCTTCTAAAGAAGGGATTTCTATGGCTGAATTAGATTCTCTACCAGGGTCCGGAAAAGATGGGAGAGTAACAAAAAATGATGTTATTTCTTATCTTGAAAGTCGATCTAATAAACCAACAACTGCTCCTGCACAAGAATCATCCACACAAGTGGTTTCATCTCCTGCAGCTCAAACAACCGTAAATACTCCAGCATCATCAGGCTTCTTAGGAAATATCAAAGAACCTATTGTTGTTCCAAATCCGGGCGATGAAATTATTGAAATGGATCGCATGCGAAAGCTTATTGCTGAACATATGGTAATGTCAACTCACGTTTCTCCTCACGTTACTTCTTATGTAGAGGCTGACGTTACTAACATAGTAAATTGGAGAAATAAGGTTAAAGATAGTTTCAAAAAACGTGAAGGACAAAACTTGACATTTACACCTATTTTTATTGAAGCCATTGTGAAAGCTATTAAAGATTTCCCGATGATAAATGTTTCAGTGAGTGGTTCAACAATTATTAAAAGAAAAGACATTAACATTGGTATGGCAACTGCTCTTCCGAGTGGAAATTTAATTGTTCCAGTAATTAAAAACGCGGATCAACTTAATTTAGTAGGCATTACAAAACAAGTTAATGCATTGGCTAATAATGCGCGAGATAATAAATTAAAACCAGAGGATATTCAAGGAGGAACCTATACTGTTACAAATGTTGGTACGTTTGGGAATGTTATGGGAACACCAATTATAAATCAACCTCAAGTAGCTATTTTAGCACTTGGCGCAATCCGTAAAGTCCCTGCTGTTATTGAAACTCCAGAAGGCGATTTTATTGGAATTCGACACAAAATGTTTTTGTCTCACTCCTACGATCACCGAGTTGTTGATGGAGCGCTTGGAGGACAGTTTGTTCGAAGAGTTGCAGATTATTTAGAGCAATTTGACATAAATAAAGAAATCTAAACTATCTTTACGCTATGAAAATCAATCTTTTACTACTACTTTTTACTTGTTTTCTTTCAATTTCCAGCATTTGGTCTCAAATGACTGAAGAAGAATTAAATCAAGTTATCCTTGAAGCAAACGAACAAGAACTTGTTATTCACAACTCGCGAATGCTACAAGAGAACTTTTTCTATTACGCAGATAAAATTTCCACGCGTTTATTAGAAATCAATCCTGAAAGTGCAAACTACAATTACAGAAAAGGATTTATTCTTTTGGAAATGCATACAGAGTTTGAAAAAGCTATAAAGTATTTAAACAAGGCAACTGGCCTGATACAGAAAAACTTTGACATGTATTCATCTCGTGAACAAGCAGCGCCGCCTGATGTGTTTTATCATTTAGGTCGTGCTTATCATTTGAACGAAGAATACGACAAAGCCGTTGTAAATTATAATTTATTCTTAGAGAAAACAGCGAAACAATCCGAGCTGATTCCTGAAGCCAAACTACGCATTCAACAATGTGATGTAGCCCAAAGACAGACGTCTAAACCCATCAATGTTAGCATCAAAAATATGGGAGACAAAGTAAATACCGTTTATGGTGATTACTCTTCTCAAGTTTCACTTGATGGAAAATCTCTACACATTACCTCTCGCAGAGAATGGGAAAATGGGGAATCAAACGCATTCAGAGATCCAATGTTTAACAACTATACAGAGGATATTTATTTACTTAAACTGGACGAAAATAATAATTGGTATAATCCTAAAAAACTTGATTTATCCAAACCTCAAATAAATGAAGCCAGTGTTTCAGTTAGTTTAGACGAAAGAAAAATTTATTTATACAAAGACAGTAGTGGACTGGGAGATATTTTCATTACGGAATATGCTAATGATCAATTTAATGGTGCTGCCCCTGTTAAAATAAATAATATTAATACCAACTCTTGGGAGACGCATTTAGTCGTTTCACCGGATGGAAAATTGCTATACTTTGTATCCGATCGACCTGGTGGTAAAGGTAGGAGAGACATTTATTACATGGAGAAAAAAGGAGGAAAATGGTCAGCCCCCAAAAATCTAGAGGCTGTTAATACTGAGTTCGACGAAGAATCCCCTTTTGTTGGTCTTGATAACAATGTCCTTTACTTTTCAAGCAATAATGAGAAAAGTATGGGAGGATTTGATGTGTTTATGACAGTTAGAGATGCATCTGGAAATTGGTCTCCTCCCGTTAATTTAGGATATCCTGTGAACTCTTCTGGTGACGATGTTTTTTTCACTACTACTGCTGATGGTAAAAAGTCTTATGTTTCCTCCCTCCGTAAAGGTGGTTTAGGTGAAAAAGACGTATATGAAATCATATATCCTCAACCGACAACCAAGAATGTTGCGTTTTTAAATGGAAAAATTATTCATTCCAACGGTAAAAAAATTCCAGAATCATCTTTCATTACTTTACGTTGTAAAAATTGCGAAGAAGGTACTGATGATGAACAAATTCTACCACGAATTGAAGATGGTGGTTTCTTTAGCAAATTAGAAAAATGTCGTGAGTATGAGTTAGTTTATTATTACAAAGAAAACACACCAAGCCCCTACAAGGAAACCTTCAAAACTGATTGTGATTTAGCTTATCAAGAAGTGTATAAAGTAGTTCTTCTAATCGAAGAAAGAGAATTGATAACCAAGTTATTTGATTACGACCTAAATGGAGTGGTAACGTCGAATAATATCACGGATAAAACAAAAAAACCTCTTGAAAATGCTGTGGTGGATATTTACAATAGAAAAGGCCAAAAAGTGGAAACCCTACAAACGAATGCTCAAGGAGAGTTTGTAAGTAAACTAACTACTGGATTGACTTGTGGTGAAAAATTAGATTATTACGCAGTTGTCTCAGCTGAAGTTCATACTACTGATACCTTTGATATAAAAGTTACCTTGAAAGGAGATTCAGTAATTGAATTAGCATTTGAAATTTCAACGTTGAAAAATTTGGAGGAATTCTTGGCTTTGAAACCAATATACTTTGATTTTGATAAATCTGATATCAGACCTGATGCTGCAATTGAATTAGATAAAGTTGTTTCCTATCTTACCAAATATCCAAATGTTAAAATTGAATTGGGATCTCATACAGACAGTAGAGGTAAGACTAAATACAATCAAGGTTTATCAGAAAAAAGAGCTGAATCTTCAGCAGAATACATTAAAAAACGAATCAAAAATCCTGAAAGAATTACCTACAAAGGATACGGTGAGTCTACTCCTGTAAACGGATGTAAAAATGGCGTTGCTTGCACTGAAGAACAACATCAAATGAATCGTAGAACAGAATTTGTTATTCAAAAATAATTAAACCAAATTAAAAACAAGAAGCCCAGTAATTGGGCTTTTTTTATTATATAAAATGAAACTTAAATTATCAAAACCAATCTGCTTTTTTGACCTAGAAGCTACAGGAACTCAAATAACCAAAGATCGAATAGTTCAAATTGCCATTGTTAAAATTCACCCAAATGGAAAGGAAGAGTCTTATAACAAATTGGTTAATCCAACAATCCCTATTCCTAAAGATATCTCTGAGATTCACGGTATAACAGATGCAGATGTAAAAAATGAACCCTCATTCAGTGAGCTCGCTCAAGACATAATTGCTTTTATTGGAGACAGCGACTTAGCCGGATATAATTCCAACAAATATGATATACCATTGCTAGCGGAAGAATTTTTACGTTGTGAAATGGAATTTGATGTTTCAAATCGAGCTTTTGTTGATGTTCAAAATATTTTTCATAAAATGGAACAAAGAACTCTTGCTGCTGCCTATCAGTTTTATTGCGGGCAACCAATGGAAAATGCACACGATGCACTTTATGACACGCAAGTTACATTGTCCGTATTTAAAGCACAATTAGAAAAATATGAAACATTGGGTAGTGATATTGAATCACTTGCTGATTTTTCTAGAGCAGGAGATCATAAACTATTAGATCTAGCAGGCAGATTAGCCATCGATAACAAAGGTAACAGTATTTACAATTTTGGAAAACATAAAGGTAAGTCTATTAAACAAGTAATGAAAGAGGAGCCTGGATATTACGGTTGGATGCTTGACGCTGATTTTCCACTTTACACAAAACAATGCTTGAAAAGGGAAATGGAGAAAATAAAGGCAGAGAATCAGCTAGGAAAGGAAAAAGAAATGGAGGATAAATTATCTCAATTAAAAAATAAATTTGGATCAAAATGAAAATAATCTGTATCGGTAGAAATTACGCTGACCACGCAAAGGAAATGAAGTCTGAATTACCCACAGAACCCATTTTTTTTATGAAGCCAGATACTGCTCTTGTGAAAGAAGGTTCAGATATTTACCTGCCCGAGTTTAGTAATGAGATACACTTTGAATGTGAAGTGGTAATCAAAATCAACAAGGCTGGAAAATTTATCCAAAAAGAATTCGCCAGAAATTATTATTCAGAGATAACATTGGGCTTGGATCTTACGGCACGTGATCTACAAACAAAATGCAAAGAGAAAGGGTTGCCTTGGGAATTGGCAAAAGCATTCGATAATTCAGCACCAATTTCGTCCAAATGGATTAGTATTTCAAATATTAATCTTTCTGATATAAACTTTCAATTTTTTCAAAATGGAGAACTAAAACAAAACGGTTTTACAAAAGATATGATTTTTTCTGTAGATGAATTAATAAGTTACGTTTCAAAATTTATTACATTAAAAACTGGTGATTTAATTTATACTGGAACTCCTGCTGGAGTTGGTCCAATTCAAATTGGAGATAAATTAGAAGGAAACATGAATGGAAACAAATTATTTGAATTTACTGTTAAATAACTATGGCATCAAATAACGAGTGGTTTAGTGATTGGTTCGATACTTCGTATTATCATATACTATATAAAAACAGAGATGAAAAAGAAGCAAGGTTTTTCATTGAAAACCTTTGTAATTTTCTAGCAATTAAACCCAATTCTTCATTATTAGACCTTGCGTGCGGTAAAGGAAGACATAGTATTACATTGAATGAATTAGGCCATAAAGTACTGGGTGTTGATTTATCACAAAACAGTATTTCCGTTGCAAAACAACAAGAGCGTAGAGGATTGCATTTTGAGGTGCACGATATGCGTAAAATAATTCCAGGTTTATCTTTTGACGTGATTTTTAATTTATTTACAAGCTTTGGGTATTTTGATTCTTCCGTTGAAAATAAGAAAGTCATTTTTTCAGTAGCAAATATGCTCTACGAAAAAGGAATTTTTGTAATTGATTTTTTAAATGCCGATAAAGTAGTGGCTAATCTTGTTTCAGAGGAGGAAAAAATGATTGACGGAATTCAATTTTTAATAAAACGAATTGTTGAAGGAGAGCATATTTACAAGAAAATAACTGTAATTGATAAAAATGAAACAAAAAACTATGTTGAAAGAGTACAACTACTAAGATTAGGTGATTTTGAAAAACTACTATCACCAGAATTCAAAATTCTTCATACTTTTGGCAACTTTGATTTACAAAAATTTGATGCAACTTCCTCAGATCGTTTAATTATTATTGCTGAAAAAAATGCTTAATGCACCCTTAGTTATTATTACATTAATTATCGCCGTGTTAATTGGGGGACTTACTGTCGTTTCGCTTCAAGCATCCAATAAATCGAAAATAATTAAATTACTCTTAGCTTTTAGTGGGGGGTTCATGTTGTCTATTGCATTTACCCATTTTATTCCTGAGTTATACGCTGAGAATACTTCTTACATAGGTTATTTTATACTGCTTGGCTTTTTAATTCAACTCATACTCGAATTTTTTTCAGGAGGGATTGAGCACGGACACGTTCACATACACAAAAACCAAAAAATTCCTTGGGCACTTTTTATCTCATTATCACTTCATTCAATTATTGAAGGGATTCCACTTGGAAATATGCTTGAAGGAATTAATGTTTCAGACCATCATAATCATGATGCAAAATCACTCTTTTTAGGAATTCTTTTTCATCAAATTCCAGTAGCCATTGCATTAATGACTCTGTTAACCCAATCAAAACTTAGTAAAGTGAAATCCTGGTTGTTTTTAGCAGCTTTTGGAATAATGACACCTCTAGGGATTAGTTTAGGCTTGGTGATTCCAGCAGAAAACTTGGGAATCGATGAGCATGTTATCCTTGCTGTTGTTGTTGGAATATTCTTACATATTTCAACTACAATAATTTTCGAAACTAGCGAGAATCACAAATTTAATTTATTAAAACTTGTCAGTATTCTCGTTGGATGTGCTTTTGCATTCGGATTAAACTGGATATAAGTAAAATCACTCTAAGTTAAAATGCCGTTTCACCTGATAAACTTTAAGTAAAGTAAAAAACTTCAAGTAACTTTACGGTGTAAGATACGTTCTATAAATTATGAATTTCTACCTGAGTTTAGTATTAATCTTTTTAACAGGCAATTTTATTGTTGGACAATCTGTTATTTCAAAAGAAGAAAAAGAATTAATCAAAATATGCAGGGATATAAAGGATCAAGAGGTTTTTGATGATAAACTTATCGCCAATGATGACTTTATAGAGAAATTCAAAAAAACACTATCGAACAAAGAAGCATTTAAATTTCCTTTCGATTCTTTAAAAAGTGTAAAGAGTTTAAAAGATATTAAAAGTTCCGACGATAAAATTCGAATCTTTACTTGGGCTATAAAAAATAATTACGAAGGAGTTTATCAGTATTTTGGATTAATAGTTAAGAAAGAATCTTCTAAAAATAACGTTTATGAACTGAAGGATAATTTAGATCTTACCAATTCTCGAATTTCAGGTGCTATTGATATTTCAAAATGGTATGGTGCTTTATATGTTGATATTATTCCAAAAAGCATTGGTTCAAAAAAATATTATACCCTTTTTGGTTGGGATGGGAACTCAAGCGCAAGTAATATTAGAATATTAGATGTTCTAACATTTTCAGGGAAAACAGCAAAATTAGGCGCTCCAATTTTTAAAAATCAAAAAGAAAAACTTAATCGTGTGTATTTTGAATATTCGGAAAGTGCTGCCATGAATATGACATATGAAGAAAAATACAAACGAATTATGTTTGATCATTTAATTCCAGAAACACCTGATTTAAAAGGGATTTATTCTTTCTACATTCCTGATTTCTCCTATGATTCTTATGTTTGGAAAAAGGATGGCTGGCATCTAATGGAAGATGTGATTGGTATTAATGAGAAGGGAAATGACAAGATTACTATTATTTCCAGTAATAATAAAGGCGGTATTAAGAAACAAAAAATAAAAAATAAATGGGTGAATCCCAACGATGAATCTGATACACAAAATCAATTTGTTCATGTAGCACGAACCCCCGAATCAGAGATGCAAGTTGAATTACCAGAGAAAAAAACAAAACAAAAGAAAATCAAGAAAAGCAAAAAAAATGATCCTCTTTTGCCTCAATCTATTTATGGGAAAAAGAAAAAAAAGAAACGAAGATCTCGTAATTAATTCTTAGCAAACAAAGAGAACATAACAGCGGTAACTTTTCAAAATATAATGTAATTTTGTTGCATAAATTATCGTACGTGCAACTTCAATCTTTGACTTCCTTTTTAGCAATAAGTTTAATTATATTATTAGGAATCATTTTCTACCGAAGGTTATTGAAGTATCTATCCAAAAACAGAATTCGAACTGAAGAATATATTAATCTTTACGACTTAGAATTATCGAGCATTTCAGGTCAAATTGAGTTTTATTTCACTTTACCAAGCTCAAAACATGTGCAATTTGAAATTTTAGATTCTAATTGGCAAAAAATCCAGGAATTAGCAGCAAAGGAATTTGAACCAGGTGGACACATTATCCGTTTTGATTCTAGCACTGTTACTCCGGGCATTTACTATTATGGAATTCGCACTGAGGGACAAGTATTACATAAAAAATTTGTTGTCCAATAAAGACTATTTAGCCATATTGTATCTCCTACATTTATGAAAATCATCTCAATAATTCTAGCTTTTCCATTAATCTTACTAGTTAGAATTTACCAATTGATTTTATCACCTCTTATGCCTCCGGTTTGTCGATTTCAGCCCACATGCTCACATTACATGATTGAGAGCTTAAAGGTTTGGGGGCCATTAAAAGGAACTTATCTAGGGGTTAAACGAATTATGCGCTGCCATCCTTGGGGCGGTCACGGGCACGATCCTGTTCCTCCAAAATCAAATTAATTCAAATAAAAAAGTCGCTCAAATTAAGCGACTTTCCAATATTAAAAAGTTATGTTATTTCTATCCAGAACACATTTCACATCCTTCTGGATTATCCAATGAGCAGGCAATAGCCGCTTGCTGATCTTCTACAGATTGATTTTGGATAGATTGAGCAACTGTTTCTTCAACAACACTCTTGTCAACCGTAAATTTAATTGCGTCAGTAGCAGCTTTTGTTCTCAAGTAATACATTCCTGTTTTTAATCCTTTTTCCCATCCGTAGAAATGCATTGAAGTTAATTTTCCAAAGTTTGCATTTTCCATGAAAACATTCAAAGATTGAGATTGACAAATATATGCACCGCGATCTGCAGCTTGATCAATAATAGCTCTTTGAGAAATCTCCCATGCTGTTTTATACAACTCCTTCAAGTGTTGAGGAACTTCAGATATATTTTGAATAGATCCATTAGATGCCATGATTTTTTGTCTCATATCTTTATTCCAAAGGCCTTCTTTCACCAAGTCTTTTAGTAAGTGTTTGTTCACAACAATAAACTCACCTGAAAGAACACGACGTGTGTAGATATTAGAAGTATATGGTTCAAAACACTCATTATTACCTAGAATCTGTGCAGTTGAAGCGGTTGGCATTGGGGCAAGTAAAAGTGAATTTCTTACGCCATAAGTTTTAACTTCTTCTTTCAATACATCCCATTCCCATCGATTGGTAGGAGTAACATTCCACATATCAAATTGAAAAACACCTTGAGAAACAGGTGAACCTTCAAATGTTTCATAAGCTCCGTGAACTTTGGCCAAATCCTTAGACGCCGTCATTGCTGCGTAGTAGATTGTTTCAAAGACTTCTTTGTTAAGAGCACGGGCCTCCTCAGATTCAAATGGATATTTCAACATGATAAATGCATCGGCTAACCCTTGAACGCCAAGCCCGATTGGACGATGTCTTAAGTTTGAGTTTCTCGCTTCTTCAACAGGGTAGAAATTCTCGTCAATTATTTTATTC
The DNA here is from genome assembly GCA_044237035.1 of Crocinitomicaceae bacterium. Lineage (GTDB taxonomy): Bacteria > Bacteroidota > Bacteroidia > Flavobacteriales_D > Crocinitomicaceae > UBA952. Next base: position 120,981 of record JBIIFU010000001.1, read on the forward strand.
AAGTTGATGGTTGCCTGATACGTTACTTCAAACAGTTTATTGTGATCAAATGTTCCGCTTTCGGTTACGTATTTTGGAAGCGCGATAGAAGCCAAGTTACAAACAGCTATTTCATCTGACGCTGTATATTCAATAATTTCTGTACAAAGGTTTGAGGACTTTATCGTTCCCAAATTTTGTTGATTTGATTTTGCATTCGCCGCATCTTTGTACAACATGTATGGAGTTCCTGTCTCGATTTGAGATTCCAAGATTTTAAACCAAAGATCTTGTGCTTTGATTGTTTTTCTTCCCTTTCCTTCACGCTCGTATCTCGTGTATAACGCTTCAAATTCTGCACTGTGAGTTTCTGAAAGACCTGGACACTCATGAGGACACATTAACGTCCATTCACCATTTTCTTTTACTCGTTTCATGAATAAATCTGGAATCCAAAGGGCGTAGAATAAATCCCTTGCTCGTTGCTCCTCTTTTCCATGATTTTTCTTTAAATCTAGAAAATCAAAAACATCAGCATGCCAAGGCTCTAGGTAAATAGCAAAAGATCCTTTTCTTTTTCCACCACCTTGATCAACGTAGCGTGCTGTATCGTTGAATACACGTAGCATTGGGACAATCCCATTAGAAGTTCCGTTTGTTCCTTTAATGTATGATCCTGTTGCACGAATATCATGTATAGCTAATCCAATTCCACCAGCTGATTGAGAAATTTGAGCAGACGCCTTTAGAGTATCGTAAATACCTGAAATGCTATCACTTTTCATGGTTAACAAGAAACAAGATGACATTTGAGGTTTTGGAGTTCCAGCATTAAATAAAGTAGGAGTAGCATGAGTAAACCAACCTTCAGACATTAAATTATATGTCTTAATTGCCTCTTGAATATCGTGTTTGTGGATCCCCACAGATACACGCATTAACATTTGTTGAGGTCGCTCAGCAATTTGACCATTCAACTTCATCAAATAAGAACGAGTAAGAGTTTTGAATCCGAAATAATCGTATCTGAAATCACGGTCATAAATAATACTTGAGTCTAAAACATCTTTATTATTCATTACGATTTCATACACATCATCTGCTAATAATGAAGCTCGCTGTCCCGTTTTTGGATCTATATAATTGTATAAATCTTCCATTACCTCAGAAAAAGTCTTTTTAGTCTCTTTGTGAAGATTTGAAACCGCAATACGAGATGCCAACAAGGCATAATCAGGATGATCTATTGTTTTTGCCGCCGCAACCTCAGCAGCTAGATTATCCAAATCAGTTGTTAATACTCCATCATAAATTCCCTCAATCACTTTCATGGCAACCGCTTCTGGAGAGACTAACGGGTCTAATCCGTAACACAATTTCATGATTCTTGCAGTGATTTTATCAAATTTCACCGCTTCTTTTCTATCGTCTCTTTTTACTACGTACATCTTATTCTATAAATCTATTATTAAAAATCTTCATTCATGGTGAAAGTATGGTTATCTGCTCCACCCGATAACACACCTGCTTTTTGGTACTCACCTACCCTTTTCTCAAAGAAATTTGTTTTTCCTTGAATAGAAATCATATCCATAAAATCAAAGGGATTTGCCACATTATAAACCTTTTCGTTTCCTAATTCAGTCAACAAGCGATCAGCAACAAACTCAATATACTGAGCCATCAAATCACTATTCATCCCGATTAAACGAACTGGCAGGGCATCGGTAACAAATTCTTTTTCAATTTCTACCGCATCTGTTATTATTTTTCTTACATCTTCTTTTGACAATTTGTTTATCACATGACTATTGTACAAAAGACAAGCAAAATCACAATGTAAACCTTCATCGCGAGAAATCAATTCATTTGAAAATGTCAAACCAGGCATTAACCCTCTCTTTTTCAACCAAAAAATCGAACAAAAAGAACCCGAGAAAAATATTCCTTCAACTGCTGCAAAAGCAACCAATCTTTCAGCAAAAGACCCCTTATCTATCCATCTTAATGCCCATTCTGCCTTTTTCTTAACGCATTCGAGGGTGTCCATAGCATTAAAAAGATGGTTTTTCTCTTTTGTGTCTTTAATGTACGTATCAATGAGTAAAGAATACGTCTCGGAATGGATATTTTCCATTGCTACTTGAAATCCGTAGAAAAATTTTGCTTCAGTGTACTGAACCTCTGAAAGAAAATTCTCAGCTAGATTTTCATTTACAATACCATCAGAAGCAGCAAAAAATGCCAAAACATGTTTTACAAAATGACGCTCATCATCATTCAACTTATTTTCCCAATCAATTAAATCTGGTGAAAGATCAATTTCTTCAGCTGTCCAAAAACTTGCCTCTGCTTTTTTATAAAAACTCCAAATATCATTATGTTGAATAGGAAAAAGTACAAAGCGATTTTTGTTTTCTTCTAAAATTGGTTCCTGATGTGTCATTCTATTTTATTTTTTATCTTTAAATCACTTTTAATTCTAGAGAAAAACAGACACTCAAACACAATTATTTTGTGTTTAACTTTTTATTTTTCAATAAGATATGTATTTCCCTTTCGTCGTTTAAGCTGTTTAAATAAAAACATGCTTTCAAATCATTCGGGCATACAAAATTTGTCAAAATTCTGACGTTTCGCAACAAAAAAAATCAACAATTTTTCAATGTTATTAACATCTAAAATCGCAATCCTAACAGAGGTAACCGTTTGTGCGTTTATTAACAACTAACTGAAAGATATTCACACAAAAATTTAAAAATCTAATCTTAGCTGCTCAATCGAGATTAACGCTTTAATCTTACAAAATTCTCATCTAATTTCGTTAAGTTTGAAAACTTATTCAATACAATTCATTTATAATTTTTAACATGATTCTGTTAACTTCATGAAAATGCTAAGCGTATCAATGTTTAATCAAATCTCATCTATTTCTAATTCATTTTCACATCTTGTTTTTCCTCAAAAATGTATTCATTGTGAAAACGAACTTATTGAAAAAGAATCTTTTATTTGTTTCTCTTGCATGACTAATTTGTCATTCACTTTTTTTGAAAATTATTCTGAGCAAACAAAAATGGATAAATTATTCTGGGGTAAAATAACTATTCACAAGACCTATGCGCTCTATAACTTTGAGGAAAATACAGTGGTTCAGTCCATATTACATGCACTCAAATACAAAAACAATCCAAAAATAGGAAGGGAATTTGGTAAAAAAATCGGGGAGAAACTTCTTCAAATTAAAAGTTTTGAAGATTTAGATGCTTTAATTCCTGTTCCTATGCATCCCAAAAAGAAGTTTCTTCGCGGATACAACCAAGCGGAAATGTTGGCGCGAGGAATTTCTGAAGTGACTTCTATTCCAATTCAGTCAACAGAGGTTAAAAAATTAAAACACACCCAAAGTCAAACCCAAAAATCATTATGGGAACGTTGGACTAACAGTGAAAATACATTTTCATCATCGTTAAATTCTAACTCACTGCATCATATTGCCCTTGTAGATGACGTACTTACAACCGGAGCTACCATGGAAAGACTTGCAACTACAATTCTTGATAAAAATCCAACATTAAAAATTAGTTTAATTACATTAGCTATTACGAAATGAAAATACTAATTGTTGGCGGGGGTATTGCTGGGTTATGCACTGCCATTGAATTAATGAAGAGGAAAATTCCCTTTACTTTAATTGATCAAGGGAACAATAACTCTACCCTCACTGCTGCCGGAATGATAAATCCAATTGTTTTTAGGAGAACTACAAAATCATGGCGTGTTGATGAATTTTTACCTTATTTAATTGAATTTTACCAAAAAATTGAAAAAGAAACCGCTCAATCATTTTTTCATCCACTAAAATTACGTCGTGTTTTTTCGTCAAACCAAGAAAGAGAAGAATGGTTAAAAAGACAGTCTCGTTTAGAGTATCAAGAGTATTTGGAAGAAATCACATTAGAAGATGAAAGCTATAATTTAGTAAATATACAATTTGGAACAGGAAGAGTGAAGCAATGTTATTGGGTTAATTCAGAGGTGTTTATGGCAGCTTGCCAACTGTTACTGACTTCAAAAGTTAGAATGATTAATGAAAAATTTAATCACAATGAATATAATCCTGAGTCAAAAAAATACAAAAACGAAACGTACGACAAGGTGATTTTTTGTGAAGGGGGAAACGTGAGTAACAATGCTCTATTCAAATTTCTAGACATTCGACCAACAAAAGGACAGTTGCTAACAATTTCAGCAAAAGATATTCCCGAAAATGAATCATTAAATAGAAAGTGTTTTGTTTTACCCATTGGAAATCATCAATTTAAAATTGGATCAACCTACGAATGGAATGCTACTGATTCTCTTCCAACACATGAAGGGAAACAAGCCATTCTAGAGAATTTTCAAATTTTAACGAAAAACACACCAGAAATAATTGATCATACTGCTGGAATTAGACCAACTACTTTTGACCGAAGACCCTTTCTTGGTGAACACCAAAAATTTAGGGGTAATTTCATTTTCAATGGATTAGGAACAAAGGGCTATATGATTGCACCTTTATTGAGCAATGAACTGGTTGATCACATTCTTGAAGGAAGTCCATTACATCAGGAGGTTTTCATTGGAAGAGTGAAAAATTCAAATGAGTAAATGAATGACACTTACTATTTATCCAGAAAAGCTTTGAGATATTGAATTAGCTCAGAAATATCACTTGATTTTAGTTCAAAAACGGGAATTACCCCATTTCTATTCAATTCGTTTGTCGTAGATTGTCCCCAAGAAATAACTTCAGCAAGCTCGGGTATTTTATTCATCAATAAAAATGACTTCACATTACTTGGACTTGAGAAAATATATAAATGACAGGGTACGATTTTTTCCGTTTTAAAATTGGTTTCATAAACTTGAATAAAGTTACATTGACTTTGTGGAATATTGGCAAGTACACTTTTCTTAGATTGATTAGAACCCACGAATAAAACATTTTTATCACCCAACCACTTCTTAAATTCTAACTGAACCTCATTTATCTTTCCCGAATTTTCAGGGACAAAATCTACCTCATTCACCCATTCTTTGAGTGCTAAAGCAGTTCCTTTACCTGCACAAGCAATTTTCTTGTCTGAAAAATCATAAAACGTAAATTGATTAAAGAAAAATTCTACAGCTCTTGGACTAGGAAAAAAAAGTACATCCCATTTTTTTGGAAGGAGAAATGTTGTTTTGTTAAACTCAATAAGTGACTTTGAAATTAACTTCAAGTTATGCATTTCACAAAAGCATTGAAGCAGTTGAACATCATCTTGATTTCTACTAATAAAAATAGAAGAATTAGACATGTGCCTGCAATGTAGCAACTATCTCCTCGGCTAAATTGGTATTACCTGAGAATGGAAAGATAAAGTTCTGAGAGCCAATAGTCCAATCCTTTGCATATGAAACAAATACATTTTCTAAATCACAATAAACACCAAGTGGGAGTTGACATCCTCCTTGCATCAAATTCAACACTTTACGCTCAATCGCAATTTGCATTTCAACTTGTGGGTGATTTAATTTCTGAATTTCCTTCCATAACTCGTTGTCTTCTTCGCGTATTTGCAATGCTAAAACCCCTTGAGCTGGTGCGGGAACAAATGTCTTAGGATCTAATTCCACTACATGAAACTCAGAAAGATCTATTTCTAACCGAGAAACGCCTGCTTTAGCAAGAATAATTGCATCATATTTTCCTTCCCTAAGCTTTTGAATTCTTGTTGGAACATTCCCCCGCAATTCCTTAATTGTTAAATCATTACGATTTGAAACTACAACAGATTTTCTCCTTGCAGACGAAGTCCCAATTGAGGAATTTAGTTTTAAATCCCAAACCTGAGAAGAATCTACGTTTCCCCTCGAAATAAGCAACAATTCTGATGGATCTTCTCTTTCAGAAACAGCAGCGATTACTAATCCTTCGGGAGGAGATGTTTCTAGATCTTTGTGTGAATGTACTGCTAAATCAACCTCATTTGACATCAATGCTGCTTCAATTTCCTTGGTGAAAAACCCCTTTCCTTCTAGCTTATCAAAACTTAAATCTTGAATTTTATCGCCTTGGGTTTTAATTATCGTAATACTAACCGAATTGCCATTATTCTCCAACCTTTGTTTCACGTTATGAGCTTGCCACAAAGCCAATTCACTACCTCTGGTACCAATTCGGATGTGCATAATTAGGATTTCTGGATTAATATGTCTTTTGCCAATTTCATGGGACCACTAATGTACTTTTTTTCCATATACCCCAAAATCTTTTCCAATACTTCTTTGGAATGCTCATCCATAGAATCAATATCATCTTTAAAAACATGATTAAGAGCAGTAGATTTTATTTCCTTAATTTGTTTTGGAACCTCTTTCATTGCTAACTCAACAGTTCTTTCTTTTAGACCATAATCAAAAGTTGAAATTGCCTCTGAAAGTATTAATTCAACATTTTCAATTTCCTTGGCTCTTTCCTTTATGTTATTTGCTGACTCTTTTTGAAGAAGTTCAATTGAAATATAGCTAATATCGTTTTTCTCAACCACCTCCGGACTCAAATCTTGTGGAATTGCCAAATCAATTACGACTTTTTTATCTTTTTCTCCAATACTCAAATTATCATATAATTTTTGTTCAACTATATGATGGTCGGCAGCGGTACAAGATAATAGGATGTCAAATCCCCCCTTATAATTTGGCAAATCACTGAAGGATAAATAATTTCCATTTAATTCTTGAGCTAACTCCATGGCTTTACTTACCGTTCGATTGCAAACCGTAAAATTTTTAAACCCATGTTTTTTTAAGAATCTGCATAAGTTTGAATTTGTAGTACCTGCTCCTATAATTAAAATCCGTGAGTTCAAATTTAACCCATGCGATTTTAATTTATGATAAGCCAAGGAGACTACCGAAACGGGTTTTGTGGCAATGGAAGTTTCAGTATAAACTCTTTTTGCAGTTTCAATCGTGTGTTTTATCAGAATTCGGATAAAATCACCAGTCAAGTTGTTTTTTCTAGATAGCTCGTAAGCATTTCTAACCTGAGTAATAATTTCTCTCTCCCCAACAACCATTGAGTCAATGCTAGAAGCTACAGAGAATATATGGTTTACCGCTTTTTGACCGGAATAGATTTCACAATTTGTAGAAAATTCTCTCAACTGAACATCGCTAAAATTTGGATAGAGCGTTAACAATAAATTTTCAACAAATGAATTTGAGACTTTTTCATTCGTAACCAACATGAATTCAACTCGATTACACGTAGAAAGAAATAGTAATTCAGAAATTGAGGAATTATTTTTTAGATGTGTTAGCCTCAAGTTTTGATCTACAGGATCAATGTGTAGCAAGCCAATTTGATTAACCGCTAAAAGGCGATGAGTAAACGCTATACTGTAAAACGAATCTAACACTGCTTTTTCCACAAGTTACAAAGTTCAGAATAGAAGATAAATCGATTGTCATAGATTTGTCATAAACGCAACTCTTTTTCAATTTAGAATTGTTTTAAGTAAGTAGAAATACTGAATATTAAAAAAGTTTAACTTTGATGTTGGTTGAATTACTTTTTTTAAGTAATTTTATGCCATAATGTAACTTTAATTGAAGTAACTCGTTAAAGTCAAGCAACAAACAACAATCATTATGAAAACAAAAATTACTTTAACACTCTTAAGTTTATTATTCGTTGCAGGTATAATGACCTCATGTGGTGCCGGTGGTAAAGCGTCGTGTGATGCCTATGGCCAAGCTAAAATAAAGCAAAATTCTGATTTAGCTTCAAAATAAACTTCCTTAAATCTTAGTAAAAACAAACTGACATTAGTTGGTTTGTTTTTTTGTTTATATACATTTCCTTTTGGATTCCAAGTTTTTATTTTTGTGGTTCATAAAGAAGAAATCCAACAAATTAAATGTATAAATCAATTTTTACTTACTTTTGAATTTCTATTACTACTTCTACTAATTAATGTTCTCTACGCTGAAATTAAATTCTGAGCCCCTTGAATATACGCTGGAGTTTTTAGCTAAAAATAAAAACGCTGCGGTTATTCCGCTGGCCTGGCCTGAGATGACTGCACGTGGACAAGAGAAAATTTGGGAAGTTCTCAGAAAAATAGGAATCGTAAAAAACATCAATTTTAAGGTGGGTCATGCTGCAATGGTTGTGGCTCTAGATACTGAATTTCTTTACTACGATTTTGGACGCTACATAACACCCATGGGTTATGGTCGGACGAGGTCGGCAGAAACAGATCCAAAATTGTCTCTCTACACAAAACCAAAATGGTCTGATGAAGGAAGATTAACTAACCTTGAAGAATTATGTGGTGAATTGGAAAGTATCAAACATGCTACTCATGGTGATGGCCCTATGTTCGCGTCAATTAATCACGAAACAAATCCTTTTCGCTTGTTTGAATATATTCACTCCATCATTAATCATGGCTACATAAAATACAATGCACTAATAAGGTCACATTCAAATTGCGCAAGATTTGTAGCTCAAGCAATTCAAGCAGGCTGGGATAAAAAATCTCATTTCAGAAGGCGTTTTATCATTCCTGTTACACTTGCTCCAACTCCTTATTTCAATGTTCTAGCAGCATCGGAAAATGGGAAATATATAATTTGGGAAAAAGGAAAAGGAACTTTTTTTAAGAATAAAATTAGACATTCCTTAAAAGAATTATTGTCCAAAAGTTATGAGTCTTTCACAAGTAAATCTGCCAAAATATTACCCTCAGATGCGCTGCCGGGACAATATTACCCTCCAAAATCAAAGCCTGAAAATCTATCTGAAAATGTGCTTTTTTTAGGTGGAATAGGTGAAGCAGCTTGGCATGAGGTTGAAATATTTGATGAGGACAAGTTGAAAATGACGCGCTTTTTCAGTACTGGAGAATTTGAGTTTGAGGCTGAATATGATGTTTCCAAAGAATGGGTCAATAAAATTAATGATTCATCTTGTCAATTAGTACATGACACACACCATTGCTGGATTACTTTCCAATGCACAGTAACAGGTGAAAAAAAAAGATTCCACAGAAAAACGGCAAGTAAATGATTACAGAAATTAGTGAATTAAAAGAGATTGTAACATCGGGTTGTGATGAACGAATTTTTTTACGCCCCGATACGAACGCCAATAAATATCATTTAAATCCAATAGTTTATGAAAACTTGTTTCAAAGAGGTTCATGCACGTGTGGAACTTTTACTCCTTTTGGATTTGAATTAGGCGTAGAATTTCTAAAAAAATATGACGAAAGTCTCTACGATCAAATTGTGCAGGACCAAACAAAGCGTTTACATGATTTATTGAGTGACTCGGAAATTAATTTTGATGTTTACTATGGCCCAAGCGGTAGTGACATGATGTATCTACCCCTGCTCTTTCAAGCAATGTTAAAGCCAGATAAGAGTATCGTTAATATTGTTTCATGTCCTGAAGAATTGGGGTCAGGATCAAAATTAGCGGCTGAATTATCCTATTATTCTGAATGGAATCAGTTTGGTGAAAAAATTCCGATGGGACAAAAACTGACATCTAATATCCAATCTGAAGTTCACTATCTCGCGGCAAGAGAGAACAGTGGACATATTGCAAATCGAAATAAATCTATTCGCACTATAATTGAACAAAATCCAACTAAACCGATAGTTGGAAATTTAGTGTTTGGCAGCAAATCAGGAATAAAGGATGATTTACATATTATTGATGAATTTCCTGAGATTATGTGGGTCGTGGATATGTGCCAATTCAGAACTGACCGAAATTTAATACATGAGCTCATCAATAAGGGTGTAATGATAATGGTGACCGGTTCAAAATTTTATCAAGCTCCGCCATTTTGTGGTGCATTATTAGTTCCAACGCTTTGGAAGGAAAAATTAAAGAAAACATCAGGCTCGTCAGCTGCCTTTTTCAAACATATCTTCTCAGCGTATGATTTTCCAGATGGTTTAGTTAATATCAGAGAAAATCTTCCTGAGTATAAAAATGTTGGTTTGCGATTACGCTGGGAGGTTGCACTTCGTGAAATGGAAGCCTATCTTTCCTTTCCACAAGAAGAATCAAATGCACTTATACGACGTTGGAATCAAGTGGTAACTGGTCGCTTGGCTCAAAGTGATACGTTTAGATTAATGCCGAATATGGAATTGACTAACGATAGCATTGTGTCCTTCATGGTTTTGGTGGATGGAAGAGCGCTGAATAACGCGGAGTTAAAAAAACTATTCGATTTTCTTGTACTGAATGAACACGAAGGCCTTGATGGGTTTAATCGCATCTTCCTTGGTCAACCTGTTCAATATGGCGATAAGTCATTTATTCGGCTGGCTATCGGTTCTTATTCTGTTCGACGTCAATTGCTAAACCAACGATTTGAACCATTCAACGATATACGAATGATAGAAATTATTGAAGAATCTGTTGCTAAATTATTTGAATGAATCAGTTAGATAAAGAAGTTTCTTGGTCTCTGAATAAACTGCTAAATGATAATCTAATAGACGAAACAGATACAGCAGTTATCATTCAGTCTTTGAACCAATTAGATGCTTATTTAATACATTTAAAATCTTGTTTCTCTTCGGATACACTTCATGCCATTGCAATCAAAACTAATCCCCACCCGGAAGTATTAAAACACGTAGTTAAACTCGGTTTTGGTCTTGAGGCTGCGTCGCTAGAGGAAGTTAAATTAGCGGTTTCCGCAGGAATTAGTTTCGATAAAATTGTATTCGATTCACCTGTTAAAACAAGAAAAGAAATCCTTAATTGTCATGAAAATTATCCTGGAATCAAATTAAATGTTAATTGTTTAGAAGAGTTGAGTCGTATTCCAGAAAATCCATCATTTACACTTGGAATACGAATCAATCCGATGATTGATACTGGCGCTCCTTCCCTGTATCACGTAAGTAGTGATGAATCAAAATTTGGTGTGCCAATTTCTGAAAAAGAAGAACTTCTCAAAGCAATTTTGGAATTTCCCGTTACTCAATTGCATGTGCATGCCGGAAGCCATATGACCAACTTGGATTCATCTATTTCTGCTATTGAAAAACTAGTAGAATTAGCAGATGAAGCAAATGAACTACTCTCCCAATTTGGGATTACACGTAGAATTCAATTTTTAGATATTGGTGGCGGTTTACCACCCGAAAAATTAGATTCAGAGTCTAAATCTAGGATGCAATTGTATGCTGAAAATTTGTATAAAAAAATACCAGAACTATCAAATTATCAGGTTATTACAGAATTTGGTCAATGGTGTTATTTCTTTACTGGATATGCTTTTTCACAGGTAGAATATGTTTTAAAGCGTGGTGATAAAAATGTAGTCTTTATTCATTTAGGCGCAGATTATTTAATGCGAGATGCATACAGCAAACCTAGAGGATTGGTATTTCAAACATTTTCAAAAGTTGGAAGGCAAAAAAACTCTGAAATTGAATTGTTTGACATTGCCGGACCCTTGTGCTTCGCAGGAGATTACCTGGTGAAAAATCAATGCTTAAGTAAACCTGAAGAAGGAGATTGGCTAGCACTTTTGAACACAGGGTCAAATTCGCTTGGGCTTTGGTCAAGACATTGTTCAAGATCAATTCCCAAAATTTTTGCAGTTGATTTTAATCGTCAAACAATCGAAATTATATCTGAGCGTCAAACCTTTGGTTAATAAAAAAATTGAATCGCAGGACAAATCTACTTCAAAAAACGAATTTTGGCTCTTTCCACTTTCAGTAGGGTATTTCCGACAATAACCTCGATATGCTTGTCCTTAATTTTCTCAACAATTCCCTTGTGTTTTGTTCCAATTACTTCAACTTCTGATCCTATTTTTATCAAGTTTTGATTTACCTCGTCTTGTTTTTTTACCTCGCTAGTTGGCGCGTTTTGTGTTCTTGATTTATTGCTATTGTTTGAATTAGAACTACTTTTTATACTTTTTTTCAGCTTTTCTAATTTCATGAAATTTTTAATTTCCTCCCACAAAGCCGAATTAGCATCCTTTTTTTGAGCTCTCGCATTAAATTTTTCCATAAACTGAAGCATTTTTTTTCCTGCCATCAATTGCTTATTATTTTGGTCTATTGATATTTGCTGGGACTTCAATCGATATTCAAAATGTTGCTTTTTCTCTTCGTATTGTTTCTTTGCCTCTGCAGCGGTTTCTTGCGCAACTATCTGTTCCTTAATTTTTAGCTCTAACAAATTTTTATTTTCTTGTAATTCGTTTAAAAGCCTATCTAATTTTACCTTTTTGTCATCTAATATATACTTTGCCGATTCAATTAATGAGGCCTTAATCCCATTCATTTTTGCAACCTCAAACGTAAATGAACTTCCCGGCTGACCTAGGGCAAATTCATACTTTGGTTTAAGTGTTGCTGTGTCAAAAAGCATACATCCATTTGTGGCATTTTTCAATTCATTAGCTTTCAGCTTGATAGAACTGTAATGGGTTGTAACGATTGCAAATACTGATTTCTGATAAAGTTCTTCAAAAAACACCTCCGCCAATGCACCTCCTAATTCAGGGTCTGAACCGGTTCCAAATTCGTCCAATAGCAATAGTGTCCTGAGATTAGAAACATTTAAAAAATGGTTCATTCGCTGGAGGCGATAGGAATAAGTTGATAATTCATTTTCAATCGACTGATTGTCTCCAATGTCCGATAAAATCTGTTGAAAAAAGCTAGCAGAACTATTTTCGTTCACCGGAATCAACAATCCTGATTGAAGCATAAGCTGAAGTAAACCAATAGTTTTTAACGTTATACTCTTTCCTCCTGCATTGGGGCCTGATATGACCAACATCCGTTGATCGGAATTTAAACTAATATTTTGACTTCTTGTTTGTTTTCTATTTAAGGAATTTGTTCTTCGCAAAATTGGATGATACGCTTCCAAAAATTCAAATTCAGATTTTCGATTTATTTTTGGTAAAACAGCATTCATTTCCAGTGCAAGTCGACATTTAGCACTTATAAAATCTAATTCAACCAAGCAATTCTGATATTCCTTTATTAATGTACTATAAATTGCAATATCGCTCGTAAGTTTTTTTAATATTCGATGGATTTCCTTGCGTTCATCATCCAATAAAAACTCCATTTCATTATTCAGCGGAACATTCGTTTGAGGCTCAACATATGTATGACTTCCCGTTTTGCTAGATCCGTGAATATTACCTGGCACTTTTCTTTTATAGGTTGATTGAACAGAAAGTACGCGACGTTCATTCATAAACCCTTCAGTTACATCTCCTAAAATTTGATCTTTCAGAAGTTTTCGTAATTCTCGATCAAAATTTCGGTTTATTTGATTTCGGAGAATCTTCATTCTTTGACGAATATCACTTAGTTCTTGTGAAGCATCATCTTTTACATTCCCAGCGCGATCAAAAACAGAATCAATCATTCTATTAATTTCATAATTGAGTTCGCAACTTTCAAAAAGTGATGCCAAATAAGGATACTGAGCTTTCCGCTCTTCAAAGAATATCAACAATCGGTTTACGAGATTTGAAGCTTGATAAATTCTTCGAAACCCTTCAATGCTTATCACCGCATTTTCAATCCTGAGTAATTGAATCTCCTGTTTTAATTCTTCAAAATCTAATGCAGGAAAAGATTCACTAGAGGTACGAATTGATTTTAATTCATTTAATTTCTTAAGTTCTATTAAGATTTTTTTAAAATCATTAGATGGAAATAATTCATTAATTCTTTTCAAGGCAGTTTTTTCGACTGCATATTGCGCCAGCCACTCAATTATTACATTGAATTCTAAATCTAGAATTGTTTGTTTATCACTTGCAAACACTAGTTGTTAATTAATTTTCAGTAACCATACATAAGAAAGAGCCTATAAAATCAAACGACATATCAGTAACATTCTTGCAATCAAATAGTTTGTAAGAACTTAATTATAGCAGATAATAATAACTTTATTGAATGATTTTTGGCTGCTTGATTGCGTTTGCCTTATCTAAAAACTGCTTCGATAAATCTAATTTTCCCTGTTTTTCATAATTGATCGCATTGTTTCTATATGCGCGTTCTTCATCGGGCTTTAAAGCAATTATCTTATTGTTAAATTCAATAGACTTTTCATAATCCCCTAACATACCATAACAATTGGCCAAATTCAATAATACATCAATATTTGTTGGATTCATTTTGTACGCTTCTTGAAATGCAGTTAGCGCTTCTTTATACTTGCCTTCAGATGCTCTTTTGTATCCCAAATTAAAAAAGTAATTAGCGTCTCTATTTTTTGAGTTTTCATCGAAAGCTGTATTTGTGGGTTCTAATTCTGTATTAATTCCATTTGCCTTGAGTGCATTTCTAGCCTGAAGCGCTGGTGTATAATCAGGTTTAAATTTCAAAGATTGATTGTAACAATAGGAAGCGTAAACTAAATTAGCCTTGTTGTTTTGAAAAACCGTTCCTAAATTATAATAGGCCTCTGCTCGTAAAATATTTGTCGGTTCACACTCAATTGTTTTGCGGTAATGGTAAATGGCAGAATCCGGTTTGTTAAAAATCAATTGGTAGATAACTCCAGACTTCATATAACTTTCTGCAAATTTTGGATGCATGGATAAGGAAATATCGAAAGCCTTTAGTGAAACTCTTGCCAAGTTTTTCATTTTTAAACTGTCCTTTTCTGCAAGTGCCTTCACCAAGGTTTGTTCGGCAAAATGGCGTTGATTTTGGGCGCTATTCACTCCTGTTTTAATATCTGTTGAAAATAAGGTGTAGTTGTCTTTCCAAACTAAATTTCGATCAATGGTCTTGATGGAATAAGGAATAGCCAATAGCATGGTAACAGAAGAAAGAACTATTAACTGAGCATTTTTAATGGAAGACTCCAACCTTTTCGAAAACTTATATAAAACTAAGATTATCAGAATAATAAATCCTAAAGCAGCAGAATATAAAAAACGTTCTGCAAAAATTCCTCCTCGAAGAAAGGTAAATGCAAATCCAGGAGCCATGCTAAAAAAATAAATACTCAACGGAATTGCATAAATTGACTTTTTTCGTAATAACAGCAACCAAAAGATACCTCCAACGGCAAATAACATAAATCCAAGGAGGGCCAGAGGATCGTTAAATTCAACAGCAGGAATAAGATTATAGGAATAATCATAACGAAGATTAATAGGAAGAGCCAGTAATTTAAATCCTAATAGAAATAAATAAAACGTGGTTGGTAATTTTACTGCGCTATCTGTGTAAGGATAGTTAATAATATCGTCTGGAATAATTGCCTCCCCAATTAACATCTTCTTTTGTATAAAAAAGAGCAGCGCTACCCCAAAAACAGGGAGCGATTTTAGGAATATTGATTTCAGAGTGTCTTGAGTGTACAAATAATGAATAATTGGTATTAATAACAATCCCGTCAAGGCAGTCTCTTTCGACATCATGCCTAAGTAGGCCAATATGATTACAGGAGTTAGATAAAGTACTTTATTCTTTTGAAGATAAATGATATAAAACAATAAAGTTGAAAACACGAACAAAAAACTCAGAATTTCATCTCTACTTTTAATGTTTGCTACGACTTCAGTATGTATTGGATGAGCAGCAAATAAGAGGGTAACAACCAGCGGAATAAATTGATGCACATTTCCAAGTAGTGCATGCATAACCAGAAATAAAATCACACAAGAAGTAGCGAAGAAAAGAACATTCGTAAAATGATGTACGTGAGGCGCATTTTGAAAAAACTCATATTCTATGGCAAACGTAATAAGTGAAAGTGGACGATAATACCCTAAACGCACTTCAGATTGTTCCCACAAATCCATTTTAAGAATATCAGGTATTCCTTTGATTCCTTTTTTAACATTCACATTTTGTTGGATAGCACCTGTATCATCGAGCGCATAATCGTGGTTGATGGTGTTGGAGAATAATAAGAATGCGAAGGAAAAAATTATTATTGAACAAAAGACCAAGTATTTCCAAATACCTTTTAAAGTCATTAATTTCAAACTCACAAACTGAGAATTAACCTTACTATTGGGGATTTCTTTTTTAGTATTTACTTTCATTTCAGAATCATTTACGAATTTACTATTTTTAAAATAGTTACACAATTTTTTTATTTCTTAGTGTTAAATGAAAATTTTATATGGTTTTTTTATTTTTTTGATATAAATTTGTCTGCTTAATAAAAAATTAATTTTTATTTAATTTAAAAATCATGAAGAAAACTATTATTTATTGTTTCAATGTACTCTTACTATTAGGTGTAAGTTTTAGTGCATTTTCTCAGGTTGACGTAACAGCCACAGCTGGAACGACAGGGCCGACAACTTATGCAACTGTTAGCGCTGCTTTTACAGCAATTAACGCTGGTACGCATCAAGGGCAAATTACAATTGCAATTACGGCAAACACAACTGAGCCTGGTTCTCCAACTGCATTATTGCAAAGTGCTAGTCCATCAAGTTATTCAAGTATTTTAATTCGGCCTTCAGGAGGAAACTTTACAATTGGAGGTACCGTGACTGCCTCCCGAGCTATTATTGAATTACGTGGTGCAGACAATGTAACTATAGATGGAGATGACCCGAACACTGCAGGAAATCGTAACTTAACAATTGGTTTTGCAAATACAGCTGCAACAATTGCTGCTTGTATTCGTGTAAGCTCGAACTCAACTTTAGGTGCTGATGGAGCAAGTAATAATATTATTAGAAATTGTATTATTACAGGTAATAGGGTTTCTGGCGGTACTACAGCGACTTATGGTATTAATTTGTCCAACTATTCAACCACTTCGCTTGCAACTGGTGGTTACAGTTCATTAAATAATTTATTTGAAAATAACCTTATTACTCGCTGTTACCATGGAATTTGGGCAGTGGGAGCAAGTACAACTTACAATAATGTTGGAACCATAATCAGAAATAATGTAATGGGTGATGGAACGACAGCTGGAAATATTGGGAATCGTGGTGTTTTGATATCTTATTCTTCGAATGCTGCGAGTCAAACTCCTGCTTTAATTCAAGGCAATGATATTCAAGTTGGGGATCCTGGAACTACTGGTTACGGAGCTACGATTGCAGGAATTGAAGTCGGAACGGTAAACTATGGTATTCAAATTATAGGAAACAACATTCATGACATTTATCAGCCTTCTACAGGTGGTTGGGGAGCTTATGGAATTTCTATAACAGGTTCTGTAACAACATCAGACCTTATAATTCGCAACAACTTTATTCATCGAATTGCAGCCTCAAACTATACTACTACGATTGTTTCAGGTTTTACGAATTATGGAGTACGTATTTCAGCTGGGGCAACTAACATTGCTTTTGATCATAATACGGTTCGGTTGAATGTAGCTAATGCTACAGGTACAACCTTAAATCCTGTTTCATATTGTGTTGCTGCTACTGCAAATGGAGTTACATTTTCTTCATTTCGGAATAATATTTTAAATAACACAAACTCTTCAACAAATGCAATGTGTTTTTACACGAACGCAACTGGAAATATTTCAGCAGGTTTGGTAGATAATAACAGTTACTTTTCATCAAATGGTACAATTGGTTATTATAATGCCGCTGTTCAAACTACCTTCTCAGATTGGAAAACAGCAACTTCAAAAGATGTTAATAGCAACAATATCAATCCTCCTTTTGTCTCAAGTACGAATCCTCATCTAGATGTTGCCGGGGCAGGAATTATCTCTTTTTATCAAACAGGTGCTGCAGGAACTGGCGTTTCTAATGACTTTGATGGTGAAACAAGAGCCGTTAATCCATGTATTGGTGCTGATGAATTTGTTTTACCTGTTTGTCAAGGCACCCCTGCATTTGCATCCTCATCGATATCACCTAGTACCGCTGTGTGTGGTAATGGAAATTTCGCAATGTCAGTAGTTCCAGTGACGGCCTCTTCTGGTTATACATTCGGTTGGCAAAAATCATCTGATAATATAAATTGGACTTCCATTCCAAACGCTACTGGTTCAAACTACTCAGAAGCGAATGTCACCGCTACAACATATTATCAGTGTATTTTGACCTGTAGTGCCTCTGGTCAGTCGGTAACAAGTTCTGTTTTAACAGCTACTATAAATCCATTACCAACTATTACAATTACACCAGCTAATAATGGCTATTTCTGTGGTGCAGCAGGTCAAACTTTAACTGCTTCAGGAGCGTCAACTTATGCTTGGACTCCGTCAGCGAGTTTAGATGCTGCTACGGGAACGACTGTTACGTCATCCGTTTCAACACCAACTACTTACACAGTAACTGGTACAGATGCTAATGGCTGTATTAATACACAACAAATAACTGTTGGACCACCCAGTATTTCAATTACTTCTTCTGTAGTAAACTTCTGTGGAACAGGAGGAAATACAACGCTTACCGCCACTTCGGTAGTTGATCCAGATTTGTCATACACTTGGACTTCCTTAACCCCATCCGCAACTTTAAGTACAACCAATAGCTCAACTACCATTGCAACTTTAACTGAAACATCTGACTTTAAAGTTACTGCAAATGGAATAGGAAACTTTGCAGGTTGTGTGAGTGAAAAATTCATATCTGTAGGGGTTTATCCTCTACCTTCTGCTACAGTAACAACGTCAGCAAGTGGTGTTTGTCCCGGAACCCCAGCAACTATAAATTCTGGTTTAAGTGCGGGTAATTTCTCGGCAACGTGTATTACTCCAAAAAACACTTTAACAACTCCTCCTGCAAATGCTACAGTTCTTTGCAACAATGGAACAGCAACAACTACCCTTACTGGTGGATCCCTTGATGATGGATATTGGAATAACAGACCTATCGGTTTTGGATTCAATTATTTTGGAGTCAATCAAACACAGGTTATGATTGGAACAAATGGTACAATAATCGTTGGAGGTGGTACGAGCACAGCATATAGTTTTGTCGGAGGCTTTCCAAATGCTGCGAATCCCGCAAATTGTATTGCCGCTGTTGCTCGTGATTTACAGCTAAGCAGCACCGGAGGCAATTTTGGTTTTGGAGCTGGTATTGTTAGACACTGGACTGAAGGTATTGCTCCAAACAGACGATTTGTAGTGCAATATGAAAATTGTGCAACATGGTATTCAACCAATGGTTCTGATGGAAAAAATTCAGTTGAGGTTGTTCTTTACGAAACCTTAGGTACTGTAGAAATATATGTTATCGAGGCATCTAATCCGGTCGCAACAACAGGAACTTTCATTAATGATACTAGAAATAAATTTATTGGATTACAAGATGGAACAAGAACTGTTGGAGCGACTGCACCAAATTGTAGTTCTCCTTTTCAAGCCAATTATTGGAATGGAATTTCAAATTCGATTACTTCTCCTTTAGCTTGGAGATTTACTCCTCCATCAAACTATGCAACAACTTGGACCGCAACTGATGCAAATGGAACCACTACGATTGCAACTGGAAACAATATTTTCTCTCAATCTGTCTCACCTGCAATTACCACAACTTATGCGATTTCATATACAAATCAAACAACAGGATGTACAAATGCGCCTGGGTCTGCACAAGTTGTAATGTCTGTTTTAGGTAATACAGCACCGAATGAGGTTGTAGCTCTAACTAACACTCCAACCGTATGTTCTGGAGGTGCAATTAGCCTTAGTACAGACTACACAGGTAGCCAAGATGGATTAACATTCCAATGGCAAGTTTCAACAGATAATGGTGTAACATTTAACAATATTCTAAACGCAACAAACCTTACTTACTCAGGAACACAAACTCAAACTTCAATTTATCAATTACAAACTACTGCTTGTGGTGGAACACCGGCCTTGTCATCTCCAGTAACAGTAAGCATGACTCCATACCAAAACTGTTATTGTACTCCAGTAATTACTAATGGGTGTACGGATGGTGACGTTATTGCCCGTGTAATATTGAATACTTTAGATAATAATACAGGTACGGGATGTCCTTCAGGGGTTGGAGGAAATGGTTATTCAAACTACACAACAGATCCAACTCTTACAACAACATTATTGCCAAGTACCACTTACAATTGTATAGTTTATGCAGGTCAATATAGTGCCAATTATGCTGCATGGATTGATTACAATGACGATGGTATTTTTGATGATGTTACAGAAAGAATTGGATATACAACATCAGCAGTTGCAGGTTCAGGTCAAGTAGGTGTTCTTGGTTCTTCAGCTTCTTTCCCTGTAGTGTTGGCTTGTACACCTCCGGTTGGTCAGCATAGACTTAGAATTAGAGAGGTTTTCAATACTGATGGTATAAATATAACCTCTTGCGGCAGTGCCTCCTACGGAGAAACAGAAGATTATTTAATCACAATCGCTCCGGCACCTACATGTCCAGCGCCAGGTCAACTATCTGTTGTTACCACAACGACAACTTCAGCTGATTTATCTTGGAATTTGGGATGTTCATCTGCTTCAAATTACGATTTTGAATATGGTCCTGTTGGATTTACGCAAGGGACTGGTACTTTAGTTTCAAATGTTGCTGCTACTGTAAATACTGGGATTGGAACATACACCTTAACTGGTTTGACTCCAAATACGACTTACTCTATTTATTATCGTGCAAACTGTGGAAATGGTGATGTAAGTCCATGGTCTGTAGCAGTAAACGGAACTACAGCTTGTAATCCGATTACTTTAAATAATCCAGGAAATCAAACAGTTTGTGATTCTTACACATTACCTGCAATCACAGAAACAACACCTTCTGGAAATACAGGTCTTGTTTTACAATACAGAACTCAACCAAATGGTGGTGGAACGGTAATTACTTCTTCTACAATAACAAGTTCGCAAACAGTTTATATCTATGCAAGTGCTGGAAGTTGTACTGCAGAACAAAGTTTTGTTGTAACTGTGAATCAAACACCAATTGTCGCAGGTGGAGCAACAAATTCAACATTATGTCTTGGTGATTCAACAAATTTTGGTTTAACTGCTGGTACTTCTGCTACGTTTACGTTTGTTGAAAATGGAAATACTATAGGTTCAACTTCGAATCCATTAAGTTTCTACGTAACCCCTACTGTATCTACTATTATTGGTGTATATTCTACTGCAAATGGATGTTCGTCTGATACTCTAGATATTGCAATAACGGTTAATTCTCCTTCCTCTAGTTCAGTATCTCAAACAGCTTGTGACTTGTATCAATGGAATGGTCAAACATACACCTCATCGGGAGTATATACTTACACAACTCAAAATGCGGTTGGATGCGATTCAGTAGTAACGCTTAATTTAACAGTAAATTACTCATCATTTTCAACAGATGTTCAAACGGCATGTGATACTTACACATGGATTAATGGAACCACATATACAAGCTCTACTAATACACCTACATTTACTTTAACAAATGCTGCTGGTTGCGATAGTGTTATTACATTAAACTTGACTATCAATTATAGCTCAACAGGAACTGATGTTCAAACGGCTTGTGATACGTATACATGGATTGATGGAAATACATACACAAGTTCAACAAATACGCCAACGTTTACAATAACAAATGCTGCAGGCTGTGATTCAACAGTAACATTAAACTTAACTATCAACAATAGTTCAACTGGTACCGATGTTCAAATTGCTTGTAATTCATTCACGTGGATTGATGGTATTACGTATACGAGTTCAACTACTACGCCAACATTTACATTGACAAATGCTGCTGGTTGTGATTCAATTGTTACATTAAACCTAACAATCAATGACAATATAGCTGATGTTACAGATGTAAGTGAATGTTCTTCTTACACATGGAATGGACAAACTTATACGCAAAGTGGAACATATACCTACACTGGTACTGGAGCATGTTCAGTTACTGATACATTGAACTTAACCATTTTAAATAACTCTGGTGTAGATGTTCAAACAGCATGTGAAACATTTACATGGATTGATGGTAATACATACACTACTTCCACTAACACTCCGACTTTCACTCTAACAAATGCTGCTGGGTGTGACTCATTAGTTACATTGAATTTAACAATCAACAATTCAACAACTAGTTCAACATCGCAAGCTGCTTGTGGTTCATATACTTGGAATGGTCAAACATATACGCAAAGTGGAACTTACACATATACAACATCTAATGCCAACGGTTGTGACTCGATAGCAACATTAGTTCTAACAATTAATGCTATACCGACAGCTACTGCTACTGGAAATGGTGCGGTTTTAACTTCTACAACAGGAAGTATTTACCAATGGATTGATTGTGCTACAAATTCACCTATTCAAGGTGCAACATCACAAACTTTTACAGCAACAGAAAATGGAAGTTATGCTGTAATTGTGACTAATTCTACAGGATGTTCAGATACGTCAAATTGTGTTGCTGTACAAACTATAGGAACTAATGAATTAAGCAAATTTGACATCAATGTTAATCCGAATCCATCGACAGGAGTTTTCAACATTGATTTTGTATCACCAATGGAAACACGTTTAACTGTTCTCGATGCCTCTGGAAGAATCATTTATACCATGGATATGTCAAATGATACTGTCCTAGATTTGACCTCAGTTGTTACTGGTATTTATTACCTACAGTTAAATTCAAATGAATTCAAAAAAGTCATTCGAGTAGTTAAAAATTAATTATTAGTTAAAACCGAAAAGAGCCATGTTAAAGTGGCTCTTTTTTTTCTAAATTATTTTGTCATGAAAAAACAATATTTATTACTATCAGTTTTTGTCCTTTGTACTCTTTTTTCTTTTAGTCAATCTATTACAATTGGCGCAGGTACAGCGACTAGTTATCTTTACGGTCCTTATTACAGAAGTACGGCAGGTTCTACTTTTAATAATTCCAAATATGCTTATATCTATACACCTGATGAATTAACAGCAATTCCAGCTGGATCAATCATCACAAGTATAGAGTGGGAAAAATCATCTGGAACCATCACAGCGCCTAACATCTTTCAAATTTACCTAGAAAACAATTCTGCAACTACCTTAACTACTGGAACCTCTTGGGGCGCGTTAATTGCAAGTGGAACAAGTGTTTACAATAATACAAATCAAGGATTTACTGCTGCAGCACCTGGATGGGAATCTTTTACTTTGACAACCCCATTTATCTACACAGGAGGTACACTTCAAATTTGTACGGATCATATTAAACAAGGAATAGCAAGCGGAGCAAATAATTATTTATATGAAGCTGCAACTGGAAAAGCAATTGGGTGGGCATCAGGTACAGCTGGTTCAAATGCCACCTTACTAAATACTGCAACCTATGGCAATAATAGACCTAATATTAGAATCTCTTATATTCCTGGCACCAATTGTACTGGTGCTCCGGAGGCAGGTACTTCAACAGCATCTTCTTCTTCAGTTTGCCCCTCATCTACATTTTCCTTATCCTTATCCGGAGCTACTTTGGCTGCGGGTTTAACCTACCAATGGCAATCATCAACAGATGGCATAACGTATTCTGATATAACTGGCGCTACTAACTCTGCTTTCTCTACATCACAGACTTCGAATACTTACTACCAATGTGTCGTTACATGTTCAGCAAGTGGACAACAAGACATTTCAACTCCTATTCTAATTACTACGAATTCATTTTTAAACTGTTATTGCACTAGCAATGCTACAAGCACAGCGGATGAGGAAATTTTAAATGTTTCAATTGGCACTTTGAATAATTCTTCAACCTGTTCAACTACAGGTGGCGCTGGCTCTATTCTAAGTCAATATTCAGATTATACTGCCACTGTTGCCCCTCCGATATTAGTTGCAAGCGCCAATTACACACTTGGAATTCAAATTGGGACATGTGGTGGAAACTATGGTAATATGACAAAAGTTTTTATTGATTTTAATCAAAACGGACAATTCACAGACCCAGGAGAACAGGTTTATGTTTCCCCAGCAGCCGTAACAGGCCCTAACACAATTTCATCACCAATTTTAATACCTGCAAATGCAATTACAGGTCTAACTAGAATGAGAATTGTAAATGTTGAAACTACCTCTGCAGCAAATGTGAACCCTTGTGGAACATATACTTGGGGTGAAACAGAGGACTATTTAGTTAACATTGTTCCTCCTCCAACATGTCCTCAACCGACTAACTTATCTTTAGCTACTTCTGATTTAACAAGTGCTACCATTCAATGGGCAGCTGGTGGTGCAGAAACACAATGGCAAATTGAATACGGGCCAACAGGATTTACCCCAGGAACAGGAACTTTCCTTTTAACGACAACTAACCCAACTACTATTACTGGATTAATAGCTAACTCTTTCTATCAAGCTTACGTTCGAGGAATATGTACACCAGGCGATAGTTCTTATTGGGCAGGTACAATATCATGGAACACTTATGATCAAGGTCAATTTATGGATTGGGATTCTGAATGCCCAACAACTGGATATATTGATATTCTAGCTTCTGGAACTCCTATTAATACAACAGATGATTCAGAATTTGGAATAACATTACCGTTTCCTGTATTATATCAAGGTGCACTTTTTACTACGTGTACAATCGGTAATAACGGAGGAATCGTATTTGGTTCAACAACTGCAAATGTAGGTTATAACATGGTTGCTGGAAATGGATTATATCCATTTGTGCAAGATTTAAATACAGCTAATGCCGGTGGAGGAGTTTATTATGAAGCTATTGGTAATGCCCCAAATCGAAAATTCATAGTTTCATGGATCGATGTTCCACACTTCGGAACCGGAGGAACTGATGGAGCAACTTTTCAATTAATTATTGAGGAAGCAACCATGGAAATTTACTATGTTTATGAGGATGTACAAATGTCAAATACAACCTGGGATAACGGAGCTGATGCAGAAATAGGAATTAGAGGAACTAATCAAAATATTGATGTTTCACTTAACAATGCTACCTATCTACAAAATAATTCTTGTGTACATTTTAGCTATACTGATTGTCCGAAGCCTAAAAATTTCACAATGCTTTTTACAGGTCCAATTGCAGCAAATTTTTCATGGACTCCAAGTATTGCAAATGAGACAAATTGGACCATTATTTACGGACCACAAGGATTTGATCCAACCACATCTGGAACTACAGTTACATCAACAACACCGTCTTTATTGGTGAGTAATTTAACACAATTAACCAGTTATGATGTTTATATTTACTCTGATTGTAGTGTTGGTATCCAAAGTGACGCGCTAATCGGTACTTTTTTCACACCTCCTTTTTGTTCTAATCCAACAAATTTAGTTGCAACCTCAGAAATTGACTCCATAATAACAAACTGGAACTGGGCACTATCAGCACCTCAATTTCCCATTACATCATTTAATATTCAATATGGTCAAACAGGATTTGATTTATATAGTAATGGCACAACAGAACAATTAGATAATAATTTAAACGATACTTTATTCAATGCTAACTTTATGGCAGGTGGTGTTTATGATGTATACGTTCAAGCCGTATGTGGTTCTGATACTTCACAATTTGTAGGCCCTATTTCTGTTATTATGCCTCTAACAAATAACGATGTGTGTGGAGCAGAAACCATTCCTGTAGATGGTCAAAATTATATTTTCAATAATACCGGTGCAACTGTAGCACCTAATGATTTAGCAATTGCACCTCCAGCGACTGGTGCTAATACAACTGATGGCTGGATAAATTCTACATTAAACTTAACTACTTGGTTTAAATTTACTGCGCCAAATTCAGGAGATGTTAGAATTAATTGTACTGACATCAATTACAACGGTCAAGTAGCAGTTTATAACAATAGTAATTGCCAAACAATGAATTTAAGTCAACTTGTAGGTGCTAATGACAATGAGATTGGTGGAAATAGTGTTGCACCAAACTTCACAATTTGTAATCTAATTCCAGGTAACTCTTATTTCTTGTTATTTGACGGATTCACATCAACTACAGGTAATTATTCAATTTCTTTGTCTGAAATCATACTTAACGCAGGATCAACTGGATCCCAACTTGATGTATGTTATAGTGATACTGTAAATTTATTCAATGGAATAAGCGGATATGATACAGGAGGAGTATGGTCACAACAAATACCTACCCTAGGGCTACAAGATAGTCTATTCATTACCACAGGATTGGCAAGTGTTGTATTTAACTTTACATATACACTCACAGACGGATGTTCTAACGATGCTGTAGGCGCAACAGTTAAGGTATTTAGTCCTTCAAGTGCCGGAAATGATGGAACCATAACTGTTTGTAAAAATGAGCCATTTTCTTTATTGAATGGATTAACTGGAAATGTTGATATTGGTGGAACTTGGTATAATCCGCAGAATCAAGCTTTAGCGTCAAATATTGACACTGCAAGTAATTTCCCTGGTCAATTTAACTATGATTATATTGTATCAAATGGAATTTGTCCAGCAGATACTTCTAATATACTAGTGGTTGTTGACCCAAGCTGTGATTATTTGGCAGGTATAGGGGAATTGAGCAGTTCTATATTAGTTTATCCTAATCCGACCTCTAACGTGTTAACTTTAAATTTCGGAACTGCCATTTCTGATGTAGATTTTGAATTATTTGACATTCAAGGTAAAGCTATTTTAGGAGAAAAGAATATTTCTCTGGTAAATGGAAAACATCAAGTAAATACTTCAATTCTCGTTCCTGGAGTGTATATGCTTCATATTAATTCTTCAGAGAAGCAATATATTTATAGAATAATAAAGGATTAATTTTCCCAAATGCCGTATTTTTGTTGTGATGTAGAATTCAAACTATGAATAACGAAAATACGGCATTATCTAATCAAGAACAAACAAGATCAAAAAAACCGAAATGGCTTCGCGTAAAGCTTCCTATTGGTGAGAATTATAAAAAAGTTCGCTCACTAGTAGATGAGCATAAACTTCATACGATTTGTGAAAGTGGAAGTTGTCCGAACATGGGTGAATGTTGGGGAGAAGGAACTGCTACATTCATGATTCTTGGTAATATTTGTACCCGATCTTGTGGATTTTGCGCAGTTCAAACAGGAAGACCAGATCCAGTAGATGAATTTGAGCCAGGAAGGGTTGCAAATAGCGTAAAATTGATGGGTGTAAAGCACGCTGTTATTACATCTGTTGATCGTGACGATTTGAAAGATGGAGGATCCGATATTTGGGCGCAGACAGTTCGAGCAATTCGCCATCAATCACCCGGAACCACTTTAGAAACATTAATACCTGATTTTGCAGGTAAATGGGAAAACTTACAAGTCATCATAGATGTTGCTCCTGAAATTGTTTCACATAATTTAGAAACAGTAAGACGTCTTACTAAGCAAGTTCGCATTCAAGCCAAATACGATAGGAGTTTGGAAGTTCTATTCAGATTAAAGAAAGGTAATATGCGAACGAAATCGGGAGTTATGCTCGGTTTAGGAGAATCAGAAGAAGAAATTATAGAAACAATGACAGATCTTCGAAGTGTTGGCGTGGATATTTTAACCTTAGGTCAGTATCTTCAACCCACTCCAAAACATTTGCCAGTACAAGAGTTTATTACTCCCGAGCAATTTGATAAATATGGTCAATTAGGCAGAGAAATGGGATTTAGATACGTGGAGAGTGGTCCGCTAGTGCGTTCATCGTACCACGCTGAAAAACATATTTTTTAATTCAACCTACATGAGAACTTTTCTCACATTAATCTTTATTTGTCTTCTGAATTTCTGCTTTTCATCAGAATACGGCATTTGCGTAAAAAACTGTGTCAGTGTTCATAAAGTAGCTAATAAGAACAGTGAACAAGTTACTCAGTTAATTTTTGGTGACACATATACCATTCTTTCAAAATCAAAAGATAAAAAATGGTTATTTATTGAAAATCTCTTTGATAATTATCAAGGGTGGATTGCACTTTCAAATCATCGGTTTCTCAGTGAAAAAATATTCTTAGATATGAAGGCAGATACCTTTCCTGTTTGTGCCGACTTAAAAGGAATGATTGAATTTGAAGGAAAAACATTTGAAATATCACTTGGAAGTACTCTCCCCTATTACGAGAATGGAATAATTCAAATTGACGATAAAAAGGCAAAATTTATTGGGGCAGTAGCTTATATTCCTCAAGAGTTTAGTTATGAAAAAATACTGACAACTTCTAAATTGTGTTTGGGTGTTCCGTATTTGTGGGGAGGAAAAAATGCATATGGGTATGACTGTTCGGGATTTGTTCAAACTGTTTATAAAACATTTGGGATTAATTTACCTCGCGATTCCGGTCAGCAAGTAAAACTTGGAAAGGACATTAACTTAGTTGATGCTCAAGTAGGTGACTTAGCTTTTTTTCATGATAATGGTAAAATTGTACACGTGGGTATGATTATAGAAGGAAATAAAATTATTCATGCTTCAAAAAAAGTTAAAATCAATAAATTGGACAAAACAGGTATTTGGGTGGATGAAACACAGTCATACTCTCACTATTTAAAATGTGTTAGACGAATTGTTCAATAAATATTATGTTTTTGTAACATTAATTTAACTCAATCGTATTTGCACTCTTGGGCAGAAAAATGTAATTTTGCACCCGCAAATTTATTTTTATAATTTAAATGTTAAATATGGAATCAATGATGATTTATCTACCTATAATAATGGCCGTTATAGGATTGCTTTTTATGGCAATGAAAAGGGCTTGGGTCTTAAAACAAGATGCTGGAGATGGAAAAATGAAAGAGATTTCAGATTACATCTATGAAGGAGCCCTTGCATTTTTAAAGGCAGAGTATAAATTATTAACCATTTTTGTTTTAATATCAAGTGTGGTTTTAGCTGGAATCTCCTTTATTGTTCCTACTACACACATTTTAATAGTTGTAGCTTTTATTTTTGGAGCTTTCTTTTCTGCCTTGGCTGGAAATATGGGTATGAAAATAGCAACAAAAACAAATGTTCGCACAACCCAGGCAGCTCGCACCAGTTTACCTCAAGCATTGAAAGTTTCATTTGGAGGTGGAACGGTAATGGGATTGGGTGTTGCCGGATTAGCTGTACTTGGTTTAACTGCATTCTTTATTTTCTTCTTTCATTACTTCATGGGAGGTGTTTGGCAATCAGCTATGTTTGATGGTGAAATGAAAACTCCTTCCGAATTGATGACAATTGTACTTGAAACCTTAGCTGGATTTTCATTAGGAGCAGAATCAATCGCTTTATTTGCACGTGTTGGTGGTGGTATTTACACCAAAGCTGCGGACGTTGGTGCTGACCTTGTTGGAAAAGTTGAAGCTGGAATTCCTGAGGATGATCCTCGTAATCCCGCTACAATTGCTGATAATGTTGGTGACAATGTTGGTGATGTTGCTGGTATGGGAGCGGATTTATTTGGGTCTTATGTTGCAACAGTATTGGCGGCTATGGTTCTTGGGAACTATGTAATCGGCGACATGAACGGCGATATTGTTAAGGAAGGGTTTGATGGAATAGGTCCAATTTTGCTACCAATGGCCATTGCTGGGTTTGGTATCTTATTCTCTATTATAGGAACAATGCTTGTTAAAATTTCAAGCAATGACGCCAAAGAAAAACAAGTTCAAGGTGCCTTAAATTTAGGTAACTGGATCTCTATTGGATTAACTGCTATCGCTTGTTATGGTTTGGTGACTTGGATGTTACCAGCTACTATGAAAATGAATTTCTTTGGTGAAGGGATTAAAGAAATATCTTCTTTACGAGTTTTCTTTGCTGCAATAGTTGGATTAGTGGTTGGCGGTGTTATTTCTTCAGTGACTGAATATTATACTGGTCTAGGAACTCCTCCGGTATTAAAAATCGTGCAAAAATCTGCTACAGGAGCAGGAACTAACGTTATTGCTGGTCTAGCAACAGGTATGATTTCAACTTTCCCTACAGTATTACTTTTTGCAGGTGCAATTTGGGGATCATATGCTCTAGCTGGTTTTTATGGTGTTGCTCTTGCGGCTTCTGCTATGATGGCTACTACAGCAATGCAATTAGCAATTGATGCTTTTGGTCCAATTTCAGATAATGCAGGTGGAATCGCTGAAATGAGCGAGTTGCCAAAAGAAGTTCGTCAACGTACTGATATTTTAGATTCAGTGGGCAATACTACTGCAGCTACAGGAAAGGGCTTTGCTATTGCATCGGCCGCATTGACTTCATTAGCTCTATTTGCAGCCTATGTAACTTTCACAGGTATAGATGGAATTAACATTTTCAAGGCCCCTGTTTTAGCAATGCTTTTTGTTGGAGGAATGATTCCGGTAGTTTTCTCTGCATTAGCGATGAATTCTGTTGGAAAAGCCGCAATGGATATGGTTTATGAGGTACGTCGTCAGTTTAGAGAAATTCCAGGAATTATGGAGGGGACAGGAAAACCTGAGTATGGTAAATGTGTGGAGATTTCTACAAAAGCTGCACTGCGTGAAATGATGTTGCCCGGAGTACTTACTATTGGCTTTCCAATTGTTATTGCAACATTACCAATGCTTTTAGGTTATGACAACCAACTAATCGCTGAAATGTTAGGCGGTTACATGGCTGGAGTTACTGTTTCAGGAGTTCTTTGGGCTGTTTTTCAAAACAATGCTGGTGGAGCCTGGGATAATGCAAAAAAATCATTTGAAGCAGGTGTTGAAATCAATGGCGAAATGACTTTTAAAGGTTCGGATGCTCATAAAGCAGCTGTTACTGGAGATACTGTTGGGGATCCATTCAAAGATACTTCAGGCCCATCAATGAATATCTTAATTAAATTAACTTGTTTGATTGGTTTGGTAATCGCGCCTATTTTAGGCAATGGTCATGGAGACGATAAAAATGTCGGGCAAGCTGGAACAAAAATGGAAGCTTGTTGCAAGAAAGATGGCGCAAAGGAATGTCACAAAGACATGAAAATGAAATGTGATATGTCGAAATGTGCTAAAGTGACTAAAGAAGAATGTGCTAAAATGTGTGACGAAAAAGGATGCTCAAAAGAAGAAAAGGCAATTTGCATGTCTCACTATGACGAAAATGGAAAATGGATTGGTGGCGACGCCAAGTCGTGTAAATCAGATAAAAAAGAATGCTGCTCAAAAGATAAAGGTCAACATTAATCTGAATATTGAAATTTGAAAAGCTGTTCGCAAGGGCAGCTTTTTCTTTTTATAGTTCTACTTAATGAATAAGGCAAAGTATTTGTTTCAAGAATAATTGTAAATTAGTAAAAAACAGGAATTATGAAAGCTCTATGGATTTTGGGAATACTTACATTAATTTCGTGCTCTGCACAAAAACAAACATTGGTATTTTTTAAACATACTCCTTATTGTGGAGGAGCGAAACCGACACCAGAAATGGCGAAGGGAACAGTCGTAATGGCTTCAAAATCAAAATTTGCTATTACTAAAAAAGGAGAGAAAAAGGTTGAAAAATGGATTGTTACAGATACTTCAGGAACATGGAAAGGTAAACTTAATGCAGGTTCTTATGATATTTATCGTGCAGAAAAGTTTCTATCAAATCAAGAATTAATAGCTCAATTTAAATTAGCTGATTCTGAATTTTATAAGTTTAACGGAGAAAAATGCTTGGAAACATGGAAATCGCAACCTGATTTTTCGTTTGAAGCAAATAATACCGGATCAATTCATATTGAATTGAAAGGCAAATGCTTTGTTGGTTTCAGTCCATGTTTAGATTATATTGGTCCAAAAGTGCAATAAGATGGAATTTCTACCCAAAGAAATAGATGATTACGTATTGAGGCATACGCCGAAAGAATCTGAAATCCTTTACCAAATCAATCGTGAAACGCATTTAAAGGTAATGCAGCCACGCATGTTGAGTGGGCATTTTCAGGGGCAATTACTCAAGTTTTTAGTTGAAATGATTGAACCTAAAACTATTTTAGAGATTGGAACTTATACCGGTTATTCAGCGATTGCCATGGCAGAAGGTCTTCCTGAAAATGGAATTCTCACAACCATTGATACAAACGTAGAGTTGGAAAAAATGATTGATTCATTTGTTTGTAAGGCCGAATTAAAAAATAAAATTGTTCAACTAACCGGGAATGCTCTAGAAATTATTCCAACGTTGAATCAATCTTTCGACCTTGTTTTTATTGATGCGGACAAACGAAACTATAAAAATTACTTAGATCTAGTCATTGATAAAGTAAATTCCGGTGGATACATTTTAACAGACAACGTACTTTGGTCAGGAAAGGTAACTTTACCAGAAGATAAAATGGATTTAGACACCAAATTAATTGATGAATACAACGACTATGTTCAGTCACATCCAAAACTGAAATCTATTTTACTTCCAGTTCGAGATGGATTGTATTTGTCTAGAAAAATCTAACGAATTATTCTTATAAATTTGGCATTTCACGCGTGAATGAAGGAATTCCGGTTACATCCATTCCTGTTATTAACAAGTGTATATCATGCGTTCCTTCATACGTTACAACAGATTCTAGATTAGCCATGTGACGCATCATCGAATATTCACTTGTGATTCCCATTCCTCCATGAATTTGACGAGCCTCACGAGCAATATTCAAGGCAATCTCTACATTATTACGTTTTGCCATAGATATTTGAGCACTTGTAGCACGACCTTCATTTCTTAACTGCCCTAATCTGAATGTAAGTAACTGAGCTTTTGTGATTTCAGTAATCATTTCAGCCAATTTCTTTTGAATTAACTGAAACGCACCAATTGGAACATTAAATTGAGTTCTTTCTTTTGAATATCTTAATGCTTGATCGTAACAATCCATTGCAGCCCCTAAAGCTCCCCAAGCAATTCCATAACGTGCTGAATCTAAACAGCTCAACGGAGCCCCTAAACCAGACCTTCCAGGAAGGATATTAGATTTAGGCACTTTTACATTGTCAAAAATCAACTCTCCTGTTGAAGAAGCTCTCAAAGACAATTTTCCGTGCATTTCTGGCGTTGAGAAACCTTCCATTCCACGTTCTACCAAAATTCCGTGAATTCTTCCGCTTTCGTCTTTCGCCCAAACAACTGCAACGTCAGCAAAAGGAGCATTTGAAATCCACATTTTAGCACCGTTCAATATTACATGATCACCAGCATCCTTGAAATTAGTAATCATTCCCCCTGGATTTGACCCGTGATCAGGTTCAGTCAATCCAAAGCAACCCATCATTTCTCCACTTGCCAATTTTGGTAAAAACTTTTGACGATGTTCCTCAGATCCATATTTCCAAATTGGATACATAACTAAGGAAGATTGCACAGAGGCAGTAGATCGCAAACCAGAGTCACATCGCTCCAATTCTTGCATAATCAATCCGTAAGAAATTTGATCTAACCCCGCACCCCCATACTGTTCTGGAATATAAGGACCAAAAGCACCAATTTCTCCAAGACCTGGTAAAAGATGATTTGGGAATGTCGCATTTTCGTAATGCTCATCAATAATTGGAGACACTTCTTTTTTCACCCATGCACGTGCAGCATCTCTTACTAATTTATGCTCATCCGACAACAAATCATCCATTCCATAATAATCAGGATGTACGTATTGATCACTTTTCATTTTATTAATTTTTTGGTGTACAAAATTAAGTAATATTTACTTAGTCAAGGTTAAACAAGAAAAAAATAGGGTTGTTCAACTTAAAAGAAACTAAAGTTCCAAATTAATCCAAATATTCGTTTTTTTCTAGGCGTTCTTGCACCAGCAGAATATTTTTTTCCTTAGTTTTTTGCCTTGATTCTATGGATGTTTTTGTAAAGTACTTATGCTGATTCAGAAATGAAATCTGAATCTCATCCCATTTTCTATTGCTTGAAATAATTCCTCTCTCTTTTAACTCGCGCCTCAGTTTATCGGCAATCTCCTCAAAATCATTTCGACCAAGGTAATCTAAGTCAGCATCACAAATAATTTCCTGAAGTTTATTAGTGGGTTTATGTGGAATCTGAGTAACAAAAATTAATTCTTTTATCGTTTGAATGTGATCTTGGGTGTACCCATATTGTGGCAAAATTTCTTCAGCCATACGAGCACCAATAGGCTCGTTATGACTGTAGCTTTCTAAAAATCCAGCATCGTGGAAAATTGCCGCTGTTTTCAATAAAAATAATCCTTCATCTGTTACCCCTTCAAGCAAGGCCAATCGTTCTACTGCTTTGACAACATCTTTTGTGTGATTAATACTATGATAATAAAGGTTAGATTCTAGACCGCTCTCAAGCATTTTCAAAACATGATGTTCGGTTTTGTAATATTTTATTGTACTAAAATGGTGAAGATTAACTATTTGAAGGAATCGATCATTTGGATAAAGCCCTTCGTTATTTTTGGATAATTCTGGCTTGACTCTAAGTACAACATACATATCCATTAATCCCTTTCCTTTTGTTTGAACTTTTCCCTTAAATTCACACTCAAAATAGGGCTCTATATATGAGAATGTAGATCCTGAAACCATTACTTTTCCGGGTTCGCCTAACATTTCCATACGCTGGGCTTCATTCACTGTAGAACCCCAAATATCGTATGCCAAACGTTGAGTTCCAATAACCCCAGCGGTAACATTTCCTGTGTTTATTCCCAACCGTATTTCCCAATAATCTTCATGATTAGCAATAGCATCGTATTTCAATTTTGCCATATAATCTTGAATTTGAAGGGCAGCCAAGCAAGTGTCAATAGGATTCGTTGAGTTTTTTTCAGGGACACCTCCCGCACACATGTAAGCGTCTCCAATTGTTTTGATTTTCTCTAATCTATTGAATACTATAATTTCATCAAATTTACGGAACATCACATCCAACTTATTGACCAAACGACTTGGATCCATATTTTCAGAAATCTTAGTGAATCCAACCACATCAGTAAACATTACCGTTACTGTACTAAATGCCTTAGCTTTTACCTTGCCCTTCGATTTTAACTCTTTCACGGAAGACTCGGGCAAAATATTCAATAAAATACTCTCGCTTTTATCCTTTTCAAATTGTAACAATTTTTGTTGCTCTTCTACTTTATCTTTCTCAGATTGAATTTGTTCATTTTGGATTTCAATCTGTTTTTTTTGCTCTCTGATTTCTCGAGTTCTTTCAGTTATTTTGATTTCCAATTTCACTTGTTCTCTTCTCCCCTGCTCTATTCTTCGTCTCACATAAACATATGAAATTAAACTCAATACAATTGCCATTAAACTCCAAAACCACCATGTATTCCAAAATGGAGCTTGAATGCTTATTTCAAGAATTGCAGGCGAACTTGACCACGGACCAAGACCTGTTCTGGCATATACTTTCAACACATAATCTCCTGAAGATAAGGCATTGAAGTTGATTTCATTATCATTTTGTATCAGGATTTCTCCTTCATCGCCACCTTCCAGAATATATTTGTAATTCACTAAATTAGCGTTACTTAGTTCTGATGGTTGAAAGCGAATTGTAAAACTCCTTTGTCGATATGAGAGTGAAATCTTTTTAGTATTTGCTAAGGCGCTACTCAATAAATTATTTTTCGCACCAGGTTCCACCCATTCACCATTCACTTTTATTTTCGTAAAAATCACTTTAATATCCTTTGATGAATGCTGCAAATCTTTCGGATTAAAGTAATTAAATCCATAAATACCGCCGAAATACATTGTATTTGATGCTGATTTAAAGAAAGCACCGAGATTAAACTCATTACTCATTAGTCCATCAATCTCTCGATAATTTATCGCTTTTTTTGATTCAGGATCGAATTTGGTTAATCCTTTATTAGAACTCAACCATAAGAAGCCGTCCTCGTCTTGAAGAACTCCATAAATTACATTATTTGGAAGTCCTGTTTTTCTATTAAAAACCTGAACATTCCCGTTTTGAATATTCAACTTCACAAGACCGGAACCACTTGTTCCGCACCAAAATGTTGTTGCATCAGATTGATAGATTGAATTTATGTAATCTATGGCTTTTGCTTTAATTTTAGCGTTGAGTTTATAAGGGCTTATTTTAATCCCATTTGGCGTATTAACAAGACAATTTAAGCCTCCACTACTCGTTGCAAACCAATATTGACCTGATTTATCCTTAAATCCGTATCGACAAGCTCCAAGGGAAATAGTCTCATTAGGCTTTTTTTGATCATGTTCAAAAGTTATAGCTGTTCGCTTTGATAAATCAACCAATACAACGCCTGATCTGGTTGCTAAAAAATATTGGTTTTCCAAATACGGAATGATTCCGTAGGTTCTATCGTGGTTATTTGCAGTAACCGGATCTAAAAAGTTCAGTGAACTATAGGAATATGATTTAGCGGAGCTAATTTCTAACTGATAAAGTCCGTCTAAACAAGCAACTAAAATTTTATCATTCGAAATAGCATGTAATGATAAAACAACGGATTTATCCTTTTCAAGTGGATTCTGAAAAGAACGAGAAAAGTGCTCTAATTTCCGGGTAACTAAATTTAGGCGTGAAATCCCGTCATCCGTCCCAATAAATATATGTGTCTTATCCGGACTTTCACCAAAACTCCAAACATTAGAAACAGGTAATCCCTTATCCGGGTTATCTGAAGGGCCTATACCGAGAAACCCTTTGTTGTTTGGATCAAAGGTGCTTAATCCTCTTTCACTCCCTACCCAAACACTTCCATTTTTATCTTTAAACAATGTATTTATTCCATTAAATAAAAGAGCATCTTTACGAAATAAGTCCTCGGTATATTGGTTAATTGACCAATCTTTATTAACTACAAACAGACCATTGTTTGAAGTTGCTATGAATGTTTTATCACCAGAACGACATACATCTGTTATATTTAATAAACCAAAACGATCATCGAGAAGTTGGAATGAAGGTTCAACTTTTCGTTTTGTCAGATGAAACGAATAAAGTCCTTGGTTTGTCGCAAACAATAAGACCTCATTTGAATATTTGATGATACGTTGAATGGTAGGTGCCTTATCTGCTTTTTGAGGAACAAGTAGTTTCTTGCTGTTCTTGTTCTTTATTGAATAAATAAAAAGTTGATTGTCGTCCGTATCAATTAGTAATTCATCATCATTCAAAGCATAAACTAAATGAATCTTTAAGTTGCTAATTGTATTTGTTAATGATACGAAAGTTAGTTTCTTAGTATCAAAATAAAGTAAGCCATTCCCTATTGTAGCAATCCAAAGGTTGTCTTTTGCATCAACAAAAATGGATTCTACCTGCAGAGATTGTTTTCGATTTAGCGAAAAGGATTTAAACTTTTCAAGAATTGGATCATACAGAGTTAGACCATTAACGGTTCCAAACCAAATACGACCATCCTTGGATTTCGCCGAACACTTAAACGATTGACTAAGAATATTTTTGTTGTCATCAGGGGTGAAAACCTCAAATGTTTTTCCATCGAAACGATTCAGTCCATCTTGAGTTCCCGCCCAAATTCCGTAATTATCATCTTGAATAATGGTGGTTACCATACTTTGCGATAACCCGTCATTGATTGTATAATTTCTAAAACGATATTCTCCTTGTGCATTGATAATTAAAGCACAAAAACAAAGAAAAAAACTTAAAAAGAAGTTTTTCAACACAATCTTAGGCTGCGGGCTCAGTAGGGTTTTTAGGAAGAATGGCAGAATTTTCTAGATCTCTGTCAAACATATACATTCCTCCCTTATCTCCACCAATCAAGCGAAGTTTATCAAGAATTGTTCGAGCAAGTGACTCTTCTTCAAGCTGTTCTGAAACGTACCACTGAACAAAATTGTGCGTTGAATAATCCTTTTCTTGCAAGCAGATATCTACTAGATTGTTAATGCTATCAGTCACTTTAATTTCATGCTCTAATAATAAAGTGAAAACACTTTCCAAATTATCAAATTCAACGGGAGGTCGATTTATAGCCGGAACAATGGCCTTCCCTCCTCGTTCATTCACAAATTTGATGAGTTTAAGCATGTGAAAACGCTCTTCATCAGAATGCAAATACATAAATTTTGCAGTTCCATTTAAGCCATTGTTTTCAGCCCAAGAAGCCATTGCAAGGTAATACTGTGAAGACGACGCTTCCTTTTCAATCTGATCATTTAAAGATTGTTCAACTCGTGCATTCATAATGGATGGTTTTATTTATCAAAGTTACAACTCTTTATTGATTTTGTTCTATCAAAAAAGGAAATCATATGTGAATATACCGCATTACCTGAAACGTTAAATGCGTAAATACAATTCTTGGATTTGCATTGCGTTCTAAATGATAATGAATATCATTAATGGTTTGCATAAAAGCCTGAATGTTTTTCCCGTTAATAAATTTGGCAAAGTTTTTTAAAAACTCAGCCTCATTTTGCGAGAGCTTTACCAAGGTACCAGGTGTGTAATTCATCAAAATGCTTTGGCGAATCAAATGAAGTGCATAAATCACGAATAATTTTTGTTTTTCTTTAGATTGCTGGGCCGCTTCTTCCGCCCAATCAAGCATAGCATTGACATCTTTTTTGTAGCCGGATCTCATTAAATTTTTGAAAAATTCAAGAAAATCAGTATTTTCCTGTTGTTTTAATTGCTGAATTGCTGTAATGTAATTCCCTTCACTAAAAGAGGCAAAACTTTGAGCTATTTCAGTATCAATCATTGTTTTTTGAACGAGGAAATTTACAAGTTCTTCGTCTGGAATTCTAGGCACAGTTACAATCTGCGTTCTTGAAAGTATCGTTGGCAATATCCCATCAATTGATTCACAAAGCAAAAGAAACAACGATTTATCAGGTGGTTCTTCTAGAATCTTTAATAGTTTATTTGCACAAATCGAATTCATTTCCTCAGCCATCCAAATTACGTATACCTTGTAGCCTCCTTCATAGGATTTTAAGGCCGTTTTTCGGATGATTTCCTGGCTTTCCTCAGCGCTTATTATAGGTTTTCGCTCTCGATCATCTATTCGTTGAGTCCATTCGTATAAATCAAAATAAGAATTCTCCTTAACCTGTTCGCGCCAAT
The DNA here is from genome assembly GCA_044237035.1 of Crocinitomicaceae bacterium. Taxonomy (GTDB): domain Bacteria; phylum Bacteroidota; class Bacteroidia; order Flavobacteriales_D; family Crocinitomicaceae; genus UBA952. Next base: position 159,994 of record JBIIFU010000001.1, read on the forward strand.
CTGAAATATGTTTAGCTGATATTTTTGAATTTGCTTGAACAACCGGAAAGAAAAAATGCAAATCAGGATGTTGTAAATCGGCTACTTTTCTACAACTACTGCATTGACCACAACTATCTGATTCAGTCTTATTTTCACAAAAAACATATTGAATAAATGCTAAAGCCAAGGGAAGTGTACCATAGCCCATTTTACCGGAGAATAATTGAGTTTGAGCAATTTTATCTCCTCTAATTTCTTGAATTAAATGGTTTTTTAATTCGCCGTGACCGATAACATCTCTGAATAGCATTGGTTAAAATTAATTCTTATTTTATTATCTACGAGATATTGTTGTAAATTCGAGCAAACATTTAGCATATGGAATTTATTGAACCAAATTTAGAAGTCATTTTACAGCACCTTGAAAAGTTAAGTGCTGATACAACGCCTTTGTGGGGAGAAATGTCGGCCCAACGAATGGTAGAGCACCTTTCAGACTCCTTACAAATGGCAGTTGGCAAAAACACGTTTCCACTTGAAATTCCAGAAGATAGGATTCCAAGAATGAAAGAATTCCTACTTTCGGACAAACCAATGGCTAAAAATATTGAGGTGCCTTTTGCGAAAAAAGATGAAGTGCTACGAAATGAGAATCTTGATCTGTCAATTGATGAATTAGCTGAAAATTGGATCGAATTTGAAGATTATTATTCAGAAAATGAAGGAAATGAAAATTTACATCCTTATTACGGCATGTTGAATTCTGAACAATGGCTGCGACTTCACGCAAAGCATTTTACCCATCATTTTGAACAATTTGATTTATTAACTATCTAAAAATTCACTTATGAAATTAGTAACTCCAATCGTATTATTTTCTTCAATTCTCCTATTAGTAGCATGCGGCAGCGGAGAAGGAACAGGCAATTCATCTCTAGAAAAAGAAAAATTAGAGCTTGAAAAGAAAAAGCTTGAACTCGAAGAAGCTAAATTTAAGGCGGATCAAGAAAAGAAGGAAAATTCTAAAGATGAATCAACTGAAGACAATAAAGAAGCATCAAAAATTAAAAGTGAATACAAATTTTTATTAGGTAAATGGAACGGAAGCTTAAGAAATAAAACCTTAACTATTGTTATCGAAGATATTGATGGAAATACAGTTTCTGGCTATAATATTGCTGGAACAAACAAAAGACCGTTAACTGGTAGAATCTATCCCGATGATCAAGACAGAGGAGGACCTGAGCCACCTCTTTCAGTATATAAATTAGTTCTAAGTGAACCAGGTGATGACAAATGGGATGGTGTTTTCACTTTATATTTGGAAAAATACAAAGAAGAAAACCTAGATGGTGGTGGTTATAACTACTTAGGCTCTGGATCATGGAAGTCAAACAATGGAAAGCTCTCTGGGGATATAGAATTGAGGAAATTTTAAATTATTAAATTAACTAACAAATTTTTCAATCATTATTGCAAACGGATTAAAATACTTTAACGTGATTACTGGAAGAATACATTCAGATTACAAAGATTAATCCTATTAGAAGTAATCTCATTTTCTTTGCAAGAAATACTCTGCTAATTTAAGGTCCAACGGAGTGGTAATTTTAATGTTTTCTTCATTTCCTTGAACTAAGTCAATGGAGAACCCAAATCTTTCTACCACAGATGCATCATCCGTAAAGTCATTAGAAAAATCAATTTGATAAGCCTGGTGAATTAATTCCTTTGTGAAGACTTGGGGCGTTTGCACAATTTTAATTGAATCTCTATTAATCATTTCTGATTGATTTTCGCGCAGCACACGAACGCTTTCTTTTATTCCAATTACGGGTATAACCGCATTATATTTTGGCACTCTACTCAACAATCGTTCAAGGGTGTCGGTTGAAACTAGAGGACGAACGCCATCATGAATTGCGATAATATCACCCGTTGCGATTTTTAGCGCATTTTTTATGGAGTGAAATCTTTCTTTTCCACCTTCAACTAGCTCAGTATTGATTATAAATTCATGTTTTTTTCTTAAATCATTCCAGTAATCAAACCATTCTATTGGTAAGGTCAATATAAACTGGGCTTGTGAATTGAAAATATGCAATTTCTGCAAGGTATGCATTAAAATAGGCAACCCATTTATTTCAATAAACTGTTTAGGAACATCGCTTCCCATCCGTTTACCTATTCCACCGGCCGTAACAATAAATGTCGTAGTCATTTTATCAAAAATACATCTTTTTTATGAGGTGCTGTATTTAAAGTCATCAAAGGCGATAATCTGAGATGATTTTTCTTTCAAATGAATAAAAATTGTTAAACCCCTTACTATAACTTCAAAATTTGTTAAAATAAACGAACCTTTTGGCCCAATTTTCGTAATTTCCTTTTCATTAATCCACGATTTTTAATAAATCGTTCAAAAGAATAGTATGACTTTTCAAAGAGTATTTTTATTTTTCGTCCTAATAATTTCCTCTCTCACGCACGCTCAAACAAAAAAACACCTCATCAAACCTGGTGATTCATTAGACAAAATTGCATTTGTAAATACGGTTGAACAAAGTCTAAAATTATACTTAGCTGATATGGCAAATAAATACAATTCAACCGAATTGATGAGTCAACTCAATTATGAAGCCAATGAAATTCCAACTTTTAGCGATGAAGTGTATTGCGAACGCCTTGAAAGATTAAACGACATGAGTCCGTTTCATTTGGATTGTAATCCAATTACTTTATCGGTTTTGAAAAGTTGGGGAGAAAAAAAGCGATCTTTTGTGAAGATAGTTCTTGGTAGATCTGGACTATACTTCCCAATGTATGAAGCAAAATTAGCGGAATATGGACTTCCGTTGGAGTTAAAATATTTATCGGTTATTGAAAGTGGATTGCGTCCACAAGTTAAATCAAAAGCAGGCGCCCTTGGATTATGGCAATTTATGTATGGCACTGGACAATATTATGGGTTGAAAGAGAATTCGTATATCGATGAACGAATGGATCCAGAAAAAGAAACCGATGCTGCTTGTCGATTTTTGAAACAGTTATATGATATTTACGGTGATTGGAATTTAGCTTTGGCTGCCTATAACGCAGGACCCGGAACAGTAAACAAAGCCATAAAACGTTCTGGAAATAAAACAACCTATTGGGAGGTTCGTCCTTTTTTGCCAAATGAAACACAAGGTTATGTTCCTGCATTTATTGCTGCTGCATATTACATGAATTACTACAATGAACATAATATCAAACCGGCTGAGGTAAAAACTAACTTTTATACATTAGACACGATTTGTTTGCCAAAAGCGGTACACATGGCAACCATATCAAAATTAATGACTTGGGATTTAGAAGAAATTAAAGAGTTAAATCCGATTTATAAGACGGCATACGTTCCAAAATCAAGTCCTGCAAGTTGTGTTTATGGCCCTTCCGATATTATAAGTAAGTTAGTGGGTTTGGAAGACAGTTTGTATGCACTTGAAGAATCTATTTATTTTCCCAAAAAACCTGTGCCTGCTCCAATAGTAGATTCAACAAAAGTAAAAGATACTTTAATTGTAGAGCTTAAAGATACCCTTCACATTGTAAAAATTGGTGAAACAGTAAAAACTATTGCCCTAAAGTATAATGTAAATGTTGAAGATATAATGACTTGGAATCAATTATCTACTGCTATTTTATCTGTTGGACAAGAACTTAAGGTGAAACAAAAAACTGAAGTTAAGAAAACCATAATCATTCAAACAGCTAATACTACAAATCAAACAGCGCCAAAGCCTCAAAATAACACGCAAACAAACGTTCAAAATCAAAAACCTGTAAATAATACAACTACCGTTAATCAAAAACCCGTAAACCAAAATACAACGGTTAATAACAAACCACAGAATAAAAAACCAGCAGAGACAAAGAAATATCATACTGTCAAGAAGGGAGATACATTTACGAGAATTGCTGTCAATAATGGTTTGTCAATTCAACAATTGAAAACCCTGAATCCAGGAGTGAATGCCGGATCTATATATGTTGGTCAAAAAATCCGAATAAAGTAATGAATCGATTTTTACTATTTTTTTTAATTTGTTTAACGCTAGCAAGTTGCGATGGAGTCACAAAAAAATATTCTTCAACCGGCCTAAGCGTTACAGGGAAAGTTGGTGAAATTTTAGTTGTTTGCGACAAGAGTATTTGGGACTCAGAAATTCATGGGTATCTTGATTCTAACCTTACTCAATTCATCATGCCTTATTATCCGGATGTTGCCACCTTTGAATTGATACACAGAACCCCCTCTAAATTTACAGATGCAATTAAACGCTATAGAAACACGTTGATTTTAAAAATAGATGGGAATTATTCGGGAAAGCAAGCAAAAATCGAGAAAAAATACCATGCTTGGGCCACTGATCAGCTTTTAATTGAAATAACTGCCAAAGACTATAATCAACTTGTGGAAGTCTGCAAAAATGGAATGGGTGATATTCATGCATCGTTTGATTTTTACGAATGGAAACGTATTTTAAACAATTTAAAGTACAATAGTAATCCTGTTTATTCCTCCATTGAACAGAATTTTGGCATCAAGTTGAAACTACCAGAAGGTTCTAAAAATGTATGGAAAAGGGACAATTTTTATCGCGTTGAATTTCCCGCAGGTTCTAAACCAATTGAATTTGCAGGTACAGGAACACAAGATCCGGGTACTATTTTTTCTGGAATTATGATCTATCAATATGATTTCTCTGATTCTTCGCAATTTAATTTAACCCAATTACTAAAAGATAGAGATACCATGTTGAGATATAATGTTCCACACCAAGTAGAGAACATGTACATGGGAACTCAATATCTCAAGGAGATTTATCCTGAAATTGAACACTCACAAAATGCGTCAAAAAGTATTTCTGGATATGAAATGAGAGGAATGTTTCAATTTCAACATAAAACGCTTAAAGGAACGGGTGGAGCATTCTGGGCTTTTCATTTTTTACACCCCAAACGTAAAAAAATTATTTGTATCAGTGGCTATGTGGATGCCCCTTCAACTACAAGTTGGACGCAAGCGCTGCGGGAAGTTCAAGCCGTTTGGAAAAGCGTTGAAATAATAAATTAAATGCCTGAAATTTCAGCCATAATCATCACGTTTAACGAAGAACGGAATATTGGCCGTTGCATTGAATCATTACTTCCAGTAATGGATGAAATTATCATAATTGATTCGTTTTCAACTGATAAAACAAAAGAAATCTGCTCTGCTTATCCAGTAAAATTTATTGAAAACAAATGGCTCGGTTATTCTCAAACAAAGAATCTCGGAAATAACTTGGCAAAATTCAACTATATTTTTTCTATTGATGCCGACGAGGCCTTAAGTAAGGATCTTCAAGAAGAAATTTTATCATTAAAGAAAACTAATTTAAATGGCGTTTACAAAGTCAATAGACTAACCAATTACTGTGGAAAATGGATTTATCATTGTGGATGGTTCCCTGATTGGAAAATTCGACTTTTCCCGAAAGAATTTTCAAAATGGAATAATGCCATTGTGCATGAAGAACTTGAGTTTTCTCATTCATTACCTGAAAATAAATTTCAATCAGTGTTGGAACATTATTCCTATTATTCATGTGCGCAACATCAAGAAAAAGCAGATCAATACTCTCTTTTAACCGCAAAAAAATATTTTGACCAAAAGAAAAAATCTATGATTTTTAGTCCTATTATCAGTGCTGTTAGTAGATTTATTTCCATGTATTTTTTAAAGTTGGGTTTTTTAGATGGCTCTAGTGGATTTATGATTGCAAAAATCAGTGCAAAATCTAATTTTTTAAAATATAAAGAGTTGAATAGACTCTACAAACAAAACTAATTTTTTCAATATATTTGATGACTATTAGCTCAATTATTTGAAAACAATCTCACCGTCCAAAATTATTATTTCTCGAACTGACAGTATTGGGGATGTATTGTTGACTTTCCCTATGTGTTCTTGGATTAAGAAAGAATTTCCAGAAGTTGAACTTATCTATTTAGGAAAAGAATATACAAAACCTGTAATTGAAAGCTGTTCAGTTATTGATAAATTTATCAGTTGGGATGAAATTCAGCAACTACCTAGCTCTGAAAAAATCATTTTTTTTAGAGGATTACAAGCGGATACGATCATACACGTATTTCCCAATAAGGAAATTGCAACTTTAGCTAAAAAAGCCAAAATCACAAATAGAATTGGGACTTCTCATCGTATCTTTCATTTCCTAACATGTAATTACAAGGTAGATTTTTCGCGTAAAAAATCTGATTTACACGAAGCTCAATTAAATTTTGAATTACTTCGAGTATTAGGTCTCAACGATATTCCAAGTTGGGATGAAATTAACTATGACCTCAGCTATTGGAATGTTGAAAATCAAGATTTACCTTCAGAAATTAATAACTTCATTCACCCTCAAAAAAATATAGTCATTCTCCATCCAAAATCACAGGGAAGTGCCATGGAATGGCCCATTGAAAATTATATAGATTTAGCGAACGAATTAGTAGAAAGTGAAAACTTGGTTATTTTTACAGGCACTGAGAACGAAGGGAAATTATTTCGTACTAAAATCCCAAGTAATCCATACATTCTTGATTCTACGGGAAAATTAACCTTGAAACAACTGATTTTTTTAATTTCAAAAAGTTCAACCTTGGTGGCTTGTTCAACCGGTCCCTTGCATGTTGCCGGAATTTGTGAAATTCAAGCGATTGGATTATTTTCTGCTAGGCGACCTATTCATCCAGGTAGATGGAAATCACTTGGTGCTTTATCTAAAGCTATTGTTTACGATACTTCCTGTCCAATTTGCGCAAAAAAGAAAGAGTGCTCTTGCATTGAAAAGATTTCGGTAGAAACGATTCTTAGTGAAATAAAAAAGGGAGCTTAGTCAAGCTCCCTCTAAAAATCAATTTATTTCTTTTATTCAGCTACCACTTCAAAAGAGAATAATTGCTTAACTCCTTTGAAAAGATTTGCTTCAGCCTCGTATGTTCCAACTTCTTTAATTGGTTCATTTTTGATGCTAATAGATCGACGATCAATTTCAAAACCTGCTTTTTTGAGAGCTTCAGACAATTGAACGGTGTTTACAGAACCGAAAATCTTTCCATTTTCACCTGCTTTAGTTACAATTGAGACTTTAGATTCAGCAAGTTTTGACGCTAATTCTTGAGCCTCAGCTGCCAATTTTGTTTCTTTATGAGCTTTTTGACGCATTACTTCTTCGTGCGCTTTTTTCGCAGAAGCAGTTGCTAAAATTGCATATCCTTGAGGAATTAAGAAATTTCTTCCATATCCTGGCTTAACTTTTACAATTTCGTTTGCGTAGCCAAGTTTATCTACGTTTTTCTTTAAGATTACTTCCATGACTATTTAATTATTTTAATAAATCGGCAACATAAGGCATTAAAGCCAAGTGACGTGCACGTTTAATTGCTTGACTAACTTTTTTCTGATATTTTGCTGAAGTTCCAGTTAATCTACGTGGTAAAATTTTACCTTGCTCGTTAACTAACTTTAATAAGTAGTCAGCATCTTTATAATCAATAAACTTAATTCCGCTTTTTTTGAAACGGCAATATTTTTCCCTTTTAATATCAATGTTAATCGGGGTTAGGTATCTAATATCGTTTGACATATCCTTTTAATTTAAAATTCAACAATTAATTAAGCTTCAGCTTTTTTGTACCCTAAACGCACTTTGCGTTTTACAGAATAAGCAGCATGATGTTCGTCCATTTTGACCGTTAAAAAGCGTAATACACGCTCATCACGTTTCATCATTAATTCAAAATCTGCTACCAATGTACCAGGGGCGCTGAATTCAACCAAAAAATAAAATCCTGTTGATTTTTTTTGGATAGGATACGCCATTTTGCGGAGTCCCCAGTTCTCTGTGTGCTGGACTTTACCGCCGAGAGATTTGATCTCTTTCTCTACTTTTTGCACTGCTTCCTTTGCCTGATCATCAGACAAAACGGGAGTTAAAATGAAAACAGTTTCGTATAAATTCATAATATAAAAATTAATTAGGGGTGCAAAGGTACAAAAACATTCTGAAATACCAAGAAATCAACTGAATTTGATCGCTTATTCCATTGATTATATTTACATTTAGAGCAAGTTAATTGGCAACTGAATGAAAAGAATGTCGTCAACTGTTTATTTAAAGCTCTAAATTATGAAAAAATTAGCCCTTTTCGTTATTGTATTTATCCATGGATGGGTATCTGCACAATACAATGGTTTATTTCAAAGTTCAAACTTAACCTACCTACCTGATGGATCTGGAATTCAATACCAAGATTCATTTGTTGTAACTGGCTTGCCTCAAAATGCAATATTTCTTGACCCCATATTTTTAAATAGCGTTTGTGTAGAAATGGAGCACTCTTATTTAGGGGATTTAGAAATGTGGATTGAATGTCCGAATGGCCAATCAGCGTGGTTAATCAACTCTTTCTCTCCTGGGTTCTTGCCTGATGGTGCAAGCGGAGGCGGAATATTTTTAGGTCACCCTATTGATGATACGGGTGGTGGTGGAGCTGGTTTACCATACACTTATTGTTTTAGCACAAACTATAATGAGCTGGGATCTTTAACATCTAATCTCGCTAACACTATAGCCGTTGATGCCCAAAGCCCTCCATTAAGCCCTGGTAACAGTATGAATCCAACTCAAGTATATGCCCCTGAAACTTCTTTTTCCAATTTAGTTGGTTGTCCCTTGAATGGGACTTGGAAAATAAAAGTACAAGACAATTTAAGTATTGACGATGGATATATTTTTGGATGGAATGTTAATATTGATGGTTCTTTATATTCGACATTAAGCGGTAGAATTTTCAATGATTTAAATCAAAATTGTACAGCTGATACATTAGAACCGGGTATAGTAGGTTTGCCAGTAATCATTCAACCAGGAAATTATGTAACTACCACAAATCATTTAGGGATATGGTATGTTGATGGGCTGCCAGCCGGAAATTATACAGCTCAAGTAGATACCACAAATATTCTTTGGAGTCCCACTTGTCAATCATCTACACCTTTTAGTGTAATCGATCCCAATGCGTTCTCTTCTGCACCCGATTTAGGCTTTTACAATGAAGTTCCATGCCCACAGCCAGAAGTATCCATTTTCGCTCCTTTTCTTCGACGTTGTTTGGATAATACAATCTTCGTTTCAGCAACCAATGGAAATTCAACGTCTACTACTTTTTCATCGTCTTTTGTAGATGTAACATTGGACCCACTAATGACCGTAAATTCGGCGAGCTATCCTTATTTATCCCTAGGGAATGGTATTTACAGATTTCAAACAGGAAATATCTTACCCGGACAATCTGTTAATTTTACTGTAAATGTTACTATTAGTTGTGATGCTGAATTAAACCAAACACTTTGCATGGAATCAGAATTAGGCCCGATTCAGAATTGTATGTTCGATACCATTTCAACACCTGAATTTGGAGGAGGTTTAATTTCTAATTTGCCACAACCTTGTACTTTACCTTGGGATCAATCAAGTTTAAGTGTTGATGGATGGTGCGCTGGTGATAGTGTGTTTTTTGAAATCACAAACACAGGAACGCTAGGTGGGGGTGACATGGAGTGTTATTCGCCTGTGATTGTTTACGTTAACGGTACATTATTCATGGTTGACTCAATAATGATTCAAGGTGGTCAGACGATTACATACAGCTTTTTAGGAAACGGTGAAACATGGATATTAAATGCTGAGCAACATCCACTTCATCCAGGAAACTCTCATCCAAATGCGCATGTTGAAGGTTGTGGACCAGGTTCAGGCTCGGGGGATGTCAATGACCTACCACTTGATGATGCTGATCCTGTCATAGATATTTATTGTGGAACTGTAACAGGTAGCTACGATCCAAATGATAAACGAGGGTTTCCAATAGGAGTGACAGATGAACACTTTATCCTTCCTAATCAACAATTACAATATGTAATACGTTTTCAGAACACAGGAACGGATACCGCTTTCACCGTTGTCGTTCGAGATACCTTAGATGAAAACTTAAATATATTTTCTGTAACATCTGGTGTTTCAAGCCATAATTATGAATTTAGAATGTATGGTCCAAGGGTTCTTGAATGGACATTTAACAATATCAATTTACCTGATAGTGCGAACAGCGAACCAAATAGCCATGGATTTCTAACATTTACTGTTGATCAAGTTATGAATCTTTCTCCTGGTTCAGTCATTAAGAATAATGCGGATATTTATTTTGATTTGAACGAACCTATCATAACGAATGAAACTTGGCATACAATTAATCTAGAACATTTCGCTACAATGTCAACACTTCAAATTGAAAATATGCAATTGAACATATTTCCTAATCCAACATCTGATAACTTAACCGTTGCATTTGATAAAGCATACAATTCTCTTCCATACCAGTTAATCGATCAATTTGGAAGAGTATTAAAAACTGGTATTTTACAAAGTCAAGTGAATAATTTAGATTTAAGTGACTTAAAACAAGGTCATTACTTGCTAAAAATAAAAGAAAACGTTGTAAAAATTCAAGTAATGCGTTAATTGCTTACAATACCAACTGGCTTAGAATGTTAGAGTTTGAATTAACTACCAACGATAACCTATACCTAGTTGTAAACCTAGTGATGAATAACTATTTTTCACAAGTTCACTTTGTACAATTGGTATGATAGACTTTCTAAAGGCAGGACTTAAAGATACTTTTACCCCAGATTGAGAAAAATAAGCGAGCTCAACGCCTAAATGAAACGTGCTCGCAAGTTTATTTATTTCAGCCTGATAGGATAAAGCGGAATTGTCTAAATTTAGATAAAAACCAGACGTTTGCTTTGCTAATAATCCTATCGATAAGCCGAGTGAAGGTTGAATTCCAAAAGATCCTTTTTGGATTTGATAACCCATTAAAATAGGAATATTGATGTAGCGATAAGTATTTTGGTGTTGGGCATTATACGAAACGTTTGTATAATCTGTCCGCTCACCCCAAACGAAATAATCAACACCGGTTGAAAAAGTAAGTTTTTTAAATTGCATTCCAAAATGCATGGCTAAGTCCCATGAGGAAATGGATTGTTCTTCCAATTTTCTTTTCTCCCGGTAAATATCAGCAGAAAGAGAATTTATTTGTATAGAGGAGGAATTAGGTGCCAAAACCTTATGAAAAACACCACTTACTCCTGAATAAAATGAAAGTGAAAATTGAATTTTTTTATTTGTCTTTTGGGTGCTGTCATTTACACTGACTATAATATTATTATTAGGAGGAATGAGATGGGATGAATCTATAAATCTGCTATTTTGACTCGAATCAACTTGACTATTTTGCAAAGAAATTTGGGTAGTAAGTGAAGAAGTGACTGGAATTTGTTCCTTAGTAATTATTGAATCTGAATTAGAAACTATTTCGTTTAGAATATCAGTATCCTCAGTTTGTGAAATTTCATTTTGGAAAGCCGTTTGAATGGCTAAATTTTTCGTAGAATGATGATTTTCAGGTATATTCAGATCACTATTTGTTGTAACATCAAGAATTCGTTTACCATTAGTTTTTGAATTAGTTTGTAGTAAATATATCTCTTGAATGGTCTTGTTTTGGCTCTTGTTGACAATACTTGTTGATGGATTTTGATTTAATGCTGACCCTTGATTTTCAGATAATTGATTTTTGGATGATCTTGATTTTAAAGATTGTTTCGATTTATTATTTGATATCTCAGTTGTCTGATTTCTTTGAGGTTGAGTAAAAGAGTACGTAAATAAAATAACTCCAACGAGGCTAAATATCCCTGCAACCCACCAAAAAACAGGAGTTCTTTTTTTTCTTTTGCTTTGTTCAAATTGATCCAAACGTTGGTTGATATCAGCAAGAAAATCATCCGGGATTTCATCTGAAAAATCAGGGTTGAACCCATTTCGGAAAAGTTCATCTATATGTTCATCGTGCTTCATGACTCAATTCAAGTTTTAAAAGTTCTTTTAATTTTTTACGCGCTATTTTTGTGTGCCACTTGGATGTTTGATCTGAAATCCCGAGCATCTCGCCAATTTCTTTGTGAGAAAAACCGTCCACTACAAATAAGTTAAAAACGGTTCTTGTTCCTTCGGGTAATTCCATCAACATAGCTTGAAGATGAGCAGCATTGATTTCGTAATCGATTTCAGCAATAACAGCGTCATTTAACTCAAGTGGTACATCTTGTTTAAATAAATGCAGATAATTTTTATTTCTTCGATAATCATCAATGATTTCATTCGTAATAATTCGTTTGATCCAACTAAAAAATCGTGCCTCTTGGTATCTATCCAAGTGCTGAATTATTTTAATAAAGGCATTATTAACTAATGTTAGATGATCCTCATGGTTGTTTCGATACCTTCGGGCAACTGCTATAAGAACTGGATAGCACAGTTTATACAATTCCAATTGAGCCTTTCGATCGAAAGCAAACGCTTTATTCAATAAATCGGGACTTGGCTCCTGCATAGAGACATTCAATTTATTAAAGTAACGAAAAAAGCGGGAAAGAGGGGGTGTAAAGTCTTAAATTTCAGATAAAAGTCTCTAACAACCATGTTTGTCCGTGTGATTTAGCAAAAGTGTTTAGATTTTTTTCTATGATTTTTTTTACGGGTTGTGAGGCATATAACCTAGCCGTGGCGGATTCAATTGCAATCCGTGCATTTGTTTCATTTAAATGTTTTTCTTGAATGCGCATGGGAGGAAGTAACTCCTCCCTCAATTCAGTTTGGAACTTGTGAGCCGTAAGCTGGATGATCATTTCAGCTATTGACAACACTCTGCCATTCATGTTTTGATAACATTGAAACAAGGCTGTTTTGAATTCAGGATTTTTCAAGGCGGAAATTAAACTCTTCGTAAAAGCTAAAGCTTTAATTGTTCGAGCCATTAACCAACATTTTTCATAATTTGAATAATTAGGTAAGATCTTCAACATCTCAGAAATTAATTTATCCATTTTTTGGATATTATTTTTATTCAATCCATAGATTAGAATTCTTAGCTCAATTATCCTTGATGCCTGATGAAAGTGTAGGCTAGAAAAATCGAGATTTGAATCTAAAACAATTTCATTATCCATTTTTTGGATAGATTTATGGCTGTAAATCTTTTTTGTATTAATGAAACACGCATGAAAAATTGTTTTTTCAACCTGATTCTTGTTCTTTACATAATATTTTGAAAGAGCTTCAGAATAATAGTTTCCCGGATCATCCTCATCCACAAAGCTTTCGTAAAAAAGTTCACGACCATTTTCAATTTCAATTAATGCATGAAGAAATTCGTTTTTATTAGAGTGTTGGCGTACCCAATTTCCTAAAAACATAGACATCGTGTTTTTCTCATCGCCATTTGTATATTGAAAGCTTTCCAAGATAGACTGAACACTTTTCCAATCATTGGTCTGAATAGCGAGTTCGAGAGCAGTATAGGAGAAATCACCGGTATGAAATTGTCCTAATGGATTAGCGAACGCATTTTCTAATTGTTGTTTTACCTTGATTTTAAATTCATTAAAGGAATTAAATCCAATGAAGTTGGCTAATAAATTTAATGTCGATGTATAAGGGCGATGATTACTTTTAAAAACACCAAAAAATCGCGCAAAGGTATGCGCAGAGATAATAATTCCTTCTTCAGCAAATTTATCAGCAAGCCTTTTGCAATCATAAAATTCTGAAACTGAAATAGTTGTTTTTTCTTGAATTTTTCGTCTTAATTCTAGAGGAAAATACGTTTCATCGTGTTGTAAAAGCTGTTTTTTCATATGTAAATAAACTTGTAATAAAAATACAAAAAACAGTAAATCAAACTTGCAACAAGATGCAATAAGCTGCCAAAAGAAGATTATATAGTTTTGAGAGAAAAATATTATGTCAAAACCTAAATTAGGTGTAATTCGAACTATTGGTTATTACACAATTGGACTTGTAATCCCATTCGTATTTGCAAGACTTATCATAACATTACTTGTGAATGTTTTGAGTTTCGATGGGATATTTTATAAAAAAAGAGATAGAGATGTATTAAAAGCAGGAGGGTTTGGGCAACATATATTATCTCCAATAAATGAAAATGTATCCCCATTAATTAGGGGTACTTTTGGTATTGTTTTACCCTGGTGGTTGCTTAAAATGATTTTTGGAAAAAAATAATCAAAAACGCGCTGCATAAGCCTCAATTCCTTTATGGGTTGGGGCTTTTGTTTTCTATAGAAAATTAGTTTTAAGCTGCTTTTTTTTATTTGCCAACCTTACCTTTGCATGAATGCTAATTTTCGCTCTATATTTTATAGTAATCCTTACCATGATCTTACTCCAAAAGAAGGAGTGGTATAATTCCGTTTTTAAAGCAAATAAAAAAGTTTCGTGGCTTGTTTCCGGATTATCGCTTTTCATGCTGTATCTTTCGGTTGATCAAGGTCAGTTTTTAACTGGGATTATTGCTTCGCATGGCATGAAAGGAATGTGGCTTGTTTGGAGCGGTTGGTTAGGTGTTTTTGTAATCCCCATTGTTTTTGCTCCGCTTTGGCAAAAATTAAATTTTATTACTGATAATCAATTTATTCTTTTTAGGTATCCCGGTAAAAGTGGAAAAATTCTTCATGCATTTAGAGCTCTTTACGTAGGAGGATTAGTTGTTTCACTTTTAATGTGTTTTCATGTATTGGGTTTTGCACGGGTGCTTCAAGTTTATTTTCAACTTGACAACACTACTTCTGTGCTCATTACAGGAGGTGTTTTGGCCATTTATTCATTAAAAAATGTACTCGAAATAAAGTTAAAAATGGATTCAATTCATGCAGTCATTTATTTCATCGGTTTAGTAGTTATTTTAGGCTCTGTTTGGCATGCCGCAAATGGGTGGGATGGGTTATTTGCCTTTTTTGATAAGCACCCAGATAAGAAACTTATAATCCCCTCAAATAATGATTGGAATTCATGGTTTTCTTTATTTGTCTTCATTGGAGTGCAGTGGTGGAGTTGTTACCTTTTTGATGGGGGTGGACCAGAAATGGCTCGTTTTACAGCAGTGAACGACAAAAGGAGCGCCTTATTAACGGGACTTCTACCTATTGCTATTTCATTCCTAACCAGCTTTTTTATTCTTGGTCATATTCTATTAATTCTAGGGTTAAATTCATCTCAAAGCATACAAGAAATTTACTATGTAAAAAGCATTTTTGAATTAGTTCCCCAAGTGTTAAAACCACTCGTTTTTTTAGCTTTTTTCGGAATGTTCATTTCAACGGCAGAGTCATTGATGAATTGGGGAGCATCGTTTTTAACCATTGATTTTTATAAACAATACCTGAAACCAAAATCAACCGACTCTTCAATTCGCAAAGTGTCTTTTGCCGCAATGTTTAGTTTAAGTATTTTGTCCTTGATTTTTGCCTTACAAGTTGATAGTCTACAAAGCCTAATAAAAATTACTTTTTCCATTGCTGCTGGTGTAGCACCGGTTTATATTCTTCGTTGGGTTTGGTATCGAATAAATGCATGGTCTCAATTAAGTGCAATGTTGAGTTCGGCTATTTTTACCTTGATTTATCCAAAGATTCATACCATTTTGCCATTTTCAGAATTTCCCATGGAAGAGGCAAGAGTTCTGGTTGTAACAATTTTGACGTCGTTTATTTGGCTAATTGTTACGTTTCTTACTGAAAATCAACGTATAGAAGTTCAACCTAAAATGCAATCTATCGTTGAAAGTTCAAGACAATTTTTTAATCGCTTACTTATTGCTATAATTTTAGGAGTCTGCTTTTTAGTATGTGTTGCTTGGATTTGGTCAGTAATACTGAAATAAGGTATTATTTCAACTGAAAAACATCTGTAATTCCTAAATATTTATTACTCGTAAATCCCTCAGCATATTCTGCACCAATTGGCCTTCCAATTTCTTTCATTCTTCCTCGAAGGAAATCTAAAAAGTCCTTCCCTGAAATAGGAGTGTTGGGTTCTGTTGAAGTTGGGTCATAAAATTGTGTTTTATAGCAATTAATAGCTTGAATTTTCTGCTCCATAAAAGGGGAAACATCAAAAACCACATTGGGAGTAATAAAATAATCTTGAATATAATGAAGAACTAATCTAGGTCTATAAGCCTCTTGTTCAGTTTCTTGCCAAGTAGATTTAATTTTTGAAAGACCAGAAAGATATGCCGCCTCTGCAACCAATTTAGAACCTTTACCATGATCAGGGTGACGGTCAGAAATAGAATTTGCAAAAACGATTTCCGGTTTGAACCGTCGAATTTGCTCTATTACTTTCATTAAATTTTCTTCATTAAGCTGAAAAAAACCATCTTTCATTTTTAGATTAACACGAGATTCTATTCCCATAAATTTGCTCGCGGCATCAGCCTCTGCATAACGGCTTTCAACTGTTCCTCGTGTTCCAAGTTCTCCTTCAGTTAAGTCAACAATCCCTACTTTTTTACCTTTTGAAACATAATGCAGAATCGTTCCCCCCATGGAGATTTCCACGTCATCAGGATGGGCGCCAAAAGCAAGAATGTCCAATTTCATGACTAATTAAGCGTAATTTTCAATACTCGGACAAGAACAAATTAGGTTTCTATCACCAAATGCATTATCAACTCTTCGTACTGGAACCCAATACTTCCACTCTTTCAAATAAGGCAATGGATAAACGGCTTCAGCAGGTGAATAAGGGTAACTCCAGTTTTTATTGATGATGCAATCAGCAGTATGTGGCGCATTTTTCAAAAGATTGTTTTCTTTATCTGCATGTCCATTTTCAATTTCTCGAATTTCCTCACGAATCTTAATCATTGCAGCTATAAAACGATCTAACTCATCTTTATCTTCTGATTCAGTTGGTTCAATCATTAGTGTTCCGGCAACAGGGAAAGAAACCGTAGGCGCATGGAAACCAAAGTCAATTAAGCGTTTTGCAATATCAGCTACTTCAACTTCTGCCGTTTTTTTGAAGTCACGACAATCCAAAATCATTTCATGAGCAACTGTTCCATTTTTTCCTGTATAAAGTATATCATAATGACCTTTTAGTTTGGCAGCAATGTAATTTGCATTCAAGATTGCCATTTCAGTAGATTCTCTCAATCCTTTTGCACCTAACATTTTTATGTAACCGTAGGAAATTAACAAAATCAAGGCACTTCCATAAGGAGCCGCTGAAATTGCTTTAATTGGCTGATCACCTCCCGTTTTAATAAATGGATTGCTTGGCAAGAATGGAGCTAAATGAGCAGCAACTCCGATTGGTCCCATTCCAGGGCCGCCGCCACCATGAGGAATCGCAAATGTTTTATGTAAATTGAGGTGACAAACATCTGCCCCGATATTTCCTGGATTTGTAAGTCCAACTTGCGCATTCATGTTAGCGCCATCCATATAAACTTGTCCACCATTTTCGTGGATAATTGCAGTAATTTCTCGAATTCCTTCTTCGTAAACACCATGTGTTGATGGATAAGTAACCATAAGCCCTGCAAGAGAATCTTTTAATTCTGTTGCAACTTTACGAAGTTCATCAATATTGATGTTTCCATTTTCATCACATCCTGTCACAACCACTTCAAAACCAGCCATTACCGCTGAGGCAGGATTGGTTCCATGCGCAGATGAAGGAATAATCATTTTCTTACGATGAAAATCTCCTCGTGATTCGTGATACGCTTTGATTACCATTAAACCTGCATATTCACCTTGAGCACCAGAATTTGGTTGTAGTGAAACAGCAGCAAAACCGGTACATTCACACAAATCCTTTTCAAGTTGTCTGAACATTTCGTGGTAACCTAACGCTTGATTTACTGGGGCAAATGGATGAAGATTCGCAAAAGATGGATTTGTAATTGGCATTAATTCAGCAGCAGCATTTAATTTCATGGTACAAGAACCAAGTGCAATCATACTGTGAACAAGCGATAAATCTTTATTCTCTAAACGTTTCAAATAACGCATCATCTTTGACTCTGAATGATGAGAATTAAAAATTGGATGAGTTAAAATAGCATCTTTCCGTAAAAATTCAGAGTCAATTTGACTATTTTGAGTTGATACAATCGCTGTTTTTCCTATACAAGCTGAAAATATATCGACAATTGTTTTTACATCTGCTATTGAATGTGGCTCTCCAAAACTAATCGTCAATTCATTATCATTCAAATAATTGAAATTAATTCCATGTGCTTCTGCTTTCTCTTTGATTGCCTTAGTCGGAACATTTTTTACCCAGATTGTATCAAAGAAAGAGTTCGAACTAATTTCAACACCGATACTTCTTAGGCTGGCTGCCGTATTTTGTGCCAAACCATGAACGTGATTTGCTATTTCTTTCAGTCCATTTGGACCATGATAAACAGCATACATGCTGGCCATAACAGCTAACAGTGCTTGAGCTGTACAAATATTTGATGTTGCCTTATCTCGCTTGATATGTTGCTCTCTGGTTTGAAGGGCCATTCGCAAGGCAGTATTTTCATCAGCATCCTTTGAAACACCAATAATTCTCCCCGGTAAATTTCTTTTATAATCTTCTTTTGCAGCAAAAAAAGCAGCGTGAGGACCACCGTATCCCATTGGCACACCAAATCGTTGCGAGTTTCCAAACACAACATCAGCCCCTAAAGCCCCTGGAGCTTGCAACAAAACTAAAGACAAAAGATCGGTAGCAACAGCAACTTGAACGCCCCCATTTTTTGCTTTTTCAATAAATGATTTTAAATTTAAAACATGACCTTTTGCATCAGGATATTGAACAATTGCACCAAAAAATCCAGATGACAAATCGGTATGATCGGGACTATCAATTACCAATTCAATCCCAAAATTATCCGCTCTACCTTGAACCACCTCGATTGTTTGAGCAAAGGCTGAATTAGAAATAAAGAATTTATTTTTCCCCTCTTTTATATCATTTCGAGAGCGTGAGTTGTAAAACATAATCATGGCCTCTGCAGCAGCAGTTGCTTCATCCAACAATGACGCATTAGCTATCTCCATTCCTGTTAAATCAATAATCATGGTTTGGAAATTTAAAAGCGCTTCTAATCGTCCTTGAGCGATTTCGGCTTGGTAAGGGGTGTATGCCGTGTACCATCCGGGATTTTCAAGAACATTTCTCAAAATAACTGGAGGTACAATGGTCTCGTTATATCCCAAGCCAATAAAAGATTTAAAAACTTGGTTTTTACCTCCAAGCACTTGAATATGATTCAAATAATCGTATTCTGAAAGCGCATCATCAATATTTAACTCTCTGTTAAGTTTTATCGCAGATGGAATTGTTCTATCAATTAATTCATTGATTGTTGAAACTCCAACTACATCTAACATTTCATTTTTTTCTGCCGAATTCGGACCAATATGTCTTTTTGAAAAAGGGTTCATCGTAAAATAATTCATTAAATTTGAGTACAAATATACAGTAGTTTAACTGTAAATTAAGATAAGAACACTTGAAATTTTAAACAGTTCAAAAAGTCATACAATTGAGCTAATTTTGAAATATGTTAAATGGTAAAAAAATATGTGTGGTGCTTCCTGCATACAATGCTGCATCTACACTTGAGCAGACTTACAATGAAATTCCATTTAATATTGTAGATGAAATTGTATTGGTAGATGATGCGAGTAGTGATACTACCTCTGAAAAAGGAAAAGAACTTGGGATTTCGAACATAATTAGACACGAGAAAAATAGGGGCTATGGCGGTAATCAAAAATCATGTTATTCAAAGGCACTTGAATTAGGAGCAGATATAATCATTATGCTACACCCTGACTATCAGTACACTCCAAAATTAATTCATTCTATTGCTTCCATTATTGCATACGATGTTTATCCGGTTGTGCTTGCCTCTCGAATTTTAGGAAAAGGAGCTCTTAGAGGAGGAATGCCGAAGTATAAATATATTGCAAACCGAATATTGACGTTGACTCAAAATATTTTAATGTCACAAAAATTATCTGAATACCACAGCGGTTATCGCGCCTTTTCGAAGGAAGTATTTGATAAAATTGATATTTCTAAGAATTCAGAAGACTTTGTTTTTGATAATCAAATGTTGGCGCAAATTTTCTATGCCGGATTTGAGATTGGTGAAGTTACTTGTCCAACTAAATATTTCAAAGAGGCATCGTCTATTAATTTTTCGAGATCAGTTACATACGGTTTAGGAGTGCTAGGGGTGTCTTTAAAATATAGACTTGCCAAATGGGGAACCTACAAATCGCCTATTTTTGCTAATAAACTCAAAGAAAATAAATGAAGTCTAGAATTAGTCAAATATTACCAAGTGTTTCTATAATCCTCTTTGGATTATTTGGATTGTTTATATCAATTCCATTAAAAAAGGATATTTTATTTAAAGGAGATATTCCTAAAACACAACAAGACACAACACGCCAATCAATATCATTATTTTTTGTCGGTGACTTAATGGGACATAAACCCATGATTGAGGCGGCAAAAACAACGAATGGATATGAATACGAACATTGGTTTAAATACATCAAAAATAGAATTGAAAAATACGATCTTTCAGTTTTAAATCTTGAGGTTACGTTGGCCGGGGAACCCTATTCTGGTTATCCCATGTTTTGCTCCCCAGATTCATATGCTAAAGCCACTCAAAATGTTGGGTTTGATTTTTTTATTACTGCAAATAATCATTCTATTGATCGGGGAAAAAAGGGGTTGGAAAGGACACTAGATGTTTTAGATTCTTTAAAAATAAGCCACACTGGAACATTCAAAGACGAAAGTGAACGCGCTAAACTATATCCATATTATTGGAATTATAAAGGTGCTAAAATTGCCTTTTTGAATTATACGTATGGTACAAATGGAATTAAAATAACCCCTCCAAATATTGTAAATATGATTGATACCTTGCAAATAAAACAAGATATCCAGAAGGCTAAAAAGGATGGTTCAAATTTTATTATTACAACCATACACTGGGGAAATGAATATCAACGAAAAGAAAGTCCGGAACAAAGTAAACTCGCGCAATGGATGGCCGATCAAGGTGTTGATGCGATTATTGGAATGCATCCGCACGTTGTTCAACCTATGAAGATTATTCACCCTAAAAACAACCCCTCTAAATCAGTTCCAGTAGCGTATAGTCTCGGAAACTTTGTTAGTAACCAACGAGAGCGATATAAAAATGGAGGAATTGGTGTTGAACTACAACTAGAAGTGTTCAATGGTAAAGTAACTTGGCAAACTTGGGGATATTATCCTTTTTGGATTCAATTAGGAGGAAAACCAAGGGGATATTATGTAATCCCAACATCGGATTTGGAAAATAACATCAATCAATTTGGTCTAACTGAACAAGATAAAGTAACAATTAAACAGTTTTCTCTTGACACTAGAGAATTATTGAAGGGAACAAAAGAACTGAAAGACTAACAGATTATTTTCCTCTGTATTGGTAGATATAACTTATTCCAGCAATTTTTTTACGAAGCTGGAGATTTGAATTTCTTAACTCAAGAATATCGTAAGTCAATGGAATTGACCCTTCCTGACTATCTGTCATAACAACTTGTCCTTTTGCATCTTGGAACACCCATGTCCCGTGAGAAAATTCAGATTGAACTTGACCCATTTCGTTTCGAACTGTTGAAATAGAATAGGTGCCATCATTCTCAATAGTTAATGTGGTTGTTTCACCGACAATAGTTTTATCTGTTCCATTATCTAAATATGTTTGCAAAACCCATTCATTACATAAACGAGCTTTTCTGCTCAATAATGAAAAACGTGGACCTTCCTCGTATTTATAGCATGAAGTGAAAAGAAATCCAACAACAAATAAAGTTAATATTGCTTTCATAATGTTTTAATTAGGTCAAAAATATAAAATCCAATTGAACTAACCAACACTACGATAATTTCTATATTTAGTTTCAGAACAATACAAAGTAAGAAATTAAAAGTAAATCAATTGAAATGCTTATTAATGCAGCATTTAAAATCCATTTCATCGGGGAAACTGCCAATAATAAACTTAACGTAATCATGGTGGGTATTACAACAGCAACAAGTGTTAGAGTATTTTCAATTGCACCGAGACCAACGGTAAGCCCACCTAGGCATCCAACAACAGTAAGAATAATGGCAATCCATCCAAAACGATTGAATTCTAGATTGCTGTAGAAATTTGACTGAAAAATAGTGTGATTTGACATATGACTAAGAATTAATTTAACATAGTGCTAAATTACCTCGAGCCATTTCCTTAAAAAAGGAGATTAATTGGGATTAATTATGATTCTAACTAGCTGAAAAACTGATAAAAGTCATAAAACGCTACTTGATTTCGTATTGTAATTGAATTATAAAATTTCTCGGTGCTTGAATATCTCCGGGACGAGAGACGTATTCCGCGTTAAAAACATTATTTGTAACAAAGTTGATTTTGAGATTTTTATTAGCCTCAAATAATATGCGCGTATCAAAAACCAACGCTCCTTTATTATAAATTTGACGATAATGCTCCATACCAACCAATAATTCTGTTCCTAATACCCCATCTTCAAAAACGCGGTCAATATTTCTCATGTGGCTATTGTATCGGCAAGAAATACCCATACTGAATTTCTTGTAAGAAAATTGAACATCTGCTTTAAACATGTGCTTAAAACGATATTTCAGCATTCGACTTGAAGTATCAGAAAACGTTTCAAGATAATCAGAACTTGTATTTAAACTGATGGGATTTAGGTATGTATAACCAATTAATGAAGTAACATCTACATTTCTAATTTTCCCCGAACTATTAAATGAAAATTCAAGACCTGTGATTCTTGCCCTTTCAGCATTTTGAGCCTGAAATCCAACCCATTTATAAAAATAGTTTATTGCATTTGGATCAGTAAATTGAAGTGTTTGAATAGAGTCGGGGTTGTATAGGCCAAACGTAAATTCTGTCATATTACTATATTCATTGATGAATGCTGCGACATCAAAAGCTCCTTTCCACTCACCCATTTTAACGAGTTGTTTAATTCCTAGCTCGCCTGACCATCCTTTTTCAGGACGCAAATCAGGATTTTTAAAAATCACTAATCCACCAACAGACGTAGAAACAAATCTTTCTGCAATGGAAGGGAAGCGAATTCCTTGGCCCACAGACGCTCTCAAATGGCTGTATTTTGCGAACTCATAATGCAATCCAGTGCGGAATACGGGGTAGAAAGGTAAAGAAACAGTATTTGTAAGATTGAACTTAGAATCAGGAACAAGAGTGTCTAATTGATAATATTCGATTCGCATTCCAGCAGAGAAATCTAGCTTTTTCCAAAACTTTCCTTCAAATTGACTGTAAATTGCTGTGTTTTGCGACTGGTGGTTTCCAAAAACCCAACTTCTAATATAACTGTTGTTATTTGAGATTCCAAGAGTAAGATTTTTATTCTCGTCTATTTTCTTCTGAAATTGATAATCGGCATAAAACATTTGTGCAAATGAAGCATCGTAATAATTCTGATCATTTCCAGTAGTAACTAAATAATACCTTGTTCTCAAGAAATGTTTATTATTGTTTTTATCATAATACTTCAAATAAGGATCAACATTTACACGGATGGCTTTCTGACGCGACAAGGTATTATCCATCGCTTGGTATCCCATTGAGTCGTTTTTCCAAAGTACAAATACACCAGCATCTTGGTATTGAAGATTATAGCTCAACCCAGTTTTAAAATTTTTAATCCCGGTAGGCTTAAAATAAACGGAACCGTTTAATCGAATACGTTTTTCCTGTTCGCCCTGTCTAAACCCAGAATCTAAATAAAAATTTGTTCCTACAGTATATCCCCAATTTTTTTGTGCTTTACTATGATATATATCTGCCAAATAAAACATTGGATTTTTGTCCCACCAACGCATTGACGTTCTCTTTGGATTATCATAAATTCCTGATTGAACCTTTACTTTAAGCTCCCCCTTTGGATTTGCATCTTTTTCAGTCAAAGAAATAATACCATTTAAGGCTCCACTTCCATAAAGTACAGATGAAGCCCCCTTAATAATTTCGATTTGATCAGTCTGCTCCATAGGTATAGCATTCCATTTTGCATCTCCAATATCAGGTGAAAGCATAGGAACGCCATTCCATAATAACATTACTCGGCTGCCTGCACCATATGCATACCCTCCTCCCCCACGTATACTAACTTGTCCATCCATGGCATACACCCCTGGACTTTGATCAACTACTTGCTCTAAATTCGCCAACCCCTTATTGTCAATCAACGCTGGTTTTATTACTTCCATTGAGATAGGAACCTCTTCAATAGCCTGACTTCTTCTGCTTGAAGAAATTACTACAGTATTCATTGTTTGAATAACCGGTTTTAACACCCAACGTAGCGTTGTATCTTTTGTTATGTAAATAGAATCTGGAGTAAATTCAGAATAATTAACCTTTATCCAAACAGGATACTTTTTTATAGTTAAGATGAACTCACCATCACTTTTTGAAACCGATTTAGTTCCGTCTGTACAGATAAATTTAACTCCAGGAATTCCAATTTCAGAACTTGCGTCGATGATTACGCCCATAGTCTGGGAAAAAAAAGAAAAATTTAAAAAGAGGAGAAAAAAGAAAAACAAACGACGCATGTCTCGCAATTTTTTTGTAAATTAAATCTTTCGAAACTAATAAAAAAAATTGAAAGCACAAGACCAACTATACCAAATTGCATCCACCTTCCTAAAAGGAATAGGCCCTAAAAAGGCTAGTATGTTGATATCCAGATTATCATCTGTGGAGGCGATTTTTGAAGGATCCATTCACGACATCCACGAAATAACAAAAATTCCAATTTCAATTTTATTTCAAATGAATCGAGTTCAAGCAATTGAACTGGCCAAAAAACAGATGGACTTTATTGAAAAAAATAATATACAAACTCATTTTTATCTTGATTCCAACTATCCCAGAAGATTGAAACAATGCCAGGATGCTCCACTATTGTTATATTCAAAGGGGAATTTTGATTGCAACCCATCTAAAGTTGTATCGATTGTTGGAACTAGACATTCTTCCGAATACGGCAGAGAATTGACTCATGCTTTAGTTGAGGAATTAACCACTCATAACGTTCAAATAATAAGTGGATTAGCCTATGGAACAGATTACAATGCGCATAAAGCAGCAGTTGATTTACAAATGTCAACCGTAGGAGTATTAGGTCATGGCTTAGATAGAATTTACCCCTCTATTCATCGAGATATCGCGCTTAAAATGTGTGTTAACGGGGGACTACTCACAGAATTTCCCATAGACACTAAGCCAGATCGAATTAATTTTCCTATGAGAAATAGAATTGTTGCTGGAATGTCAGATGCCCTTGTTATAATTGAAAGTAAACGAAAAGGTGGGTCAATGATAACGGCAGAGTTGGCCTTTGACTATAATCGAGAGGTTTTTGCGTTTCCGGGTAATATTCACCAAGAAAATTCATCAGGCTGCAATTTATTGATTCAGAAAAACATGTCACATTTGATAACAAGTCCGGCAGATTTGATTAAACTAATGGATTGGAAAAACACTCCTGTTCATGATAAAAAAACAGAAGAAAATATTCCATCAATTACATTAAGTGATGCAGAGAAATGCATTTTTTCATCACTCAAGAACAAGGGAAGAATGCACTTTGATCAGTTACTCGTAGATTTACAAATGACCTCGCAGGATCTCAATTCGAAGTTATTTACTCTAGAAATGGAGGGTGTTGTAAAATCATTACCTGGAAGGGTTTATTCAATTTAAAATCCCAAATATGATTATTCTCGAAAACAACTATTTAAACGCTCAAATCAAGGTGCTTGGCGCTGAATTAATTGCACTTCAAAGAAAGGGAAAAGAAAATGTTCTATGGGTGCCTGATTTCTCGTTTTGGAATAGAATTTCTCCCAATTTGTTCCCTTTTGTAGGAAGGTTATTGAAAGACACTTACAGGTACAACCATCAAATTTATGAAATGAAACAACATGGTTTTGCAAGAGACTTATCGTTTAACATCATTGAACAAACTAAAACAAAAGTTGAACTTCAACTAACAGATTCGGATGAAACAAGAATAAATTATCCTTTTTATTTTGAATTTACCGTAATCTATGAATTGATTGAAGAACAAATTGAAATTTCGTACACAACGAAAAATAGGAGCAGCAACAAAATGCCTTATTCCGTTGGGGGACATCCTGGTTTTGCGCTTAATCTCCCACTTCATCAATACCGCTTAAATTTCCATACAGACTTTGAGGTAGACCGATGGCTGATTGAAAACACCTATTATACGGGCCAAAAACAAGTCATGAAAATCGATAATTATTTGAATTTACAAAATGAATATTTCTCCAAGGATGCTATCGTTTTTAAAGACCCTAAATTTTCACATGTAACGCTAGAAAAGCAAAACAAAGAGAAGTTGGTAACGGTAGGGTCAGACAATTGGGAGGCAATTGGTTTTTGGACTAAACAAAATGCACCATTTTTCTGCATAGAACCTTGGTGGGGTTACGCCGATTCTCATAATTCATCGGGTAATATAGAGGACAAAGAGGGTTTGCATTGGCTTGAACCTCATCAAAAAGAAACAGTATCTTATTTCATTCAAATGCACTGAAATAAATTCTAATTGCTAAGCCGCACAATAAAGACTTAATCTCCGATAACTATTACTTCTACAAAATAGAATTGAGTTAATAAGAATGTTCTACTTCAGAAGAGTAATAAGGAAATAAATTAAAGCAGCCAATAATCCACTAACAGGGATAGTTAGTATCCAGGCCCAAAGCAGATTAATTGTAACGCCCCATCTTACAGCACTTAAGCGTTTTGTCGCTCCAACACCAATAATTGAACCCGTGATTGTGTGTGTTGTAGATACAGGAATACCAAAATTACTTACCGTAAATAAGGTCAATGCTCCAGCTGTTTCAGCGCATACACCTTCAAGTGGAGTTACCTTAGTGATTTTTGTTCCCATTGTTTTAACAATTTTCCAACCCCCCATTAATGTGCCCAATCCGATCATTAAATAACAACCAAATGCAATCCAAAACGGCATTGTTTCCGATTGAACCTTAGTTTTAATCTTGTGACCACTCAACAATTCTCCTTTTTTATCATCGATTTGAGAATCAAAAATATTTGCATACTTATACTCCTTAATGATTTTTTTACCAATAAAAATAGGCGCATTTAATTTGGCATCAAATAAAGTATCCCCTTTCATATATACCTCAATTTTATGCATGTTCTTTTCAATCGCTTTCAATTCGGGCGAATGCGCAATATCACTATACTTTTTATTGATTTTTTTATTGGCGTAAACGATTTCATTATTTGCTGCATCACAAATATTCTTTCCGTCCTTATAAAAAATCTTAGTACTCACTTCAGCAACCTCGGGCTTAAATTTTTCTTTTTTCCCTTCCTTATTTTCAAATTCGATTTGAACTAATTCAGTTATTTTAAAGTCCTGAGGAACAGCTTCAGTGAATTTTCCTTCGCGTGCCATATTTCCATAAACCAACAATGCCGCACAAATTATCCCCATTACCTTCTGTGAATCCGCACCTCCATGTCCTAATGAAAAAGCAGCAGAGGAAAGCAACTGTAATTTCTTGTGCATACCCGCTTCTTTAACCGCAGAGGGTCTTTTCCCATGGGCTATTTCATACCAAATATATACGAGTACAAAAATGGATATCATTCCAATTACGATGTACATCATAATGGGTTTTACGTCCAAATAGTCCACCATATAAAGCATTGCCTTAATTGTGATAGCAGTCAGAATTCCAATTACCAACATTTTTTTCCAGAATGAACGACTAATCGTGACTAAAGCTATAATCAACGCAATAAATCCACCAATAAAAGGTGCTAAAAATATAAATAAAGCCACTTTTATTATTTCTGCTCCTGCTATTACATCAAAACCAGCGTGTGCAACGGCAGCTCCTGCAAAACCACCAATTAGAGTATGAGAAGAAGAAGATGGAATTCCGAGCCACCAAGTTAATAAGTTCCAAAAAGTTGCTGCAATTAATCCTGCTAAAATAACCCACAAATCAATGGCATTATTATCAACGGTCTTGGCAACAGTATTACCCACACTCATGTCAAAAACCCAAAAAGCTAAAATATTGAATGCCGCTGCCCAGATAACTGCTTGAAGTGGTGTTAAAACTTTGGTAGAAACAACTGTTGCTATTGAGTTTGCTGCATCGTGAAAGCCATTTACCAGGTCAAATAGTAGGGCAATAATAATTACTACTAGTAAAAGAGTAAACATAATTTTTAAGAATTAAATTACTATGCGTATTTTACAACGATTGACTCGATTACATTTCCTGCGTCTTCGCATTTATCTGTCACGATTTCTAACACTTGATAAATCTCTCTCCTTTTTATTAACTCTTTCGCATCGACATCTGAATCAAATAAACGCTCAATACTTGCGTCGAAAATCTCATCAGCTTCATTTTCAATGCTATTAATTTTAATAACACATTCAACGATTTTATGCGTGTTCTTCAAATTTCTTATTTCTGCCACAGCACTTTTTACGGCTAAAACTGCTTCTAAAATTGCATGAGCCGATTTTTGAATTCCTTCATCTTCAAGCGGATCTAAACGGTAAAAATTGATTTTCTTTCCTGCACTGTAAATGTAATCTGCAATATCATCCAAGGCAGAAGCCAAACTATGAATATCTTCGCGATCAAACGGCGTTATAAAATTTCTACCCAACTCAATGAAGATATGATGCGTAATCTCATCATTTTTATGCTCCAAATCCTCCATTTCTTGAATTATAGTTGCTCTTTTATTGAAATCAGGTTCCTGAACCACTTGAATAAACTTTCGAGCTATTAATTCCAAGTTCTCTGATGCATTCTCAAATAAGGAATAGAATACTTTATCTTTAGGAAGAAAATATTTTAAAAATCCTGCTGCCATAATATTTTTTTTTTTGACAAATGTAAAGGCAAGATTTGAAGTGAACTAATCTAATGAACATTGTTAACGTAAAGATAACTTTGAGCTTAAGTGCAATTAATCCTTAAACTAACGTATATTTTTTTACAATAAAAGATGCTTCGTGTCTTTCATCGACGGCTTGACGTAGAATCTCTTCAGATTTCCATTGGTCCTCAGCGATAAATGGAAAAAATGTATCGGCTCCGTATACTTTATCAATATAGGTAATATACATTTCCTCGATTCTTCCAGATTCTAGTGCCATTTTATAGATTTCTCCACCGCCTATAATAAAAACGGTTCTTTCCATTTCGTCTTTAAAATGCTCAAAACAAGCCTCTAGTGAGGTGAAAACTTCACAATCGGGAGCTTGAAAATCTGCATTTCTTGTTAAAACAACATTCAATCGGTTTGGTAATGGACGATATTTTTCAGGAATGGAATCATAGTTTTTACGACCCATAACCACAATTTGATTTTGTGTAGTTTCCTTGAAAAACTTCATATCGTTGGGCAAATGCCACATTAAATCGTTGTTTTTTCCGATTCCTCGCGCTGAATCAATGGCTACTATTAATGCTACTTTCATACTATATGGCAACGGCCGCCTTTATGTGTGGATGTGGATCGTAATTTACCAACTCAAAATCTTCGTATTTGAAATCAAAAAGATTTGTCACATTAGGGTTGATATTCATTTGTGGAAGCGGTCTGAAATCTCTAGTTAGTTGTAATCTTGCTTGTTCCAAATGATTCGAATACAAATGTGCATCACCTAAGGTATGAACAAAATCACCAGGTTTCAACCCGCAAACTTGTGCCATCATCATTGTTAATAGCGCGTATGAAGCAATGTTGAAAGGAACTCCCAAAAAAGTATCCGCACTGCGCTGGTACAATTGACAACTCAATTTTCCATCAGCTACATAAAACTGAAAAAATGCATGACATGGAGGAAGAGCCATTTTATCAATTTCACCAACGTTCCAGGCGGAAACAATTATTCTTCTCGAATCGGGATTATTTTTGATTTGATCTAGAACTAGTTTAATCTGGTCAATATGGCGACCGTCCGCTGCCGGCCAGCTCCTCCATTGAGAGCCATATACAGGCCCTAAATTCCCATCTTCATCAGCCCATTCATCCCAAATGGAAACATTATTTTCTTTTAAGTATTGAATATTGGTATCTCCTTTCAAAAACCATAAAAGTTCATGGATAATCGAACGCAAATGAAGTTTTTTTGTCGTTAAACAAGGAAATCCCTCATTTAAATCAAACCGCATTTGATAGCCAAAAACGGAAATTGTTCCAGTTCCTGTCCGGTCTTCTTTTTTCGTTCCATTGTCCAAAATGTGCTGAAGAAGGTCGTGATATTGTTTCATTGTAAAAAATCTATTCGAAAAAACAAATTTAGAAGAAAAACTCTCGACTATTTATTGCAAGAAGCTAGATTTTATAAAAAGTTATCGACTGATTAAAGACCAATATGTATAAATTAAACAAACCCTCCTTATTTTTGGTTAAAGAAATGTCACTTATTCAATTATGTATACAAATCAACTGATTCATGAATCGTCACCCTATCTTCTCCAACATGCCCATAATCCCGTTAATTGGGTGCCATGGTCAAAAGAGGCATTAGAAAAAGCAAAAAAAGAAAATAAACTCGTTTTAGTAAGTATTGGTTATTCCGCTTGTCATTGGTGTCATGTTATGGAGCATGAATGTTTTGAAGATGAAGAAGTTGCCGCGTTGATGAATGAACACTTTATCAATATTAAGGTAGATCGTGAGGAACATCCTGATGTGGATCAAGTGTATATGACTGCTGTTCAACTAATGACTCAAAAAGGGGGTTGGCCATTGAATTGTTTTACCTTATCAGATGGAAGTCCCGTTTATGGTGGAACCTATTTTCCAAAAGAACAATGGATGCATGTACTTCGTTCACTAGTTTATACCGCCAAAAATGAGCCCGAAAAAGTTAAGGATTATGCAGCGAAATTAAAAGAGGGCGTCCAACAAACTGAGTTAATTGAAAATCCGGTAAAAATAGATCAATGGGATGCTGAAAAATTGCATGAGTTGGTATTACGTTGGTCACATTCGTTTGATTTTTCGCACGGTGGCCCAACACGAGCGCCTAAGTTTCCTTTACCATCAAATTTAGATTTCTTGTTGTCATACGGGGTTTGGCAGGAACACAATAAAACTTTAAGCTATGTTGAACTCACCTTAGATAAAATGGCTATGGGTGGAATATACGACCAAATTGGAGGAGGTTTTGCGCGCTATTCCGTGGATATGCTCTGGAAAGTGCCTCACTTCGAAAAAATGCTTTATGATAATGGGCAATTATTGGGTATTTACGCCAAAGGGTATAAGTATTTCGGAAAAGAATTATACAAAGAAACCTGTTACGGAATCTTAAATTGGCTCGAACGAGAAATGTTAGCTGAGAATAGTGCTTTTTATAGTGCCTTAGATGCTGACAGTGAAGGCGAAGAAGGGAAATTTTATTGCTGGAAAGATAGTGAACTAAATGAAATTCTTGGGAATGACTTTGATTGGGTGAAAGAATATTACAACATCAATCAACTAGGATATTGGGAAGAAGAAAAATACATTCTTTTAAGAAATGAAACGGATGAATCTTTTGCTATAAGGAATGGTTGGGATGTTGAAATGTTGAAACAAAAAGTCCAATCAGTCAAAGAAACATTATTACATATTCGTAATAAACGTATCAAGCCAGGCATGGATGACAAATGTTTGACCTCATGGAATGCGATGGTGATTTCTGGTCTATGTGAGTCCTACGCGGCCTTTGATGATGAGAATTTTATTTTGTTAGCTCGAAAAACAGCAACGTGGATTGAAGAAAACCAATTGAAATCCGATAATTCACTTTGGAGAACACATAAAAATGGGATTTCTAAAATTGAGGGAGTTTTGGAGGATTACGCTTTTGTGATTAAAGCATTTATTGATTTATACCAAGTTACTTTTGAAGAAAAATGGATGGACCTTGCCAAAAATCTTACTGAAACAGTTGAAACCAATTTTCAAGATTCGCATACTAAAATGTGTTATTTTACTTCGGTTAATACGGAGTTGATTGCACGTAAAATGGAATTGAACGATAATGTTATCCCCGCAAGTAATTCGGTTATGGCGCATAATTTCCACAAGCTATCTTATTTTTATCGAAAGACAGAATGGAAGGAAAATGCCGAACAAATGTTGGCCAATGTATATGACGGAATGGAAATGTATGGATCCGGTTATTCCAATTGGGCTTTGCTTCTGTTACAAGTCCTTGATTCCATGGAAGAAATAGAAATTGTTGGCGCCAAGGCGAATGAAATCAGACAAAACACGAATAAAAAGTTCAAAATAGGAACAATTTATTCGGGAGGAACGAATTTTTCATTGCCAATTTTGCAGGAAAAGCCAATAACAACTAAAACAGTCTTATATCGCTGCAAAGGAGAAATGTGTGATGCGCCAATTGAATTTGATTGATTACGGATTGCAATTTGAGCAATACATAGGATCTTCGAATTTTTTCCCATTGGGATAATACTCCTTTTCTGAAAAACTACATTTTTGGCAAGTCAGCAAATGATATAAAATTGAATCTGTAGGAGAGGAACACCACTCACAACGCAGACCGGGTTTTGCTTCACTAACGGAAAATCCGCGGGTTTTGCATTCCGGACACTTACTATTGATTTTTTCCATTAATTTTTGAGCCGCACTTTCAATTACTTTCATCCGAGTTGGATTGTACATGGCTCGCATATCAGTTTCCAAATAAACCGATCCATATTTTAAAAGACATTCCTCAACAAACTGACTTAAATCACTAGAATTATTTATCCCTTTTTGAATGTAATCGAAGTCTTCCTGCCGATTTTTTACAATTAAGGCATGTTCAGGAAATCCATGTTTGGTGGCAAATTCTTCAGCTTCAGTCAGACTTCTAATCACTGCCCCTCCAAAATTAGTTTCTGATGAAAGTTCGCGTGAATAAATTTCTAGGTCATTTTTTTTATCGATAAAAACCAATAATTCATCATCAGCATGACCAAAAAAAAGGGTTGGATGAGGGCCAAAAGAACCTTCGCTAGCAATTCCTAAATCGCAATTAGCTGCCTCCATCGCCAAAAGACATTTTTTCTTAAGTGTGATCAGAGGATTGTCTTTTCGATCAATTTCTCCGCTAAAAGTTCCTAAAATATCTGTGTCAAACCATGGATCGACAAACCAATCTGCAGCCAAGTGGTTTTCTACTAAAGGACCGATTACTTTTTCTTTTTCATGTTTGGTTGCAATAACTAATTTTCTACCAGCAAAATCCATGATTCTTAGATTAAATCAATTGTGCTAAATTAAATTTCAGTGAAAGATATGCTTGTTTCGATTTTGCAATACTTTCCACCCACTTGAGTTTCGCTTGAATATATGCCAATTCTCGAGCATTGATTAAAAACAAAGAGCTTTCTCCAGATTCAAACATTGCTTTTTCTGCATCTAACAAACGTTTAGTATCAACCACCGTTTTTTGAAAGATTTCTACCTGAATTAGGGCATTATTATAATCAACGTAGGCATTTCGAATTTTATACTCAACATACGCTTTACTGTTTTCCAAATTGAATTGTTCCTCTTTCAATTTCAAATTAGTTTTTGCTAAATCTCCGCGTTCTTTTCTCAATAAAATAGGCATTTCAAAAGTCAAACCCCATTTGTAGTTATTCATCGATAAATTCGCAAAGGGGTTGTTTTGAATCGGCTGATTTAAAAAATTGTAATTAACGGCTAATTCAGGTTTCAGCTGCTCTTTTTTCAATTTTCGTTCAATCTCCAACCCTTTGATTTTAAAATTAGTAACCTGGATATACGGATGATTTGCTAGAGCGGTATCAATTTCTTGATTAGATAATAGGGTAACAGAATCTTTTTCGAGAATTTCAATTTTAACAGGAGTGGTAAGACTGTCCAAATCCAACGGAACTTGTTGTTCATTCCACAAAAAAGTTGAAATTTTAAATCCGGAGCCTTTATATTCTGCCTCGTAATTCCTCAACATAGACTCCCGATTCTGCACTTGTAGACCCGCCTCTACTACATCAATTTCTGGTCTATCCTCTAATTCAGCTGTGCGTTTTACAGCATCGTAACGAATATTCGCTAATTGAAATGCTTCGTCCAAAATTTTCATCGAATGATAGGATAAAAACCAGCTCCAATAAGCATATCCTGATTCATAAATCAATTCATTCAATTGAAGTTTTTGCTCAAAAAAAGTACTTTGGTAATATACTTTTGCCTTAAATAACTCAGCGCGCCGTTGGTCGATAAAAAGACCTTTTCCAAGATTTACCGAGGCTCCGGCATAAACCAAACCACTGGATGGCGTTTTTTCCTCTGGATTCAAAAATGCTCCTTGATTGGATTCAAAACCGCCTTTGAATTCTAATCCATACCAGGTTGGAACTTTCAGACCTGAATGAATTAAATTATAGTAAGAGGTTGAATTGAAGTTCTTTTGCAAAGTATGCGTGTAAATTTTAGGATCGAACCCGCCTTGCGCATATAAAATCTCCTTCTCGCCAAGCTGAGTTTGTAGTTGCGCCTGCTTAGCTAAGGGATGATTTTTCAGGACAATTTCAAAAAACTGCTTATCAGAAAATGTCGCTTGAGACAAAAGTTCAAATCCAACACTTAAGGCAAGGAATAAAATGATTAAAATTCTCATTTCTTCGTATTTTTTTAAGGTTTCTTGTCAGCGTAATAATCAGGTGGGAACCCATTTATCAAACGCCAAAGTTCGTAACCAACCTTCACATCATTCAACATTATCATGGTTTTTGCCCCACCACCAA
>JBIIFU010000043.1:0-20779 GCA_044237035.1 Crocinitomicaceae bacterium
GAGGTAGGAATGCATTCAAGATTCAAATTGTAAATCTCAATAGCTGACTCTATTTGACTTTCTATTAAATAATCAGGGTTTCTTCCTGAAATAAGGCTTAAAAAAAGAAGGGCATCAGCCTTTTCTGAAATTTGGTCGGGCGAACCGGGAAAGATAATTATTGGTTTTTTGCAATGAGTTTTTAGTAAGTTAATCGTATTATTTAATTCAGCTCTGTTTGCTGTACTTCCACCTATTAATAAGAAGTCAATTTTGCTCGAATTAATCTTTCGTGAAAAATCTTCGAAATTCATTTGATTCATTGCTTTTTCTGGGTCAATCAAAAGAGCAATTGAATTTTTCGTAGATGCAAAAAGTTGATGAATTTTATTCTTCACTTTGCGTATTTAAACATATAATATTGTTATCAAATTCAAAAGTACTAAATTCATGAATTTCACCAGGATTGTTTGAAATATATCCAATCCATTTTTTGGAATTTATTTTTTTAACATATAGGTCATTCTTTAAATTGAAGGTTTTATTGTCGTAAATTTTAATTAACGCCTCCTTAATGCTCCAGAGTTTAATTTTGTCTTTTATAGTGACGCAATACTTTATTTCATCTTCATGAATAAATCGTTGTTCGACTTTTAGAATGCGTTCATGAATTTCTTCTATATCGATTCCTATATTATAGTCGAAACTCCATGCTAATCCAATTAAACTTTTACTGTGGCTAATTGATACAAACCCGCCTTTTTCTAAAAATGGTTTCCCATTTGAATTGTAATTGAGTGTGTGTTCGGGTAGATAGGTTGAAAGTAGAAATTGAACTCCCTCCTTTTCTATGGTTCTTTTGCTAGATTCACTTTTTTTTGAATTTAATTTTTGTGGAAATTTATCTTTCCATTCATCCACCTTCAAAATGACTAGTTGTACGTTCTTAAATGAAAATACTTTTGTATTCATTTTTCAAAACTAATACAACAGGTTAAGAACATAACTTTTTTGAAAAAGAATAATTAATTTTTTTTCGATTTTTTTTAACAAATTTTTAATGAAGGAATATTTTTTTCTATATTTACCGGCTAAAATGGTGGAAACTCTTTAAACCCAAATTGTAGTTTATGTTACAAAAATTTACATTTTCTTTGGTAACTGTTTTAATGACAGTTACTTACTCATTTTCTCAAACAGGTTTAGGAATCGTAAAAGGTTCCGTAATTGATGAAAAAACAAAAACCGGTCTTGAGTTTTGTAAGGTGCTTTTAATCTTGAATGGTTCAACAAAGGCGGGAGCAACGACTGATGAAAAAGGAGAATTCCAAATGAACAGTGTTGCGCCTGGAACATATGATGTTGAAGTGAGAAGCCCGGATGGTTATCAGCCATTTAAATTAACAGGATTCAAGGTAATCGGTGATAAAATATCCTTCCTTGATAATATTGAATTGGCAAAACCAAAAGATGTTAAGGAATTAGAAGAGTTTAAAATTGTAGTCTATAAAGTTCCGCTTATTGATAAAGATGGTGGTGCATCAGGAGGAACAGTAACTCGAGAGGATATTGGTAGATTGCCAGTGCGTTCAGCTGCTGGAGTAGCATCTACGGTTGGTGGTGTAAATACAAATGAAGGATCCGGAGAGATTTCTGTTCGTGGGTCTCGCTCAGATGGTACATACTTCTATATTGATGGTATTAAAGTTCGAGGTTCATCAAACTTACCAAAGTCTTCATTAGAAGAAGTATCTGTAATCACTGGAGGGGTTCCAGCAAATTACGGTGACGTAACTGGTGGTATTATCGCAGTAACAACAAGAGGACCATCTGCAAAATACTTTGGAAGTGTTGAAGGTGTTAGTTCTGGTTTTTATATTAAAGGTTCTGATCCAAATGGATACGATGGAAAAGTTTTCGGTTTAGATAAATTTGGATACAATCTAATAGAAGGTATGTTGTCTGGTCCACTATGGATGCAAAAAGATTCAACTGGAAAGAAGACAAAACCAAGATTAGGTTTCTTAGCATCTGTGAACTATACAAATGAATTGGATAATCGTCCATTAGCAGGAGGTAGTTACAGAATTAAAAAAGAAGTTAGAGATGAATTATTGACTAATCCGTTACGTCCAACTTCAACTGGTTTCGGTACTTTTCACAACGCCTTATTTTTACGTCAATCTGATTTTGAAAAAACTGCATGGAGGATGAACGCAGGAACAAGTAACGTTGCTGGTCAATTCAAATTAGACGTTAATACTGGACCATCAGTGAACCTTACATTTGGTGGTTCATTGAATTACAGTCAAGGAACTAATTATTCGTATGGTAATTCATTATTGAATTTTACGAATTATGGTGTGTTCAAGTCTTTGGACTGGAGGGTGTTTGGTCGTTTGACTCAACGCTTTGTGAATAAGTCTGAAGGTTCAGCATCAAAAATCAAGTCGGCTAACTATAATATCATGGTTGACTTTTCGAGATCAACTGATGATTTCTATGATGCAAATCACAAGTATAATCTATTTAATTATGGACATGTGGGTAAATTCACTACGACAAGAAGACCATCTTATGAGTTTGACCCTGTTTCTCAAACATACATTCATAATGGATTTAAAGATGTTGAGGTTGAATTTACACCTTCTGAAACGAACGCGGCTCTTGCGGCTATAACAACACAGTATTTTGATATCTATGAAGGGAATCCAATTGGAAGATATGAGAATTTATTTCAAATTCAACAAGGAAATGCCTTGAGAAATGGAGATGCACCATCATCAGTATATGGAATTTGGAGTAATATTGGTACGCCATACAATGGTTTTGGGAAATCTGAAAATAATCAGTTCCGTGTTACAGGTTCTGGGGCTGTTTCAATTGGAGATCATAATATTTCCTTAGGATTTGAATTTGAACAACGAGTAGATAGAGGTTGGACAAGTGGTGATGTTGGTCCATTAGGAATCTGGTCAATTGCTCGCCAATTAGCAAATTTCCATATTGATGAATTAAATCTTAATAGTGGTGTGCTGTCTGACTCAGGATCATTTAAAGCAATCACTTATGATCGTTTGAATACGGGTTATGCATATACATCTGGAACAGGAGAATATGGTGGTCAAGAAAATAATGATAATCAATCGTTTTTTGATTACAATTTGAGAGAATACTTGTACAGTCAAGGTTGGATTGGTCAGGGAGGAGCTGGATCTGATTTTATTGATATTGACCAATATGATCCAAATATTCTTAAATTCAATATGTTTTCTCCAGATGAATTGTTGAACCAAGGAAATTCTTTTGTTTCGTATTGGGGATATGATCATACAGGTGCAAAAGTGAAAGGAAATACAGATATCAATAAGTATTTCAATGAGTTTGATGAGAACGGAAATTACAAACGTTTTGTAGGTGCATTCCAACCTGTTTATATGGCTGGTTATTTAATGGATAAATTTGCCTTCAAGGACATCGTATTTAATGTTGGTGTTCGTGTCGATATCTTTGATGCCAATCAACCAGTATTAAAAGATCCTTATTTGTTTTTCAATGCGTTAAGTGTTAAAGAAGCAAGAGCGTTAAAAGAAACCGATCCAAATGCCTACTCATGGGTGAATTTACCAGAAGGAATGGGGGATGATTACGTTGTTTATGTAAATGATGTTAATAACCCAACAGCAATTAATGGTTTCAGAACTGGAATGAATTGGTATAATTCGTCTGGTACGCCAGTTGAGGATCCAAAAGTAATTCGTGGTGCAGCAGGTATTGCTCCTTGGTTAGTTAATCCATCACAAGAGACTCCAAATGAAACTGCTTTTGAAGATTACAAGGCTCAAGTAAATGTTATGCCACGTATCGCGTTTTCTTTCCCAATCTCTGATGAAGCGTCTTTCTTTGCTCATTACGATGTCTTAACAAAAAGACCAACTACAGGGTTTAGATTTAATCCTTATGAGTATCAGTTTATTCAATCAAGAAATGCGATTATCAATAATGCGAATTTAAAACCTGAAACTACAGTAGATTATGAGTTAGGTTTCCAACAAGTATTATCTCGCACCTCCTCTTTAAAGATTTCTGCGTTCTATAGAGAACAAAGAAATAATGTTCAATTAGTAAACATGTTCGAAGCCTATCCTGCAACATACAAAACTTTTGGTAACCGTGACTTTGGTACAGTTAAAGGGGTAACAGTCTCTTATGACCTTCGTCAAACAGGAAATGTTCGTTTAACAGCGGCATATACTTTACAGTTTGCAGATGGAACAGGTTCTAATGCAACAACCGCTCAAGGTTTAATCAATGCGGGACTTCCTAATTTGAGAAATATTTTCCCGTATGACTTTGACCAAAGGCATGCGTTTAACGTGACTTTTGACTATAGATATGGCGAAGGTGAAAATTATAACGGCCCTATTATAGGGAATAAAAGAATTTTGGAGAATACTGGTTTGAATATCTTCACAAATATCAACTCCGGATCTCCTTATTCAGCTCAAACATTTATCACTGATGAAGGTATTGGAAACTTAAATGCTGGTTTGAGTGGTACTTTGAATGGTTCACGTTTACCTTGGACATACAGACTAGATGTTCAGTTGGATAAGACTTTCAATATTGAGTTTGGTAAAGATGATAACAAAAAGAAAGTTACATTCTTAAATGTATATGTTCGTGTTACAAACTTATTCAACCAATTTAATATTTTGGGTGTATACAGAGCAACAGGTAACTGGGACGATGATGGTTATCTCGCTGCTGCGGCTAGCCAAACATCAATTCAAAACCAGATTGATGAGCAAGCGTTTAGAGATTACTATGCAATGAAAGTGCAAAATCCTTTCAACATTAGTGTTCCAAGAACAATTCGTTTAGGTGTTAAGTTTGATTTTTAATTAGTAGAAAATAAAAATAGAAATATGAAAAAGCAATTATTTGCAGCCTTATTTGGAATTACTTTTATTTCATCAAATGTATTGGCCTATTATGGACCAAACGATAAAAGTAATAAACCTCAAAATAAGCCCAAAGGTGCCAATTGTAGTCCTGCCACTGCCAAACTTTATATGGAGTTTAACGATGTTAAAGCATTGATTGAGCAGGGTGGTAGCATGTTTCAAAATAGACAGGCTGGTGTTGCTTCGTATGAGATTCCAAAAAACAGTGGTCTTCATGTAATTTTTGCTGGAGCGTTATGGATGGGTGGTACCGACGTTAATGGTCAGTTAAAACTTGCTGCTTTGAGATATCGTCAGGGAAATGATTTCTGGCCTGGTCCACTTACTGTTACACCTGGAACTGGAACTTTTAACCCTGGTTCTCCTGTAGGAGATGATGCAATTAGAGATTTTGGTGAGGCAAATATTGACCCAGACCAGTGTTTGGCTTATGATAAATTTTATACAATCAGAAAAGCTGAGGTTGTTCGATTCAACATTTGGTGGGAATGTAACAATGGAGTAACTACTGAAGGTTGTGATGATATAACGCCGCCAACAAACGAAGAATTAAATAGAATTTATGGATGGCCTGCTCATGGTGATGTTTCTCGAGGACAAGATTACTTCTTGGCTCCTTTCTATGACCGTGATGCTGATGGTAACTATAATCCAGATCAGGGAGATCATCCTTGGTATGATGATATTTTAGGTCGAGATGATATTGAATGTGGATTCGATAGAAGAGTTTCATTATATGGTGATGAGACGCACTGGTGGGTATTCAATGATAAAGGAAATATTCATACGGAGACGAATGGAGATCCAATTGGAATGGAAATTCGTGCGCAAGCGTTCTCATTTGCAACAAATGATGAAATTAATAGAATGACCTTCTACAACTATGAGTTGATAAACAGAGGTACTCAAACCCTTCAAGAAACTTATTTCTCTCAATATCTTGATGCTGACGTTGGTAATTATGCAGATGACTATACTGGTTGTGATGTTTCTCGTGGATTAGGTTATATGTACAATGGTGATTTGAATGATGAAAGTGATGGTGGTCGTCCTGGTTATGGTGAGAATCCTCCTGCTGTAGGTTGTGACTTCTTTGAAGGCCCTTACCAAGATGCAGATGGTATTGACAATGTAGGTCCGTATATCGACAACGCAACTCAAACTTTAGTTACCCCATCTGTAACAGATGCTCTTGCAAATGGTGGAATTATCTACAAAGGAATCGGGATAGGTTACAGCGATGGTATTATTGACAACGAACGTTTTGGTATGCGTCGATTTACCTACTATACTTCCACATCGGCATATCCATATAATGATCCGGGTCCAGCAGCAGAATACTATAATTTCATGAAAGGTAATTGGGCAAATGGATCTCAAATGTTTTATGGTGGTTTAGGATATGGTGGTTCGACAGGTGTTTCAGATGTAGAATCAAGTTATATGTTCCCAGGCACTTCAGATCCTTTACATTGGTCAACAGAAGGTGAAGACATGGCTGGTGATTATCCTGATGGATGGGATGAATCAACCAATAATAACCCTCCAGGAGATAGACGTTTTGTTCAATCAGCTGGTCCATTTACCTTGAAGCCAGGTGCAATAAATAATATTACCGTAGGTATTGTTTACGGTAGAAGTACGGATGGTGGATTAATGTCATCAGTTGATGCAATGAAACGAGCAGATACAAAAGCACAGGCTTTATTTGATGCGTGTTTTAAAATATTGTCTCCTCCAGACGCACCGAAAGTTACTATTCAAGAGCTTGAGAATGAACTTATTTTAATGTTAGAAAACCCTTCTTCTTCAAATAATTATCAAGAAAAATACAAGGAATTGGATGAAGTAAATATTCCAGATCCTACTGTAGATAGATACTATCGATTTGAGGGTTATCAAATATTTCAATTGAAGGACGATGAAGTTTCTGTTGCAGATATTTCTGACCCTACAAAAGCTAGATTGGTTGCACAGTGTGATACTAAAAACGATGTTTCTCGCTTAATTAATTTTGAGTTTGATGAGGCATTAGGGTATTCTATTCCTGTGGAGAAAGTTGATGGTGAAAATAAAGGAATTCGTCATTCCTTTAGAGTAACTGAAGATGCATTTGCACAAGGTCAACGTAGATTAGTAAATCATAAAACTTATTATTATGTTGCTATAGCTTATGCTCATAACGAGTTTAAGAAATATGATCCAAATGATGCAGAGTTTTTAGACGGGCAAAAGATTCCTTATATATCTTCTCGTTTGAATTACGACGGAACGGCTATTAGTGCCTATGCAGCGGTTCCTCATAGTCCTGTACCTGAAGCTGATGGAACTTTGCAAATGATTGAATATGGCTCATCTCCTCAAATTACGCGTGTTGATGGTTATGGAAATGGAAATCGTTCATTGGAGTTTACTCCATCAACATTGTCAAAAATATTGACTGATGGTTTTGTTGAAAATCCAACCTATGATTTTGGTAAAGGTCCAATCAACATCAAAGTAGTCGATCCATTAAACTTGGTAAACGGTTATTTTGAATGTAAATTCAGAGATTATGTAGCTCCTGCATCTGGTAACGGTGCTGATACAGCAAGTTGGGTTATTATTCGCTACGACAAGAAAGGCGGAGTTGCATTGGATTCAGTTTCATCTGAACAAACAATCGAGTTCGATAATGAACAAATCGTTCCTGAATGGGGTATTTCTGTTCAAATTAAACAAGAGAAATACTATTTTCCAGATGCGACAGGACCTTTAGCTACGAAAACTACTGATATGATTGAATCGTCAATTGAGTTTGCAGATTCATCCAAACGTTGGTTGGCGGGTGTTCCGGATAATGATGCATATTTCCCAACAAATTGGATTCGCTCTGGTGATTATGCACCAGAGACAGATGAAACGAATTCAGCGTATGAGTGTTTGCCCGATGGAGCAACTTACTTAGATCCTTGTAACTATCGTGATGAGGCTAATGTAGATCCTGATCAAGATTATGAGAAAATTTTGGAAGGAACAATCGCTCCTCACAGAGTTGTCGGATATCAAGCTGATTATATGCCTTTAGCTTATTTTGGAACATTTGCACCTTCAAGTAAAACAAATGCTTCTATAAGTTTTATGCCAAGTGTAAACATTGTGCTTACCAATGACAAATCAAAATGGACTCGTTGTCCGGTAATTGAACTTGGAAGAAACACGGCACTTAATGTAGGTGGAGCAGCAGCTGGAGCTATGAGAAAAAGTCAAAGTGTGGACAAGAATGGAAGTTCAGATGGGACAGGAACTGGAATGGGTTGGTTCCCAGGTTATGCTGTTGATTTGGAATCTGGAGCTCGATTGTATATGGCATTTGGAGAAAACTCATTCTTAGGTGGAGAAAACGGTGCTGATATGATTTGGAATCCAACAGATCGATTTATTAGTGGAGTGGGTACACCGTTAATGGGTGGAATGCATGCTATTTATGTATTTAGTTACAACCAAAAATCGATAAATGGTTTCTCAGGAGGGTTTGATTTTCCTGCATACAAACCATCAGAAGCAGAGTTGAGTGGATCAAATTTCTTACAGAACAAATGGTTAGAAGTTGAAACAAACTCTTCTACTGCAAAAAGAGAATTGTATGGTAGCTTATCATGGGTGACATATCCATTACTAAGACCAAATCAATCATTATTGTCAACGGATGTTACAATTAAGCTAAGAATTAATAAAGAATACAAAAACTTTGTAGCTACTGGTGAGAATGGGGGTAAGCCGATGTATTCTTGGTCAATGGATGATATTGCAACTGTAACTGCAAATTCAGATCAATTGAAGGAAGCGTTGAAAATGATAAACGTGGTACCTAATCCTTATTATGCATTCTCAGAATATGAACGTGGAAGACTAGATACGCGAGTAAAAATCACTAACCTACCGGAAAGATGTACGATTAATATCTACA
This sequence comes from Crocinitomicaceae bacterium, assembly GCA_044237035.1. Taxonomy (GTDB): domain Bacteria; phylum Bacteroidota; class Bacteroidia; order Flavobacteriales_D; family Crocinitomicaceae; genus UBA952. The sequence goes on from JBIIFU010000043.1 coordinate 8,896, forward strand.
CGGTTAATGGTAAGTTAGTTAGAACTTTCAAGAAAGATAGTCCGATAACTTCTCAAGACTGGGATTTAACAAATAACAAAAGTATTCCGGTAGCAAGTGGAGTTTATTTAATTCACGTGGAAGTTCCGGGAATAGGAGAGGTAGTGTTGAAGTTTGTAGGTGGAATGAGACAAGTCGATTTACAAGGTATTTAATAATTTGAAAGTAGTAGAAATATGAAAAATAATATGAATAAAACCGTTTTTGCATTGCTTACTTGTTGTATTCCATTTTCATCAAGTTTGTTTGCTGGAAATGAGGATAGAATTGGTTCTGCTGGTGCTTCTCATCTATTAATTAATCCGTGGGCTCGAGGTTCAGCAATTGGTGATGCAGGTATTGCAAATATGACCGGAATTGAAGCTACTTTTTCTAATGTTGCAGGCTTAGCATCAACTGATAAAACGCAGATAAAGTTTAATTATTCAAATTGGATGGGGAATGCTGGGATTGCATTAAATTCTGCTGGTTTTGCTCAAAGAATTGGAGAGTCAAGTGTTTTTTCTGTTAGTGTTCAGTCATTGAATTACGGTGATATTCCGATAACAACAGTTGCTAATCCTGAAGGAAATATTGGTTTCTTTTCACCGCGAGCTAATATCTTTAATGTTGCATATGCAAAAGAATTCTCTTCATCTATTTCAGGTGGAATTAATTTCAAAGTGATTTCAGAGAATATTTCAAACATGAAAGCAACAGGAGTCGCAATTGATGCGGGTATTCGATACGTAACTGGAGAACAAGATCAAATTAAATTTGGAATTGCATTGAAAAATGTAGGCCCTGTAATGAAATATAAAGGAGATGGTTTGGCTCAACAAGTAACCTATATTTCAACTGGGTTCATTGGATCTCTTGAAAATCGATCTGCTACATATGAGATGCCTTCTTTACTTTCTATCGGTGGATCCTATGATTTCATATTTACTGAAAAGAATAAATTAAATGTTGCATTTGGTTTCACTGCTAATTCCTTTTCTAAAGATCAATTTCGTTTAGGTCTTGATTACGGTATGACATCTGAAAAAATGGCATTTAATTTAAGAGGGGGATTTGTTTATGAAAAAGGTATTTTCAATGCTGAAAATAGATCAAATGCTTTGATTGGTCCAACAGCTGGATTTTCAATTGATGCTTTAGTAGGTAAGAGCAAAAGTGCTTTAGGTTTAGAATACTGCGCACGTTTCGCAGGTGTATTTGGAATCATTCACACAATTGGTGCTACTATTTCATTGAAATAAATTAAAAATTTTCTTTATTTTGTTAAGAGAGCTTGAAAAGGCTCTCTTATTTGTTTAACGAATTATATTATTATGTCACAGATAAGTTATTATACCGAAGAAGGACTTCAAAAATTGAAGGAAGAGTTATATAATATGAAAACTGTTCAACGACCTGCAATTTCTGAACAAATAGCAGAAGCAAGGGATAAGGGAGATCTTTCTGAAAATGCAGAATACGATGCGGCTAAAGAAGCACAAGGTTTATTGGAAATGAAAATTTCTAAACTTGAAGGAATTATTGCGAATGCTCGTTTGATTGATGAAACTCATATTGATAATTCAAAAGTTTTCATTCTTTCCAATGTTAAAATAAAAAATGTCGCTAATGGAATGGAAATGCAATATACGTTAGTGGCAGAAAATGAAGCAGATATTAAACAAAGAAAAATTTCAATCGACTCACCAATTGGCAAAGGATTATTAGGTAAAAAAGTAGGTGAAATTGCAGATGTTCAAACGCCAGGAGGGATTGTTAAGTTTGAAATCATAGAAATTACTCGTTAATGTCAACTATATTTTCTAGAATAGTCTCAAAAGAAATTCCTTGTTTTTCTGTTCATGAAAATGATGAATTCTTGGCGTTTCTAGATGTTAATCCTCTTGTTAAAGGTCATACTTTAGTTATTCCAAAAATTGAAGTTGATTATATCTTTGATCTAGATGACGAACTCTTGCAACGAATGATGGTTTTTTCAAAAGATGTTGCTCGAAAATTAAAGAATACTTTTCAGTGTAAAAAAATTGGTGTTTCAGTAGTTGGTCTCGAGGTGCCTCATGCCCATATTCATCTTATACCTATTAATTGGATTGATGACATGAATTTTAGTAGAGAGAAGTTAAAATTATCTCAAGATGAACTTCGCGAAATTCAAAGTAATATTCTTAGCTAATTATAAGTTTACCTAACTTTTCAATTGTATAATCTATTTTTTGTTGATCAACATTAAGATGAGTAACAAATCGTATCATTCCTTCGCCAAAAGGGATTGTTTTAATTCCTTCAGTTTTTAATAATTCAATTATCGTATCTCGTTTTGTTGGTTCGTTAAGAATGGCTACTACTATATTTGTTTCAACAGGAACCACCTCCTTCACCCAAGTACATTTTTGTAATTCACTCTCAAGTGCTTGAGCATTTGTATGATCAATTTTTAGTCTTTCAACATTATTTTTTAATGCATAAAGACCTCCGGCCGCAATGATTCCTGCTTGACGCATTCCTCCTCCAAGCACTTTTCTCACTCGATGCGCTTTCTTTATAAACGTTTTTGAACCGATAAGTAGCGACCCTACCGGTGCACCCAACCCTTTTGACAGGCACAACGAAATAGAATCAAATTGTGAAGCATATTCTTTGGGATCTATATTTGTTTCCACCAATGCGTTCATCAATCTGGCGCCATCTAAATGGAGCGGTATTTTTTTAGATTTTGCAAAGGCACTAATTTTCTTGATTTCTTCAAAGTCATAAATGGCACCACCACCTCTGTTTGCTGTATCTTCAATAGAAATTAGTTGCGTTAAAGGAAAATGTACATCGTGTTCAGGATTGATCCATTTTTCGATTTGTTCTTTGGTAATTCGACCACGATTTCCTTGAATTAATCGTACGGAGGCACCGCTATTTTTAGCTATTCCTCCTCCTTCGTATTTATAGATATGACTTTCTTCGTGACAAATAACTTCTCCACCTGGAGAAACGTGAACGTTGATGGCAATTTGATTGGTTTGAGTACCTGATGAACAAAATAAAGCCGCTTCCATTCCAAAATAGTTTGCAGCAAACTCTTGAAGTTCTATTATTGTTGGATCTTCTCCAAAGACATCATCTCCAACAGAAGCATTAAACATATAGTCAAGCATTTCTTTGGTTGGTTTTGTGACTGTGTCACTTCGTAAATCAACTTCCATTTCAGTGAATTTAGTTTACAACTATTACTAGCTTAGAAATTCTATAATAAAACTTCGGAGCGAATTTACGAAAATAATAGAAGTCCAACTGAAGTCGTTTAAAGATACTTTTTCTTATATCGATGTTTTAATTGCTTCTTTATCCTTATTTTTATATTCCTCACTACCAAGTTCCTTTAATCGGTTTATGTGAGAGGAAAGAGCACTGACAAAAGTAGGTTTGACATTGTAAAATATTCCGAATTTTGTTGCTGTAGTTTGAACAATGGGTGCAATTTTACGGTAGTGAATATGACTAATATTTGGAAATAAATGATGTTCTATTTGGTAGTTCAACCCACCGATGTACCATCCTAATATGCGATTTTTTGGAGCGAAATCAGAAGTGCAATGAAGTTGGTGTACCATCCATTCATGAGGAATTGTTCCACTTGCATCTGGTAATGGTTGTTTCGCTCCTTCTACCACATGTGCCATTTGAAAAACGGTACTCATAATTATACCAGCGGTAAAATGCACAATTATAAAACCAATTACTATTTCCCACCATAAAAACGAGCTTAGCCATAAAGGAACGCCAATAAAGACAAGGAAGTAAAGCGTTTTTGAAATAAGTAAAATAGCCATTTCTTTTCTTGGATTTGCTTTTTGTTGTTTTGTTAGGCCAGATTTATTGTACAGAAATAGTTGTACAACATCCAATACAATTTTTGAAAGAGTCATTAATCCATACAGAAAAAAAGAGTAGAAATATTGGTATTTATGGTAACGACGAATTTTTGAATGATCATTAAGTCTAATAACCAATTTAGTTCCTATGTCTGGATCGAAACCATAGATGTTCGTATAGGTGTGATGGAAAAGATTGTGTTGTATTTTCCAGTTAAAAATATTACTACCCAAAATATACATGGATGATTGAAATAGGTTATTCACCCATTTTTTACGAGATAAAGATCCATGAGCGGCATCATGCATTACATTCATCCCAACTCCAGCCTCACCAATTCCGATTAGGATGCAAAGAAGAACAGCGATCCAACCGTTAAGAGGAAGGATAATAAGCATAATCCATGGAACAATGTAAACGGATAATATGACAATCGCTTTTAGAAATAACCAGAAATTCCCTTTAATCGATAGATTGTGTTTTTTAAAGTAGTCGCTTATCTCCATTTTTAGTTGATCCACGAATTCTTTTTCTTTTCGGTCGGTGCTTTTAAATTGAATGGTTTTCATAGGTTGAAATAAATACGAACTTATGAATTCGCTTTTAATTCACTCTGCTTTTTTTAAAAGCTTGAAAATAATTTATTGAATCATGCAATTAGTGAATTATGGTTAATTTAATCCGATAGGACGATTATTTAAAAGGTTATTTTTAGTCAAATAATGGGTAATTTTGATTACTTTTTTTGAGTATGCACCACATTTTCATTCAATTATACGTTATTAAATTAAAAACTAATTATGAAAAACTTAGTCCAATTACTTTTATGTTTTTTAGTAGCATTTAATTACTTAAAAATTAACGCCAAGAATGACAATGTACAACCTGTAAACGCTATTTTGGGTGATATCAGTTTCTTTGAGAAATATTCCAGTTTACCAACACAATCAGCAAGTGAAGTTCTACGTATTCAAACCCATTTGGAGTATGTTGAAAGTCTTTTGAGAAAAGCTTCAACAGCTCATTTGACAAAAAAACAAAAGAAGAACCGACAAAAAGCCATTGAAAATCTTCATTTCTATTGGACAGCTGGCGTTTTTCCTGAAAACAGGGAGTTTTTGAATGACAGAAAACCATGTTTTATTGATGCGAAAGGAAATCTTTGTGCTGTTGGTTATTTGATTGAACAATCAGCGGGGAGGGAAGTTGCTGAGCAAATCAATGCCCGTTTTCAATACGAATACCTCCTGGAAATGGAATGGAACGTCATAGACGAATGGATTGCCTCTTCTGGTTTGACCAAATTGGAATGCGCGATGATACAACCGACATACGGACCAACACCAACAGAAAATTACATCACACCTGGATTTGGTTATGCTACAGCTGTTTTTTCGGGAGCGAATGTTGCTTTGAGTGTAATGAATGTATCCCAAATAAATCGTCAAAATCAATGCCTTTTTACTCCCATTTTAGGAATGGTATTCGGAGCAGGGCAAATCACCTTAGGAGCGCTTAATTTTCCAGAAATTCAATACGGTTGGTCAGGGTCATACATAAATGAAGCGCAACGCAATTATGCCTTAATGAACGTTGCTTTGGGAACCAGCACCCTAGTTTTCAGCACATGGAATTTAGTAACGAGAAAACGGCCAAAACCCGCCTCGTTGACCTGGAATGTTGGTGCATTTCCTTCAGGTAAAAATCAATTCAATCTGGCTTTCTCTTTTCGAAAAACGCTGTAATCTAGACTAATATGAGAAATCAAGTGACAATAGTTTACATTATATTAGCTAGTTTTTTTACGCTCAGTACAACAGCCAATTCGCAAGTGATTTTGGATCATAATAACGTTTCTGCAAATGTTTCTTCGAGTGGTACATTTTTTAATAACTTTAACGGTGGACTAGCAGGTTACGAAGTGCCAAAAGGATCTGGTCTTAACACGATTTTTGGAATTCAGTTCATGTTTGGTGGGCAAGATGTCAATGACTCCATTTACATTACATCAGGTGGGTATCCAAACAATTCAACAGATATTTTTTCGGGACCAATATCGGCAAACTATTCGGATAGCACTTACATCAATAGGTGGAATAACAAAGTGTGGAAAATCTGTCGAGGAGATATCGACCAATATCATCTTTGGTGGCTTTGCGCAAATGGCGTAATCACATCAGGTTGTGACACCATCCAAATTCCATCAGCTGAAGTTCTGCAAACCATTTATGACTGGCCGGCTCACGGTGATGTTAACGCAGGAGAAAGTTATTGGCTCGCTCCATTTTATGATTTCAATTCAGATGGATTTTACAACCCAGATGATGGAGACTATCCACTTATCAAAGGTTGTTGCGCTACGTACATGATTCAAAACGATGCGGCAGGATCACATGAAGCTTCGATGACAAATGATTCCATGGGAATTGAAGTTCATACGCTGATATATCAATACAATACAGCGGATCAAATTAACGATGCGACATTCGTTGAAATTACAGTTCACAATAGAAGTTCAGTCAATTATCCGGAGTTTGTAATGGGACTGAATGTAGATGTTGATTTAGGAAATTATACGGATGACCAAGTTGGATGTGATTCAACGAAAAACGTGATGTATTTTTACAATGGCGATATAAACGACGAAAATTTCTATGGAATTGACCCACCTGCTTTGGGTGTAATATCACTTGAACAACCCATGGGCGCTTTTCAGATAACCTCTTCCGTCAATGGAATTGATTCAACGCGTGAACAGAAATATTGGAACATGTTCAGCGGTAAACAAATTGATGGTTCGCCTATTATGACTCCTTCGGGAACTAATACGACTTTTCAATTTTCAGGCGACCCAACTATTCAAACTGACTGGACAGCAAGCAGTATAGGACTTCCACCCGGAGATCGTCGCGGATTGATTATGACTCCAATTTTCCCGCTGGCAAGTGGTCAATCAACAACGAATACGTATGCATTTGTTTATGAGAGATCCGGAAATAATTTGGAAAATGCCTCAGCACTTATAAATAGAGTTCCATTTTACATCAATGCTTTTCAAACAGATTTAACCACACAATGTCAGGATTCATATTTAGGGATTTCAGAGAAGCTAGATGTTCTAACTTCCTTCAAGATTTTCCCAAATCCGACATCAGATCATATTACCATTTCAGAAATTCCCTTATCCTTAATTGGTTCAAATGCAACAATTTCAGATGTAAACGGTAAACAAATCCTAGATTTTGAAATTACCCAGCAAAAACAACAAATAACTTGTTCAACCCTGAAAAAAGGTGTCTATTTCTTGAGAATTGGTGAGGAGAATCAGAAAATAATGGTAGAGTAAAGTTAGTTTATCAAAACAACTAAGAATGAATAATCAGGTAATAGTTATTGATTTTTCAACTCAATTTACTAAATTCAATTAAACTTATTCAGATAATAAATTCAAAAAAACTAATTCTGTTATCTGAGTATTATTCAAACACAAAGCTTCTTCTTTACACTTTATTCTGAAATGTATGGAACTCCTGCTTGTTGTAAAGCATTTTTAACGGTTGCTATTCGACTCAGTATTCCTTCTACCCGTTGTTTCAATTGATCATGTTCTTCCGTTACAATTTCTTTGTTTCTTTTGTGTGTGTTGCTAACTCCTGATCGGTTCTCATAAAGTTTGTATTCCAACATGTTCAAACGTTCGCTCAAACTTGGATCCGCTTCAAATTCACGAGCTGTTTTAATACGATCCCCCCACATTTTAGTAGCGCACTCGGAACGTGATTGCTTTAAGGCTCGAACCTCAGCTAACAGTTTATAATCTGCTCCAGGATAAATAGTGATAGCGGTTTCAATTGCGTTTAATTGGCTTTCCATTTTTCCAAGTTTTGAACTTGTTTCACTCACTTGTTTATTTAATTCAGCAACTTCTTTTCTAAACTTATCCAATGCCGTAAAATCAGAGGCCGGAACAGATAGATTATTCAGGTTTTTCACCTCGAATGATTGCTTTTCGCCCAAAGATTCCAAAGCGCCATTGGTTAATAAAGAACAAGAAACGGTGTATTTTCCTGGTTTTACTAAAAATCCATTGTTGGATTTAGAATTTGCATTAATCGTGTTCGTTGACTCACCGCGTAAATTCCAAACTAATTTTGTGGTTCCTGTCGATGCTTTTGTCTGAAGTCGTTTGATTTCATTTCCAGATTCATCAGCGATAATCAAAACTAATTTAGCTGCTTGATCCATTTCTTCTTTGCGTAAATCATCGAAAGTTGGATAAAACACATCTTTTTTGTCTTTCTCCAAGGCTTTTTCGCTTTCCTGACGTTTTTCTTTTAACGTTTTAAAATCGTCTTTCAAGTGAATGTAGAAACTTGCTCCAAAATCTGGGTTTGGTGCAGACCATAAATTTGTTCCTTGAAAACCAGTTCCTTCCAATCCCAATGGATCAGCAGGCACATACAATAAAGCATCTTTTACTTTGAATAAGTGTGCTTTTTTATCAGTGTTTTCTTTACTCAACTCACGAAGTGGCGCATAGTTGTCTAAAACATAGAATCCTCGACCAAACGTTGCTGCAACTAAATCGTTTTCACGTTTTTGAATGTCTAAATCATACACGGCAATTGTAGGTAAACCGCTCAATTTAGTCCAGTTTTTGCCTCCATCAGTTGTGAAAAATGCTCCAAATTCAGTTCCGGCGAACAATAAATTGGGATCCACATGATCTTGTTTGATGCAATAAACCGTTCCTCTTTCCGGTAAATTACCTGCAATTGAAACCCACGTTTTTCCTTTGTCCGTTGATTTCATCAGATACGGTTTGAAATCCCCCATACGTTGGTTGTTGAATGTAGCAATAACTTCATTTTCATTGTGAACAGAAGCACAAATCATGTTTACACGCGTATTGGCAGGAATTCCAGAAAATGTAGATATCTTCACCCAATTCTGACCGTCATTTTCAGAAATTTGAATAAGTCCATCATCTGTTCCGGCATACAACAAGCCTTTTTTCTTAGGTGATTCATCCAACGCAACAATATTTCCGTAAATGGTGGTTGAAGCATTTTTCATAACTGCATCAATCGTCCATACTTGATTCATTACTTTCAATTTATTGCGATCCAGTTGTTGTGTCAAATCTTCTGAGATAATTTGCCAATCATCACCGCGGTTTGAAGATTTGAATACCTTATTTGCAGCAAAATAGATTGTACTTGCATCATGTGGAGAAACGAGTAGGGGAGCGTCCCAATTCCAACGATAAGCAGCTTCTCCTTTTCCCGGCATTGGTTGAATAGGAACTTTTTCGCCCGAAAGTTTGTCAAAACGAACCAACCAACCGTATTGTGCCTGTGCATAAACAATATTTGGATTTGACCAATCAACGGCAGATTCAAAACCATCGCCACCGTTAGTTATAAACCAATCTGTATTCAAGATTCCCGAAACATTTAATGTTTTTGCAGGTCCACCCATAGAGTTGTTATCTTGTGTTCCACCGTAAATGTTGTAAAATGGCTCAGCGTTATCCGTAGTTGCTTTGTAATATTGAATAATAGGAAGATTGGCGTAATAAAACCATTCTTTTGCATGCGTAAACGTTTCGTATAAACCACCGTCGCAACCAACTATCCAGTGATTGGTGTTGTTTGGGTCAATCCAAATTGCATGATTGTCCACGTGCTTGTTATTTTCACCTGTTTGCTTGAAGGTCTTTCCTCCGTCTTCTGTATGGTGTAAATAGGTATCCATCGCGAATACTTTGTCGCGTTCCTTCGGGTCGCAGAAAATTTCTTGGTAGTAATTTCCACTTGTATTGAAATCGGACATTTTTGACCATGATTCGCCTTTGTCTGTTGATCGGTAAAAACCACCTTTTCCATAACGACCTTCAACAATTGCATAGACATAATTAACATCAACGGGTGATACTGCCAATCCAACGCGTCCCATATCTTTTTTTGGTAACCCTGAACTGATTTCTCTCCATGTTTTTCCTCCATCTGTTGATTTGTAAACCGTGCTTTCAGGCCCACCGCCAACGTAGGTCCATTCGTGTCTTCTTCGTTGATGAGCTGATGCATAAAGCACATCCGAATTCGTTGGATCTATTACAATATCTGCAAAACCAGTATCATCAGATACGAAAAGAATTCTTTCCCAAGTTTTTCCTCCATCGGTAGTTTTGTAAATACCACGTTCGCCTCCTGCACTCCAAAGCGGGCCGTACGCAGTTACCCAAACAATGTTTTCGTTGGTTGGATGAATGATTATATTTCCGATGTGTTCAGAGGTCTTTAAGCCCATGTTAGTGAATGATTTTCCACCGTCAACTGATTTATAAACGCCATCTCCGTATGCCACTGAACGTTGGTTGTTATTTTCTCCGGTTCCTACCCAAAGCACGTTTGGATTAGAATCAGCAATTTTTACACAAGCAATGGAGTATGATCCGTACCCATCAAAAATTGGAGAGAAGGTAACACCATGATTATTGGTTGTCCAAACACCTCCTGACGCAGCCGCAACAAACCATTTATCGGGATTAGAAGGATGGATAGCGATATCAGCAACTCTACCCGATGTTAAAGCCGGTCCGACCAATCGAAACGAAAGTGGACTTACCGTTGATGCATCGTAATGTAATTTTGGAGTTGTGTCTTCCGTTTTTTTCTTTTGATTCCAAGCAATGAATGAACAAAGTAAAAAGAATGAAAAAATTAGTTTGTTGAGCATAATTAAAATTTTGGTTGGTAAATATACGAAGGAAAAGACGAAAGAAAAAAGTATGGTTTAATTCGGTTTAAATTAAGTTAATTCTCTTTTAAATTACCCTTTCTTTATTACAATATTTTGAAAAATATGCATCCTCTTTATTACGATAAAAGACAAAAATTGATGTCTCTTTATTACATTTTTTTATTAAAATAAGTATCTCTTTATCACATTTATTTTCATTAATAGCCTACTCTTTATTACAAAAAATATTAAAAATAACCCACTCTTTGTTACTTTAAAATAGAAAAATTGGTGTATCTTTGTTACAAATAAGTGCTTAATTTAATGTCTCTTTATTACAATTTATATTGGGTTTTGAGTCCTCTTTAGTACATTAAAATTAAAATTATTATGATTAAAAAGCTGATTATAAATAAGTTGATTCATTGGAAAGAGTCGGATGAAAAATTGCCGATTGTTTTGCGTGGCGCAAGACAGGTGGGAAAAACTACATTAGTAAAAGAATTTAGCTTACTGTTTGAGAATTACATTGAGTTCAATTTAGAAAGAAAAGAAGATCAGGATTTATTTTCACTTCATTCTGTTCCTGAAATTTTTGAAGCTTCTGTATTACAGAAAAAAATAAGTTTGAAAGAGGGAAAAACACTTGTTTTTATTGATGAAATACAAGAAGTACCAAAGGCAATTGGTTTACTTCGTTATTTTCACGAGGATCTCCCTGAAATATATGTAATTGCAGCCGGTTCTTTATTGGAATTTGCTCTAGATAAAGTTGCTAGTTTTCCTGTGGGAAGAGTTGATTTTTTATATGTTCACCCCATTTCCTTTGAAGAGTTTTTAATCGCTTCAAATACAGATAAAATGCTGGAGGTTTTTCATACGGTTCCCTTGCCCGAGTATGCGCATGAACTATTATTGCATGAATTTCATGTTTACGCAATGTTAGGTGGGATGCCGCAAATTGTTCAACAATATCTAAATAAATCGCCTATTGCTAATTTAAAGAAATATTACAATCGCTTGTGGCAATCGTATGTGAATGATATTGAGAAGTATGCAAAAAACACAAGTGAAAAGAGTATTTTACGATTTTTAATGCAAGCAGCACCAAACGAGAAAGACCGAATTTCGTTTGAACGATTTGGGAATTCAAATTATCGGTCACGTGAAATCGGAGATGCGATGCGCGCTTTGGATTTAGCTGGGATTATTCGTCTGATTTATCCTTCAACGAGTT
>JBIIFU010000014.1:0-61650 GCA_044237035.1 Crocinitomicaceae bacterium
GTAATTAATATTGTGAATTACGATATTGTTCAACAAATGAGTTTGGCAAGTTCGCCCTATGCGCCAGGTGTAGATGAATTTGTGAAATCTGGTTTTACTCCATTGAAATCTGAAACGATAAAGCCAGCACGAGTTGCTGAATCTCCCGTTCAATTTGAATGTAAAGTAAATCAAGTAGTTGAATTAGGAACAGAGGGTGGAGCTGGGAATTTAATAATTTGTGAAGTAACAAGAATTCATATCAATGAAAATATTTTGGATGACAATGGTATGATTGATCAGCATAAAATTGATTTAGTTTCACGTATGGGCGGTGATTGGTATTGCCGAGCTGATTCAAATTCAATGTTCGAGGTTAAGAAACCTATAACCACTTGCGGGATTGGGTTCGATCAGTTACCAATTGACATTTTAAATTCAAAAGTTTTTTCAAAGAATGAATTAGGTCAATTGGCTGGTATTGAAGAGCTTCCAAACGAAACGGATGTAAATGAGTACAAATTACTTGAGTTAAGCGATTTATTTGTATCTTTAGAAGACGATGCGGAAAAACTTGAAGTGGAACTTCATAAACAAGCATCAGATTTACTCAAGCAAAATAAACTACAAGAAGCTTGGTTAACGCTCTTGGCATTTAATAATGGATAAATAAAATAATAATATGTTTAAAATTACAGGTACAATCAAAGTGATGAACCCAACGGTTCAGGTTTCAGAAAAATTTTCAAAAAGAGAATTTGTATTAACTGAAAATACAAGTCAATATCCTCAAGACGTTTTGTTTCAAGCAGTACAAGATAGATGTGCTCTTTTAGATACTATTAATGTAGGTGAGCAAGTGGAGGTTTCTTTTAATTTAAGAGGAAGAGAATGGACAAGTCCACAAGGAGAGGTTAAGTATTTTAATTCGTTAGATGCTTGGAGAATTGAAAAAGTAGGTCAAGGAATGCCAGCTGGAGGGCCGTCAAATATGGATTTAAATGCAGTTCCATCAGCGAATCCAGTTGATGCGTTGCTAGCTACAAATGACGAGACGGATGATCTTCCGTTTTAAGAAATGAAACAAGCTACATTTTTTGTATTCCTTGTTGCTGTAATTGCTAATTGGAATTGTGTCTTAGGTCAGCTTACATTAACTGAGAATGATTTCGCTTCACCGGGAGATACAGTTCGCATTAGTCAAACGGACCAAACAACAACGGATTATTCTGCAACCGGCTCTGCGTATTCGTGGGATTTCTCGAGTTTACTAGCCAATAGTCAGTTTTTAAGAGAATTTACTTCAATCGGTTTTAGTCCAGTTCAATTGACATTTGGAATTGCCGCACCTCAGGAATATCAAGCGTCGTATTTTATTCCTGAAAATGCATTGCCTTTAGATCAAGTGAATGGATTTTTGCCAGTTACCTTATCTGATCCTAGATCGTATCAAAAATCTACCGTTGATTCCATTACAAAGGTTGGGTATTCAATAAAAATCGAAGGTTTTGATGTAGCATTTAAATCTGATACAATCGAGACGAAATATAAGTTTCCAATGAACTATCAACAAGTATTTACCACCAAAGGATACACGTTAATTGATTTAAGTCCAGCGGCAGATTTCAAGGTCAAACAATACAGATATGTTACGAGTACAGTAGATGGATATGGTCAATTAACACTTCCATTTGGAACGTTTGATGTATTGCGTGTAAAAAGAGAAATTAATGAAATAGATTCCATTTATCAATCGTTTTTTGGAGCACCTTCCTGGTTTGGTGCGCCACCATTTCAAACAACGGAATATGAATGGATTGGTCAAAATAAAAAGGATGTATTGTTGAAGATCGTAGTAAATAATGCAAATGGAACAGACCAAATTCAAGCAATTGAATTCCAAGATATCTATTTGGGATTAGATGCAGGATTGAATGAAAATGATTTTCAAGTTTCTGTTTTTCCAAATCCCACTGCAGATGAAATACAGATAAAAGCAGCATCTGTATTGAAAAATGTTAGTCTCTTGGATTCAAAAGGAATGATCTTAGATAAGAAGGTTAATGTGAATTCATCAACTTTAACTGTTGATTTGGAAACCTATTCATCGGGCATTTATTTTTTAAGACTGGAAAGTACTTCTGGAGCTAAAATCATACGAGTAACTAAAAACTAATCCGTAAATTTGTATTAGGCAAATCAGTCTATCGCTGTTTTGAGAAATCAAGAGAGAGGAAAGTCCGGGCAGTATAGAGCGTCGTACTTCCTAACGGGAAGGTCTTACAGGTTCAAGCTTGTGGGAACAGAAAGTGCCGCAGAAAGGAAAACTACCTTGACAAGTTCCGCTTCGTCAAGGAAAAGGTGAAAAGGTGGAGTAAGAGCCCCCCGCGTTTTTGGTGACAAGAACGGCAAGGTAAACCTTACGAACTGAAAGACCAAATATACCGAGGCTTGAGGGTTGCTCGCCTAATCTCGGAGGGTAGGTTGCTTGAGACTGATGGTGACGTCAGTTCTAGATAAATGATAGACTACTGAGCTGCGTGCAGCGAAGGATACAGAACCCGGCTTATGATTTGCCTTTTTTAATTTTTTCAAATGATTTTGCAACTGGTACAACAACTTGAATTGGAGTTTGAAAAAAATCGAAATGAATTTGAGGCAGAAGGAATGTCTCGTTACATGAAAAATCGATTTACGTATTTTGGAATTAAAAAACCAAAAAGGGCAGTAATCCAAAAACAGTGGTTTTCAATTATCCCAAAGGACTTTACCCAGGAACATAAACGAGAATTAGTTCTTGAATTATGGCAGAAGGAACAACGTGAATTTCATTATGTTGCTATGGATTTTATGGCGAAATGGAAAGATAAGGAGCTTGTTTCAGAAGATTCCGAATTTATAGAATTTCTTCTAACCAATCATTCTTGGTGGGATTCCGTGGATGCCTTGGCAAGTAATTATCTTGGACGTTATTTACGCGTATTCCCAAAACAGCGAGAAACGGTAATTAAATCATGGCGTAAAAGCGAAAACAGGTGGCTAAGACGATCTTGTTTGATTTTTCAACTACATTATAAATCACAAACAAATTTTGAACTTTTAAAAAGCCTCATTTTAGAATTTAAGCACGAGAAAGAGTTTTTTATTCAAAAGGCAATCGGATGGTCTTTGCGGGAGTATGCCAAAACAAATCCAGTATCAGTTAGGAATTTTGTGGAGGAATCAGGTATTCAGGGTTTAGCCAAACGAGAAGCATTGAAACATATTGGTTAACCAAGGATTTTCTTAAGGATTTTTAAAACCTCATCGGACTGTTCAATGTGTGCCATGTGCCCGGCATTTTCAATGATAAATAGATTTTCATCAGACTTTAATTGACATTTGAGAAAATCAGTATCAACAAGCTTATCTAACTTTCCGTGAATAATAAAATATTCAGTTGGATTTTCAGATACTTCCCTTGTATAATCTTTGCGCTCACGCATCGCAAGTGCTGAATAAGCAATGGATTCGGGTACCATTTTTAACGCTTGTTCTATCAATACATCAATTTCTTCTGCGTGATTTTCAGGTTTTCCAAATAAATTAGGAATCGCCTCATGAATGAACATTTTCTTTGCCTTAAAAGCAATTTCAGCCACCCGAATTCGATCTTTTTTCTTTTGCTCCGTGTCCTCCCAAAAATTTGAGTTTACTAAAACAGCCTTTTCACATCGTGAATCCATTTCTTTCAACAATATAGCTACATATCCTCCCATGGAATGACCAATTACAGAATAAGAATTAATCTCAAGAAAATTCAAAACCTTAAGCACCTCCTTTGCCATAAAATCCATGCTCGGGCTTTCTGAATTGTCTGTTAAAGTTGATTTTCCGTGACCGGGTAAATCAATAAAAATAGATTGTGAGTTCAGTTGATTTAACTGAAGAAATGACCACATGGAACTCGATTCCAAAAAACCGTGCAAAAAAACTAAGGTTTTACCTTCCCCTTTAACGGTAAAATATAACACGATTATTAATTCATTAGGTCCTCAATTTCCTCAGCTAGGAGTGGAATATCTTTCATTAAGTTGAATGGTTCTCCTTTTTCCTGAACGACTAAATCATCTTCAAGCCGTATTCCTAATCCCTCTTCGGGAATATAAATCCCAGGTTCACAGGTGAAAACCATCCCTGCTTGAATCGGCTCATTCCAAAGTCCAACATCATGCGTATCAAGTCCAAGGAAATGGGATGTTCCATGCATAAAATACTTTTTGTAAGCTGGCCAATCTGGGTTTTGATTTTTAATATCGTCTAATGTTATCAATTTTAAATTTACAAGTTGTTCTTCCATTAATAAACCAACTTGCTTGTGATATTCTGTCATTATCGTTCCCGGAACCAATAACTTTTGAGCCTCCGTTTTTACATGTAAAACAGCGTTGTAGACTTCTTTTTGGCGTGTTGTGAAACGCCCATTTACTGGAATACATCTTGTTAAATCAGAAGCGTAGTTGGCATATTCTGCACCAACATCTAACAAAATCACATCGCCATCTTTGCATTGCTGATTGTTTTCGATATAATGGAGAACACAGGCATTTTTTCCAGAGGCAACGATCGGTGTATAGGCAAATCCTTTGGAACGATTGCGTAAAAACTCATGTGCTAACTCGGCTTCAATTTCGTATTCCCATACACCCGGTTTGATGAATTGCAATAATCTTCTAACTCCAGCTTCAGTAATTTTACAGGCTTTTTGCATCAATTCGAGTTCAATTGATTCTTTGATTGATCGAATTTTGTGTAGTATTGGAGCTGATTTCAACACTTGATGCGCTGGGAAATCTTGTTTCACTTTTTTAATAAAGCGATCTTCTCTTGTTTCGACCTCTGTATTGGCTCTCAAATGCTCATTTGTGTTTAGGTAAATTACATGAGCCTCGGCCATCAGTTGTTTAAAAATCGTTGGGAATTGTTGCAGCCAATAAACCGTTTTAATTCCTGCAGTATCAAATGCAGCTTGCTTTGTGAGTTTTTCTCCCTCCCAAATGGCAATATGTTCACTCGTTTCTTTCAAAAATAAAACTTCGCGATGAGCAGGATTTGAACAATCTGGAAAAAGTACTAAAATTGATTCTTCTTGATCAACACCGGATAGGTATAAAATGTCTCTGTGTTGTTGAAAAGGCATGGTGCTATCCGCACTTATTGGATAAATATCGTTAGAATTAAATACAGCAAGTGTATTTTTTTCCATTCTTTGAGTGAATTTTTGTCTGTTTTGCACATAGAGTGAGCTGTCTATTCGATCGTATTTCATTTCTTGATTTTAAATTTTAAAATTACACAAAGTTTTGAATGGAGTGAAAGAAAATGAAAGAATGAGTTTAGCATAAAACCTGCAAAACTTAATTCTTAGTTTTCACTGCGAGAAAGAATTTTTCAAGAATTTTTAAATTATCCGAGTCTTGAACGTAATAACGTTCCGGATGCCATTGAACCCCTAATACAAAGGAAGTTCTTTGAGAATCATCATTTTCGATTCCTTCAATGATTCCACCGGGACTTTTTGCTGATATTTTAAGTGTTTTGCCAAGTTCTCCCACACATTGGTGGTGAAAGGAATTAACAAGAATAGTTTTTTTTGGACCAAAACACTCCGATAATTTAGTATTTTCTGAAATGGTAACATTATGATAGACATCCTTTTTTCGTTTAGGATCTCTGTGCTTTTCGCTTTTCATTGCAGGTGAACAGAAGGATGGAATATCCACGCAAAGTGTACCGCCAAAATAAATATTAATAAACTGCATTCCTCTACAAATTCCTAGAATTGGTATTGATGAACTGTCTGCCCATCGCAATAGAGCAAATTCGATTGTATCTCTGTTTTCATCAATATCGCAATACTTTTTGAGTTCACCTTTGTTAAAACGAGCAGGGTGGATATCCAGACCGCCAAGCAAGAGCAGCCCTGAACATTTTTTAAGAAGACTATCTCTTTCATCGAATTTAACATTCATAAAATCAACAAACTCAACATCTGAAGAGATTTCTTTGGAGTAAGCAATTGTATTTTTGTTTAAGCGAGCGGTAGCAACAAAAATTTTATTTTGAGAAAATAGGCTGAGCGCAGTATTCATTACTACAAGCAAAGCAAAAAAACGAACTTTTATAATATATATCTTTGTACGTAGAGGCTTGCAGAACATTGCAAATCGGCTTTGAATCAACTAATTTATGCAGTTTGGATTGTATCGAAACTGTATCCATAAACCGCGGGGTTTTTACCACCCATTGGTCTAATGTAAACGCTTAATTGACCTCTGTGGTGAATAACATCATTTAAGAAAAACCACATCATCGCCCCTCTAGGAATAGTTGCAAACATTTTTCCGGCTATTAAAAAATCTACAGGAGTGGTATTAAACGATTCCTCTGAAATGCCATCAAGAATTTCTAAAGCATTATTCCAATAAAGTTTTAATTTCTCAGCACCCTCGCCAAAAGTGTTAAATGGTAATTCTAGACACTCATCACATGTTCTTTCGGTAAGAATCACCCCAAAATCATACGCGTGTGCAATGATATGTTCAGCAATTTCGTAGGCACTTCTACTATTTGGATGAGGTCGGTAGTCCAATTGATCTCCAGGTAAAGCTGATATTATATCAAATGTAGCTTGAAATTCGTTTTTTAAACAAGACTTGAAAAACTCTAAATTACTCATTTTAAGAAAAATAAATTTATTTAAATTGTAAACAAATATAGCAATTTTTGGTTAGTTGTTAAGAGTAATTTTACTGTAGTTATTTTTAATTATCCACAATTATTCTTAGAGTGAACTAAGTAGTTCTACGTATTACCCAATAATAGATTTACAGGACGCCAAGAAAAACAATTATTTCATGCATTTTTGTATTTTGTCAATTTAAACTAATGAATTTATGTACGGTCTTGTTAATAAAGCAATTAAAGATTTAGTAGTCAATAATCATGGAGAAGAAAAATGGAAAGAGATTTGTCAACTTTCTGATTTTCATGACGAGGAATTTATTGGCATGAATCCTTATCCGGACAAATTAACGTATGATTTAGTGAAAAATGCATCTCGAGTTCTTCAGGCAGATGCCGGTGCTATACTAGAAGCCTTTGGAGAATATTGGATTCTTTATACAGCGGATGAAGGGTATGGTGACTTAATGGATTTAACAGGATCGAGCTTTGTTGAATTTTTGTCGAATTTAGATATGCTCCATTATCGAATAAACAATATTATGCCTGAATTGGCAGCCCCTCAATTTTCTACTCGAAATGAAACTGAAAACTCGGTTGAATTAGAATACCGTTCGCACCGAGCAGGGTTAGTTCCTATGCTTTATGGATTAATAAAAGGCTTAGGTAAGCGCTTTGACCTAGTGGTATCAGTTGAGCATATTCAAGAGAAAAATGATGAAAATGATTGCCACGTATTCTTAATTAAGTGGTGAAAAATAGAAATGCTATCTGCTCCTTTTCCGCATAACGAAAATGAAAGAATTGATTCATTAAAAAGTTATCAAATCCTTGATACTTTATCGGAGGAGGAATACGATGCCTTAACGCGATTAGCAGCTCAAATTTGTGGAACTAAAATAGCATTAATTAGTCTTATTGATGAAAATCGTCAGTGGTTTAAATCGAAAGTAGGCATTGATGCGTCAGAAACACCGCGAGATTTAGCATTTTGCGCGCACGCGATTAATTCACCAAAAAATCCATTTATAGTAGAGGATGCTCGATTAGATGCTCGATTCAAAGACAATCCAATTGTACAAGGAGATCCCTATGTTATTTTCTACGCCGGAATACCTCTTGTGAACGAAGATGATTTTGCACTTGGAACCCTTTGTGTTATTGATGACCAACCTAAAAAGTTATCACAAGAACAAATTGATAGCTTGAAAACGCTTGCGCAAAGTGTTATCAATTTACTCGAGTTACGTAAAAAAAATACAATATTAGAAAAGGAAAAAAATATTTTTCTCGATTCATTAGAATTCAATAATCCTTTTTATCTCATTTTAGATCAAGAAGGAATAATAAAAAATGTGGGTTCAAAGTTACTTAAATGTCAACCCTCTATTGAGTTAAATAAGAGTGTTT
This sequence comes from Crocinitomicaceae bacterium, assembly GCA_044237035.1. GTDB lineage: Bacteria > Bacteroidota > Bacteroidia > Flavobacteriales_D > Crocinitomicaceae > UBA952. Next base: position 8,113 of record JBIIFU010000014.1, read on the forward strand.
TTAGTTACTTTGAATTTTTAACTCCTTTTGTTTGGACGGATTGGAATAACCCAGAAAAGAATCCAGTTTCTCGCTTGTATTTTTTTCAATCCTTGGATACTCAACAGAGGTTCAAGTTTTCCATTAAAAAACATGAACACCATCTTCTTTTATCGGCAGTACCAGTTTTAAATGCAAATTTCAGTCTAAGTAAATATAACCTAACATTGAATGATTTTGCAAAGCACGATTACATTGCTGAGTATTTATTTTTGCAACAAACCACGGATAAATCATTAGCTGACTCCAGGAATCTCCTAATGAAAACGCAAGCCCGAAATCAGGAATTAATTGAGGCACAAACTAAAATAGATATTCTCGCTCGTTTTCCTGCAGAGAATCCAAACCCTATTGTTCGTTTGGATATTGATTTAAAAGTTTCTTATTTCAACAGAGCATCAGAAAAAACGTTTTTGGGTGATTTTGGAATTTATGAGCAAGGGGTTGAAGATGATGAATTGAAATCTAGCATTGAAGCATTGATTCATCAAGGTCAGGATATTTTAAAATTAATTTCAACGAGAAATAATCGCAATTATAATATTTCTGTTCGTTATGTTCGTGAGTATTCTTACATCAACATTTACGCAACAGATATTACCAACTATATTTATCAAGTAGAACAAAAAGAACGTGAGCTTAAGGAACTCAACAGTAGAATTGAGAGTCAAAAACAATTTTATGAATTTGTATTAAATGCGATCCCTTCGGATATTGCTGTATTTTCAACTGAGCATAAATACCTTTTCGTAAATCCTCAAGGAATCAAAAATAAGGAGATTAGAGAGTTTATAATAGGTAAAGATGATTATGACTATTGTAATTACAAAGGAATTTCAACAGAATTAGCCGATAATCGAAGGAAAGTTTTTAATGAAGTGTTACAAATAGGCGAGTATAGGAATTGGTATGATGATTTAAGAGATGATCAAGGTAATCGAAAAGTAATTTATCGTAGAATTGGACCGTTGAAAGATGAAAATGGAGTCATAAAATACGTTGTAGGTTATGGAGTTGAGGTAACAGACGCGATAATTGCTCAGGAAAAACTTATTGAATCAAATAAGAAATTGGAATTGCTTGAAAACTTTTTGAATAAAACCACAGATTCGATTCAAGTTTCAGATGAATATGGAAATATGATTTATGTGAATGATACCGCCTCTAAAAGGTTGGGAATAAATCAATCAGATGTTAAGAATTACCATGTCAGTGATTTTGAAAAGTATTTTAGTGAACAATCAATTTGGGACAATCATCTTGCATTTTTAAGAGAGAATAATGTACTTAATATTGAATCCGTAAATCTTAATCAAGTTACTGGAGAAGAAATTGATGTAGAGGTAAACGTAGTTTATGAAGATATTGATGGCTCGGGTTACATTATTGCAGCCTCTCGCGATATTACTGAACGTAAAAAAACCGAGGAAGAAATTCGTCGTTTATCTTTAGTTGCTAAAAACACCACTAACGGCGTATTGATTTTAGATCAATATCGGAAAATTATTTGGGCAAATGATGCTATCATCAACCGTTCTGAATATACAATAAACGAGTTAATTGGACAAAGTCCAAAGATCTTTCAATTTGAGGGCACAAATCAAGAGACAATTCAAAAAATTTATGATAGTTTGGTTAAAAATGAATCCATTCAAGAAGAAGTTTTACATGCCACTAAGTCAGGAAAACTTTATTGGATTAGCTTAAACATTCAACCAATTTTTGATTCACAAGGAGAACTGGAAGGCTATGTAGCAGTTGAATTAGATATAACAGAACGCAAGAATTTTGAGGAAAAAATTGCTGCTCAAAATAAAGATTTAAAAGAAATTACAGATGCTCTGGACCAAAGTGCTTTGGTATCGATTGCAAATTCTGATGGATTAATTATTCGTGCCAATCAAAAGTTTTGCGAGGTTTCAGGTTTCACAGAACAAGAACTAGTGGGTCAAAATCACAATATTGTTAATTCGCGCTATCACGATGCTTCCTTTTGGAAAGAATTATGGACCACTATTAGACAAGGAAAAATATGGAGAGCAGAGGTTTGTAATAAAAATAAAAATGGCGATCTGTACTGGGTGGATTCTATAATTTATCCTGTATTTGATTTGAACGGAGAGATTAAGCACTATCTTTCTATTCGTCATGAAATAACAGATCGAAAAGTAGCTGAGGCTGAAATAGTAAGGAAGGCAGAATTACAGCAATTACTCGTAAAAATTTCATCTGATTATATCAATATTCCATTGAATGCGGTAGAAGCCTCCATCAATAAGTCGATGGCTGAAATTGGAGCATTTGTTAAGGTAGACAGGGTGTATATTTTTGATTATAATTACGAAATAGAAACGACTTCCAATCTGTATGAATGGTGTGCTGAAGGAATTGATCCTCAAATTGAACATTTACAAAATTTACCGTTTAGCGCAGTGCCTGTTTGGGTAGAAACACATTCGCGTGGAGAATCTATCGTGATTCCGAATGTATTCCAATTACCAACTTCTGAATTTAGGGAAATGATTGAAGTGCAAGGGATTAAAAGTCTTGTTGCCATTCCAATGATGGACGGCGATACTTGTATTGGATTTGTAGGTTTCGATGCGGTTGAGAATCTAAGAAGCTTTTCAGAGGAGGAAAGAGATTTATTAGAATTGTATGCTCAAATGTTGGTAAATGTCTCGCAACGAACTGATTACATGAAGCAAATTCAACAAGCAAAAAATGATATTGAGGAGATCAATAGAGGCTTGGAGCAGCAAGTACAAGAGAAAACAAAAACAAATTTAGAACTTGCCAAGTCGATTGCTGACCAGGAGAAAATGGTAACCATTGGTGAAATAGCATCGGGTATTGCCCATGATTTGAATACGCCATTGGGAGCTATAAAAAGTGGAGCGGAGAATATACGTTTTACATTAGAGTCGCTGTTCCATGATACTATCAACAAATGTAAACCAGAACAAATTGGAATTGCTTGTGAACGTGCATCAAAAACTCAGATAGAATTATTTGTTGGTGGATTGCAGCAGCGAAAGGAAAATGAGTTGTTTAGATCTTATCTGAAAAATAATTTCAGTGAATTAAGCGCTGAAGATATTGAAATGTTGGCTATAGGATTGGTGAAAAATAGAGTTGCCATTCAAGATGAAAAATTGATTGCAGAAATTGTAAATGCGCCCAATTCAAGAGAGTTTTTGGAATTGATCTATCATATTCAAATGACACGAAATTTTGTAGACACTATTCTTTCTTCTGGCGAGCGTGCATCTCAAGTAATTAATGATTTGAGGTCGTTTATTCGCGACAAAAAAACATCCGACAAAACGGAAATCAATATTCAACAAAATATAGCTACTGTCCTGAATATTTTCAATTACGAGTTGAAAAGAAATACGGATGTTCAGTTCTTAGTGGAACCTGAGCTAAAAATTACAGGTATTGACATTCGACTTTTCCAACTTTGGTCTAATTTGATTAAAAATGCCGTAGAGTCGATGTCCGAAATTGAGCAACGTGGTCTTTTACGCATTGTATCCTCCCAAACTGATTCGCATATTATAATTAGTGTAGAAAATAATGGACCTAAAATTCCACAAGAAATTCAGGATAGAATTTTCGAGAAATTTTTTACAACAAAAGCCGCAAAAAACGGGTCCGGTTTAGGTTTAAGTATTGTGAGTAGTGTTATTCAAGAACACAATGCTCAACTGGAGTTGTTTTCAAATGATTTAGTTACCAAATTCATAGTTAAATTTAAAAAATGATGGAAGATTTAAAGTATGCAGTTATTTGTGTGGATGATGATCCTCATATTCTACAAATGTTGAGTTTCCAGTTAGAAAAAATAATTGATACCAAATGTACCCTTCTGGAGTATTTCACGAGTCCGCAAGAGGCGCTTGATAATTTTGATGATTTACTTCAAGAACAAATTGATGTAATTTTCATTTTGGTTGATTTTCAAATGCCGGGAATGAATGGGGCACAATTAATTCGTGCAATAAAATTGAAAAAACCTGATATAGCTTGTATTATGCTTTCTGGACAAGCAAATACTGTTCAAGTTGCTGAATTAGAGCAAGATGGGTTATTAACGTGTTTTGTACATAAACCTTGGGACGAAGCAACCTTGTTTCAGGTGTTAAAACCAATTATTAATAGTAAATCTGTATAATATGAAGTCTATTCTATTTATTCTTGGAATAACCTTTTGCGGAACTCTCTTTTCACAACGTGCCAAGGCTGTTATTAATGGTTATGGACATATGAACTATGTTTATAATAGTGACTTTAACAAAGCATCTGATCCAACTGTGTCTTATTTTGAGTTAGGCGAACACGATTTATTTGTGAATTCATATTTCAATGACCGAATCAGTTTCTTAGGGGAATTTGTGGTTCGATATACAAAAGGAACTCCTACTTATTTTTCAGCAAGTATTGAACGAGCGCGATTGAAATTTGACTATTACAAGAACCATTCAATCATTGCTGGAAAAATTCATACGCCAGTGAATTACTGGAATGATGTTTATCACCATGGGCGCGTTTTCTTTCCATCTATCGATCGCCCCACATCTTTTAGTTACTTGGTTCCGCTTCATAATTTGGGTATTCAATTTCAAGGACAAAATCTCGGCAAGTGGAATTTTGGCTATGACGTAGTAATCGGAAATGGAATTAGTGCAACGGATGCCTCTGATGACAATTTAAGTCCAGCAACCACAGTTGCGTTTCATGTTAAACCCACTGACAATTGGAGAATTGGAGCATCATATTTTTACGATTTTCTATCAGATGCTTCAGTAACAGGAGTTCATAGTGGTCATACAACTGCGCCCTCGCACATGCACGGCGATAAATATAAAGGAAAATTGAATTACCACTTAATTAGTCAATCAATCGCTCATTTTGGCGAAAAACATGAGTTTTTAAATGAGTTTTCGTACAACATTACTCATACAGATACTTTAGGAAATGCAAATAATTTTTCAAATTATACCTATTACGGATATAGAATTAAAGACAAACATGTTCCTTATGCCATTGTAGATTTACTCTCAATTGCAGAAAATGACTTATTTACCTATCATTATGATATTATGCGTATGTGGTTAGGTTATCGATATGAGTTTTCTGAGACCTTGAATGTGAAGGCTCAATTAGGTTATTCCATGAATTTATTACAGAATTCACCTCATGCCCCCATTAATATGTTAGATTTTAAGATACAATTTGCATATGGCTTCTAAAGTAATTAATTCGGTATTTTTCACCTTATTTTCTATTATGGTTTATAGTCAGACATTTTCTGATTATAAAGTAATTGGAAATACAACGGGGGTAACAGAGCTTACCCAAGCGCACGTAAAATCTTATTTTAAGGGTAAATATACGCTTTGGGGAAACGGCAAGTCAGTGAAAGTAGTTCTGCATTCCTCTGAGTCAACACAAGCAGAGAAGTTGGCTAAGTTAATTTTTAACACTACCCATACTGGCGTAAAAAAATATTGGTTGTCCTTGGTTTTTCAAGGAAGAGCAAATCCTCCCGTATATTGTGATTCAGATTCAGAAGTTCTTCAGTATGTTAAGAAAACACCGGGAGCTATTGGGATTATTCAAGTTGGAACAAGTTGTCCAAGTCAATATGTGATTCAAATTAAATAGCATGCGGTCATTAGTCTTTCGTATTTGGTTCCCATTCGTTGCTTTTTTCTTATGCATTTTGGCAATAATTGCTTACTATTATTCAGTAAAGCAAGAACAACTATATGTTGAGAATAGGAAATTTGAATTGCAAGAATTAGCAAAAAGTGTAGCACTTGCTGTTGAATTATCGCTTGAGCACGATAATTTGAATGGTTTAAAGAAAGCACTTGATTTAGCTAAGAGTAGTGATGATTTCGAAAAAGTATCCGTTGTTGTCAAGGATGAAAATGGAAATAAAATTGAACAATTCTCAAACCCCGAAAATTCAAAATTATCTGTTTTAAAGTTAGATCAGTCAAAATTCATCGCGGAAAAATACCCATTTAAAAATGAACTTTTATCGGGTGAAATTTATGTTGTTTCCTCAAAATCAAAGATAGATGAGGTTATTTTTAACTTGAACCTTCCGCTGTATTTAATCCTTTTTGGACTCTTCATCGTTTCAGCAATAATTTTCTTCATATTTGCTCGTTGGCTTGTTCGTCCTGTGAAAGAACTAAATAAACTTTCAATTGCCATTAAGAATAATGAATCAATTGTTTATAATTCAAATTTTACAACGGCCATCGAGGTTGAAGATCTCGGTAAAACATTAAGTACACTTTATCATGATGTTAAATCAGAGCGCCAGAGGAATGATGAAATTTTAGCCAGTTTAGAGTCCCAAGTATTGGAAAGAACCAAAGAAAACACGCAATTGTCCTTAGTTGCTAAGCATGCCATTAATGGGGTTTTGATTGCTGATAAAAATCGTAGAATTATTTGGGCCAACAAAAGTTTGTGTGATATAACAGGATATGAATTGGATGAATTGATTGGAAATACCCCGAAAATGTTTCAGTTCGAAAAAACTGATCCAGATACAGTGGCGAGAATCAATGATGGTTTGAATAGAAATGAAATAATTAAGGAGCAAATATTAAATCGTGGGAAGAATGGCAGGGAATATTGGTTAGAATTAAATATAGTTCCCGTTTTTGAAAAAGGAGAAGTAACGAGTTACATAGCGGTAGAAACAGATATTACAGAGCGTATTCTTGATGATAAAGCTCTGCGAAAAAGTGAAGAATTAAATCGAAGGATCTTAGAAAATGCCTCTGAGATGATTCACACCTTAGATAACGAGGGAAATATTCTTTGGGTAAATAAATCATGGTTAACCATTATAGGTGTTACACCAGATGAAGTGAAAGGTAAATCCATTACAGAGTATTTGGATGAAACTACTATGGTCGAATTTCGAGAAGTAATCCCTTTGCTACTTTCCGGAAAGTCTGTTGATAATTTGGAATGTGTTTTTCTAACCAAAACAAAATCTAAACTACAGTTAAGAGGAAAAACAATTCCTCTCATTGAGAATGGAGAGGTAGTAGGAAGTCAGGCGTATTTGCATAACGTAACTCAAATTGTTGAGGCGCAAGAAACTATTCGTGAAAAATCTCAGCTTCAGGATTTGATGATGCGCATTTCCACCAAATACATTAATCTTCCCATAGAGCTTCTAGATAAAACAATTATGGAATCTCTTCGTGATATTGCCTATTTTGTTCAGGCAGATAGAGCCTATATTTTTAATTATCATCTTAAAAAAGGATATTGTGAGTACAGATACGAATGGACAGCAGAAGGCATTGAATCACAAATAGATGAATTAAAAAGGATTCCCTTAGATTCCATGCCTTTTTGGTTGGAGAAACATAAAAATAGAGAATTTGTCATTGTTGAGAATGCAGCTAATGTAAATGAAGAAAATATTAAGCAACTACTTTTTTCAGAAGGAATAAAAAGTTTGATTACCATACCTATACATGATGAAGATCGATTGGTAGGCTTTGTAGGCTTTGATTTATTAAAGAATTATCGTTCTTTCTCTGACGAAGAAAAAGAAATTTTAGTATTGTTTTCACAAATGTTGGTCAACGTATATAAACGCTTAGATTACATTCGTGAATTGAATGAATCAAAATTGAAAATAGAAGAAGTAAATGCTTCTTTGGAAGAACGTGTAGCCGAAAACACCAAGAAAAATATAGATTTATCAAAGAGTATTATTGAGCAAGAAAAATTGGCAACCATCGGTGAGATCTCCGCAGGAATTGCACACGATTTAAACACTCCCTTAGGAACAATCAAGGTTGGGGCAGATAATGTCCGATTTATGCTAAGTTCTATTTTAAAAAGAGAGTTGAACAGTTTGTCCAAAGAGGATTTGGAATTAATACACAACAGAGTTGAAACGGTGGAAACAGAGATGTTTGTTGGTGGGTTGCAATTGAGAAAAGAAAAGGCAGAGCTCCTTAAACAAATAATGGAAGACTATCCCAATGTCGATGAATCAATTCAGGAGAAGATTGTTGACAATCTCGTAAAAGCTCGAATTAATAAAGATGAAAAAGAAATAATTGCTAAAATTTATGCCTCATCCAATCCATTGCTTTTTGTGGAAGTATTGTATCAAGTCCAAATGGCTGCTTCACAATTAGAAACGATTAAAAAGTCAAGTGATAAGGCAGTGAAAGTTGTTCAGGATGTAAGAGCCTTCATCAAAGGAGAAGTATCTCAAAACGAAAGAAAAGAATTCAATATTCATGAGAATATATCAACGGTTTTAGGTATTTTTAATTATGAGTTGAGACAAAATGTTGACTTGAAATTTGAGGTAGATCCTTCCCTTACCATGATCGGTTACGATGTGAAATTATTTCAATTATGGTCGAATCTTATTAAGAATGCTTTTGAAGCAATGGACGATCAAGAGGAAAAATACATTGGTATTTATTCACAAGTAGAGAATGGAAAAATACAATTAACTTTTGAAAATAATGGCCCTAAAATCCCAGAGGAGGTGCGAGATAACATGTTTAAAAAGTTCTATACAACAAAAGCCAAGAAAAGTGGTACCGGTTTAGGGTTAAGTATAGTTAAAAATATTCTCCATGATCACAATGCAACTATTGAGGTTTTTTCAGACGAACAAATAACTAAATTTATTGTTACTTTTGTTCTATGACTGAACTAAAGTACGCTGTTGTATGTATTGATGATGATCCTTATATCCTACAAATGCTAGGTTTTCAATTGAGCAAAATCATTGATCACAAGTGCACTTTACTAGAATATTTTACAGATCCCAACGAGGCATTATCTGGAATCAGCGCGCTAATTGAAGAACGTATTGATATTATTTTCATTATCGTTGATTATCAAATGCCTAAAATGACAGGCGCCCAGTTGATTCGTTCAGTTAAAGAAAAATTCCCGGATTTGAAATGCGTAATGCTCTCCGGACAAGCCAATCAAATCTCTGTTGATGAATTGGTTTCAGAGAATTTACTCACATGTTTTATCTCAAAACCATGGGATGAAGAAACATTAGTTCAGATAATTAGCCCATTGATTCAACAGCATTCTTAACTTTGTCCCATGAAAACGATTTTAATTTTGGGAGCAGGACTTTCTGCTTCGTCACTTATTCGATATTTGCTAGAGAGAGCTGAAGAAAATAATTGGTTTCTCAAGATTGTTGATCAGGATATTGAGTTAGTAAAGCGTAAAATTGGTGGGCATTTAAGAGCTGAAGCTTTGTCATTTAATGCGCTAGATCCTCATGAGCGCAGACCAATACTAGGTCATTCTGATTTGGTGATTTCTATGCTGCCAGCGCGTTTTCATGTGGATGTAGCAAAAGATTGTATCGATCTAAAAGTGAATTTAATTACGCCTTCTTATATTTCTCCGGAAATGCGAGCTTTGGATCAGGAAGCGAGAGATGCCGGAATTGTAATAATGAATGAAATAGGTGTTGATCCTGGAATAGACCACATGAGTGCCATGAAAATTATTCATGAAGTTCAAGCAAAAGGAGGAACGGTTGAGAGCTTTAAATCATTCTGTGGCGGATTGATTGCTCCTGAAAGTGATAACAATCCTTGGCATTATAAATTTACCTGGAACCCACGAAATGTAGTTTTGGCAGGGCAGGGCGGAGCTGCATCGTTTATACATAACGGAGAATATAAGTACATTCCCTACAATCGTTTGTTTGACCGTTTAGATCGCATTAGTATTGGTGAATATGGAAAATTTGAAGGATATCCAAATCGAGACTCACTTTCCTACCGTTCGTTGTACGGCCTAGATACAATTCCAACTTTATATAGAGGAACCTTGCGAAGACCAAACTTTTGCAAAGGGTTTAACGTGTTTTGCGAATTAGGAATGACAGATGATACTTACAAAATGAGAAATTCAGCGACACTTACACCTCGAGGATTTTTGAATGCGTTTTTACCTTATCACGACGGAATTACAGTTGAAGATAAATTCAAGATGTTTTTGCGCGAAGACCGAATGTATTTGTATGATCAATTTGAGTTTTTAGGTATTTTTGATAAGGATGAAACCTTTGGAATTCCAGATGCCTCGCCAGCCCAATTGCTTGAAAAATTGTTAACACGAAAATTATCTCTAGAGGAGGAGGATAAAGATATGTTAGTCATGTATCACGAATTTGAATATACATTAAATACAAGTCGTTATAAAATTGTTTCTTCTATGATTAATTTAGGTGAAGACCAGACCTATACATCAATGTCGAATACTGTTGGTTTGCCTGTAGCAATTGCTGCTAAAATGATTTTGAATGGCACGTTAACAGAAAAAGGGGTAACTCTTCCTGTTCAAAAGAATGTTTATGAACCAATTTTAGCTGAGTTAGAAACCTTTAATATACGATTTGAGGAAACAGAACTAGTAATGAATAATTAAAAAATCAATCTTATGAAAGCATACGTTTTTCCTGGCCAAGGAGCCCAATTTTCAGGAATGGGTAAAGATCTTTATGAAAATTCATCTAAAGCAAAAGAATTATTTCATCAAGCAAATGAGATAATGGGCTTTGATATTATGAAAATTATGTTTGAAGGAACAGATGAGGAATTAAAGCAAACGAAGGTTACCCAACCGGCTATTTTCTTACATTCAACGATTTTAGCGGCTTGCTTGGGTGATTCATTTCAACCAAATATGGTAGCTGGACATTCATTAGGCGAGTTTTCATCATTGGTTGCTAATAAATGTATTTCGTTTGAAGATGGATTAAAATTAGTGGCTCAACGCGCTATGGCTATGCAAAAAGCCTGTGAAATTGAACCTTCGACTATGGCTGCGATACTTGGGTTAGAAGATGCGGTAGTAGAGCGTATTTGTGGTGAAATTGATGGGGTTGTCGTTCCTGCAAATTACAACTGTCCTGGACAACTAGTGATTTCTGGAAGTGTTCCAGCCGTTGAAGCTGCATGTGCTAAATTGTCTGAAGCAGGAGCAAAAAGAGCCTTGGTTTTACAAGTGGGTGGAGCTTTTCATTCACCCTTGATGGAACCTGCCCGCGAAGAATTAGCTGCTGCTATTGAAAATACAAACTTCAATCAACCGATTTGTCCAGTTTATCAAAATGTAACGGCAAATGCTGTTTCTAATCCTGATGAGATCAAGAAAAATTTGGTTTTACAATTGACGGCACCCGTTCGATGGACACAAACGATGCAACAAATGCTAGCTGATGGTGCCACTGAAGTAATCGAAGTTGGACCAGGAAAGGTACTTCAAGGCTTGTTTAAAAAGGTGGATAGAGAAATTACTACAATAAGCGCAGAGTTAGTTTCTTAAATTTTTATGGAATAATTTCCTTGCTTGCATCTTTCTTTCAAACACTAAAAATTAAGCGTATGAAAAATTGGATGTTCGTGGCATTTCTATCGGTGATGGGAACCACATTTGGTCAAGGTTCTTATGGAGATGTTGTTGGTAATATTTATGAGCCTGACGGTAAACAAGCTGCTTATGGAGCACGTTGTATCATTGATGATCAAGGTAAAAAATATCAATCCAATTCAGATGCAGATGGTCGATTTAGAATTACAAGTATTCCTGCTGGAGAGTATAAGATGAACATCATTTATAAAGCTGACACAATGGTTGGGATTTATGTGAATGTTCCTCTGGAAGGATATTTTAATGCTGGGGATATAAAATTTGAGGGAAAATCCGGTGTGAAAACATTTAAAGAATTTACTGTTAAATCTGATGATAGAATAAAAATTGGCTATGGTGAAATGCCGGCTCCCGAACTTTCGGCCAAGGAGATCAAGCAAAGCCCAAATAAGTTTGATGTCAAAAAATTGGCTTCAACAATGACCACGGATGTCAAAATGACAAATGATGGCGAATTGGTTTTCAGAGGTGCACGCAAAGGCGACATGGTGTATATGATTGATGGAATTAAAGCGAATGAAGTTTTTAATGTGCCAAGCGTAGCAATTGGACGAATGAAAGTATATGCCGGGGCATTGCCTGCAAAATACGGAGATACGCTAGGAGGTGTTGTAGTTGTGGAGACCAAATCATATTTTGATTTGTACCGCGAATGGAACATGAACAACAGCGAAGAATAAACTAGGATGAAGCTACAAATTCCCGAGCCTTGCTCTCAGAAATGGGAGCAAATGGCTTTTATGAATGATTCAACTCGATTTTGTTCTGAATGTTCATCGAATATTATTGATTTTTCGATATTCTCAGACAGAGAAATCACCCAAAAACTGTGGAAAAATCCTGGAACAATTTGTATTAAGGTTGCACCTAATCAATTGAATTGCAACCTTGGGGATTCTGATTTTCATTTCCCAGGTTTGAAGACACTTTTACTCGCTGGATCGCTGGTCAACTTATCCAATAATTATCAAGCTCAAGTCTCTGAAACTAAAGTTGAACAGCAACAAATAAAGTTAGATACATCGTATCAAATCATTCGCGGAAACGTTCAAGATACAAGTAATACAAAGGACTTTTATGAATTATTGGTCGAACTCCCTCACTACAATTTGTTTAGCCAACTTGATTCAATTGGTGATTTTCAATTTTCAATCCCAGTAAACAATTTACCTGATACATTATTACTTGTTGTAAGAAAAGGAAATGCCTATAAATCCTATAATGTTGGAAATCTCAAAGAGTTAATTCAAATTGAGGTTTCGCTGCACCCCATTGAAATTGATAAGAATTTTATTCTAGAATCCCAAGTTATTGGTCTTGTAGTTGTGAAGCCGAAATGGTACCAATTTGGGTTTAAATTTAGGCGGTTTTGCTATCGGTTAAGGAATTAATCTAAAATGGATCGCAACTCCACCAAATCATCAATGATTTTAGATTTTCCTGTTTGCTGATAACTGGAAATAAGGTTGGTTAACATTCTTCGAATTATTGCCGTATTGGAGCATGGCTCAAAGAAATCTCGTTTATATTCGACCTTCAAACCATCTAGAAAAGATTTTATTTCCTCCGTATCGAATATAGAACCACGGGCAAATGTATTTATGTAAAACAATACTCCATATTCGTTTTCTTGGTCATTTAGGGCATGAATACCGTTTACATCCATGTATGCAAGCACAAAATGGTTGGGTAGATTTACTCCGTAGATAGGTAAATCAAGCGATTGGGCAATTACACTGTAAAGTAAGCTCAAACTTAATGGATTCCCTTTCCTCGTCTCTAGTACTTTATGAATTAATGAATTGGCAGGAGAAAAATAATCATCTTTATCGCCTTCAAATTTGTGGTGACTAAAAAAGATTTTATTAAAGATTTTTACCTTTTCAAATGAAGTTTGATTGTCATTTAGTTCGAGCCAAATATCTCGTCTGATATTCTGAATGGAATTCATGATTTCTGATTCATCAAGCGAAGGATTTTCATATTTGGCTATTGCACAAGCGCCTTTTACTAAATCTTTATCAGCGGAATTAAGCCAATTGGTTAGGTCTTTTTTAACCTCTTCAAATTGAATTTCTTGAATAATTTTATCAATTCGCTCGTGATGTTTAGAACCAAATAAATCTGTTTCCCAAGTACTTTCTAAGATCGGAAGCGCAGTTGTTCCGCATTTCACCAGTTCGCCACGAACATGTTGATAAATCTGATCGTCCGGATCATCAACGAGATTAACGAGTGCTTGTATCGAAGAAAGTTGTAACATAAATCGATTCAAAATTACTTTCGGATTCAAAATGATTTTGACCTTACATTAAATGTTTATCCATAAAAATTTGTTAATTACAGATATTTTATCTCTAGAATGTAACCTAATTAAGTGATTCACGTTTGTAAGAGTCAGGATCTAAATTAACAGCTACAGGTTAAATTAGGAAAGGAGGTCAGAAATGGCCTCTTTTTTTTATATTTGATAAAATTAAATTATGTCCATTTTTCTTAAATTCATCCCGCTTATTTTTTTATCGTTTCAACTCAGTTCATGTTGCACCCAAAAGGACTTTGCCAAGGAAGACCCTTTCATGTGTCAAGGAATTGTTCATCTTTCTGAGAATGGCTGTCCTTATTACATTGAAATTACACAATCCCTCATAGATGGAATAGCGGTTGGAAATAAAATTTATCCTGTACAGTTAAAGGATTCATACAAGAAAAAAGGATTGAAATTGGCTTTTGATGCTACTGTGAGTAGAGCTCCATCTCCTTCCGATTGCTCAGTTGATGGAGTAGCTGCTCTATCGAATGTCGAGGTTGTACCCTAAATGCTTTTTTAGTTCTAAAAGGGAATTTCTATTTTCGGGAGAATTGAGTGCCGCTTGTATTTTTTGTTTCTCTCGCCCGGTCAAATGCCAGGAAAGTGAAATTCTATCATCCACGCTTTCACGAAGATTAAAACTGACAATATCCACCGGAAAACCAAAGCTTGTTTTTGATAGTTCCATTAATTGTTCTTGGTCGTAATCTTGCGTTCGATCAAAATTATCCATCATATTGCTAAAGGGAACCTTGAGTTTGTCAATAAGCGTAATATTGCTCACATTTTGTTTGTTTAAAATTCTTTTGGTGTCTCGCATTTCAACAATTAGTACACCGGAAGTATTTTCTTGAATCCATTTTTTAAGTACAAAAAGATATTCTATCGTTACTTTACCACCGTAGTTATCTCTTAGTCCGGCATCCATAATATGTGTTTCAGGCGTTGTTGGTAGAGAAACCATTGGCATGATGAAGGGAAAAGTAGCATTAGCACGTAGAACCGATGAAAATTGAATTGAATTGGGATCGTTTTTGACGAAAAAACTTTGATAGTCAATATTTTCGTAGGTCGTATGTTTTTCTGTTGAATGGGTCATGAAATTTAATGATTGTGAGGAAATTAAAAGTCTGCGACCGTCATTTACGAGGGTTGGACTAAAAATCATTACCGGAATTTCTGCTTTCTTTTCAAGAGGAGAATAATAGCCAAGTGGATGATTCATAAAGTTATGTGTGTTTTCATGCAATTGTTCTTCAAAGGCAACACCTCTCTCCCTCGTGTACTGACGATTGTTGTATGTGGTTGTCTGATAGCGCATGAGTAGATCACTTGTTGACGTTGTAAAAGATAGCTTATTTAACATGTCTTGCGCAATCAATTCGTGATATGATTTTTCCTTCGGTAGCTTTCCATTTTTTTTACGGTAATAAATCTCACGGTAAAATGCTGCGCCAATCATTCCGCCCGAGGCACCTGTAATCAAATGTGTTTGTGAACTAAATTTATTCGATAATTCTCGGTCTAATTTTTCCATTATTAAATAGGTCCAATAAGCACTTCTAGAGCCTCCTCCTGACGTGTTGATTATGATTAATTTCGGTTTTTCAGTAGGTTGATTCTGCTTCCATGTATTTAGAATTTGAATCATGTTTTCATAAGATGAAATTTTTGATTCATTTGAACAATTGGACTTTATAGTTTCAAATGCGTATTTCGTTTTTTGTTTTGAGTCATAATTAAGCCCCAATAAATAACTACCGTATTTAAAATAAGGAGTGTACGTACTCATGAAATTGAAAAAGGAAATAATTAAAATCACAAAGGGAATTGTCCATCGGTGGAGCCAAGAAGCTAGTGCGCTATAAATCATGTGTATCGTGGTGATAAGCATTACAATACTCATAGCGGCCGGCACTTCAAAAATGGGGATTTGGCCCAAGAATCCCAATCCAAGAAACGAGAAAATCGTTATAAATTCAAAGATTGAAGCACTAATTCTATTTTTTGCAAAAACTCCTTCTAAAATGTCCTTGTCAATATGTTGAATGTCACGACTACGTTTAATTACAAGGTTTTTAGCAATATAAAAATAGTATGGATGCCCATTTGTACGGAAAAAGTTATACCATTTTTCTGAGCGCTGCGTATAAGAATTAATTGTGATTTTAGGTGCGATTTCATCGCGATTATCATACCATTGGTTTTTTGATAAAGGGAAAAAATAGAGCAGAGAAAGCGTAATGAAAAGAATGATTCCGCAAAGAAAACTGAGGTTGTAGATCATAATATCAGTAGTTGACGCGAATTCTTCTCTGAGTTGGAATTGAGACATTTTTACGCAATAGTAAACAATAAACGCAATTGGAATCAGGGAATTGTTTATGCTAAATCGGACAAAAGGCCTGTGGGCAAGAGCTAAGAATGGGTAGCGGAACCCTAATTTCATATAGCTATAGGTATGGAAACCAACGATAAATCCACCGATTCCAAAGCCGATTAAAATAAATGAGACAGCACTAATTTCGCCCAAATATTCAGGTGAAAAGAAAAGAAAGGGTACTCCAAATGCACGTCCGAAACCATCTGAAACAATTGAAAACAATAACAACCAATAAACGAGCGAAATGAGGTTGTATTTAACCATCCCAAATAGCAATTCGATAGGAAAAAACACCCGAATTGAATTGAGCGCTAAAATCAGTTTTCGAAAAATTCGCATTTCTAAATATACGATAAAGAATTTAGATTCTTTTCTTCAATCTGTAATTCTTGTAACTAACGTCGAAATTTAAGTAGTGGTATAAGAAATTTTTGCACCGATCCTTAAGTGAGCTTTTATTTTTCGATATATCATAATCAAAGACCCAGTTTTTTTTATTGATTCTATCTGCCATTACTCTTGGATGAGTGCCTTGAAACTTTTTAAGTTCTGAAATATGTTCTTCATACTTGAATTCATCCGACTTAACCACATTCCGCTCAACCCACTCATCGTCGTGCCAAAGTTTATTGAATGAATTCTGTTTCCCTTGCATAGCTCTTGGGTCTTTTACCCACCCATAATGATATACTTCGGCATCAATAGCTGCCACTTTTAATTTTTCATTTGGCTGTTTTCTAAATCCTTGTGCATCGCGATAGGAGTATATATTTTTATTGTTGCGAATTATCCGAATCTCATTTCGATACCAACTTGGCGAAGAGCCCACATAATCGTATGAACCATAAAAATGTTGGTAGCGAAAAAGCAAACCGTCAATAGTAGGATCATTTAAACAATCTATCATGCCCTTTTTAATATTCTCGTGGTATTTTTCGTGGATTACCTCATCACCCTGTATGTAAATCGCCCAATCACTATCTTGAGAAATAGCATGGAAAGCTTTGTCTGTTTCAACTGCAAGAACTCTTCCACCTTCTCTCAAAGAGTCATCCCAGATTGTTTCAATAATTTTTATTTTACTCGGGTCAATAGATTGTATTAGTTCTAATGTTTCATCCTCGGAATTCCCAACAGCAACAACAACCTCATCACATAGGGGTAAAATAGATTGTATGGCTTCTACAATGGGATAATCGTATTTAATCGCATTTCGAATAAAAGTAAAACCAGAAACCTTCATTTTATTGGGCTTTTTCATCCTTTAGCCGAGGATATTCATCCATTAATGGTTGATTTATTTCTCGAAAACAATAGTTTGCTAGGTCTGATACTTCCATCTCAATCACTTTTTCTTTTGGGATAAATTCATGAATATAAACGCGAGAAATTCCGGGTCGAGCCGTGCCGTGGTGATGCGTTGGATCAGAAAAGAGCTTAAAATTATTGGAGAAAGTCACAGGAATTAGAGGTATTTTACTGCTTTTTGCCAATTTGAAAGCACCTTCCTTAAATCTCTTCATTCGTGGAATATCATCGTCTGGAATTCCGCCTTCAGGGAAAATAACTAAAGAATACCCTTGTTCCACTTTTTTAATTGCTTCAATGTATGATCGAGCAGCTTTGCGTTTATCGTTTCTAAAAACGGGAATATTTAAGTCTTGAAAATAAGTACGAATGATTGGATAACTTAAAATCTCACTTTTGCCCAAGAAAACAAAAGGGTGATCTGGAAAGATTGAATACATGAAAAAAATATCGAGGTAGGAGGTGTGATTGGCTATAATAATGTATGGTGGCTCCGGTAATTCTGATTTTTTGACATAGCGCAGGTGGTAAAGACAAAAAATACGCATCATCCAACTCCAGAAAACGAAAAGCTTAAAACTATATTTCCGCCAGGATTTTCGCCAAAGGAGCAGTAGAAAAAATGGATAAAGCAAGATGGCGAATATGGCGAATACGATTCCGATATATACTTTCCAAAGGAAGGAACCCACAAACACTAAAACTCGCATAGTCAAATGTAATAACTTTACGTAAAAGTCGATCATTTTCGATTTCTTAATTACTGAATTTGATTAATTTCGCTAAAAATCAGCTATGGCGAGAATTTTAACAGGCGTACAAAGTACAGGAACACCACATTTAGGGAATTTATTGGGGGCAATTTTGCCGGCGATTGAAATGTCGCGAAATCCAGAAAATGAATCTTTTTTATTCATTGCCGACCTACATTCACTAACTCAAATTAAAGACGCAAACGAGCTTTCTGAAAACACGTATGCAACCGCTGCTGTTTGGCTAGCTTGCGGATTAGATCCAAATAATACTGTTTTTTACCGTCAAAGTGATGTGCCTCTAGTTACTGAATTGATGTGGCATTTACTTACTTTCTATCCTTATTCTCGATTAAGTTTAGCACATAGTTTCAAGGATAAACAAGACCGATTGGAAGATGTGAATGGAGGGTTGTTTACCTATCCCATATTAATGGCTGCTGATATTTTATTATATGATGCAGAAATTGTCCCAGTTGGAAAAGATCAGTTGCAGCACCTAGAAATGACTCGTGATGTTGCCGCAAGATTCAATACAAAAATGGGTGAAACGTTTGTGCTTCCTGCTGAAAAAATTCAAGAAGACCACATGTTGATTCCTGGAACGGATGGAGAAAAAATGAGTAAATCACGTAATAATACGATTAATATTTTTCTTCCGGAGAAGCAATTGAGGAAACAGGTAATGTCGATTGAAACGGATAGTAAAGCCTTAGAAGATCCAAAAGACCCTTCAACTTGTCATGTTTTTGCTTTGTATAAATTGTTGGCTAACGAAAGTGAGATTACTAGTATGACTGACAATTATTTAAAGGGAGGATACGGATACGGTCATGCGAAGCAAGCGCTTTTTGAGTTGATTTTAGTTCGCTTTCAGAAGGAACGAGAAAGATTTGATTATTTGATGAACAATAGAAATGAATTAGATGAAACGTTGAAACAAGGTTCAGCAAAAGCAGAGAAAGTTGCAAAAGAGGTTCTTAAGCGTGTTCGACAAAAATTGGGGCTTACAACGAATTAATTTAATTTTTAAAATTCTGACTTTCTGTCAGTAAAGTTTACAAGGCATATTCTTTGACTTGATCGTCATTCATGCGACAAAATCACCCATTTGACTTAACCCTAAAATACGCTGTTTTCCCTGCGTTTATTATTGTTGTCTTGATGTGGTTTGTATTTCTTATCGATTATATTCTACCTGTTGAACTATATAAATGGGGAGTTTTGGCACAAACGATTCAAGGATTGAAAGGAATTATACTAATGCCTTTGATTCACTCTACGGAAGATTTCAAGCATATTTTCAATAATTCAGTACCAACATTCATATTAGTAACAGCGCTTTTTTATTCGTATAAACAAGTTGCTTGGCGTGTTTTTATTTCAAGTTGGATCCTTACTGGTTTGTTTGTGTGGATTTTTGCAGTTCATGGCAAGGCCTATCATATTGGTATGAGTGGAGTAATCTATGCCTTAGTTGGTTTTCTATTTACATCAGGTGTGATTAGACGCTTTTTTCCACTACAAGCGCTATCCTTGTTTGTCATTTTCTTGTATGGAAGTTTGATTTGGGGTATTTTCCCTATGGAACCGCGTGTATCATGGCAGGGTCATTTTATGGGGTTAATTGTCGGGGTCTGGTTAGCATTTTATTTTAGGAGTGAAGGCCCAAAACGCCCAAAATACCAGTATGAATTAGAAAAAGAAATGGGAATAGAACCGCCTGATTTGGAAGGAATGTATTTGGAACGACTTCGTCAATTGGAAAAACAGCAAAAAGATCATGAGGAAGTTCAAAACAGAAAGGATATCAATGTTGTTTATCATTTAGTGCCGTCTGAAAAGACTCAGAGTAACGATAAAAAAATTGATAATGAAAAAAAATAAACTAACCCAGGCAGAAGAGCGTGTAATTCTTCACAAGGGAACTGAAATGCCATTTACTGGTGAATACAATAAGTTTTATGAATCGGGAACATACGTTTGTAAACAGTGTGAAGCACCGCTTTATCATTCAGAGTCTAAATTTGATTCGGGGTGTGGTTGGCCTTCTTTTGACTATGAAATTCCAGGAAAAGTAAAACGGATTTTAGATGCAGATGGGAAAAGAACTGAAATTGTTTGCGCAGAATGCGGAGGTCATTTAGGACATGTTTTTGAGGGTGAGGGATTTACTTTTAAAAATACGCGTCACTGCGTAAATTCAATCTCGTTGAGGTTTGTAAGAGGTGAGTAAGTGGTTTATCTACACTGATAAATCGTCTCGCACTTATTGTAAATAATATCGTGTAAGATGAGCTGAGCAGCGATAGCAACTTGCGAGTAATTTTGAGAGCTATTGCCAAAACTTGCTGCTTTGGTTTTCCACATAGCTAAAATTAAGTCTTTTCCACCTTTTTTAGGAGCGATTTTTTGCACTACTGCTTTCACATTTCCTGCGCCTGCATGATATATGTGCATAACAAAAAGCCTGAACCATAAATCTGTTTCTTTATAGGAAATTCCATATGATTTCAAGATTTTACGAGCTTCAGGAATACAAATTTTGGATATTAAACGTGCTGCTCCATAGGCAGATCGATCAAAATCTTTTCGTTCGTCTTTCCAATCCGTTACAATCAACCCTTGTGCTCGTGCCACTTCCGGCATAAGTTGAAAAGGACCATACGCCCCCGTTGTTGATTTTTTTAATTGACCAGGACTTTCAATAAGTAAGATTGCTTGCGCATACCATGGATCAACATTGTGTTTTTCAAAAGCCTTGACACCGTGATTTAACGACGGGTAGACAGCTTCAAAGAGGTAAAAATTGCTTTTTCCAATAACAACATTAAGAATTTCATTTTCGGGTAAATTCAACTCTTTCTTTAGTTTTTCTTTTGCCTTATTTTTTTGTTCGTCTGTGTTGTAGGTTTTCCATTCAGTTGAAGGAATTACTTGGATAATTTTTTTGTCCATACCGACACTCACTACACAAGAATCCGGACTCATTTGCATGACAATCTTCCAATAGTGCATTTGAGGTAAAAGATCCCATCGTTCATTGAAGATGTCATCCATGTGCATAATTTCACTTACTTGTTTTTCGCGTTGGACAATCATTTTGTGTTCATCCCAGGAATCCAAGGGTTGAGAAAAGCCAATTTGTGTAAATAAAAAAGGCGTCAATAGTAATAGCAGTAATCTTTTCATAAAATTCTAGTCAATCAATTTATGAAGTTACCGAATTATTCTATTTCCAAAAAATAGCACACAATAAGTTAATAACAGAGGTTTGTTTACTGTCCTTTATGGTGACTAAAAATAGCTAATATTTTAAATAGTGAATAAAATTACCACTTTTTACCACCATTGAATTTTTCTATATTTTAAAAGAGATTTAGTGAGTATTTGTAACCTTATTTGCTATCTATTCGTTAGAAGTTTTCAACAATTTGAATTTTAGTGGTAAAAAGTGGTAAAATCTATCTATTTTTACCCATTATTAAGCTATGGCAGGATTAGTAGGAGAATTTGAAGTGAAAATGGACGCGAAAGGGCGTTTTCTTTTTCCTTCCGGTTTACGGAAGCAGCTTCCTCCTTCGTCTCAGCGAGACTTCATGTTGAATAAAGGATTTGAAGACTGTTTAACGTTGTACCCCTTAACTGAGTGGGAGAAAATCAGCGAGAAACTTTCAAAAATGAACTTGTTCAAACCGAAGAATCGAATGTTCTATCGTTTGTTTCATCAAGGAGCAAAATTGATAGCGTTAGACAATGCCGGTCGTATCTTGGTTCCGACCTCTCACATGGATCGCGTGGGGTTGAGCCAAGATGTTATGCTAATCGCATACAACGACCGAATTGAAATCTGGGACAAATCCAAATACTTCGCAATGATCGAAGGAAGCATGGCGGATTTCGCTGATTTAGCGGATGAAGTAATGGGTAATTTGGATGATGGAGAATAATACGACGTATCACATACCAGTTCTATTGAATGAATGCATTGAAGGGTTGAAAATCAATCCGGATGGCGTCTACGTGGATGTCACCTTTGGTGGTGGAGGTCATTCTCGACGAATATTTTCAGAATTATCTTCCAAAGGAAAACTTATCGCTTTTGATCAAGATCCTGATGCCAAAAATAATGTGTGGGAAGCGGATAACTTTTATTTCATCCCTTCTAATTTTTCGTTTTTATCCAATCATTTGTTGGCTCATGGCATAAAGCAGGTTGATGGGATTTTAGCTGATCTTGGTGTTTCTTCTCATCAATTTGATGAAGGAGATCGTGGCTTTTCTTTTCGCGCAGATGCTCCTTTAGACATGCGCATGAATCAACGTTCAGAGAAATCAGCTAAAACAATTGTAAATACTTACGATGAGGTTGAATTAATTCGAGTTTTTAGAGAATACGGTGAGTTAAATCAGTCGCGTAAAATTGCACAAACTATTGTCTTGGAAAGAGGCTATAAGTCAATTGATACTACCTTTCAGTTGTGTGAAATTCTGCAACATTTAGCGCCAAAGTTTAAAGACTATAAATTTTTTGCTCAGGTTTTTCAGGCGCTTCGCATTGAGGTAAATGAGGAATTGAAGGTATTGGAGAAATTACTTCTTGATTCAGCAGACTTATTGGCTGCCAATGGTCGTTTAGTGGTAATGTCTTATCATTCATTAGAAGATAGACTAGTGAAAAACTATTTCAAACACGGGTCTTTTGATGGAAAAGAAGAAAAAGACTTTTTCGGCAATTTGATCAAGCCTTTTCGAGAAATAAATAGACATCCGCTTGTTCCAAATGATGAAGAAACAGAAATGAATCCTCGCGCGAGAAGTGTGCGGTTAAGAATAGCTGAGAGAAATGAAAGATAACGAATATATAGATAAAGACGCACGTCAGGAAAATTCGGGTTCTGCAAATCAGAAGCGAGCAACGAAAAAGAAAAAAAGTGCTTTTGCTATGATTTTAAACGGTGAGTTTCTAACTAAAGGATTTGTTCTAGATAATCTCGGGTTTATTTTCTTTCTTATTTTTCTTTTACTCATCCTTGTGAGTAAAGGATATTATGGCAAACAGCTTTCAAAAGATATTAATCAGGCACAGCGAGAAGTAGACCAAACAACAGCAGATTATGTGGAAGCGAAAGCAAAAGTAGAAGAAGAAGGTTTGCGCTATAAGTTGGTTGAAAGATTAGATACAACCTTGCATGAAAACGAAAACGAAACAAAAGTAATTCGAATTAAAAAGCCGAAGACACAAACGGATGAAAACTGAAGGCAGACATATCTTTTATAAGGCGTATGTTATTTACATAGGCTTCATCATTTTGATGACCGTTGTTTTGTATAAAACAGTGGCAATTCAGTTTGAAGGAGCTGGAAAAATCCTATCGTTTAAGGAGGATAAACTGCCTGTGAGAATGGTTAGTAAGGTTCCGCGTAGTGGTGAAATTTTGGATATGAATCTCATTCCCTTGGTTACCTCTATCTCTTTCTTTGATATTCGAATGGATCCAACTGTAATTGACGAAAAAGTTTTTCAAAATGACCTTTCAGATTTGTGTGAAGGATTGGCAAAAATGTATCCGGATAAAACAGCACGGCAATATTTTGATGAAATTAGAACGGCGCGTGAAAAAGGAAATCGTTATTTATTGATTCGCAAAAGAGTAACAAACGAAGAACGAAAGAAGATTGCAGCTTTGCCAATATTTCGCCTAGGAAAATTGAAAGGAGGTCTTATTGATTCTATCGAAACTATTGAGCGTAAACGTCCGAATGGCGATATGATGAGTCGAACACTTGGTTACTTTAATAATCAAGGTAAGAGTGTTGTAAAAGTTGGTGTTGAAGGAGCTTTTTACGATTATTTAAAAGGTAGTCCAGGGCAAGAAATTGAACAACGAATCTCAACAGGGTGGAAGAAAACGGGGAAAATTGTAAAAGAAGCAGTGGAAGGTGCTGACGTGGTCACTTCATTTGATAAAGAAATTCAAGAAGTGGCTCATTCGGAATTAGAACGACAGTTAAAAGATCAAGAAGCTACAAGCGGTTGTATTGTTGTGATGGATGTTAAGACTGGTTTTGTTCGGGCGATTTCAAATTTAACACGCGACAAGGAAGGTAATTATTCCGAAAAGTTAAACTACGCTATTGGTGTGACAGAAGTACCGGGGTCTACTTTCAAATTAGCTTCGTTAATGGCTGCTCTTGAAGATGAAAAGGTTAGAATTACCGATTCCGTTCGAGCAGTTGGACGCTATAAATTTCCGGGAAAAACATTCGAGGATGCCAATGATGGAAGAGGGTATGGAAAAATTAGCATAAAGCATGCATTCGAAAAGTCATCAAACGTTTTTTCTCAAATTATCTTCAATGCTTATCGCTCTGAACCTGAGGCATTTTTAAGTCGATTAGATAGGTTCGGATTAACAAAACCCCTGGGCATTGATTTGCCAGGTGAGGCGAGTCCAAAATTCAACAGACCTGGTGAGAAAAAAGGTTGGTCTCGACTTTCTCTTCCTTCGATGGGTATTGGCTACGAAGTACTTATGACACCCCTTCAAATATTGAATTTGTATAATGCCGTGGCCAATAATGGTAAAATGATGAAGCCACAGTTCGTTCATGAAATCAGACGAAATGGTGAGGTGATTAAAAAATTCGAGCCGATTGTGATGAATAATCAAATTTGTTCTCCAGAAACTGTTGCTCTTCTCAAATCTTGTATGGAAGGGGTAATGAAAAATGGAACAGGAAAACAAATTAAATCAGCTCAATTTACGATTGCTGGAAAAACTGGTACAGCTCGATTACTAGACAGTAAGAAAGGATATGGTGCAGATGAGAAAGCGTATCAAGCATCTTTTGTGGGTTATTTCCCTGCTGATAAGCCCATCTATTCATGCATTGTAGTTATTACAAACCCAAAAGTGGAATATACAGGAGCAACAGTGGCTGGAACTGTTTTCGGAGCAATTGCCAATAAAGTGTATGCTAAAACTTTGGAGTACCATAAGGCGATAAATGAAAATAGACCCCGCAGTCTAGATGTTCCATCCGTAAAAAATGGAAGTAGGACTGATATTCTTTCACTATTAAAAACATTTAGGGTGAATGCTTCATTTTTAGACGGTTCAGATTGGTTGGTTGGAATTCTTGAAGAAAACAAGCTCACTTTGAAGAATATGCCTGTGAATAAGGATGTTATTCCAAACTTAATGGGTATGAATGCGAAAGATGCGATTTTCTTAATTGAGTCTCAAGGTATGGTGGCAAAAATTAATGGATACGGAAAGGTTGTTTCACAGTCATTGGCTGCCGGAACACCTGTTTATAAAGGTGGTGTAATTGAAATTGGACTTCAGTAATGACTAGAGAACTAAAACATATCTTTTCTGGAATTGCAGTTGAAACTGTGACTGGTTCGATGGATCGAGTTATTGATAAAATTGAATTTGATTCACGAAAAGCAGATTCTTCGTCTGTGTTTTTTGCAATCAAAGGCACAACTACAGATGGACATTTATTTTTGCCTCAAGTAGTTGCAAATGGCTGTCAAGTTCTTGTTGTACAGGAAATTCCAGATATTTTGGATCAAAATTGTACAATCATTTTAGTGAATGATACGCTTCGAGCATTAGCACTTGCATCGGCTAATTTTTATGATAATCCATCCAAAAAAATTAAACTGGTTGGGGTTACAGGAACTAACGGCAAAACCACAACAGCTACTTTATTGCATAAGGCATTTTCAAATTTGGGATATGCGTGTGGACTACTTTCTACGGTGGTAAATAAAATTGGCCATGCGGATATTCCTTCTACACATACAACACCTGATCCAGTTCAGTTAAATAAATTGTTGGCTGAAATGGTTGATTTTGGCTGTGAATACGTTTTTATGGAAGTGAGCTCACATGCGATTCATCAAGAAAGAATCGGAGGATTACATTTCAAAGGAGCAATATTTTCAAATATCACACACGATCATTTGGATTACCATAAAACTTTCTCAGAATACATTAAAGTAAAAAAGCGCTTTTTTGACGAATTAGATTCTAATGCATTTGCACTAACCAATTGCGATGACAAAAATGGAATGGTAATGTTCCAAAATTCAAAAGCAAAAAAATATACGTATGCGCTTAAAACACCCGCTGATTTTAAGGTAAAAGTTTTAGAGAATCAGTTTTCAGGGATGCTTTTGCAAATAAATGGCAAAGAGGTTTGGACCAAATTAATCGGAGAGTTTAATGCGTATAACATTTTAGCCGTTTACGCTACTGGAATGTTGTTAGATCAAGATGAGCAAGAGTTGCTTCAAGTAATTAGTTCATTGGAATCCGTTTCAGGACGTTTTCAACACGTTAAGAGCAAAACGGGGATTACAGCCATTGTCGATTATGCACATACACCGGATGCACTTGAAAATGTGTTGTCCACTATTGCTTCTATTAGAAATAAAGACGAAAAAGTATTGACAATTGTTGGTTGTGGTGGAGATCGAGATTCTGCTAAACGCCCTGTAATGGCCCGTATTGCTTGTGAAATGAGTGACCAGGTTATTCTAACGTCAGATAACCCAAGAACGGAAGATCCACAAGTAATCTTAAACCAGATGATGGAAGGTGTTCCAGGTCAAAAATTGGGTAGCACATTGAGTATTTCAGATCGTGCTCAAGCAATAAAGACAGCTGTTGCTATGGCACAGCCCAACGATATCATTTTAATTGCTGGAAAAGGACACGAGAATTATCAAGAAATAAATGGTGTAAAGTATGATTTTGATGATTTTGAGGTAACAAAAAATATGTTTGATTTAATTGGAAAATAATGTTGTACTATCTTTTTAATTACTTAGATGAATTCAATTTTCCCGGAGCTGGATTATTCGATTTCATCTCGTTTAGAGCTGCATTGGCATTAATCGCTTCATTGGTGATTTCCATACTTTTTGGGAAGAAAATTATCAATCTTTTGCGTCGTCAACAAATAGGTGAAACTGTGCGCGATCTTGGTTTGGCCGGACAGATTGAGAAGTCAGGAACGCCAACAATGGGCGGATTAATCATTCTAGGGGCGATTTTAATTCCAACACTTTTATTTGCTAAACTTCACAATATCTATGTGATAACCATGGTTTTAGCAACTATTTGGTTAGGATTGATTGGGTTTTTAGATGACTACATCAAAGTTTTCAAAAAGAATAAGGAAGGTCTTAAAGGAAAATTTAAAGTAATTGGACAAATTGGCGTTGGTTTAATCGTTGGCTGCATCCTTTATTTTTCAGAAGATGTTGTTGTTCACAAAAGAGTTCCTGCAGATTATAAACTGAATACAGGAGAACAATTCGTGACACATCAACACGTCAATAATTCCAACGAGAATTACAAATGGATCCGCACGGATGATATGACAACCACAATACCATTCATCAAAGGAAATGAGTTCAATTACAACTGGTTAATTGGTGATTGGGAAAAAAGCTATGGGTGGATGATTTTCATTCCGATTATCATTTTTATTGTAATTGCTGTGTCAAATGGTGCGAACATGACGGATGGTTTAGACGGTTTGGCCACTGGAACATCAGCAATTATTGGAATTGCATTGGCAGTTCTTGCCTACGTAAGCTCAAACGCGAAATTTGCTGATTACCTTAATGTGATGTACATACCGTATGCAGAGGAACTCGTGATATTTATTTCTGCGTTTGTTGGTGCCTGTGTTGGTTTCTTGTGGTACAATTCTTATCCTGCTCAAATATTCATGGGCGATACAGGTAGTCTTGCCCTTGGAGGAATAATCGCTGTTTTTGCAATTTCAATTCGAAAGGAACTATTAATTCCAGTGTTATGTGGCGTATTTCTGATCGAAAATCTTTCAGTGATTCTTCAGGTTGGATATTTCAAATACACAAAGCGAAAATTTGGTGATGGGAAGCGCTTATTTAAGATGGCTCCCTTGCACCATCATTACCAGAAACTTGGGTTTCATGAAGCTAAAATTGTTTCTCGCTTTTGGATAGTTGGAGTTCTCCTTGCCGTAATCGCAATCGTAACCTTGAAATTGAGATAATGTCAATACAACCTGGACATATCGCAATATTGGGTGCCGGAGAAAGCGGTGTTGGTACTGCCATTTTAGCTCTAAAAATGGGCTGGAAGGTTTTTGTGTCCGATAAAGGGGAGGTCAAACAAGAATTCCAAGATAAACTCAAGCAAATTGGCGTTGAATGGGAGCAAGGCAAACACGATGAAGATCGAATTTTATCCTCTGATTTAGTTGTCAAGTCTCCAGGAATCCCTGATAAAGCTCCCTTGATTATAGCGTTGAAAGAGAAGGGTGTAAAAATTATTTCTGAAATTGAGTTTGCTGGTTATTATTGTAAGGCCAAAACAATATGTATCACCGGCAGTAATGGTAAAACGACAACAACACTTTGGATTCATCATATTCTTCGTAAAGCAGGTCTGAATGTAGGTCTTGCTGGAAATATAGGTCAAAGTTTTGCGAAACAAGTGGCAGAAAATGATTTTGATTACTATGTGTTAGAAATTAGTTCTTTTCAGTTGGATGATATGTTTGATTTCAAAGCGGACATTGCGATTTTAACGAATATCACTCCTGACCATCTCGATCGATACAACTACGAGATGCAGAATTATGTCGATTCTAAATTCAGAATTCTACAAAATCAATCAGAAGAAAATTGGTTTATCTACAACCAAGATGATCCGATAATTGCGGCAGAAATCGCAAAAAGAAAGCTTACAATGACACTGGTTCCTTTCAGTATAAAAGAGGAAATCTCCTTTGGAGGTTATGCAACAAACGAACAAATAATCATAAACATAAACAAACAATTTAACATGTCAATTCATGAATTAGCTCTGAAGGGTAAGCACAATACCCAGAACGCTTTGGCTGCAAGTTTAGCATCCAGAATACTCGAAATCCGAAAGGATGTAGTGCGTGAAAGTTTACAAGACTTCACCAATGTCGAACATCGTTTGGAGTTTGTGGCCAAAGTAAACGGTATTGAATTTATAAACGATTCAAAAGCTACGAATATAAATTCAACTTGGTTCGCACTGGAAAGCATGGAGCAACCTGTCGTTTGGGTTGTTGGTGGTGTTGATAAAGGCAATGATTACAGTGAATTAACTTCTTTAGTAAAAGACAAAGTAAAAGCAATTATTTGCCTTGGTTTAGAAAATCAGAAAATCATTGAAGCTTTTCAGGGTACAGTTGAAACGATTGTTGAAGCAAAGTCTGCTGCAGAGGCTGTGGCATTTGGATATCGTTTGGCAAAAAAAGACGAAACAGTTTTGTTATCTCCGGCATGTGCAAGCTTTGATCTTTTTGAAAATTACGAGGATCGCGGAAATCAATTTAAGCAAGCTGTTCGTTCGTTGTAATTAAATCGGATAGAAATGAGTGAAAAAGAAATAGCTCAAATTGAAAACTCGATTCTTCAGGCAAGAAAAGAGGGGCTTTTAAAAGCAGGAGATTCTACCATGCAGCCCCATGGGAAATTGTGGGGAATGGATGTTTTCTCTTGGATAAACCCGAAACCTGCAGTTTTAGCTGCTACGATGGATTCATTTCCGTTTCCTATATTTTGGATTTCCTCTTCACCTGAAAGAAAAGAGGTTTTAGAGGTCAATGTTGAATTAAATGCAAAAATTCATTTTTCTGCACTTATAGATGATGAAAAGCTTTCAAAGGAAAACTATTTTTTAAATAATGGCGTTATAGTTTCTTCCTTAAATGAAGCTTTTGATAAAATCAACAATTTGAAAATAAAGCCATCAATACTTCTTTTTACCTATTCAAAATCGGATTGGGAATACCAGAAAAATCGTTTCAATGATTATTTGTCGATGGCTCAAGTAAAATGAAAGCATACCTGAAATATCTCAAAGGTGATCCAGTTATTTGGCTGGTTTCGTTGATATTACTATCCTTTTCATTGGTTACCGTGTATAGTTTTGTGCCTATACTCGTTAAAATGGAAGGCGGTTCACCTATTCAATATTTATACAAGCATTTTTTCTATGTTCTGATAGGTTTTTTTGCCATGTATTGGATTCATAAACGCGATTCAAAATATATTTCCCAACTTGCAAAGTTTAGCTTTTATTTAGCGATTGGTCTTCTCGTTTATACCTTGTTGTTTGGTTCCAAAATTAATGATGCAGGTCGGTGGATTAAAATCCCTTTCATTGGACTAACATTCCAATCCTCTGACTTTGCTAAAGTTGCCATAATAGTTTATTTATCAAGGCTTTTGGTAAAATATGAGGATGATTTGAATAGTTGGAGAGACGGAATAGTACATATTTTTTGGCCAGTAGCTTTGATTTGTGTTTTGATTGTTAAGGATAATTTTTCTACGGCTGCCTTGCTCTTTGCCATTTGTATGACCATAATGTTTATCGGAAAGGTTCCAATTAAAAAACTTAGCATTATCCTCGCAGGCATCGTACTTCTCGCAATCATGGCGGTGGGTTTACACAAAGCTGCACCTGGATTGAATTTACTTCCTCGTTATCAAACTTGGGAGAATCGAATTTTCAATAAATTGGAAGATGATAAAGATATACTCTCGAATGCTCAGGCCTTAAACGCAAGATTGGCAATCAATAACGGTTCCTTTTTCGGACAGGGAGTTGGTGATGGTAAGTTGAAAGAATATATTCCTGAAGCCTATGCCGATTTTTATTATGCAAGTTTTGTGGAGGAGTTTGGAGTTGTATGGGCAGTTGTACTTATCATTGCCTACTTAATTCTCCTTCATCGAATTATTCGCGTTGCATTAAACGCTGAAAAGCTTTTCGAGACCTACCTCTGTTTGGGAATAGGCATCTTGTTATTGACACAAGCATCGGTTAATATGCTCGTTTGCACGGGTGTTTTTCCGGTTACAGGTCAAAATATGCCGCTTTTAGCCATGGGAGGGTCAGCATTGATTATGGCTTGTGTTTCCATTGGTATAGTACAATCAATTGCCTACAACCAACAAAAAAAATCGAAATCTAATACTGTAAATTCATTTGAGGAGTTATGAAACTTGAGCGTGTAATTATTTCAGGAGGCGGAACTGGAGGACATATTTTTCCGGCAATAGCAATTGCAGATGAGATCAAAAAAAGATTTCCTACCTGCCATGTTTTGTTTGTTGGTGCTGAAGGAAAAATGGAAATGGAACGTGTTCCTCGTGCAGGATATAAAATTAAAGCATTGCCAATTCAAGGTTTTCAACGAAAATTTACTCTTGCCAACCTTAAACTTCCTTTTAAAATTATTTATAGCTTATTAAAAGCTCGAAAAATCATTAAGAATTTTAAACCTCAAATAGTCATTGGCGTCGGAGGTTATGCGAGCGGCCCAACTTTGAAAATGGCTAATTTATTGGGAGTACCAACGCTTATACAAGAACAAAACTCCTTTCCAGGGAAAACCAATAAATTATTGGCCAAAAAAGCGCAGGCAATTTGTACGGCATATCCTAATATGGAACGTTTCTTTCCGAAAGAATCTATTTATTATACAGGCAATCCTGTTCGACCTGAAATGGTTGAAATTCAAGGTAAACGAGAAAAGGCCATTGAGCATTTTAAATTAGACCCTAAAAAAGCTACTATTTTGGTGATTGGTGGGTCGCTTGGAGCTAAAACATTGAATAAAGCGATTAAGCACGGAATGGAAAAGCTACATGAATCCAATGTGCAGGTTCTATGGCAATGCGGACGTTTATATCATGCAGACATGGCGGTTTCGGTAAATCGAAGGAATTTTTCATCGATTTATTTGTTTCAATTTATTGATAAAATGGACTTAGCTTACGCCGCTGCGGATATTGTAATTTCAAGAGCTGGAGCTATTTCAGTTTCAGAATTATCTTTGGTTGGAAAACCTACTATTTTAGTTCCTTCTCCCAATGTTGCTGAGGATCACCAAACGAAAAATGCAATGACATTGGTAAATGATTCCGCGGCCATTTTAGTAGATGATAATTCTGCACGTACAAAATTGGTGAATGAAGCGCTACAATTACTGGATAACGAATCTTTGAAACAGGAATTAGGTGCGAATATTCTGAAGTTCGGTAAAAAGCAAGCCACCGAAGAAATAGTTGATGTTTGCATTTCGATAGCTAAGAAAAAATGGAAGTAAGAAGCTTAGATACTATTCAACTATCTGATTTCAAGAAAGTATATTTTCTTGGGATTGGTGGTATTGGTATGTCGGCTTTAGCGCGTTATTTTAATTCAACTGGATATGAAGTAGGAGGGTATGACAAAACGCCCTCTCCCCTGACAGATCAACTGTTAGAGGAAGGATGTGAAATACATTTTGAGGATTTGGGCTCAGATTTACCTCAAAAATATCAAGATAAAGAGACTACCTTGGTTGTACTTACTCCTGCAATTCCAAAGGATCATCAAGAATGGAGTTTCCTGAATAAAGGGGGATTCACCATTCTTAAACGTTCCGAGGTGCTTGGTCTATTAACTCAAAAATTGAAAGGATTGTGTGTTGCCGGAACACATGGGAAAACTACAACAAGTACGATGTTAGCCCACATATTAAATGCTAGCACATGGAAGTGTAACGCTTTTTTAGGTGGAATATCAACCAATTTTAATTCGAATTTATTGATTGACCAAACGAGTCCTTATGCTGTTATCGAAGCTGATGAATTCGATAGATCTTTTTTACGATTGTCTCCATTTAGCTCTATTATAACGTCAGCTGATCCTGATCATTTGGATATTTATGGAAGTGCCTCTCAATTTCAAGAAGGATTTCAATTATATGCCGAAAAAATAAGTAAAGAAGGTTTTATGGTTATCAAAGAAGGATTACCCTTTAACTCGAGTGCTAAAGTTATTACCTATTCTGTTTCTGGAAATACGGCAGATTTCTTTGCGGAAAGTCTGAGAATTGAAGGGGATCGTTTTTTAATGGATGTTCGATTTTCATCTGCTGTTTGGAAAGACGTTGAATTAGGAGTGCCAGGAATTCACAATGCTGAAAACGCCTTGGCTTGCATTGCTCTGCTCGTTTCTTTAGGAATGGATGAAAGACAAATTCGTTCGGGATTACAATCATTTTTAGGTGTTAAACGAAGATTTGAATACATTATTCGCGAAAAAAAATTTGTTTATATAGACGATTATGCACATCATCCAAAGGAAATTAAGGCGCTAGTTGATTCTATACGTTTAATGTATCCGGAAAAAAGAGTCATAGGAATTTTTCAACCACATCTTTTTTCACGGACAAAAGATTTCATGGACGAATTTGCAGAAGAATTGGCAAAATTGGATGAAGTTATTTTATTGCCGATTTATCCGGCTCGTGAACTTCCAATGGAAGGGGTAACATCAAATGTATTGTTGAATAAAATTCAAAATTCAGCAAAAAGAATCATGGAGCCAAACCAAGCGATTGATTGCATTTCTATTTTGGAATGTGATGTATTGTTAACCATTGGGGCTGGAGATATTGATAGAATTGTCGCTAGACTTAAAGAAAAAATCCAAACCCAGTTAGCGGTATGAAAAAGTGGGTAAAAATAAGTTTGATTGTACTTTTTCTTATTGGATTGGGAGTATTAATTTTCTTTGTTAAACAAGAGGAAAATCAACAGATTTTATCAAAACCTGAGATTTTTATTCAAGTTCAAGGTGAAAGTGCGTTTTTGACCAAAAATGAATTGCAGACGAGATTAGAACGGGCTGGATTATTACCAAAGGGGTTGAAAACAAAGGACCTAGATCCGAATAAAGTGGAGAAATTCATTTTAAAAATGTCGGAAGTAAAATCTGTTAAGGTGTATAAAAAAATTGGAAAAGAATGGAACATAGATGTTGTATTACGTATTCCAATTGCTCGTATTTTTAATTCTTTTAATGAAACTTATTACCTTGATGCTGAGGGGTATAAAATTGGAACATCAAACTTTCATACGGCTCGAGTATTAGTTTTTAACGGTAAGATTGAGGATAGATTAAATGCAGAAAATGTAACTCAAATTATTAACAATAACCACTTGAAAAGTATTCGAAAATTAGATGATATGTATCGAATTTCGAATTATGTTTGTAAAGATACCTTATTCCAATCATTGATTGGGCAAGTGTTTGTAAATGAGCAAGATGAATTTGTTTTTGTTCCATTAATTGGGGATCAAATAATTGAATTTGGCACTGCGAATTCAGATAAAGAGGTTCAAGATAAGTTCAAGAAACTCAAAGTGTTTTACGAACAGGCGATGCCTTTTGAGGGATGGAATAAATACAGTGTGATAACGATTAAGTATAACGGACAAATTGTCTGCAAGAAAAAATAAGTATGAAAAATTCAGTTGTTGTAGGATTAGACATAGGAACCACAAAAATTGCATGTTTTGTTGGAACGCAAAATGAGCATGGTAAAATTGAAATCATCTCAATGGGGAAAAGCGAATCATTGGGTGTTGTTCGTGGCGATGTTCGCAACATTGATCGTACAGTCGAGTCTATCATGACAGCTGTAACAGAGGCGCAATCACGTGTTCCTGGCCAACTTAATATCCGTTCCGTATATGTGGGAATTGCTGGCCAACATATAAAAAGCATTCAACATAGTGGTTTGATTACACGAAAAGATGCTGAAGCGCTAATTCGTCAAATTGACATTGATGCATTGATCGACGATATGTACAAATTGGTGATGAAGCCAGGTGAGGAAATTATATCAGTATTCCCTCAAGAATATATCATTGACAATGATCCGGGTTTCAAGGATCCAATAGGTGTTCCTGGAACAAGACTTGAGTCTAATTGCCATATAATTACAGGGAATGTAACGGCAGTTAGAAATATTAAGAAATGTGTGGAAATGGCAAATTTGGAAGTTAAAGAAATTATTCTTGAACCAATTGCATCTTCACATGCCGTTTTGAGTGAGGAGGAAAAAGAAGCTGGTGTTGTTTTAGTAGATATTGGTGGCGGGACAACGGATGTAGCAATATTTTACGAAGGAATTTTACGCCATACAGCGGTTATCCCATTCGGTGGAAATATAATTACTGATGATATCAAGCAGGGTTGTAATATCATGCGTAAATATGCCGAGAAGTTGAAAGTAAAATTCGGTTCTGCATCTCCAATGGAAAGTCAACTTAACGAGAATGTCGGAATACCGGGAGTTCGTGGAAGTTCTCAAAAGAAAATTATTTCTGTTCGAACCTTGGCATCAAT
Organism: Crocinitomicaceae bacterium; assembly: GCA_044237035.1. GTDB lineage: Bacteria > Bacteroidota > Bacteroidia > Flavobacteriales_D > Crocinitomicaceae > UBA952. Next base: position 43,633 of record JBIIFU010000014.1, read on the forward strand.
AATCGAAGCTCGCATGTCTGAAATTATTGAATTTGTGAACTACGAAATCATTAATTCAGGGTATGAAAACAAAATGGGTGCTGGAATCGTGTTGACGGGTGGTGGTTCTCAATTGAAACATTTGCCTCAACTTGTAATGTTGCGTACTGGTTTGGACGCACGTATCGGTTTACCAACAGAACACCTAGCAAATACAAACAAACAACTTGAACATTTAGCGAGCCCAACATACGCAACTGGTATTGGATTGGTTTTGAATGGTTTTCAAAATAAAGCAAGGGTAGTTAGTTCTTCAACAGAAATTGAAGATGAATCGACTGAAAAAACAAAAAATAATAAAGTAAATCCTGGAAGTCCTAGAGAGAATTTTTTCACCAAAATGTTTACAAAAATTGGTGAGAAAGTCTCTGAAACGTTCAAGGATGAAGATTAATAATAAAGAATATAAATACCAAACAAATAAGAAATTATGGAATTTGATTTACCAAAAGAAAACAACTCAATCATCAAGGTAATTGGTGTTGGAGGAGGCGGAAGTAACGCTGTTAATCACATGTACAACATGGGAATTATTGGGGTGGACTTTATCGTTTGTAATACAGACAGACAAGCGTTAGATATTTCTCCTGTTCCATTGAAAATTCAATTGGGTCCATCTCTAACAGAAGGAAGAGGTGCCGGTGCTTTACCTGAAGTAGGGATGAATGCGGCGAATGAAAATATTGAGGAAATCCGTGAGCTATTAAGTAAGGGAACTAAAATGGTATTCGTTACTGCCGGTTTAGGAGGTGGAACAGGTACTGGAGCAGCTCCTGTTATTGCTCAAGTTGCAAAGGATTTGGGGATTCTAACCGTTGGAATCGTAACTGTTCCCTTTAATTTTGAAGGTAAAAAACGTCGTCAACAAGCAGAAGATGGTCTTGAGAAGATGCGTCAAAATGTAGATACATTATTAGTGATTAATAATGAGAGATTGTATCAAATCAGTAAAAACTGCACGATTTCTCAAGCATTCGGAATGGCAGATGACATTTTAACGGTTGCCGCGAAAGGTATTGCTGAATTAATTTCAGTAACAGGATATATCAACGTTGATTTCAACGATGTGAATACAGTAATGAGAAACAGCGGACATGCAATTATGGGTAGTGCTCATGCCACAGGAGAGGATAGAGCGTTAGTTGCTATTAAAACTGCTCTGAACTCACCATTATTGAACGATAATAATATCAATGGTGCAAGATATGTATTGTTGAATATTACATACGGTGGTTCTGAATTAACCATGGATGAAATTAATATCATTACAGATTACATTCAAAATGAGGCGGGATCAAATGCTGAAGTAATCTGGGGCCACGGTTTAGATAATTCACTTGGTGAAAGTTTAAATATCACGTTAATTGCAACAGGATTCTCAACTGCATCAACCCCAGTTCATGGTTTGGAGAAACCAATGGAGACCAAGATGATTGATCTTGAAGAAGATTCAAAAGTGGAAATTAGTACGCCGCTTTCAAATCCAGTTTCTTCTTACTCTCAATCAAACCTTGCAACAAGTGCTCCTTCGTATTCTGAACCAGTTTCTACTCCTGTTCAAAGCTACATTTCTTCCGAACCAGTTGTAAGTTCTACAACAGAAATTGAAATAAACGAATCAACTGTAATACATGAGCTGAATGATAGTGTAGAGGAAACTCCAATTAGTTTAACTGAGGTTCAAAGTGAGGTTCAAAGTGAGGTTAATTTTGAAAAAAATGAAACATATACAAGTGAAAATGAAGTAGAATTTGATTGGGAGGTAACTCCAATATCAGAAGAATATACTAATCCATTTGTTTCTCAAACTCCAGTGGAACCAACACCAACTCCTGTTATTCAATACGAACTTGAGGATGAAACTGATTTCACAACGCCAATTCCTAAATCTACTATAAGTCCTGAGGAGCATCAAATGAAATCTCAAGAGCGAGTAAATCGCATTAAGGAATACACAGCGAAATTAAAATTAGCTGATGGAATAACTGCTTTTGAAAATGAACCAGCTTATGTTCGTCGTAATATTCAATTGTCGGAGGAAGCTGCTCCAGCTGAAAAACAAGTGAGTAAGTTTGGTTTGTCTGATGATTCAGATGGTACAACACGTTTGAGAGGGAATAGCTTTTTACATGATAATGTAGATTAATATGACATTTACAGAACAAATAAACAACGATATCAAACAAGCAATGCTAGCCAAGGATAAAGATCGCTTAGCGGCTTTGCGGGATATTAAATCTAAATTACTTCTGGAGGCTACTTCTGGCGGTGGTTCTGAGGTTTCAGAGGAAGTGGCGATGAAAATCTGTATGAAATTGCACAAACAACGGGTTGAAACGTATGATTTATACCTTGCTCAAGGCCGAGAAGATTTAGCAGCCGATGAACTTTTTCAAGCAAAAGTTATTGAAGGATATTTGCCAAAAATGCTGAGTGAAGAGGAGATTCTCGTTGAAGTTAAAAATGCAATTCAAGCTACGGGAGCTTCATCCCCACAAGAAATGGGAAAGGTGATGGGTGTTCTCACTTCGAAACTTGCAGGAAAAGCTGATGGGAAAATAATTTCATCGCTCGTTAAACAAGAATTGAGTAAATAAGATTGAGGTTTTAAAATATCGAGAAAGCTGTCTGAAAAGGCAGCTTTTTTTATTTCTCAATCATTCCAAATAAACACGATGAACACGCTTGGAAATACTAGTCAATACCTCATAAGGAATGGTTTGAAGCGATTCCGCTAATTTATCTAATGTTTGATTCACACCAATGATTTCAACTGAATCACTTTCTTTGACCGTTAGATTCGTCACGTCAACCATTATCATGTCCATGCAAACTCTGCCCACTGTTGGACAATATTTCCCATCAATATACACTCCACCCTTACCATTGCTCAAGCTTCGTTTAAAACCATCGGCATAGCCAACAGGAATGATTGCAATTTTAGTGGATTTTGTAGCTTTAAAAGTACGCGAATAGCCTACAAATTCACCCACTTTTAAGCTTTTAATTTGAGAAATTGCACTTTGCCATTGAATAACTGGCAGTAGTAATTTATGAATATTTATATCGGTTGAAATACCATACATAGCAATGCCCACGCGAACCATATCTAGTTGAAATTCAGGAAAATGAAATACTCCTTCCGAGTTTAATAGATGTCTAATAAAAGTACATCCTAATCCATTTTGAAGTCGTAAACAGATTTCCTCAAATTTTTTGTACTGTAAATTTGTAAATCGTTTATCGCGAATATTATCTGCATCTGCCAAATGAGAATAAACTCCTGCAACACGAATTTCTGGTTGTGATTGTATAACGGCAACTAATTCCGACCAATCTTCCGGTTCAAAGCCTAAGCGCCTCATTCCAGTATCAAATTTTAGATGAATCGGAAAATTACTTTGTTTAGCCAAAATCAATTCCTTGATAAATTGATCTAATTGATTAAAGGAATAAATTGCTGGCTCTAATTGATGTTCAATGCATAAATCAAATGATTCTTCCTCTGGATTCATTACCAATATGGGTGTTTTAATTCCGTGTTTTCTCAATTCAACACCCTCGTCAACGTAGGCAACGCCGAGATAATCAACACCCTGTTGTTCTAGAAATGTCGCCATTTTTTCCAATCCCGATCCATAGGATTGTGCTTTCACCATCGCCAATATTTTCGTCTTTGATTTTAACTTTTTTCGAATAACCGATAGATTATGTCGAACAGAGGTCAAATCGATCTGTACAAAGGTTCTATGACGTTTCAATTTATAGCGTTGAGCAACTTTTTCCATACCTGCATTACGCGTTCCCTTTATCAGTATGACCGCATTTCCTAGGTTTGATGGGACATCTGAAACCGAATTCACGATATGAATTTCGTCAGGCTTAAATTGAGTAACGATTTCCTGAATTTCCTTTTTCTTTGAACTATTATCTTTATCCAATCCAACGATCACAATTCGCTTTCTGCGCTTGGCAATCATTTTTTGGTATTCTAACGAATAAACCAATGCATCAAAATCTAGATTATAGGTATCGTTTATAATCAAAGAATTATTAATCCCATCAAATGTTTCAAGTCGAAGCGCAAGAGTTGGCAAGGAGGAAACTTGCTGTTTGATTTTTTTTATGTTTATACCTAACTCGAGTGCAACCTCAATGGCAAGTTTTGCATTGTTCACTGAAATTTTATCGTGAAAGGGAAATTCAGTTAAAACTTCAGACTTGGAATCTGACTGAATAGGTTTTCCATTAACTGAGCTTAATTGGTTTTCAGTGAGTGAAATACCCGCTCCAATAAAAGTTTTGTTCACGTGTGAAAACAACTTCAGTTTTTCTTGATGAAGTTCGGATAGACTCGAAAAATTTTCAACGTGTGACCGACCTAGAGTAGTTAAAACCCCAAATGTAGGTTGAATCATTTTTTGTAAGGCGATCATTTCATTTGGTTCAGAAATACCAGCCTCAATTATACCGACATCACAATCTGTAGTCAATTCAAGAAGGGACAATGCAACACCTAGTTGCGAATTAAAACTTTTGGGACTGCGAATCACTCTTTTTTCTCCCTTGATTAAATGAAAAATCCATTCTTTTATGGTTGTTTTTCCTGTGCTTCCAGTGATTGCAATGATCGGATAAGTGAATTTGCTCCGATGGGAGGCAGCTAAGTTTTGTAAGGATTTTAATACATCATCCACCTGAATAAAAAATGCATCAGGGTAAAATTTCACATCAATTTTTTGAGAAACCACAAAAACGCGTATTCCCTGATCGTAGGCTGAATCAATAAACAAATGACCGTCGCGAAAGGTGCCTTGCAAAGCAAAAAAAGCGGTGTTTTTTGATTCTACTACTTTGCGGGAGTCATAACAAATACGGTCAATTATCGGTGGTTTTTTCTCCGAATTATTAATCGATTTTCCTTGGCAAAAAGTATAAAACTGTTGGTATGTTAACCCTAATTTCAATGTGCAATTTTATTGAAGCAAGAACGACAAAGTGGCTCATATTTCTCAACAGCACCAACCAAGACTTGTTCCTTTTCTTCCGCTGTTCGATGAGAATATTGTGCTAAGTTACCACAAGAAACGCAAATTGCATGAACTTTCGTGACATACTCTGCAATTGAGAGAAGCTGTGGCATTGGTCCGAAGGGTTTTCCTAAATAATCCATGTCTAATCCTGCAAGAATTACACGTACACCTTTTCTTGCTAAATCGTTAGCAACACCAATAATATTTTCGTCAAAAAATTGTGCCTCATCAATGGCTACAACTCGTTCGTTTGTCCAATGTTTCCAAATATCAGAGGAGCTAGAAATTATTCTTGCTTCCAAAGCATTCCCTTGATGACTCACCACATTTTCCTCACTGTATCGATTGTCAATGGCTGGCTTAAATAAAAGCAATTTTTGATTCGCAAACTGAGCTCGCTTTATTCTACGAATTAATTCTTCCGTTTTACCGGAAAACATCGATCCGCATATTACTTCTACCCAGCCATGCTGGCGTCCTTCGGTTGGAAATTGTTCTAAAAACATACTCACTTAGTTGTTAACATTCATTGTGTAAGAAAAATTAAAACTCGGTAGTTATGACTCCGATATTCTTTTTTAATTTTGAATGTTAAAAGTCGAAATTTCATTTCGTTCTACAAGCATTGAGTTAGAAACTTTGGTCAAATGTTGAAAAAATAAAAAGATGAAATCAAAAGTGAATGAATTGTTGGAGCATGTATCCAAAATTGAAAATGGTTCGGTAACACTTCCAGAATTAGAATATTCAGTGGAACTTGCTCGTGATTTATACGAGAAATTGGTTGTAGTTCGACATAAAGTATATGAACAAGGGATATTGGAACAACCTACTTTTGATTTAAGTCCTATCGCATTTGAAGAAGACGTTAATGAAGAACAACAAGTTATTTCAGAGCCAATGTCAATAGAAATCCAGGAACCGATTTCCGAGCCTGAACCAACAGTTTTTGAACTAGAAAGTAAGGATGAAGAGCCTGTTGAAACTGAAATTCATGTTGAAAATCCTGCTCCAGAAATTGAAATGAATTTAGAGGATGAAAATACTGAATCTAGTGAAGAATTACTTTTTGAATCATCACATGAAAGTCAAGCGGAGATTACAGATCATTCAGACGATTTAGAACGTCCACTGCCTGAAATTCAACACCATGAAGCTCCAATTCAAAATAGTGTTCATTCAGGAATATGGGTGGAGAAGATAAGAGACGTTGAAAGTCATATTCCGTCTAGTTTTACGATGTCTAAATTAGATACATTGATTGGATCATTCGGGTTGAATGAGCGTTTGCAATTTATCAATGAATTGTTTGGAGGTTCTAGCGAGACTTTTTCTGATGCCGTTAAAGTCTTAGATGCAAGAACGGGGATGGATTCTGCTCGTGAGAAAATTGCTGAATTTGCTGCGGCAAATAACTGGGAAGATGCTGACAATGAAACAATCACTGATTTTGTAGCAAAAATTAAAAGACGTTATGCGTAAATTCGTATGGATTTTTTCCATCGTTTTTTGCTCTATTTCTTTTGCTCAACAATTTGATTACAAAGAATCAACTTCTATTTTTTGTTCTCCTGAATTACATGGGAGAGGGTATGTAAATGGTGGAGATTCAATTGCGGCCAACTATATTCGAACTGCGTTTAAAGAAATTGGGTTGACTGGGTATTCAAATTCTAACTTTTTCCAATCTTTTGATTTTCCAGTGAATACCTTTCCAACTAATATGGAGGTAGTTCTCAATGAGAGAAGTTTAAAGCCAGGAATTCATTTTGTCGTTGATCCATCAAGTAAAGGATTTTCAGGCGAATTAAATCTAAAAACTGGCTCCATTTCGGAATTGTACAATCAGAACTTAATTCTCAAAAATTGGCCAAAAAATTCAGGATTGGTTGTTAATAATTTTGGATATGGAGGAGATACCATCCGGAAAGTGACTGCATACTTGTCCAAGTTAGCGGCGTCAATTCCAATAGTTGAAGTGGTAAACTCAAAATTTACATGGTCCGTTTCAACGTCAAGTTTTAAAAATCTTTATTTGCAAGTTCAAGATTCTGTTTTTACAAGTAATCCCGAAAAAATTACGATCAATATCGATTCGGAATTTAAAAAAGTACATGGATCTCAAAATGTTATTGGATACTTGCCTTCCCAGAAAAAATATGCAAAAACGATTGTATTTTCTGCTCATTACGATCATTTGGGAAGAATGGGCAAGGACACCTATTTTCCTGGCGCTAATGACAATGCAAGTGGTTGTTCGATGTTGTTGTATTTAGCTGATTATTTTAAAAATCATCCTTCGAAATACAACTTAGTTTTTATAGCATTTGCTGGTGAGGAAGCCGGATTAATTGGTTCAAATTATTACGTGCAAAATCCTCTTTTCCCCTTAAAAGATATTCGTTTTTTGGTTAATTTAGACATTATGGGAAGTGGAGAAGAAGGAATTACAGCCGTAAATGCAACACTTTTCCATAAAGAATTTGAGCTCTTAACTAGAATAAATAAGAAGAAAAAATACCTAAAAGCAATAAAAAGTAGGGGTCCAGCTGCTAATTCGGATCATTATTTCTTTACAGAAGCCGGTGTGCCAGCCTTTTTTATATACACTATGGGGTCTAATAAAAATTACCACGATGTCTTTGATAAATTTGAGAATTTGACCTTTTCAGCTTTTGAGAACATAGGTAATTTGATAATCGATTTCGTGAGAAAATTAAACTAAAATGAGTAAAAGTAAATTAGTAAAACAAAGTGAGCTTTTAAAAAAATTAAAAGCAGGGAATGAACAAGAATTTGCAAAGAATTTAGCAGAGTTGGATACTGTTTTAACAATTGAGGCCCTTCCTTCATTAGTGAGTGTTTTTCATGCACCAATTGCTGATAAATGCAAGGAGCATCTTTTGATCTTTTTTAATGATCTCAGTGCCACAGACGCACAGGAAACGATGATTCAAATTCTTATGGATCCGGAGAATTTAGTGATTCGTCAAGTTTTACTTTCAACTATATGGAACAGTCGCTTGGATTATAGTTCCTATTTGGCTGAGTTTGTTGAAATGGCCGTTGAAGGAGATTACCTAGAAGCGCTTGAATGCTTGACAATTATAGAAAATTTAGAGGGTCCATTTGAGGAGTCGGACATTTTAGAATCACAATTACATCTAAAAGAATACCTTGAGACAGGCGCTAAAAATGATCAAAAAGCAATATTAATAAGTGAAATAGCTTTATTAGTTAAAAATTTCAACGAGGAATTAGCTGATTTTGATGTTGAGGATTTGGATTGATTGTACAAATTATAATGAAGTGATTTCTTAAAATTTTAATTTCTTTAGTATGTGAAGATGTTAAAATTCTAATAATTATCATTTTCCCGGTATTATTTTAGCCACTTCAATGAACTTTTTTCAATCGAAATTGTTTGGCGTTCATTAGGTTGGACAATTTTCTCATGGCAGAATATAAGATTAAAGATTTAGAAACACTTTCTGGAGTCAAAGCTCATACTATTCGTATTTGGGAAAAGCGCTATAATTTATTGTCGCCAGATCGAACAGATACCCAAATTAGATTATACACAGACGAAGATTTAGTGACCTTGTTAAATATATGTTTATTGTACAAGCACGGAATTAAGATTTCGCACATCGCCAACTTAACCTTTCCTCAAATACAGGAAAAAGTTTCTTCGATTCAAGAGGTACATCAGGTAGAAGATAGTTATGAGCAATTGATTTTGGCACTGCTTACCCTAGATGAAAATTTATTTCGTAATACGCTTGGTGCTCTCATTCAAGAAGTTGGTTTGTCAAAAACATTTACTGATCATTTGGTTCCTTTTTTAGATCGAATCGGAATTATGTGGTTGGTTGGATCGATAAATCCAGCTCAGGAACATTTTATATCGAATTTAATTCGTCAAAAGATTATTGCAGAAATAGATAAATTGCCTATTCCTCGAGATGATGAGAATGCAGTTATGTTGTATTTGCCTGAACACGAATGGCATGAGATAAGTTTATTGTTTTACCAATACCTTCTTCGGGAGAAAAACATACCAACAATTTATTTAGGTCAGAGTTTGCCCTATGATTCTTTGTTACTTTGTTTTCATCAATTAAAACCCAAAGCGATTGTTACGTCCTGGTTGACTGCTGTAGAAGAAAAATTCATGGAGAATTACTTCAAGCAGCTAAAAGAGGAGGTAGGCGATGTCCCAATCTATGCTGGAGGATATCAAATAAAAATGAATAAGAAAAACATTTCTTCTTTGGTCGTAGAGATTGAAGATATTCATACTTTACATACGTTTTTTTAATTTTTTTTCAAAAATATATTTTGATTAAAATAAAATCACTATATTTGATTAGAATTTCATCATTTTAAGTTTAATTTTTAATAATTTGTTTTATGTCACAATTGAAAGTAGGGGATAAGGCTCCTGAATTGAAAGGAGTTGATCAAAATGGAAATGCAGTTGATCTTAATCAGTACGCAGGTAAAAAAGTAGCGTTATATTTTTATCCGAAGGATGATACGCCTGGTTGTACCGCACAAGCATGTAATTTAAGAGATAATTTCGATGTCCTAAAAGATAAAGGCATTGAAGTACTTGGAGTAAGTACCGATTCTGTAAAAAGTCATGCTAAGTTTATTGATAAGTTCAAGTTAAACTTTACGTTAATAGCTGATGAAAACAAAGAGATTGTTGAGAAGTTTGGTGTGTGGGGTTTAAAGAAATTTATGGGGAGAGAATACATGGGTACCAATCGTACAACATTTTTAATTGATGAAAAAGGAATGATTGAAGGAATCATTTCAAAGCCTAAAACAAATGCTCACGCTGAAGAAATTCTGGCAATTTTAAAATAATTTTTATGAGCGTAAATAGATTACGTTCTTCTAAAAGTAGCTTTGTACTGTTAATAATTTAAAAACCAAACGATATGTCAAAAGAAGTAAATGTAGAAAAATTGAAGGCGTTGCAGCTTACAATGGAAAAATTAGATAAGACCTTTGGTAAAGGTTCTGTTATGAAATTGGGAGATAGCCCTGTGGAAAAGGTTGAAGTGATACCAACGGGATCAGTTTCCTTAGATTTAGCTTTAGGAATTAATGGATATCCAAAAGGTAGAGTAGTAGAAATTTATGGTCCTGAATCTTCCGGAAAAACAACACTTGCTATTCATGCAATTGCAGAAGTGCAAAAACAAGGAGGTATTGCGGCTTTCATTGATGCCGAACATGCTTTTGATCAATTTTATGCCCAAAAATTGGGTGTTGATGTGGCAAATCTTTTGATTTCTCAACCGGATAATGGAGAGCAAGCGCTAGAAATTGCTGACAATTTAATTCGTTCAGGAGCTATTGATTTAATTATTATTGATTCAGTGGCGGCCTTAACACCAAAAGCTGAAATTGAAGGTGAAATGGGTGATTCACAGATGGGATTACAAGCGCGTTTAATGTCTAAGGCATTACGTAAACTTACTTCATCTATTAATAAAGCAGGTTGTTGCTGTGTTTTCATCAATCAGCTTCGCGATAAAATAGGAGTTATGTTTGGTAATCCTGAAACAACAACGGGAGGAAATGCACTTAAATTCTATTCATCAATTCGAATTGATATTAGAAAAGCAACTCAAATTAAAGACGGTGAAGAAATTATTGGAAATAGAGTGAAGGTGAAAGTGGTTAAAAACAAAGTAGCTCCTCCTTTCAGAAAAGCTGAATTTGATATTCTCTACGGAGAGGGTATCTCTAAAGTGGGAGAAATTATCGATCTAGGTGTTGATTTAAATATTCTAAAAAAGAGTGGTTCTTGGTTTTCTTATGGTGAAACACGCCTAGGACAAGGTAGAGAGGCGATAAAATCTTTACTGTCAGACAATCCTGAATTAGTAGAAGAATTAGAAACTAAGATTAAAGATGCTCTTGATAAGACTGATGCAGCGGCATTAGTATTACAAGACTAATGTATATCGTTTGGTTAAAACAGCGCCCAAAAGGCGCTGTTTTAGTTTATACCAAAAGCATTCAATTCAGAAGCTAAATCGGTTATTTTTTTTAGGTGAATAGTTTGAAGTCCTGCAATTTTTGCTCCTTCAACATGTTGAATGGAATCATCAATGAATAAGGTGTTTTTGGGTATTAGATTATTTATTTCACAGACTTTTAAAAAAGTTTCAGGATAGGGTTTGCGCATGCCCAATTCATGCGAAAGATGAATTCTTTCAAACAATGAGTGCATTTGAGAATCTTCAACTTCGTTCCATCTCCGATTAACCAAATCTATGTGTAATTCATTCGTATTACTCAACATAAATAAACGATACTTGTCTTGCAGATTTTTTAAAACAGCAATTGATTCAAGATAAAAATTACAAATCATGGCATTCCAGGCTTTAACAATTTCATTAGGACTTGGAGCTGAATTACTTATTGCTAGAAGTTTATTGATAAAATGTGGAGAGGATATTTCTCCTTTTTCAAATTGTTCAAATAAGTAGGCCTGTTCGGTTTGTGAATATAAATAATTTGCATTTTCAAATCCCAGTTTTTCAAACTCGCTTATTGTTGCCGTGTAATCAATTTCTATAAAAACACCACCCAAATCAAATATGATTGCGTCAATGGATTTCATTTTCTATTGTAAAAATTTGAAACAAAAAAAGGCTATCTCAATGAGACAGCCCGATAATCAATTAAATAGATAATTTGAATTAATTCTTTTTTGAAGAGCAACAAGACTTAGCCTCTGTTTTAGCAGGACAAGCTTTTGCTTCAGTAGAAGAACAACATCCTTTTTTCTTTTTCTTCTTCTTTTTCTTATCGTCGTCATTCAAAGAAATAGAAACTCCATTTGTTGCTGCAATAGCACTAGATATCATTGAACCAGAATAAATGGTTAATGCTAAAACTAAAAATACTTTTTTCATGTGATTAAATTTTAGTTAAAAGTACAAAATATTTTATTTAGTTGTTTAAGCATCTTGAAAATTAACAAAATATTGTATATTTGCAGCCTGTAAAATGGCCTTGTGGCGCAACTGAATAGCGCACCTGATTACGGCTCAGGAGGTTTCAGGTTTGAATCCTGACAAGGTCACAACGAAAAGCACTGTCGAAAATAGATGGTGCTTTTCGTTTAAATACGTTTTTCATTCTAGTTAAAAAGTCCAAGATAATAAGGAATCAAATAGGCAGGTGAAATAAATAAAGTCATCTCAAATACACTGTCATAAAATAATCCAAAAACTTGGTAAAATAAACTTGGTTTAGTGTATTCATCCTTTTTAGAATCATAAGTTTCAATATATCTTACCCCCAAATTGTAATTAATAAAATAAAATAACAACACAAAGCAAGCATAGCTTACTAAATAAAGTGTTGCGTGCTGAAATGCTACATTAGGTAAACGAACAATTAAAAAAAGAAAGAATGAGTTAATTAACAACAGAGTAATGAAAGCCTTAGGTTTAGACATTGCCCTTCTACTAGTAATAATCTTGTCAGTGTCAACGTGCTTTTTTACAAAATAATTGTCTGAAAGGGCTGAGTATAATGATGCTAAACCTACTATTATTCCTCCCAACAAAGCAATAGTCGCAAAATTACCGAGTTTAATTTGATCAGCCATAAAATACGCAGGAACACAAAAGGCCGGGCCCTCCACTAATGAACGAAGACTTATTTCACCAACCCGGGGTAATTGCTTCCCAAAGAGAAAAGTCCTTCCCTTTCTAATTCCAGTTAATGTCAATAGACTTTCGATGCAAAAATGTAAAGCACTACTGCTTAGAAAAATAATTAGGTAATTTTTGCCAAAATAGGCTATTAAAAAGGATGTAATACATATAATGTATAGTAAGATATGGAAATTGGCATCTCCATGCTTTATTGTAGTTTGACGAACAGAATAGATCATTTTTGTTTATTCATTGCAGCTTCAAATGAGACAAGTTTTTGTGTGTCTGGATTCCAAAGTTTTAATCCCATAAGTTCCCATACTTTTACAATCGATATTTGTTTAAAATTAAATTCCTTATTCAAAGCAGCTTGAGCCTCATAGAGTCTGTAAAAAGGGATTGAAGTGTAAATGTGATGTGCTGAGTGACAAACGACATTTCCTACTAACCATCTGAACCAGCTTGGACTACTAATATCAGAAGCTCCATAAAACGTCGCTTCTTTCCAATCATATTCATCTCCACCCTTCCAGTATGTGTCTTCAAATTGATGTTGACCATAAAATGTAAAGGCAGCAATAGCAAAAAATAAGATTAGCGGGATAATATATATAATTAAAATCGTTTGAAATCCTATTGTGTAAATAATGAACCAAATTAATAATACATAGATTATATCGTGGACGATAACTGATATTTTTGCTTTTCTACTAAAATTTGGGTGGATCAATCTACAGCCAAGACCATAATTGATTGTTGGAGTAATTATCAATCTTGCAAATCTAGATCTCACAAACCTATACAGATACTTTTTCCAAGTAGGTGACTCTTGGTATTCATAGATTGTCATGGTCCATATCTCAGGATTAAAATCACGGGTGCTTAAATTACCTACATTCTTGTGATGACTATCGTGAATCATTTTCCACATTTCGTAAGGAATCATAATGCCAAAGCCTACAATTGTCCCTGCTAAATTATTCCCCCAAGAGGTGCGAAGAAAACTTTGATGGCCGCAATCATGCTCAATAACATAGCTTCTACACATAAAAGCAACGGTGATTGGTATGGATATAAGTAGAATAAAATAAACCTTTGAATTTATCGCGTAATAACTCAGAAAAATGCTGCTCCAAAGCAAAACACAAGTGACTATAAATTCACGAACAGCTAATGAAATATTCTTTTTAGAAAACTTCTTTAGTATTTTTTGAGCTGTTTCAAAGTCTTTTCCTACCATGAAATTATAAACTTTTTTATAAAATGTATAACGGCACACAAATATAGATGATTAAGGAAAATAATGTATCTTCGTTTTAACTAATTAATTTGTTTCTGCAAACACAACTTTTGGATAGAATATTAATATACAAAGGATTTTTGTCACAAAATGTTTTAACGAATGATTTCGAGCTTTTGAATCAAAATGAAAAAAGACGCGCTGAAAATATCTTGATTGAAAAAAATCGTAAAATGTTCATAAAGTGCCGATCGATACTGAAGTTGTTATTGTCAAATCTTGTAGGTATTAAAACTGATAATCTTGAAATCTATGAGGGTGTAAATGGCAAGCCTTATTTGAATCAGAAAGATGTATTCTTTAATGTTTCACATTCCGGTGATTGTTTTGTAATTGCAATTACTCATCTTGGTCCAATTGGAATTGATGTTGAACAAAAAAACAGAATAATGGATTGCTCGAAAATTAAGAGTTTTTTATTTTCAGAAAGTGAGTTAAAATTATTTGATTGTCTAGAACAAGAATCAAAACAGGAGGCCATGATAAATGCATGGACCAGAAAAGAGTCATTCTTTAAGGCTTTAGGTAGTGGATTAACATCACCATTGAAAGAATTAGAAGTTAATTTCGTTTCTGGGAGTGAACCTTCAATTCAAAAAATTGGGTGGGGAAATGATGAAAAAGAAAATTGGAAAATGATCAGTTTAGATATAAATGAAGAGTATATCGGTGTAATTTCTGTTCAAACTAGACTAGAAAATCCTGTTTTAACTGAGCTTACATTTGAAAATTTACAAGAGCGGAATCTTTTTAACTAATCATTTGATGAAGTCAATTATTACGGAATTTGAAAAACAAGTAGTAAGTAATCGAGAACAATTACTATTTGCTTTCTTAGATAGTAAAGGCGACGTGAAAGAATCATATACCTATGCTGAATTTGATGTGCGCACCAAATGTATTGCAGCTAATTTTCAAGCCAATTATAATTTTCAACAAGGCGATCGAATTTTATTAGCATATCCGCCAGGACTTGAAATGATTTGTGCTTTTTTTGCCTGCGTGAGATCAGGACTTGTTCCAGTTCCAGTTTATCCCCCTTCTGCCAATGGTTTTCAAGCAGCAATTCTAAAAATGGCTTTTATTGCCTCTGATTGTTCTGCAACAGCCATATTAACTACCCGTTCCTATAAATTAACAGCATTATTAAAGATTTCTCAATCACCTTTAACGTCCAAAACTGAAAAGTTTTTAAAAAAATTAGATTGGATTTCAACGGATGATATAAGCAATTCAAGGAAACAAGATTTCGTTGAAAAGCATTCAGAAATATTATTTTTACAATATACATCTGGTTCCACCAATGATCCTAAAGGCGTAATCGTCACCCATGAAAATTTAATTGATAATTGCAATAATGTGGTAGATCATAAACCAATCGGTGTCTCTTGGTTGCCCCAATATCACGATATGGGATTGATCGGTTATTATTTGTTTTTTGCACTGAAAGGTGGAACTACTTACGGATTTTCTCCAACAGATTTTATTCTTCGACCGGCACTTTGGTTAGAAACCATTTCTAAATACGCTTGTACAGCTACTTCTGCTCCAAGTTTTGCTTATGAATACTGTTTACAGTCGGATAAAATAACTGATGAAATCCTAAGAAAGATTGACTTAAGTTCTCTGCGTTTTGTTATGAATGCTGCTGAGCCTGTGAAAGTAGATATTTTCTTGGAGTTCATTACTAAGTTTAAATCTTTTGGGTTGAATCCTAATGCTGTTTTTGCCGCCTATGGATTAGCTGAGAACACATTAGCAGTTTCCAATTACGGAAGAAATTTTGGGAGTTTCGATACGGATAGTTTAAAAAAAGGGAGTGTGGTTCTGAATGATGATGTACATTCAACCAAGCTCATGAGTTGCGGCAAGATATTGGGTGATGCAAAAGTTTGTATTGTCAATAGTGATTCAGAACCAACCAAGTTATCTGATGATTTTGTTGGTGAAATATGGGTTTCAGGATCCAGTAAAGGAAGAGGATATTGGAATCGAGAACAACTCACAAATGAAACTTTTCATGCAAGAATAGTTGGTGATGAAACACATTGGTTGAGAACGGGAGACCTTGGTTTTATTCACTCCGATGAATTATACATTTGCGGCAGAATTAAGGACATGATAATAATTCGGGGCTTAAATTATTATCCGCAAGACGTTGAAGCCATTGTTGAGCAGGACTCGGCTGTTAGAAAAGGTTGTGTAGCTGCATTTTCTAAAATGGAGGAAAAATTAGTGGTTGTTGTTGGTGTAAAGAGCAAGCACAAATTACCTGACTTTGATATCATAAACAAAAACGTACAAAATTTTCTCGGAATTCAAATAGATCAGGCTATCTTCGTCCTTGCCAAGGAAATTTCAAAGACAAGTTCGGGTAAAATCAGAAGAGCAGAAAATAAAGCATTATATCAATCAGAAAGTTTTGAGGTTCTCAGTTCTTTTAAAAACGATGGACAAACTAAAGTCACAGAAGCCACTTTCAATGAAAATAACAAAGAAAATCTTGTTAGCGATTTGTTTTTTAGATATCATTTAACAGGACAAGAGACTACTACTCTTGGTGATTCTGGATTGGATTCTTTAAAACTAGCTGAATTTGCTCACGATCTCAAACTAGTGATTTTGAAATTTGGTTTTGAAGACTTATCAGAAGAAATTGATTTACGTATAATTCAAAAGGTAGCCGTCTCTGAGTTGTTTTCCATTTTAATCGAACTTAAAGACTCAAATAGATTTGCTCGTTTTGCCTTCAAAAAAATTCTCACACGCATTCAAGAGGATTATAAAATTGTTGAACGGGATATGATGCGTCGTGATGCAAGCATTAAATGGGAGGAATTAAGCCTCAGTGAGGATTATCATTCGAATTCAGGAAGTATATTTTTGACAGGTGGAACTGGTTTTTTTGGCCCGTTTATCATAAAAAGTCTGTTGGAGCAACAATCTTCTGATATTTATGTGCTCGTTCGTTCAATATCTAAAGAAGAGGGATATAATCGCTTGAAAAAAGCATTTGATACAATCCAAGGTGGAATAAAACTAAATCTTGAATTTGAAAAACGTGTAAAGGTTATTCTGGGTGATTTAGATAAATTTCATTTGGGTATTTCTGATCATGATTGGACTTTTCTTGAGAATGAGATTCACACTATTTATCACAACGGTGCTATGGTCAATTACGTTCTAGATTACGAATCCATGAGGGCAGCAAATGTGGATGGAACACTAGAAATTTTACGTTTGGCTCAATCATCCAGATTGAAAATCTTGAATTATATTTCAACTACGTTTATTTTTGGTTGGTCAACCAAGGATGTTTTACTTGAATCTGATGCCAATGAAGATATGGAGTTATTAGATTTTGGTTATAGTCAAAGTAAATGGGTTTCAGAACAGGTCGTTCAACAAGCACAAAAAAATGGACATCCCATTCGTATTTTTAGACCGGCATTAATTTCTCCCTCGATAGATGGAAATGGATACAATTTTGATATTGCTGTTCGGCTTTTGGCCTTCATGGTAAAGTATGGAATTGGAACAAGTGCAGGGAATCAAGTGAGTTTTACGCCAGCAGATTTGGCAGCAAATAATATAGTTGCTATCTCCGGAATCTCAGAAAGTATGGGTAAAACATTTCATGTGACAAGGGATGAGTTTTCAAGTATGCAAGACATAACAGAGATATTAAGTAAAATATCACATAAGAAATTCCAACATTTTCCTCTTAAAGAATTCGTTCCTGAAGTTATTTCTCGTTGTAAAAAGGAAGATTTATTGTTTCCTTTACTGAATTTTCTTGTTCGGTCTGTCGACAATATCAGTTCAATGGAATTCAAGAGATATGATAATAGTAATTACAGAAAATATAGAGATGCCTCACCCTTCGGAGTTTCAGATTTTTCTCTGGATGAAGTCGTAAATGGAATATATAGTTTTCTGCTTAAAAATCAGATAA
>JBIIFU010000015.1:0-60497 GCA_044237035.1 Crocinitomicaceae bacterium
ATTCTGTTTTACGAACTACGTTAATTGTAAATCCAATTTACTTAACCAACCTTTCTGCTGAAATCTGTCAAGGAGAAAGTATTTTGTTGGGTGGAACAAATCAAACAACTGCTGGCATCTACTTCGACACACTTTCAACAAACAAAGGCTGTGATTCTGTTTTACGAACTACGTTAATTGTAAATCCAACTTATTTGACCAACCTTTCTGCTGAGATTTGTCAAGGGGAAAGTATTTTATTAGGTGGTGCAAATCAAACAACTGCTGGAATCTACTTCGATACACTTTCAACCAACAAAGGCTGTGATTCGGTTCTACGAACTACGTTAATCGTAAATCCAGGATATGTTGTATCATCTTATCATTCAATTTGTCAAGGTGAAAGTATAATCTTAGCTGGATCAATTCGAACCACACCAGGTATTTACATTGATAGTATTCAAACAGCAACAGGATGTGATTCAACAGTTTATAATGTATTGAGTGTAAACCCAACATATAACATAAATAATACAATTACAATATGTGAAGGGGATAGCGCTTTAATCAACGGCCAATACCAATATTTTGCAGGAATATACATTCAAAATCTAACAAGTCAATTTGGTTGCGATTCTATTTTAACAACAACGTTACTTGTAAATCCATCATTCTTTCAAATAGTAAATACGTCTATTTGTCAGGGAGATAGTTTAAATATTGGTGGATCGTATATTACAGAAACTGGTACATATTACCGTGAAATTCCAACAGCAACAGGTTGTGATTCAGTTCAGCAAATAAACCTACTTGTTCATCAGGTCTTTGAAACATTAAACTACGTTTCAATTTGTGAGGGAACACATTATATGTTTGGTGAATTGATGTTAACTAGCGCAGGTAATTACTCTGACACAATGCAAACAGTAAATGGTTGTGATTCAATTGTAACAACAATTTTAACAGTTAATCCCAATAAAGATGTTGTAATAAGCACCTCTATTTGTGAAGGAGATAGCATCTTTTTAGGAGGAGCCTTCGTTGTAGAAAGCGGGATTTATTACGATACATTATCAACCAATTATGGCTGTGATTCAATTATTGTTACCAAACTTAAATTGATTCCCAAACCAAATGCAGATTTTACAGTGAGTCCAATCGGTCAAAATGAATTTAACTTCTTTAATCAGTCAACAAATTCTGTTTCTTACGTGTGGTATTTTGATGATAATCAAACTTCATTCGAAGACAACCCTTTTCATCAATACAATTCTTCTGGTGAATTTGAAGTATCGCTAATTGCTCTAGGTGAATGTGGTTCAGATACAACAACCAAAATAGTGACCTCTACAATTGAATATGATTTTTACAACGGATTTTCACCCAATGGCGACGGTAAAAATGACTACTGGAATATTCCAATTCTTGATTACTTCGCAGAAAATAATGTAACAATCATCAACCGCTGGGGAAATGAAGTGTGGATTACTGAAAACTATGATAATCTAATAAATCGTTTTGAAGGGAAAAATGTAAATGGTGACGAACTATCTGACGGTACTTACTTCTACATACTAGAATACAATAACGAGGAAAAACGAGGATGGGTATTTATTAAGAGGTAAATCGTATCTCGGCTCCGCTCGATGCTCTGTAAAAAACCAGTTGATCGAGCGGAGAGATGCGATGAGAATCAGAAAACACAAGAGTATCAAAACAATCATGAACACAACAAATAGAACATTATGAAAACAATAATCATCATCTGTACAATCATCATTTCGTCGATGGTGCAGGCACAACAAGACGCCAGTTTCTCCATGTACTTTTTTAATCCCATGTATATTAACCCTGGTTATGCTGGAAGTAGAGAAACCTTTTCAGGAACCATTGTCAATAGAAATCAGTGGGCGAATATGCCAGACGCGCCAAACACACAATCAATTAATCTACACAGTGCAATTCCATTTTCAAATGTAGGCCTCGGACTTCAAGTCTATAATGACCGAACAGGCCCCATGCGAAATACTGGGATTAATTTGACCTATGCTTATCATATTCCGGTGACTAAAAACGCAAAATTATCACTTGGAGTAACTGGCATGCTTAATAATTTGAATATCAAATGGGATCGCATTCATGTTGAAAACCCAAACGATTTGTCATTTACCGATAATCCAGCAAATAGTTGGGTTCCGGATGCCGCATTTGGTATGTATTATTATCAAAAACGCTTTTATGCAGGACTTAGCTCCAATCACCTCATGGAATCAAAGTTTGGGTTTACGGATGTGGCAGGATCTGACAAAGCACGATTTTTCAGGCAATATTTTCTAACTACAGGAATAGTTTTACCTATTAATACTGCCTTTGATATTCGTCCATCTCTTTTAATTAAACATGTCCAAGCATCACCAACTGTATTTGATTTGAATGCCACAGCCATATTCAATAAACGCTACTACTTTGGATTGGGATACAGATATGGGGATCGAATTAATATGAACGGGTCTGATAACATGTTAGTTGCGTTAGTTCAATTTGAGTTTTCAAATCTACTTCGATTAGCCTATTCATACGATTATTACCTAAATCAAACCGGCAAATACAACAGTGGAACCCATGAAATAATGCTCGGATGGGATTTAAGTCCAACGAAAACCAAAATGTCAAATCCTCGATTTTTTTAATTATAAAACCAGAATCATGAAAAATCTATTTTTAATCCTATTTTTTCCTTTCATTTGCTTTATTGCAGAAGGGCAAACATCTAAATCAGATCGGAAATTTAACCATTGGGACTACTACAAAGCAGCTAAACTTTTCGAAAAAAAAGTAGCTAAAAATCCAAACGCGGATGATTATTTCAAACTTGGTGAATGCTACCGAAAAATGAACAATTTTAAAGCGGAAGAACAAGACGCTTATGACCACGTGAATGCTTATGGTCGATATTCGGATCCTGAATTTTATTACCATTACGGACAAGTTTTGCGAACAAATGGATTGCATGAAAAATCTAGGCAAGCATTTATGAACTTTCAAGTTTTAAGTCCTCATGATCCACGTATTCCACAAATTCAGAAATCCTGGCAAATTATGGAAGAAGACGCAACATCTGATCAACCATTAGTGATTGAAAATATGGTTTTTTGCA
Organism: Crocinitomicaceae bacterium; assembly: GCA_044237035.1. GTDB lineage: Bacteria > Bacteroidota > Bacteroidia > Flavobacteriales_D > Crocinitomicaceae > UBA952. Next base: position 3,137 of record JBIIFU010000015.1, read on the forward strand.
ATACCGAATTTTCTGATTTCAGTCCAGTTTTATATGAAAATTCCGTGGTATTTACTTCATCTCGAAAATCAAAAATGTTGCGCAGAAAAAGTGGCTGGAATGGCCAATTCTATTATGATTTATATCTTTCAAAAATTGAATCTGACGGAAATAATCTACTAGAAGTTGAACCTTTTGGCGGAAAAAAAATCAATCGAAGATATCACGATGGACCCGTTTGCTTCTCCCAAAACAACGATACCATGTATTTCTCTCGTGTTGATAAATTTCTAAAAGGAAAAGACCGAAAAGAAATTGAAATTGAGCGAATTAAGTTATTTAGTTCTGTTTATCAAAATGGGAAATGGCAAAAATCGAAAGCATTTTCACATAATAGCGACCAATATTCATTGGGAAATCCTTGTCTATCATCTGATGGAAAAAAACTTTATTTCGTATCAGATATGACTTCTGGTTATGGAGGTACGGATATTTATTTTTCTGAATTTATAAATGGTTCTTGGAGCAAACCTATCAATGCTGGTAAACATATCAATACGATTAACAATGAGAATTTTCCTTCGCTTGACAAAGATGGAAATATCTATTTTTCATCCGATGGTTATGCAGGCTTTGGTGGTTTTGATTTGTGCGTAGCAAAAAAAACGGATAATGGATTTGCACAAGCACACGTACTTAAACAACCTATAAATTCCTCGTATGATGATATTGGAATATTAGTTCTAAAAAACAATAAGCAAGGGTATTTCAGTTCAAATCGAAAAACAAAAAATGTGGGTGATGACGATATTCTTTATTTTGATTTAAGTATTTTGAAAGATACTAACCTAATTATCAGTGATTATATAATTGGTTGGAAAGAAAAGAAAGATACTGTGATTTTAGCAAAGGAGGAGAAAAAAGATGTCGATTCCATTCCTTCTCCTGTTATTGTTCATGATTTTGATACTTTCGTAGATTCCCTCGGTTACACAACTAAAGACGGTATTGATTTCATAATCTATTTCGATTTCGACAAATATTTTATCCGCCAAAACGAAAAAACAAAAATGGAACAAGTGAAAGCAGAACTCACCAAAAATCCAACATCAATCTTGGTGATTGGAGGACATACGGATAGTTATGGAACACCTGAATACAACCTTGTTTTATCCCAAAATAGGAATAATTCAGTAATCAAATACTTGCAGAAAAATGGAATTGATTCCAATCGAATTCAAGCAACTGCCTATGGATTAACTAAACTTGTTAATGATTGTACAATTGGTTCTTTATGTTCTAAAGATCAAAATCAATTGAATCGACGAGTTGAGATGAAGGTGGTTAAAAAGAAACCTTAGCGAGTATTAATATTAAGAAATGAGTATCTCGACATTGCAAGATACTCATTCAACTATTTAGATATAAATGCAGATAAATCGGCTTTTAGCGAATTATCGAAGTAAGTCGAGATCTGCTTCAAAAACCTTAAAACTGTTTGATAAGGCTAAAATATTCGACACTTTTTTGCAATTTGAATAAAGGAAGCGTTTCCATTAATTCTTTTGCTTTTGCTTCGTCAATGCCTTTAAAAATTAAAACAGCTCCATTTTTACTATGTCTTAAAAATAAGCTCTCCAAAATTCCTTCTTCTTTCCATTTAGCCACTACTTCTTGTTCGTGTTTGATTATTTCCTGAAAGTTAGCAGGTAAGTTTTCAGTATCGATTGTTAAAATTGCTTGGATTCTGTTCATTGTATTTAATTTTCCCTAAAGGTACCTTTATTTCTTGAGCTGTTTGAAGGCTTTCGGAATGCAATCTATTATTTGAGCTGCACTCATAGCGTATTCTGTATATTTTTTTTTCGCTTTATCTCCCGCTAACCCATGCAAATACATCGCTAAAGTCACTGCTTCTTTAGGTGAATGATTAGAAGCCAAAATAGATGTAATCATACCCGTTAACATATCACCAGAACCTCCTTTTGCCATTCCTGGATTTCCAGTAGAATTGAAAAAAACTTCACCAGATGGGGTCGATAACGATGAGTGTGCACCCTTCACTAAAATAAAGATGGAATGTGCTTTCGAATGCTCTATTTGCTGTTGCAATCGGTCGTACGCCGATATAGAAGAGCCAAATAACCGATCAAACTCTTTCGGGTGAGGTGTCAAAATAGAATTTTTTGGAAGTATTTTCAGCCAGTCGGGATTTTGAGAAAGAATATTCAAGGAATCAGCATCAATTACCAAAGGACAAGCAGCTTGTTGAATGATTTTCAAAACCAATTCCGAAGTACCCGGTTGTGTTCCAATTCCAGGACCGATTCCAATGGATTGATAATTGGACAAATCTAATTCACCTACTAAATAATCGTATTCTGAAGAAATTAAACACATAGCTTCCGGACAAGAAGTTTGAATGATGTCATACCCGCATTGAGGAACAAAAGTCGTGACTAGCCCCGCACCTGAATGCAAGGCTGCCTTTGTTGCCAATACTGCAGCTCCCATTTTTCCTTTAGAACCGGAAACCAGTAATGCATGTCCATAAGTTCCTTTGTGAGAAAATTTCTTTCGTTTTTTCAATAGCGATTGCACATACGATTTTGTCAATAAATAGTACGGTGTATGCAATCCATCCAGGAATGCTTCATTCAGTCCGATTGGAATGTCTTTCCATTCGCCTGCTTTCTCTCCAAAGTCAGCTAATAGAAACGAAAGTTTAGGTCGTTCAAAAGTTAAGGTGTAAGTCGCTTGAACAATTGATTCAGAATGATTTTGATAATTATCTTCGCTAAATAACCCTGAAGGTAAATCAATGGAAATAACTGGGAATTCAGATGTATTAATTCTCTTAATGACATGTTTTGCCAATCCTTCAATTGGGCGATTCAATCCTGAGCCAAATAACGCATCAATAATAATACAATCATCTTTTAATTCTGGAATTTGATCACTACTTTGAATGTGATGAATAGGAACCAACGTGAAATTTTTCAAATTTTCCAAGTAAAATTTAAAATCGTCACTTCCATTATCTGAATCACCTACCGCATAAACCGAAACGGAACAATTGTTTTTAGACAGCAATTTTGCTAAGACTAATCCATCGCCACCATTATTTCCTATTCCGCAAAAGATTACAAAATGCTGCTTGAGATCCATGTTTTGTTCAATCCATTGGAAGCAAGCGAATGCAGCTCTTTCCATTAGTTTGCTTGAGGATATCGGTTCATTCGTTATGGTGAATTGATCTGCTTCACGTAGTTGGGAAGCTGATAAAACAGAGATTAAATTATTTTCCATATTTCAAAATAAGTGCAATTTGACCAGCATGATAGGCAGTGTGTGAAATGATTCGTCCAAATGCTTCTGCTTTTGCTTTTGTACCGAATTCTTTGGTGGTAACTAACTCGCTCCAAGAATTATCAGGCTGGGTTTTTAAAACTTCAATTAAGATACTATATGCGTCTTGTAAATGAGTTTTAATTTCTTCTAAATTCGTCCAGGCACCCGTATCTTCACCATCGATTAGGGTTTTGGCAACTATATGAATATTACTTCCATGAAAAACATTTTTGGCAAACAACAATTCTACATCACCAATGTGCCTCATTAAAAATCCAACACTATTTGGAGCTGGATGTAGTTTTTTGGCTAAATCAATTTCAGTAATAATTTCTAGTAAAGTTGTTAGTCGTGTTCGCGCTTCTGAATAGGCTTGAATGAATAAAGTAGTAGTCATCTTTTTTGGCGAAAATTAGTCATATTGAACTAAGATTGACGACAATTATTTATTCAATTTTTTGCATTTTTTTGTTGGGTTAATTTGAAATACTTAAAATTGATTCACGTTTAAATCTATTTTTTAAGGATTAAGTTTCAACCAATCATTTGCTGAAATAACCCGAATATGCTTATCGTCATTTATAAATAAATCCTTTTGATTAAGTGTTACTATTGTTCCTTCTTGCAAGCCAAAAAAGTCCATTGCTTCTTTCAATCCATTCATTTCACGTTGAAGATTATCCGAATTCAATTCAAAACATGCTTGAACAACTTGTGTCACTTTTTCTTTCTCCTTCACTACAAAATCACATTCTCCCTTTTCCCGAAAGTAATAAAGGTCTGTAAATTTACGTCGAAGTGATAGGTAAATCATATTTTCGAAAAGCCTGCCTTTATCCGAACTAAAACTCAACGAATTGGCTTGAGCAAAACCGGTATCAATGCTATAGATTTTTTTCTGATTAACTGCAACAGACTTCAATGACCAGCTAAATCGAGGCAAAGAAAAAAACAAGTAACTGTCTTCGAGCCAAGAAACGTAATCTGAAACTGAATTAGCAGAACCCAAATTAAATGTTTTCTTCAATCCATTAAGTGAATAGGGCTTAGCGATATTGGATATCAAAAAAAGCGTTAATTCCTCGACTAATTTTCCATTTCGTATTCCATATCGTGCGATGATATCACGATATAAGATATCGCGAAGTAGCTGATGCAAATACGTTATTTCATGCGTTTTAAGAAACAATGGTATTCCTCCGTCATTCATGAATTTTGCAGCACTATCTGAATCTTGTTTATAAGAATAGAAAGTGCAATACTCATTATAATCAAAAGGAAAAAGTTCTTTCGTTATATTTCTGCCGGTAAGTCTTGTTCCCAGTTCTTTGCTCAAGAGTGAGGCATTTGAACCAGTAATACAGATTACTTTTCCTTGATCGTGTAATTTACGAACAAATAATTCCCATTGAGGAACATTTTGTATTTCATCAAAAAAATAATAACTAGTGTCTCCCAAAACCTCTTCCAATTTAGGAAAATCATCCACTGAAAAACCAAATATGCGCGGATCCTCAAAATGAAAATAGGCAAAATCTTGATCCAATTGATGTATTAGTTGGTGCATCAAAGTGCTTTTTCCGGAACGACGGATTCCTGTGATAATGGTGATAAATTCTTTTCTGAGTTTTATTTCTTGTAATGAATCACGCACAACACCAAGATCTGTTCGCATCAACTGATTACGCTGATCTATTACACACGTTTCTAATATTAACTTTAACACCACAACTATCCTTTCTACAAAAATAGTTTATTTTACTAAAATACAAAAATATATTTTAATAATACATAAAAGTTTATTTTATTAAAAGATAAAATATGTAAAACGTCACACAAAAAAGCCCACCTCGACTTGATTCGATATACCCATCAGCTCGGTAGGCTTTTATTTAATCTATTGCAAAGAAATGCTCTTGAACCCTATTTAATAGGCTATTGAGCCCGATTTAAAATCCCACCGAGCTTGTCGAGGTGGGCTTTGTTTTTTATCCCTAATCTAATGGTTAAAATGAAATAAAAAACCAACAAAACGCAAAGACAACCTAGCGCGTAGATATTTCCCGTAAATTTGAGCATCAATCTACCCCATGAACAAACCCCAAAAAGCAGCTCCTTTTACCAAGTATCAAATTATTGTTGTTACCATTCTTGCACTCACTCAATTTTCCGTCGTTCTCGATTTTATGGTAATGTCTCCACTAGGTGATATTTTAATTAAATCTATGAAAATCAGCCCAAGGCAATTTGGAATTGTTGTTTCAAGCTATGCGATTTCGGCAGGAATTTCTGGTTTCTTAACAGCAAGTTTCGCAGATAAGTTTGATCGAAAAAAATTATTGCTCTTTTTTTATTCAGGATTTATTATAGGTACACTTCTTTGCGGTATTTCCCAGAGTTACGAATTCTTGGTCTTGTCGCGAATTGTTACCGGGATTTTTGGCGGGGTGATTAGTTCCATCTCCTTGGCCATTGTTGCAGATTTATTTGATTTTAACCAACGAGGTCGAGTAATGGGATTTATTCAAATGGGATTTGGAATTAGTCAGATTTTGGGAATACCAATAAGTCTTTATTTAGCGAATTATTGGAACTGGCAAGCGCCCTTTTACATGATCGTATTTTTATCGACAACTATCTTTTTGGCAGCTGCATTTGTAATCAAACCGGTTACTGATCACCTAAATTTACAACGCGATAATGCACTAAAACACATGTGGAAAACCATTTCTAATCGAAATTACCGTATTGGATTTTTGGCAACTGCATTTATGTCGCTTGGCGGTTATCTTATGATGCCCTGGGGAAGTGCCTTTGCTGTCAACAATGTGGGGCTAGAGCAAGCTGATTTACCTTTGATGTTCATGATTGTTGGAGTGATAACATTTGCTATAATGCCGGTAGTTGGCGCGTTAAGTGATCGATTTGATAAATTCAAAATGTTTGCCTTAGCTTCCGTTCTCATGGTTATTTCAATTGTCATTTATTCGCGATTGGAACAAACTACCTTTCTGATTTTAGTATTGGTCAACGGATTAATGATGATGGGAATTATGGCGCGAATGATTCCTTCGCAAGCCTTAACGGCATCTCTACCCGAATCTAAAGACCGAGGAGCATTCATGAGTATCAATTCTTTGCTCCAACAGCTAGCAGGTGGTGTAGCAGCCATGATTGGAGGCTTAATTGTTATCCAAAAAAGTGAAACGAGTCCACTTGAACGTTTTGATCAACTGGGGAATTTGGTTGTCGTAATTATTGTTATCAATATTTTTCTTACCTATCGGGTTTATAAATACATTAAGAATCGTTAGTTGCGAAATTTGCTGAAATATGAAGGCTTTTCTGTAACTTTACTTTGTGAAAAAAATTTATAAGTTCTTACTTAATACGCTGCCAAGACCACTTCTTATCCGCTTGAGCTATATTTTCAAGATTTTTGCACCTTTACTTTATAAAGGAAATAAGGTTGAATGTCCGGTATGTGAGCGTAAATTTTCTAAATTTCTATCTTACGGATCCGAAGTTGCTCATCGTGAAAATGTATTATGTCCCTATGATTTAACATTAGAACGCCACCGATTGATGTGGTTATACCTAAAAAATGAAACTGATTTTTTCACTAAATCTAATTTAAGCGTACTTCATATTGCTCCTGAGCAATGTTTTTATGGGAAATTTAAAGCACAAAAAAACTTGAGTTATCTCACTGGAGATTTAGTTTCTCCTTTGGCAGATATTCATTTTGACTTACATCAAATTCCACTTGAGGATAATCGCTTTGAAGTGGTTTTTTGCAATCACGTGATGGAACATGTGGATGATCCCATTCAGTGTATGAAAGAACTTTATCGTGTTATGAAGCCGGGAGGTTGGGCCATTATGCAAGTTCCGCAAGACATGACACGCGAAACCACCTATGAAGATGCAAGTATTGTAGATCCTGCCGAGCGAGAAAAACATTTCTGGCAAAAAGATCATGTTCGTTTATTTGGAAGAGATTACCCACAATGGATGGAAAAAGCGGGTTTCACAGTAGAGCTTTACGACGTGCAAAAAAACTTTGATAAACAAACCATAGATAGATTTCGTTTAATGAAAGACGAATTGTTGTACATTGCAAAGAAAGCTTAATTGTAGACTTAAAATCAGAAAAAAAATGAAAAAAATCAGAGTTGGAATAGTTGCTTTACTTTTTATAAATCAAATTTTTAGTCAAAAAAATATTTTTCTAGATATTGCTCCCATGTTTCAAAATTCAAATTTGGAAATGAATGTCAATTACACAGCATGGGATGGGAAAACAATTAAATTTGACCATTTTGATTATTATTTGTCGGATGTTCAAATTTTTCATGATGGAGGGCAGTCAATTCTTCTCGATTCTGTTTTTTTAGTTGAACCTCAAAATCATACTTTATATTTAGGAGGTCACAATGTAAATCAAATTGAACAAATTTCTTTTATTATCGGGGTTCCTAAGCCAATGAATACACAAACCGGTGTTGACGCAATTGATATTTCGCTATATCCCGAAAATCACCCTTTAAGTTTTCAAACACCATCTATGTATTGGGGATGGCAAGCGGGTTACATGCATATGATAATAGGTGGATATGCGGATGATAATGGTGACGGTAGCCTAGAAGCCTACTTTGAAATGCATAACTTAGGTAATCAAAATCAAAAATTGGTAGAATTTCCCAATGTAATTCAAACAAATACATCGAGCAATCAGATTGATATATTTATTAATTGCCAGGTGGATAGATGGATAAATACTATCCCATTAAGTACCGTTGGAGTGGCGCATGGTGAAACAGGTTCCAATGCAACTATTTTGAATAATGTTCTTACACAAGATGTCTTTATTCAGCCGGCCAATGCAGGTATTGAATCCATTCATTCAGATGCAAAAATGTATTTTTCAAATAACCAAAATTCATTGGATATTCATTGGAAAGAATTGAATGATTTAGAAAAAATTCGAGTTATCGATATCAAAGGGAAGATAATTTCAGAGTTTACAACAAATGAATCTCAAAGTCAATTATCAATTGAAAATTTGGAAAAGGGATACTATATCGTTCAATTCTTCAACAAAAATTCACTTTTGATTGGTAGTTTGAATGCCGTTCATTAATCATGAGATTTGCGAATAATTCATACCTCTTTGTAGTATTTAGTATTGGATTAGCATTTTTTATTTCCTGTTCAAAGCAAACTTCTGTAACAACCAACATTACAACCATCCCCAGTCCCGAGGACAATCCCATTACGGATGAAAAGGTGGCTCTCGGAAGAAAATTGTTTTTTGATAAACGCCTTTCCATAAACGAAACTGTTTCTTGTGCCACGTGTCATGTTCCAGAATATGCATTTACTGATCGCCTTACAACGAGTTCAGGGATTGAAGGTCGAAAAACAGAACGAAATTCACCTTCTTTATTGAATTCAGCTTTTCTAAAGACTACTATGTTTGATGCACATCTTCCAACCCTTGAAATGCAGGTAATTGTTCCCATCCAAGAGCATACGGAGATGGGTAGTAATATGAAGGAATTAATTCAAAAGTTGCGAGCTATTCCCGAATATCAAGCTGCCGCCAAGAAAATTTTTAATCGCGATTTTGATGCGTATGTTCTCACACGAAGTATTTCTGCTTTTGAACGCACTTTATTATCGTTAAACTCGCGCTTTGACCAATTTTTAAAAGGAAATAAATCAATCTTAACATCGGATGAAAAAGCAGGTTGGAAGCTATTTTCAGAAAAATTGTATTGCATTCAATGTCATCCAGCTCCTTATTTCACCACATTTGAAGCAGCAAATAATGGATTATATAAAGACTTTGGTTCGGACAAAGGTCGCTTTCGTATATTCCTAGATTCCAATGATATTGGTAAATTCAAAATACCATCACTGCGAAATATTGAGTTGACTTATCCCTATATGCATGATGGAAGTATGAAGAGTTTAGACGAGATAATCAATCATTATAAGCAAGGGGGGCAGAAGCATAAACTTCAATCCCCGGTAATACAACCGTTTGAACTATCAGCAAAGGAGCAAGATCAATTAAAGGCGTTTTTATATTCATTAACTGATACCTCCTACATGCATTCCATGAAGTTTCGTTAATGCAAGAATTCCACAATATAAGCTACTAATAATCGTGGAGGAATCGGAATTAATACATCAAATTAAAAAACAAAATCCAAAGGCATTTTCTCTTTTGGTAGATTTGTATTCTACGATGGTCTATTCAGTTGTATTCAAAATGATTGGAAATGGTCAAGATTCTGAAGATGTTACACAAGAAGTCTTTGTCACAATTTGGACAACATTTGATTCTTTTAAAGGGGAAAGTTTATTAAAGACATGGATCTATCGAATTGCTGTTAACAAAACCCATGAATTCATTCGTAAAAAGAATAGACAAAAAAGAAAAGGATTTCACATTCAAATCGAGGAAAAATCAAATGTAATTCATGAAAAGGAAGGTACTCCGTTTGAGTTAATGGAATATCAAGAATTAGAAATTGTATTTAATCAATCATTATCAAAGATTCCGGAGAACCAACAAATTGCTTTTTTGTTAAATCGATTTGAAGGAATGAGTTATCATGAGATCGCATTAGAAATGAAAACAAGTCATTCAGCGGTTGAATCGTTGATTTTTCGTGCAAAACAAAATTTAACCAAGTTGATGAAAAAACATTTGAATTGAAAGCAAGAAACAGAATAAAACAGTCACTAATTGCATACTAATGAAAAAGGATAAAATAGAATTTTGGATTGATAAGAAAGATGAAAATCTTCATTTCCCTTCAGCGGAATTATTGACGAGGCTTAAAAATATTCCGAATGAAAAAAAATTAGTGAATCAAACCATTTCTCCATGGATCTTATGGGTAGCAGCAGCAAGTTTTATTGGATTTATGCTGTTTAATCTAAGCTATTTAAAAAGTAATTCTTCAAATCAGAATTCCCTAGATTCTTATTTTCTAACTTCTTTAACCTATTAATTATGAATAAGAAACGTGTTTTTATCATTGTAATTATTTTATTAATATGTAGTAATGCATTCACTGTTTTTCTATTAATGAAGGGAAAACAACACAGAAATCATCCGCCGTTTATTTCAGAAAAAATTGGCTTGACAGGAGAGAAGTTAGCGAAGGTTAAAAAAATAGAAGAAAATCATTTTGTAAAAATGAAACCATTAACTGCTAAAATTCATTTAAAACAAGCTGAATTATTTTCTAGTTTAGCAAATTCAAATGTCTCAAAGCAAGATTCAATTAAGAATGAGATTGGTAACATGGAGCGTGAACGACAAAATACTTTATTTGAACATTTTAGGACTATTTACGGAATTTGTAGTACAGAAGAAAAGAAGATGCTTTTAGAGGAAATTAACAATCATTTTTCGAAGCAGAAACATCCGAGATAGATGAGGTTAAGCTTTTTGATTATTTTCCTTTTTGTAAACCTCACGCTATTAGGTCAGATTAAAATTAATTTCACATTTGATTCTAAGCCTTTGATTAAAGGAGAAAAATTTAAGTTCGATACTACATGGATTAAGGTCGAAGAATTAAAATTTTATTTGGTTTATACGCCATTTTTTTCAGATGAAAATACTACTGGTTCTTCAATTATTCATCTAGTTGATTTAAATGATTCTTCAAGTTATATCCTACCATTTACAGAAGATGGCATGAAAAATCCAACTTCTTTTGACTTTGCAATTGGATTAGATAGCTCAGCAACTATGACCACTCAATTTTCAGGTACCCTCGATCCTGCCTTAGGAATGTATTGGGCTTGGAATACTGGTTATATCCATTTTAAACTCGAAGGGACGTCCAATTTATGTTCAACTAAAAATCAAGAATTCCAATATCACATTGGCGGCTATTCAGGTAAGTTTGCCACTCAGAGATGGTTGACTTCGCCAGTGAGTCTAAAAAATCAACTGCCTTTTATTGAGATTGATATTGCATCATTTTTTAAAGAAGTAGTAAATTTGAAAGAAAAACCACTCATTATGATTCCTGGTAAAGAAGCTATTTTTTTTGCAGACAACTATTTCAGGATGTTTAAGAAATGAAATCAAGCACTGTAATTTTTATTCTTTTCACGGCAATAGCCTCTTTAGTATCGTTTCAATTTGGTAAACCAAAAATGGGTTTTGAGGTTCCCAAAGGATGGCCACAACCACTCTATTATTTTGAAGGGAATGAATTTACTGAAGATAAATTTCAATTGGGCAGAAAGCTTTTTTATGATCCTGTTTTATCCAGAGATAGTACAATTTCTTGCGCTTCTTGTCATGTGTCATTCTCTGGATTTGCCCATACCGATCATGCTTTAAGTCATGGAATTGATGGTAGAATTGGAAGAAGAAATACTCCGGCATTAATCAATATGGCATGGAATCCTTATTTTAATTGGGATGGAGTAATGCGTAACATTGAACGACAATCGATGGAGCCTATACGCCACCATGATGAGATGGATTTTCATTTGGATTCTGCTGTTGCTCGATTAATGAGAAATAAAATTTATGTTGAATTATTTACCAAAGTATGGGGTGATTCGGACATTACTGTTCGTCGTATGCTGCAATCAATGGCCATGTTTACTGTAAATTTAGTTTCAAGTAATTCCAAATACGACAAAATAATGCGCAAAGAACCTGGGATTGAATTTACTATTCAAGAAAAAAATGGATATGCTTTGTTTAAAAAGAATTGTGCCTCTTGTCATATAGAACCTCTTTTCTCGAACTACAAACTAAAAAGTAATGGTTTACCAATGGATCCTGATCTTAAAGATTATGGTCATTTTGCCTTTTCGGAATACTACAAAGATTCTTTTTTATTTAAGGTGCCAACGCTGCGTAATATCGAATTCACCTTTCCTTATATGCATGATGGTCGATTCAAAAAGCTAAAAGATGTGATGCGATATTATGCTGAATTAAATCCAAAAACGCCTCATTTAAGCAAAGAATTACGAAAAGTTAAATCCATAAGCTCGAATGATCAAAAGGATATTATAGCGTTTTTACTGACGTTAACAGACAAGGAGTTTTTATACAATCCAAGGTATCAATTTCCTCGATAAATTAACGAGATAACCAAAGGGATGGATTCAAACATTGAATATTTCCACCTGAAACTAAATGAATTTCAAAATGGGCAATTGATATAGAACCTGATTCGTGCGTCAAAAGCGAACCAATTGACTGTTTTGTAGAAACTTTTGTACCAACACTTACATAGCAATCACGAAGATTACTGTACACTGTTCTGTAATTCCCATGTTTTATAATCACTACTTTTCCAGCACCAGGAATGGTAAGTACACTGGAAACCTCTCCTTCAAAAACACTGCGAACATTTCCATTTTTTGCTGTTGAAATATCTACACCATTATTGTTAGTGAATACATTTTTAATGGTAGGATGGGGATTTGTTCCAAATTTTTCGGTAATTGTTCCACTACCAACAGGAAAGGGTAATTTTCCTTTATTACTAGAGAAATTTGAACCAAGTGAACTTGATTCTGGTGTCTCGACATAAACAACTTCTTCAGTTTTCTTTGGTGTTGTTGCAGTTTCTTTTTTATCTTTAATAGCTGCAGTCTTTTTAGTTTCTTTTGGTTTCGTTTCCTTTTTCTTGGATTTACTTTTAGTTTTTGTGCTTGACGAGCTACTTTTCTTCAATTCATCTTGTATAGCAGCATTAATCTTCGTTTTAAGAAGTTGTTTTTCTTTTTCGTCTTTCGCTAAATTATTTCGAAGAGTTTCTTCTTCTTTTTTAAGTTTTTGATAGAGTTCTTCTTTTAATTGTTTGTCTTGTTCAATTAATTCTTTCTCTTTGAGTTTTTCATTCAACGCTAATTCTTTCGTTGTTTTTTCAGAACTAATTTGAACGTATTCTCCTTGGACAATTTGTTGATTTTTTCGTAATAACTGAAATTGAGTCTTTTCAATTTCTTTCATTTTTTCCAAATAATTATTTCGATGCATCGCTTCTGCGTATGAATGAGCAGAAAAAACAAACATCAATTTCCCTAATTTATTTCTATTCTTGAAGGCATGCAACAACATTTGACGGTATTGCTTTTTCAGATTTTTTTGCCTCGCTTGGATGTGCTTGATGTCATTAGCCTTACCGATCATTTCAAATTCGGCGGCACGTACTTGTTCATCAAAATTTTTAACTAAGGTTTCTCGAGTAGAAATTTGGGCATCTACCAGCTCTAGTTCTTGCAACGATGACTGTGCTTTGTTTTTAGTTTTATCAAGAAGAGACTTGGTGTTTTTAATTCTCTTCTCAATCTTAACTTGTTCCTTCTTTAATTTTTCACTTTTCGATTGTGCAAATACAGAACCTGAGAAAATGATTAAACAAAAGAATACCAATATTTTAATCGCACTTTTCATAGTTTTCAGGTATTTCAAACTCAATTAATTCTGGAACATTAATTTCAACCGAATTGTATTTGAGTTCAACTTCCATAATGGATTCTAACCTATTGATGACAATTGAAACTTTAGCTGGAACTCGATAACCAGAATTATCTTGAAATTCTTCACATTTCCAAACCAACGATAACGAATCAGATGGAATCGTTAATTTCAATTGTTTCATATAAGTCAAAGAATCGTTGAACAAATAGTTAATATCAACCCATTTTTGCTCCGAAGATTTTGTACGAATATTTCCAGAAAAAGTTACTTGGGTATTCAAAATGGAATCCCTTGAGGATTGAATTAAATTTTTATCCAATTTCGTGTAATAGATTGGTAATCCGAGAATAAGTTCTTCTAGTTCTAATAATTCCAGATCAACTCCAGTAAAGGAAGATACAAGTTTTGCGTCACCCTCCATATAACAGTTTGAAAGTCTTTTTAATAACTGACCTTTATCTTTCGTTAAATGTATGGAAGCAGCTTGAATTCCCATGTAGCTCGCATTTGAAAAAATCAAACTGTCTTTTTTAACGCGAGTAGATAATCGAAAATCTGCACTAAATTCAGGATTAGTTGTTGAAATACTAGTTTGAATTTTTGAATAAAAAAAGTCAGGACGATTTTGAATTAATTGTGAGATTTTTGAATCAACCTCTAAAAGTTCATTAGGCATTGAATTTCCTTGTGCCATGGATTTAGAAATTACTGCTATACCCAAAATCAATATGAAAATCTTAATATTCAGGTTCATAATATTCGATTTTTTCAATTTTTTGCTTAAGAACCTTATTTGTCGAACCAGCATCTAATGCCATTTTCCAATATTTCACTGCATTTGTTTTGTCGCCGGTCTTAAAATAGGCATCTCCCAGGTGTTCTAGTACAACCTTATCAGAATCTTCATTTGTTATCTTCTGATAAACGACAAGTGCATCTTGGTATTTACCGGATTGAAATAGAATAAATCCTTTAGTATCCAGATACCTCGTATTTCTTTCAAGTACAATGACCTCATCAATCAATTGATTAGCGTAGGTCAATTCAACTTTATGTAATGCCAATCGAAAGGCAAAGTTGTTTTTTAATATACTGCTATTTGGGGACAATTTCAATGCTTTTTTATAAGATTCCTGTGCTTTTTGTACATTCTTTTCACCAAAATAAGCTTCGCCATACTGTCCGTAAAACTCTGCTAACAATTGGTCGTCCTGCATTACAAAGTCTATTCCACTTGTTAAATGGTCTATAGCTTCATCGTATTTTTTAAGTTGATTTGCTGATAATCCTGCTAATAAATACACATTTGGGATAGCAGGAAAAAACTCCAAACATCTTTTTGCATCACTGTTTAATCGCGTAAAATCTTGAAGTTCATATTCAATAAGTAAAATCTCTTGCCAAATTAAATATTTGGATTTATCGTACTCAATTCCTTTTAAATAGACATCCAAGGCTTTTTTGGGTTGGTCGGTTCTTTGCAGATAATCGCCTCGGAAAGTATATGCTTTAATGTTTTCAGGAAAAACTTCTAAAATATAGCTTGAAAGCTCATTCATAATAGAATCGGGTGCATGAAGGTCAAATAATTTTATTGCCATCATCATTCTGTCATCAATAGATAAATCACACTTTATAGCGAGCTGATATTGTTCAATCCCTTTAGCCAATTGATTTGTTCTTAAATAATAATCACCTAGTAACTTACGTGCATTTCCATTTGTTGGATCAGCTTCGACAAGTTCTTCCATAATTTGGAATGCTTTTTCATCTTGCTTTGTGTCAAAATAATAATCGATTTCAGTGGAAATTATTCGTACATCTTTCGGGTCCTTGGCTTTTGCTATCTTCAATTCGTTCAATGCCTGCTTTTCATTTTTTAATTTGAGATACAAATAATATTTGCGAATGGACAAGGCGGAATTAATTCCAATCTCTTTTTCCGTTTCATTCAACATATTTATCGCCTCTTCCAGTTTACCTGTAGCTTCTAATAATGCTGCGTATTCAAATAGCCATTCAGCTTTATGTGGTTGAATTTTTAGTAATTTTTTATAGATTTTGGCGCCATTTTCAGGGTCGTTCAATTCTTTGTACATGTATGCCAGTTCTTGCAAATACCACGTATTATTTGGATCTAGTTCGGCTGCAATTCTCGTTTGAACAGACGCGTTTTCAAGATCATTCTTTATCAAATAACATTGAGCTAAAGCAAAGTGAGGAGCGTCTTCTTTTGGCGCAAATGACACTGCAGATTCGAGGCTTTTTATAGCATCATCTACCTGTCCGTTCATTTTTAACCGAAGTCCTTCGTGAAATTTTTGGATGTAGTTTTTATTAACCTCTGTACTTCCCGATTTACCGTTCGGGTTGTTTGATATAGTTTTACAACCAACAATGGGAATTAACAAAAGAAAAACTACTAGATATTTCATTTAGTTAAAGTTGCAGCGTTGAATAATCTCCTAAGCTCAAATCGCTACTTTTTCCATTCACTTTGGTGTGAGATCCAATCATTGAATCTGATAAATTAATTGCATTTATCTGTGTATGATTTTGAATAATCGAATTTCTAATATTTGAGTTTGTAATGGTCGTTCCTTTTCCTAATGAAACATGAGGGCCAACGATTGAGTTTTCAATAACGACTCCTTCACCAATATAACACGGCGGAATTATTATTGAATTTGAAGTTTTTAAGTCTTGACTTACCAAATTTTTGTTTTTCTCCCAATCAAACTCCAATACGCGCTGATTAGTATAAACAGTAACTTCTTTATTACCACAATCAAGCCATTCTGAAACAGTACCCGGTTTTAATTTGAATCCAGCTTCTGTTAATCTTCTTAGCGCATCAGGAAGTTGGTATTCTCCTCCCTTCATGATATTGTTATCAATCAAATATTTTAATTCTTGCTTCAATCGATTTCCGTCTTTGAAGTAGTAAATACCAATCATTGCCAAATCAGAAACAAATTCTTTAGGTTTTTCTACGAAATCTGTAATGTTTCCTTCATCATCCAATTTTACTACACCAAAAGCGCTTGGATCTTCAATTTGATTTACCCAAAGAATCCCATCTGCATTTGGATCGAGTTTAAAATCTGCTCTGAATAAAGTGTCTGCAAATGCAACGACAACCGGGCCTTCCAAAGCTGACTCTGCACATAGAACGGCATGGGCAGTTCCTAGAGGATCTAACTGATAATGAATGGTTCCTTTCGCTCCCAATTTTGCAGCAACTGCTTTTAATTCTTCTTCAACATCTTTTCCAAAATCACCAATAATAAAGGCGATTTCATCAATAGGTTCACTGCAAACTTCTGCAATGTCTTCCACAAGTCGGTGAACAATTGGCTTCCCACCTACAGGTACTAAAGGTTTAGGAATTGTTAATGTATGAGGTCGCAATCTACTTCCTCTTCCAGCCATTGGTACAATTATTTTCATCTGTAATTTCGTTTAATTTTTAACACCCGTACTACCAAAACCTCCTGCTCCACGTTCGGTTTCTGATAGATTTTCTACTTGTTCAAATTCTATTTGCTCAACCTTTGAGAAAATCAATTGAGCGATTCGTTCCCCATTTTCAATTACAAAAGCTTCATTTGAAAGATTTATTAAAATTACACCAACCTCACCTCGGTAATCCGCATCGATGGTTCCTGGTGAATTAAATACTGTAATTCCTTTTTTTAAAGCTAATCCACTTCTTGGTCGCACTTGACATTCAAATCCGGCAGGGATTTCAAGGAAAAGTCCGGTAGGAATAAGTTTTCTCTCTAATGGATTTAAGCAAATAGATTCAGTTAGATTTGCCCGAACATCCATACCTGCGGACAGCAAGGTTTCATATCTTGGCAAGTCATTTTTGGAGTGATTTATTACTTTCACTTTCATAACCATACTATTTAGGAGGCGACTTTGAGCACTGCGAATTTCGATTTTGCAAATTGTGTTTCAGCAAATTCTTTTGTCAATCGGTACGATTTCTTTCCAGAAGATGGTAAGTCAAACATAGCATCTGTTAGAATTGCCTCACAAATCGAACGTAATCCGCGCGCACCCAATTTAAACTCTACCGCTTTTTGAACAATAAAATCTAATGCCTCACTATCAAAAGATAACTTAACGTCGTCTAATTCAAAAAGCTTCACATATTGCTTAGTTAAGGCATTTTTGGGTTCAGTTAATATTCTTCGTAAACTTTCTTCGCTTAATGGTTCTAAATAACTCAAAACAGGAAAACGACCAATCAACTCGGGAATAAGCCCAAAACTTTTGATGTCAGTTGGATTGATATATTTTAACAAAGAATCTTGTTCAATTTTCTGATTCGCATCTGATGAGAAACCGATGGTTTGTTTGTTGACTCTTCCGGCAATGATATTTTCTATACCGTCAAAAGCACCACCACAGATAAAGAGAATATTTCGCGTATCGATTTGCACCATTTTTTGTTCTGGGTGCTTTCTACCTCCTTGCGGTGGAACACTAGCAATAGTGCCTTCTAAAAGTTTTAAAAGTGCTTGTTGAACTCCTTCACCGGAAACATCACGTGTTATCGATGGATTGTCGCCTTTCCGTGCAATTTTGTCAACCTCATCAATGAAAACAATTCCGCGTTGTGCACTTTCGACATCAAAGTCAGAAGCTTGGAGTAAGCGAGACAAAATACTTTCCACGTCTTCTCCAACGTAACCTGCTTCTGTTAATACCGTTGCATCGGCCATACAAAAGGGAACGTTCAATAATTTAGCAATTGTTTTTGCCAGTAAAGTCTTTCCCGTTCCTGTTCTCCCAACCAACATGATGTTTGATTTTTCAATTTCCACATCATCTGTTTTAATAGGATTATTTATCCTTTTGTAGTGATTGTAAACGGCAACTGACAGTACTTTTTTTGCTTCGTCTTGTCCTATTACGTATTCATCCAAGAAATTTTTAATTTCTAGTGGTTTCTTATTAGTAAAAGTTTCAGCAGATTTAGTTTTTTCTGTTTTAGCAGGTCCTCCCGATTTGAATTTCATTTCATCACTTACAATCTTCTCTGCTTGAATCGCACAAGAGTCGCAAATATGTCCAGAAACACCCGCAATCAACATATTCACTTCGGAGCGTTGAGAACCGCAAAATGAACAGTTGGTATCCTTTTTCGCCATTTAATTTATCGTATTGAAATTACTTAGGATTTCTTAATAAAACCTCATCAACCATACCGTATTCTTTCGCTTCTTCTGAAGTCATCCAATAATCGCGATCTGAATCTGCCCACACTTTTTCATAATCTTGTTTACTGTGTATTGCAATAATATCGTAAAGCTCTTTTTTCAATTTTTGGATTTCTCGAGCTGTGATTTCAATGTCAGATGCTTGCCCTTGTGCACCACCTAACGGTTGATGAATCATTACACGAGAATGTTTCAAGGCCGATCTTTTACCATCTGCTCCGGCACACAATAAAACCGCTCCCATAGAGGCTGCCATACCTGTACAAATTGTTGCTACATCAGGTCGGATATATTGCATTGTATCATAAATTCCCAGACCTGCATATACAGATCCACCAGGTGAGTTTAAATAAATTTGGATGTCTTTTTTCGCGTCAACTGATTCAAGGAAAAGTAATTGCGCATTAATTATATTGGCCACTTGATCATTTATTCCTGTTCCTAAAAAGATGATTCGATCCATCATCAAACGCGAGAAAACGTCCATTTGAGTCATATTTAAAGGTCGCTCTTCAATAATGTATGGTGTTAATGAAGATTCGATGTAATGATCCATGGATATACTATTAATTCCCATGTGTTTGGTAGCGTATTTTCTAAATTCGTTGTAATCTGACATAATTATTCTATTTTCAATTTAAGCCTTAAAGTTAATCAAAGAAATTAATCAACTTTCAATCCGATTAAAATTCATGTTTTTTTTCACACTATTTATCTTTTAATTAGCTTTGATTCTGAATGAAAATATCAGAAGTTCAAAATAAAAAAATCTTATTTTCTTGCCTAAATTGGGGAATGGGTCATGTTTCTCGTTCAATTGGTTTAATTCATAGCCTAATTAAACAAAATAATACGGTGATTATTGCTGGTGAATCCGATCAATTGAAAATATTTAAAACCTATTTTACGGAAATTCAAACAATAGAATTAGCAGGCTATCCATTTGAATTTGAAGAGAATAAATCGTTTCAACAAGCAATTTGGAAACAAAAAAGCCAGCTGAGAAAATTCATGAATTATGAAAAAAAATGGGTGAATGAAAAAGTAAGTGAATATGAAATTGATTTGGTATTATCTGATCATAGATATGGATTTAGAAGTAGTTATTGTAATTCTATTTTTATAACTCACCAAATTCATCTCCCTCTAAAAGGAATTTATAGCCTCTTTCAGCTTTTTCATACCTTTTGGATGAAACAATTTAACGCAGTATGGATAATTGATGTTGCTGAAGATAAACTGGCGGGAAAGCTTTCATCCTCACCTAATTTAAAGCATTTTGAATACATTGGTTGGTTTTCTCGCTTTCAATTAAATTCTGAATCCACTTTTAGTCAAAAAAAGGATATTTCTTTATTAGTATTGAGTGGACCGAATGTACACCTTGATAGTTTACACCAAAATTTTTTACTCCATGCAAATAATCAAAATCAACAACTTGTTATCGGAAAACCTAGTGCATTAGCTTTATTACAAAAAGAGGGCCATGTATCTTACCTAGAATCCTCAAATTGGTTGGAGTTAGATATGGTTTTGACAGAAGCGACCGAAATATTTTCTTTTTTTGGCTATTCAACTTTAATGGACGCCAAGTTTCTATCGGCTGATTTTTATTTGATTCCTTGTCCAGGTCAGTGGGAGCAAGAATACTTAAGTTCTATTCATCCTAAAGTTGTCAATAAACAATAGATTTTTTGGTTTAATAGAATTAGATTAATTTAGCCACTCATGTTTTTTAGGAGGATATTGAATTTTGCACTAATTATAATGATAGGAATTTCCTGCAGTCAAAACCCAATTGTCCCCAAGAAAAAAGCAGCAAGCTGGGTTGATACTCAAAAGGATGATCATAGTTATGCCAACGTAGATCAAATAAGCACCAAGCATCTTCATCTCGATTTAGATGTAAATTTTAAGAATAAAACCATTTACGGAGTAGCTCGACACGATTTCGGGAAGCACAATTCAGATACCGTTATTTTTGATGTGAAACACCTTCAAATTCAGAAAATTACCTGTGGCGAAAAGGGAAAAGAAAAAGAACTTGAGTTCGTGATTGGTGCATGGGATAAAGATTCGATTCTCGGTCAACCGCTAATCGTCGCAATCAAGAAACCAGAAAGATTTGTCAATATTTATTATCAAACCACCTCAAAAACAGAGGCCTTAGATTGGCTAGATCCTATTCAAACGCAAGGAAAGGTTCATCCGATGTTGTATACTCAAGGTCAGCCTATTCTTACCCGAACTTGGATTCCACTTCAAGATTCACCTATTAATCGATTCACCTATTCTGCTAGCGTTAAAGTGCCTAAAGAGTTAATGGCTGTTATGAGTGCTGCTAATCCTACGGAAAAAAATAGCGATGGAATTTATAAATTTGAAATGAAACAACTGATCCCAAGTTATTTAATCGCCCTTTCAGTTGGGAATTTGGAATACAAACCTATTTCAAAAAAATGTGGTATTTATTCAGAGCCTGAATTGTTAAGTCGGTCAAGAAAGGAGTTTGAAGATTTACCAAAAATGATTGAGGTTGCAGAGAAGCTTTACGGTCCGTACCGTTGGGGTAAATATGATTTATTAATCATGCCTTATTCCTTTCCGTACGGAGGAATGGAAAATCCGTGTTTGACATTTGTTAATCCAACTGTGATTGCTGGAGATAAGAGCTTGGTTTCTGTTGTGGCGCATGAGTTAGCGCATTCTTGGTCTGGAAATTTAGTAACAAATAGAACATGGAATGACTTCTGGCTGAATGAAGGTTTTACCGTGTATTTCGAGCATAGAATTATGGAGGAAATTGAGGATCCTGAATACTCAGACATGCTTGCATTAATTGAATTTGGTGAATTGAAAGAGGAAATCAAGACCTTTAAAAAAGAAAATAAACTGGCAGATACACATTTGAAATTGGATTTAAAAAACCGTAATCCCGGTGATGGATTGACCCAAGTTGCTTATATAAAAGGGGCATTTTTTCTCAAAACTCTTGAAGCAGTAGCGGGACGTGAAAAGATGGATGAATTCTTAACGAAATATTTCAATACGTTTGCTTTTCAGACAGTAAGTACAGAGAAATTTGTGGAATATTTGAAAGAAGAATTGATTGAGCCAAATAAGTTAAATTTCAATTTTGACGAGTGGATTTACCAACCAGGAATCCCTAAAAACTGCGTTAAAGTTAATTCGAAGCGATTCAAGGAAATGCAAAGGTTAGCAAAAGAATTTGCTTCAGGAAACGATATTTTTGAACCCAAAACTACTTATGAGCCAATTCCAAAATCGTGGAGAAAAAAACGAGTTACTAAACAGATTAAGCGCTCTGATTATTCTACGCAAGAATGGATGGAGTTTATTCGTTCCTTACCTAAAAAAATGGATCCCGAAAAAATGGCCATAGCAGATGCTTACATGAACTTTTCACGCTGGGGAAATTCCGAGGTAATGACAGAATGGTATATTCTATCTATTCGAAGTGGTTATAAACCTGCGTTTTTACCCATGGAAGAGTTTATCACTCAAGTGGGAAGAAGAAAATATTTGCTGCCAATATATGGCGCCTTGAATGAAACTCCAGAAAATAGACTACTTGCCTTATCCATTTTTGATATAGCCAAAATCAACTATCATTTTGTATCCAAATCGTCGGTAGAATCTTTACTCGGCTTATAAACTTTTAAGGTTTAATAATTTTTCATAAAATCGTTAGAGATACAACTAAAGTCATTATCTTCGTGGCGATAAAAAACACCTCTTACTATATGAATTTCATAGTATCTAGCACCACACTTTTGCGACACCTACAAAGCATTTCAGGTGTACTAAATGCAAGCAGTAGTTTACCAATATTGGATAACTTCTTATTTGAGATTTCTGAAAACAAGTTGACAGTAATGGCCTCTGACTTGGAAACTACTATGATTACTCATTTAGAAGTTCAAATTGAAGAACCTGGAAAAATTGCTATTCCTGCAAAGCTTATTCTAGATGTGCTTAAAAGTTTGCCTGATCAACCTTGTTCTTTCCGTGTGGGCAATGATTTTGGAATTGAAATCGGTTATGATAATGGAAAATCTAAAATGGTTGGTTTCAATTCAGAAGAGTATCCAAAATTACCTGTTTTAGAAAATAAAAGTTCCGTTAAAATTACAGGAGAAATTCTTTCAAGAGCAATTAATAAAACTCTTTTTGCAACAGGTAATGACGAATTGAGACCGGTAATGAGTGGAGTTTTTTGTCAGTTTTCTGAGCAAGAGATTACTTTTGTTGCAACTGACGCACACAAGCTAGTTCGTTATACAAGAAAGGATTTTGCTGCTGATGGAAATGCTTCTTTTATTTTACCTAAAAAACCGTTAAATTTATTAAAATCTAATGTTAGAGGTGATGAGGAACTGACAATTGAGTACAATAATTCAAATGCCATTTTTACTTTTAATGACTTGACACTAATTTGTAGATTAATTGACGGTAAATACCCTAATTACGAGGCAGTTATTCCCAAGGAAAATCCCAATGTATTGACAATTGATAGAGCCCAATTTCTTTCATCAATTCGACGAGTTTCTATCTTTTCTAACAAAACAACACACCAAATCAAATTAAAATTGGCAGGTTCAGAGCTTCTTCTTTCTGCAGAAGATTTGGATTTTTCAAACGAGGCAAGTGAGCGTCTAGTTTGTCACTACGATGGTGATGATATGGAAATTGGCTTCAATTCGAGATTTTTGATGGATATGTTGTCAAATCTAGACACACCTGAAGTTCAACTAGCCATGAGCATTCCAAGTAAAGCAGGTCTGCTTATGCCAAATTTACCTGAAAATACTTCTGAGGATATTTTGATGCTGGTAATGCCAGTGATGATCAATCGCTAATTTATCTATCTATGAATGTGACCACGAAGCAGAATATTCGTAATCTTTCGTTGGTTGAAATTCAAGACTATTTAGTTCTTATTTCTGAAAAGCCTTTTCGTGCCAAGCAAATTTTTGAATGGCTTTGGAAAAAAAATGCAAGTCATTTTGATGAAATGTCAAATTTGAGTTTGACCTTGCGTAATTCATTGGAAAATGATTTTTTTATTGATCATATTCATCTGTCAGATCAGCAAGTTAGTAGGGATGGTACTGTGAAATGCGCCTTTTCTATTGGTGAGTCGCAAGTTATTGAAGGAGTAATGATCCCAACCACTACGCGATCAACAGCCTGTATTTCTTCGCAAGTGGGTTGCAGTCTTGCGTGTACATTTTGTGCCACCGGTAGATTGAAATTACTTCGAAATTTAACCCCAGGTGAAATTGTAGATCAAGTGGTTTACTTAAATCAAATGTCTCTTGACAACCAACAACGTCCTCTTACCAATATTGTTTATATGGGAATGGGCGAACCATTATTGAATTATAAAAATGTTTTGAGATCAACAGAAATTTTATGTTCACCTGAAGGTTTGGGAATCTCACCCCGAAGAATTACGGTTTCTACTGCTGGGATTGCCAAAATGATTCGAAAACTAGGTGATGATGACGTTCGTTTCAATTTGGCGCTATCACTTCATGCTGCCAACGATACGAAACGGAATAAAATCATGGAAATCAATGAGAGTAATAATTTGGCAGAATTATCGGAAGCGTTGCAATATTTTCACGAGAAAACAGGAAGTCGAATTACATTTGAATATATTATTTTCAAGGATTTTAACGATCAACCTGAGGATGCGTATGAATTAGCAAATTTCGCAAAATGTGTTCCTTGTAAGATCAATATTATTGAATACAATCCCATTGATGATGGTGAATTTCAACAAGCTGACTCTGAAAAAGTGAAGGCGTTTGCAAGTCTTTTGGAAGCAAAAAATATGATTGTTAACGTTAGACGAAGTAGAGGGAAAGATATCGATGCTGCCTGCGGACAATTAGCCAATAAGAATAAACTTGCTCTTCAAGAAGGTAGAATTTTGAAGAATTAAATTTCTAAGCAAATCTCTTTGTACATTTGTAACAAGCATGGAGGATTCATTTGATTATAGAGAAGAAGCACAAAATTCAGGAGAACAAGAATACGATAAAGTCTTACGACCAAAGTATTTAACTGATTTTTCTGGGCAAGATCCCGTGGTTCAAAATCTAGAAATTTTTGTTAAAGCAGCTAAATTACGAAACGAACCGTTGGATCACGTATTGTTGCACGGTCCTCCGGGATTAGGGAAAACAACTTTAGCAAATATTATTGCAAACGAACTTGGCGTTGGTTTTAAAGTAACTAGTGGTCCTGTCCTAGATAAACCAGGTGATCTTGCAGGATTACTCACGAATTTAGGTGAAGGTGATGTGCTTTTCATTGATGAAATACATCGTTTGAGTCCCGTGGTTGAAGAATATCTGTATTCAGCAATGGAGGATTATGTGATAGATATATTAATCGACTCGGGAGCTAATGCGCGGAGTATTCAAATAAATCTGAATCCTTTTACACTTATTGGCGCAACAACGCGTTCAGGTTTGCTTACGTCACCTCTGCGTGCTCGCTTTGGAATAAATTCTCGTCTCGAATATTACGATTCAAAAACATTGACCTTAATTATTGAACGTTCCGCAGGATTACTAAATATAGCAATCGATGAAGATGCAGCCTATAAAATTGCAAGTAGAAGCAGAGGAACACCTCGTATTGCCAATGCACTTTTGAGAAGAGTTAGAGATTTTGCCCAAATCAAAGGAACTGGAAAAATTGATGATGATATTACTGAATTTGCACTTAATGCATTGAATGTAGATGCCAATGGCCTAGACGAAATGGATATTCGCATCCTAAAGGTAATCATCGATAAATTTAGTGGAGGCCCCGTTGGTTTGACTACTATTGCAACCGCTATTGGTGAGAACGCTGGAACTCTCGAAGAAGTTTACGAACCGTTTTTAATTCAAGAAGGATTTTTAATGCGAACACCAAGAGGAAGGAAAGCTACGGAAAAGGCATTCAAACATTTGGGTAAGAACCTGGGTTGGACACAGGGAGGTTTATTCTAAATGAAATCAAATAACTACAAACAGTTACTCAAAACCAAAGCGACTGAACTCGGTTTTTTTTATTGTGGGTTTTCAAAAGCAGATTTTTTAGAGGAAGAAGCGCCAAGATTGGAGAAATGGCTTAACTTAAATTACCAGGGTAAGATGAGTTATATGGCCAATTATTTTGATAAGCGGCTCGATCCCAGATTACTTGTGGATGATGCAAAAACGGTTGTTTCATTATTGTTGAATTATTATCCGGAAGAAATACAAAATGCTGAAAGTCCAAAAATTTCCAAATATGCGTATGGGGAAGATTATCACACAGTTATTAAGGATAAGCTTAAAGAATTAATTCAATATTTGAAGGAAAATATTGGGGAAATAAATGGACGTGCCTTCGTAGACTCAGCGCCAGTAATGGATAAAGTTTGGGCAAATAAATCAGGTTTAGGTTGGATTGGAAAGAACTCGAATCTAATTCATCCAAAAGAAGGAAGTTTTTTCTTTATCGCTGAACTTATTCTTGATATAGAAATAGAGCCAGATGGACCGATGAAAGATTATTGTGGCACTTGCACAAGATGTATTGATGCTTGTCCGACAGGTGCAATTGTTCAACCTTATGTGGTGGATGGCTCAAAATGTATTTCTTATTTAACTATTGAACTCAAGGATGAATTGCTGCCTAATGAGTTTAAAGGAAAAATGGACAATTGGATGTTTGGCTGTGATATTTGTCAAGATGTTTGCCCATGGAATCGTTTTTCAAAAATTACTCAAGAACAGAGATTTAAACCGAATCCCTTGCTCCTTGAGTTAAAGTCAAATGATTGGAAGGAATTAAATGAAGAAGTATTTAATCAATTGTTCAAGCATAGTGCAGTGAAGCGGACAAAGTTCACCGGATTACAACGAAACATTAAATTTTTGAATTAATTTACTTTTTGCCTTTTGGGTTGATTTCAGACTCGCGAACGGTGAACGAAATATCTAGTACGTCATTAAGTTCTTTTTCAACCGTTGCCAGTTCTAACACGAAAGTATATTTTCCTGCTTGAGGTATTTTTCGATTTGCAAACTTTACGTAATGCTCAACGGTACTTCCTGTTTTATTTCCAATCCATTTACCTGATTCATCCGTAATTCTTACTTGAAGCGCCTCTTTTGATTTTTTTCCTTTCGGGGGAGTAGAATGAAGAAATAACCACATATTACTATAAGAATAAGAAGTGTTTGTTCTAATTACAAATAGAAAATCGTATAATTTTGTTGTATCTTTTATATCAACTGTAAATTGGGGTTTGTTATTTTTTTTCCAAGTTTCATTATCAAATTCATACGACTGATTAACGATTGAATTATCGCCACACGATATTAGCAGAAGAAAGAGAATAATTGAATATACAAATTTCATTTTCTACGAGTTCGTTTGTTGATTTGGATTAGGTTTACGTTGCTGATTGTTGGGGTTATTTCCACCAAATGGTTTCTTTTTCTTTTTCTTCTTTTTGAATGAATTTTCAAAGCGATTCAAACTGTCTTGACCAACAACATTTTCATATCCAGGTTCAACAACTTTTTCAGCTTTTTCTTTGGATTCTGTATATTCCTTTAAGTCTTTTGGGAGTTTACCATCCTTGTTCATTTTAATGATATCCTTCACTTTATCTGGTGTCAAAGAAATCAATCCCATCTCGCCTTCGTATGCAAACCACATTTGACGTTTAAATACATCAGTTTTGATATGAAACGCATTCCCTTTTTCTGTTTTTAAACGCACATCAGATTTAGGAAATTCTTTAATGGCATCCATGTACATATCTAACTCGTAATTCAAACAGCACTTCAATTTACCACATTGACCGGCAAGTTTTTGCGGATTTAACGAAAGCTGCTGGTAGCGCGCTGCCGATGTTGAAACGGTTCTAAAATCTGTTAACCAAGTGGAACAACATAATTCTCTTCCACAAGATCCAATTCCACCCAAACGAGAAGCTTCTTGTCGCGAACCAATTTGACGCATTTCAACACGAATCTTGAATTTATCAGCCATGTCTTTTATCAGCTGACGAAAATCAACGCGTCCTTCTGCGGTGTAATAAAATGTTGCTTTTGAAAGGTCGGCTTGGTATTCTACGTCTGAAATTTTCATCTCCAGCTTAAGATTAACAGCCAAAGATCTCGCTTGATACATTACATCTTTTTCCAGGGTTCTACCCTGAATCCACTTATCAATTTCAACTTGATTTGCGATACGTAATATTTTCTTTGATTCCAGCGGTTTTAAATCAGGTGCTTTTTTTCGGATTTGAATGCGAGCAAGTTCACCTCCAACGGATATAACTCCAACATCGTAACCCGGTGATGCCTCTACCACAACTACATCACCCACCTGTAAACTAAGATTATTGTTGTTTCTAAAAAATCCTTTGCGGCTATTTTTAAAGCGTACTTCATACATGTCAAATGCACTTACTCCTTCACCGAGCGACATATTTCCGAGCCAATCAAAAACATCTAATTTATTGCATCCACCTGCACTACAGGTTCCATTATTTTTGCAACCTCTCGGTGTACCTCCTTCACTTGAACATGATGAACAACCCATAACTTTTAAATTCCTGTAAAGATAACAATTAATTGAGAAAGTTGGATTGAGGAATTTTAAACAAGTAGATTGGGCATAATTCTATTTGATAACTTAAGATTAAAAGAATCAAAAAAGAGTTAACTGATCAGTATCTTTCTCAAAATGAATGCAAACCTCAGGCGCATTGGCGTTTGAGCTCAGAAGTATCTTTTTATCAACCGGATGTGCAGATAGACAGGTCTTTTGAGAAGCACTAACATAACTATTTATATCTGATTTACAAGAAAGCCATTCTTCGATTACCGATTCTGAATCAAGGAAAAGTGGCATACGTTTTTTTGTATTATGAATTTCTGTCATAAATTCGTTGGCTTCTGTTGTAAGAATAGTAAAAGTATTTTCAACTTCTCCTGTTAAATTATTTATGTTGCTATCCCAAAGCCCTGCAATTGATAAGATTTTTGTTTCTGGAGAATAAATAAAATACGGTTTTTTTTCTTTGTCTTTGTGCTGCCATTCAAAAAATCCAGACGATGGAATTACACATCGCCTGGAATTAATTAAATGTTTGAAAGATGGTTTAGAATCTGCTGTTTCAGTTCGGCAATTGAGTGTCTTTGAGGCGATTTCCCTTTGTTCACCCCGAAACCAATTTGGAACTAATCCCCATTGCATAAATTGGATTTCCGCAGAATGATTTATTATTGGCCATAAGGGATGAGAAAATCCACTGGAGTGATAATACAATATATCAGTGGAATTTTCAGGAATTTTCTTCTTGAATTTTCGAGCTAAATCGATGTTTTTTGATGTAGATGAATTGCTATAACACACTCGTATTACTTACGATTCAAGAAAATTTGGAAACCTAATTTGAAACCTAAATTAGACCCTCCATATTTGCTTCCATTCATATAAAAGTTGTAATATAATGCAGGGTCAATTGCAATTTGATCTGTTAAGAAAATTGTATATCCCATATCTAACTCACCAGTTAATCCGGAAGAAAGTAAAACTGAACTTGCAACTGTTCTACCGTAACCTACTTGTAGTTGACCGTAAAAGTTTTTATTATAGTAAGCCCTCATAAATGGTGCAATTGATAAAGATGAACCACCTTTAACCAAATTGTATGAAAAAGATGCACCAATGGCCATATTTTCAACGATAAAAAAACCTGCATTTGGAGAAAAATTAAATTGAGAATTTGCCTTTGCACCATTTGGAAAATTGTAGTTAAAATAGGTGCTTCCTCCAATTAAAACCGCACCTTGATTTATTTGACTTTTTCCGGAAAATGAAATCAAAGTAAAAAATCCAATCGCTAAAAAAATGTTTCTTTTCATACTTGTAAATTTAAATGTGGGTTAAATATAAAAAATTTAAACAAAGATTAAAGTGAAACTCCATTTTTTATTCTTGATTTTGTTTTCTAACCATTGTAAGGATCGTTGCTAATGCAACTGTTTCACCAGTTTCATCATACACATCTACCAAGAATTTAACGATTCCCTTTGCAATATCGTCCTCAGAGCGTTTTTCTTGATCAATTTTTTCCTTAACCGTAAATCTAACACCGAGTGTAGCTCCTGGATAAACTGGTTTTGTAAATCGAGCTTCATCAATGCCATAATTTAATAACACAGGTCCTTTCTTTGGATCGACGAATAAACCTGCTGCTTTCGATAATACAAAATATCCATGAGCCACTCGTTTTTCGAAGATTGTTCCCTCCAAAGATGTTGCATCCATGTGCGCATAGAAATTATCTCCTGATACATTCGCGAAATTTACAATATCAGCATCAGTAACCGTGTGTTTGTGTGTGAAAACAGTTTCGCCAATTACTAGTTCTTCAAAATGCTTTCTGAATACGTGCGGGTTTGCCTCCGGCATTGCTGCTCCCACTTGAAATTGTTTTGTGATGGCGGTAATTGTTGACGGATGTCCTTGAATGGCAGTTCGTTGTAAATAATGTAATACACCTCGTTTTCCACCCATTTCTTCTCCACCCCCGGCACGACCCGGACCTCCATGAGTCAACAAAGGCATAGGGGAACCGTGACCGGTACTTTCTTTAGCACATTCTTTATTTAATACCAATATTCGACCGTGCATAGATGCTGCGCCAAGCACAAATTCAGTTGCTTCTTTATTATCAGGTGTTACGATTGAAGAAACTAATGAACCTTTACCCATTTTAGCAAGTTGAATGGCGTCATCCAATGATTTATAGGGCATGATGGTAGAAACTGGTCCAAAAGCTTCAATGTCGTGACAAGCCGTTTTATTGAACGGATCAGAATTTCTGAATAAAATTGGCGAAAAGAATGCTCCTTTGATTTTATCAGCTCCAACGATATCAAATTCATCCAAGTTTCCATATACAATTTCTTGCGATTCTTTTAGTAACTCTACATTTGCTCGAACGCGCTCAACTTGTAATTTGGTAGCCAAGGATCCCATGCGAACTCCTTCTACACTTGGATCACCTATTTTTACAGAAGCTAATCGATTTGAGATTCCATTTTGAACTTCTTCTAAGAGATTTTCAGGAACGATTATTCGTCGAACAGCTGTACATTTTTGTCCGGCTTTAATCGTGATTTCCTTTACTGTTTCTTTTATAAATAAATCAAATTCCTCTGTTCCAGGGACTGCTTTTTCACCAAGAATTGTAGCGTTCAATGAATCGGCTTCTAGGTTAAAAGCAACGCTTTCAGCAGCAATTCTTGGATGGGCTTTTAACAGTTTTCCAGTGGCTGCACTTCCAGTAAACGTTACCACATCCTCCGTTTGAATGTGATCAATGATACCTCGGCCTAGTCCACAAATTAATTGCAAGCAACCTTCAGGAAGTATTTTAGAATCGATGATATCTCGAACCATTACTTCGGTCAAATAACATGTAAATTCAGAAGGTTTAACAATGGAAGGAACACCCGCCATTAGATTGACAGCAATTTTCTCTAGCATTCCCCAAATTGGAAAGTTGAATGCGTTGATGTGAATAGCAACTCCTTCTTTTGGCACCATGATGTGATGACCGATAAATGAACCGTTTTTGGAAAGTGGTGCCGCAACTCCATCCACGTAATAGGGTAAATCGGGGAATTGTCTTCGAAGAGAAGCATTGGCAAATAAATTACCAATTCCACCTTCAATATCTATCCAAGAATCAACTCGTGTTGCTCCAGTCCACGCACTAACTTCGTAATATTTTTCTTTTTTTTCAGTTAAAAATAAGGCTAGTGCTTTGAGCATTCTTCCTCTTTCTTGGAAAGTCATTTTTCGAAGAACTTCAGCTCCTTTTTTTCTTCCGTAAGCTAAAACATCAGAGAAATCAATTCCTTCGCTTGAAACTTCACCAAGAACTTCTCCTGTAATGGCATGATTTAAAATAGTTTCCGTGCCTGATCCATCAACCCATTGACCAAGTACATAATTTTGATAGCGACGCATAACTTTAGTTTAATTTGGGAACAACCAGCGGTACAAGTCGTTGAAATTCGCATATAAAACAAGAGATAGAAGCAAAATCATACCTGCGTATTGTGCGTATTCCAAAACTTTCTTGTTTGGTTCTTTTCCAGTTATCATTTCGTATATCAAGAAAACAACATGCCCTCCGTCCAAGGCTGGAATAGGAAGGATATTCATGAATGCTAAAATAATTGATAGAAAAGCGGTTGTTAACCAGAACTGATGCCAATCCCATGCAGGCGGAAACATATTTCCAATCGCGGCAAAACCACCCATTTGGCCTGCACCTTTTTTGGTAAATACAAATTTAAATTGAGCTACATAATCACTCAAAGTACCAATTCCTGTGGTAAATCCAACTGAAATGCTTTCAACCAATCCATAATCTCTGTGATGAATTGCAGTAGAATCAATATATCCAATGGATTTAGGCATAAAACCAATGGTTCCATCTTCTTTTACTTTTGCTTTGACTTTTACTGTATCTGAATTCCTCAGAACAGAAATTTCAGTTGCTTTATTTTTATTCGAGTAAAGTCCAGCTTGAATTTCATCAAAGAATTCAACTTTCGTATTTCCAATTGCAGTAATTCTATCACCTTTTTTCAATCCTGATTTAGCAGCTTCTGAATTTGCAACTACAGAATCGATCGTTGTGGATTTATGACGAAGGGAAAACAATTGCATTGCTCCTTCTTGAAATAAGG
Organism: Crocinitomicaceae bacterium; assembly: GCA_044237035.1. Classification (GTDB taxonomy): domain Bacteria; phylum Bacteroidota; class Bacteroidia; order Flavobacteriales_D; family Crocinitomicaceae; genus UBA952. The sequence goes on from JBIIFU010000015.1 coordinate 35,980, forward strand.
TTTGACCAAAATCTTCGGGTAAAGTAAGAGTTTCTTTCGATCCATCAGGATGTTGAACTGACAATGAGCGTGCATCACGAAGGAAAATGGCACGGTTGATTTCATTTGGACTAGCCATTTCTTTACCGTCAACTGTTAAAATCTTGTCTCCAGATTTGATATTGAATTTTGACAGATAGGAATGAACAGCTAGGCCGTGTTTCAACTCTGAAGATTTTATTTCTTCTTTTCCCCAGAAAAATACAACACCGATATAAATCAAAAATCCTAAAATCAAGTTTACAGTTACCCCTCCAATCATTACAATTAATCTTTGCCAAGCTGGTTTGGATCTAAATTCCCAAGGTTCAGCCGGCTTTTCCAATTGCTCTTTGTCCATGGATTCATCGATCATCCCGGCGATTTTCACATACCCGCCCAATGGCAACCATCCAAGTCCCCATTCGGTATTATCAGGTTGTTCTGCCCATTCTTTTGGAGATTCCTTTGAAAACCAGGATAAAACACGTTTTCCGTTCATTTTCTTGGTTCTGAATATTGAAAACCAAGGATTAAAAAAGAGATAAAACTTCTCAACGCGCGTCTTAAAAAGTCTGGCAGGTAAAAAATGACCTAATTCGTGCAGCGTTACTAAAATTGCTAATGAGAGAAAGAGTTGTGCGGCTTTAATCCAAAAATCCATGTGAATTGTATAAAAATTAAGTGAACAAATATAGTTTTTTTACTTCGATTCTGATGAGGTTTCTTCGTTGTAATAGTCGTTTTGAATAAAATAGTCTATCATTGCTTCCTTCATCAAATGTTGTTGTTGCTGGTGATTGAGCGTTGGTAATTGTTTTTTAAGTGTAAAGTGAGGCCAAGAATCTTTGTCTCTTCCATCAAATTGGTAATAACCGTATGGTTCTAAAATAGTACAAATCGCAACGTGCAATAAATCCGTTTTTTCACTTTTTGAAAAGGTTTTAGGCCCTAAACCTAATTCATTGACCCCAATTAGAAAAAGCATGGATTGTACGTCCATCCCTCCTCCAAATGTTGTCTCCAAATGAGATTTTAATTTCTGAAAGCGCAATTCGATATCGTGATCCATGAATACAAAAATACATCAGAAAAAGCCGATTTTTATTTTTTAGAAGGAACTTAACAAAAATTACAGCAATGATTAGTGATTTATTAACATCTCTTATTAGTTGTTTCGGCTTTATGCAATCTCGGAAAAAAGTCTATGTAATTACGGTATTTTATTTATGTAATTTTGGAAATAATATCATGTAATTTCAAAATAATATTCGTGTAATTTCAAATTTAAAATTTTTAAACTAATTGAAATACAATTAATTATAATTCAATAAATAGATTAAAAAATACTATTTAAATTCCCCCAAGAAATAATGGTTTCATTACTTCTTTTTTGGCTTTCTTTAAAGAAATTCACAAGGTAGTGTTGCATTTGAAATTGGTCTGATAAAGTATCCAAATAATGTAAGGCTTTAATATGTTCAGGACGAACAGTAAGCGAAGCTTTCATTTCAATGCAATATAGTTTTTTGCCATCAACAAATAATAGGTCAATCTCAAATTACTCGTTTTATTAAGAATTAATCTTTAAAGCAAGAATTATTTATTTTTTCACCCTTAATTAAAAAAACCTGAAATTGATTGTTTTTAGACTTACGGAATCTAGGTTACTTCTTTCAAGTAACTAAAAATTATGTTGCTAACCAAAAGCGTTGATACTTTCTTTCCTTATCGTATTGTTCTTCTTGCTTTTCGGTATTAAACTTCCTTCCCGCTCTCGGGTCATTACCAACACCAGCAATATAGGCCCAATTTCCCCAATTCGAGGAAACATCGTAGTCAATTAATTGCGATTCAAAATAGGCAGCACCAACTCGCCAATCCTGTTCCAAATCGTAAATCAAATAACTGGCTACAATTTGTCGCATACGATTGGAGGTCCAACCTGTTGCGTTTAATTCTTTCATGGCGGCATTAACAAATGAACTTGCCGTTTCACCGTTGATCCATGAATCAATAAGTAATTGATTTTTAGTCTCTTTTCTATCTGATTTACCCAAAATTCCATGCAAATGATAATACTCCAATGGGTGCTTTTTAAATGAAAATCGAAAAAAATCTCGCCACAACAATTCAAAAATCAACCAATAAGTTGAGTCATTTGAAGTAACTTCATGTTCAAAACGTTTCAACTCGTGGTAGATAAATTTAGGAGATATACAACCCAAAGCCAACCAATGAGAAAGCTTTGAAGAGAAATCAATTCCAATTAGTTCATTTCTGGTTTCTTTGTAATGTAAAATATGGCGATTCTCAAAAATATAGGAATGCAAATGTTTGAGAGCCAACGCTTCTCCACCTACAGAAGGTAGTACATTCCGGTCATCAAAAATAAGCTCTTGATTAAGGGTATTTAACTCCTGTAAGTCAACTGAAATCAGTGGGCAATTAATTAACATTGGTGCATCTAAAGGTTTTCGAACCGACGCTTCTTTTTCGACAATCTTTCGAAATTTCGTAAAAACCTCAGGAATAGACGACATTGAAAACGGAAGGTCAGAAGGATGATACATCGTGCTCGTGCTGTATTCTTCAAAATCTACGCCTTTTGACAAAAGCATTTTCTTTAATCGTTCATTTTCACGTTTTTCTTCAATGCCCACTTGTTTTTTTGTATACACTTTGAAAATCGAATAGCGACTCAACAAGGTATTCATCACATCCACTTGATTTCCTTTTTTCACCAACAAATAACCGCCGATTGACTTCAAACTATCGTGTAAATCAACTAAAACTTTTTGCAAAAATCCTTGACGAATGGCACCCATCCTTTTGAAACCAAATTGAATGCTATTCATGGAATCATCATCCCAACAAAACAATGGAATAACCTCATCATTTTCCTTAATAGCCTGCAATAAGGGTGTGTTATCATGAAGTCTTAAATCCGTCGTAAATAATACAATTCCAATTTTCTTCATAATGTTTCAATTTTATCAAGATAATCCGCCGCTTGTTCCAAGAGTTCGCTTTTGTGGTCAGGATTCATTTTATTCCAAACATTGAGCATCATTCCAATTCTTGGATTTGATTTTAATTTTTCCTGATGTGCATCAAAGAAGTTCCAATACAAAGAATTAAACGGACAAGCACCTTCACCAATTTTCAAATCTTTTTTATAATGGCAATTTTGGCAATAATCACTCATTTTATCGATGTAGCTAGCCGAACTTACATAGGGTTTGGAACCAACAATTCCGCCATCGGCAAACTGACTCATCCCTCGCGTATTGGTTATTTCAACCCATTCAAAGGCATCGATGTAAATCCCTAAATACCAACGATCTAACTCATCGGGGTGAATTCCAGCCAACAAGGCGAAATTACCTGTAATCATCAAACGCTGAATGTGATGCGCATAGGCCTCTTCAAGCGATTGATTTATGGCGTGTTTCAGACAGTTCAATTTTGTTTCCCCCGTCCAAAACCAAGAAGGGAGTGGTCTTTTATTATCAAAAAAATTGAGATTTGCATAACTTGGCATTTGCGACCAATAAACACCACGCATGTATTCTCGCCAACCTAAAATCTGTCGGATAAAGCCTTCGATTTGATTCAATTCGTACAATTCAGGATTTTCGAAATATGCTCTTTCCACACGTTTGATAACCTCTAAAGGACTTATCAATTTAACATTCATCGCAAACGAAAGGCGGGAATGATACAAATACCAATGATTCTCTGTCATGGCATCTTGAAGTGTTCCAAACAATGGAAGTGAAATAGCTATAAAATCTTCCAGTAAATCCAGAGCTTCTGAACGCGTTGTGGACCATGAAAATTCGGTAGGAGATATTTTTCCAATTGTCTTTACATCAGACTGATTAATGTCATTGACTATTTTAGAAACATCTTTAATAGTGAGAGGAACAGATTGTATCACATGATTTTTTGGAACCTTTTTTCGATTCTCTTGATCGAAATTCCACTTCCCTCCTACCGGTTTATCTGATGAATCAAGAAGAATTTGATGCTTCACACGCATGTACCAGTAAAAGTTTTCCATAAGAAAAGTCTTCTTCCCTTTAAAAAAATCACCAAATTCCTCACGTGTGGTTAAAAAGTGATTCGTGTCAGAAGTATAAACAGGAATGCCAAGGTTATTTTCTAGTAATTGAAGCTCTTGATCTACTCGATATTCATCTGGTAATTGATAATGAAGTTCTTTAGCTGTGAATTTAGAACAAATCCACTTCAGATTTTCCGTGATTGTTGGTTTGTTATCTGAATCATTAATTGAAATAAAATAAACAGAATGGCCTTTAGATTTTAAGTCCTTTGCAAAATTGCGCATCGCATCAAAAATGGCTACTACTTTTTGAATATGATGTTTTACATAATCTGTTTCACTCCGCACCTCCATCATCACAAACAGCACTTGTTCATCCACATTTTCAAACCAAGGATGAGCCAAATTTAATTGGTCACCCATAATTAGTTTTATAGAAGTGAACGTATTATTCATGTTTGTTTTTACGGCATCGATCACTACAGTATTTAACTGTTTCCCAATTTTTCTCCCACTTCTTCCGCCATGTAAATTCTTTCATACAAGTAGCGCACATTTTTTTAGGGAGATAACTTTTATTCCCTTTAAAACTCACACTTTCAAAGTCGACATTCCACCATCCACATGCAAAATCTGACCGGTCATCCAAGCAGAAGTATCGTTCAATAAAAATGTTACAGCATTAGCCAAATCTTCTTTCTTTCCCACTTTTTTTAATGGATGTCTTTGTCCTGCTGCTTCCTCTTTTTCTGGCGTACTCAAAAACTTTTCTGCCATTTTTGTTTGTGTTAAGGATGGTGCGATGCAATTCACACGAATTTTAGGTGCAAACTCTGCAGCCAACGCACGCGTCAATCCTTCAACGGCTCCTTTTGCGACTGAAACAGCGCTGTGGAAAGGCATTCCTACTTGAACTGCAACCGTACTAAATAGAACAATACTTGATCCTTCGGTCAGTTTTGAACTGTATTTTTGAATAGAATTTATAGCACCTAACACGTTAATTTCTAATTCATTTTGAAAATCAGCTTGCTTCAACGATCTAAACGGTTTAAGTGTAATACTTCCGGGAAAGTAAACCAATCCGTCAATGTCTCCGTCAATATCTGGCAGATCATTAGAAACAGCATTTCCAGAAAAAGAATTCAAGTTATTTTCAGAAATACTTCGAGAAATAGCTATAACCTTGTGTCCTTGTTCTTCAAGTTGTTTTTTAGTTACCAATGCGATATCTGAATTGGAACCGATAAATAAGAATGTTTTCATATTCTTCAAACAGTTCAAAGAATCAGAATGTTTTAAAATAACAAGATTTGGATTATGTAAATCTCTTGTAGCTTTTGTTACACATATAAATTCACAGAATCCTTAAATTTGCGGCATGAGTAATTTCAATCAAATCATTCAATCTAATGTACCAACGCTTGTTGACTTCTATGCAACTTGGTGTGGACCATGCAAAACTATGCATCCAATTTTGGATCAATTAAAAGAGAAATATGGTGAAAAAATCAGAATTCTAAAAATTGACGTGGATAAAAATCAAGCCGTAGCCGCTCAATTCCGAGTTCAAGGGGTTCCAACCTTCGTCTTATTTAAGTCTGGAAATAAAATTTGGAGAGAAAGTGGTGCTTTTCCGTTATCCGTTTTAGAAAGTAAAATCAAGGCTCATTTGTAGTATTTTCTCTTTTGAATCTTTTTTCTGCAAAATACCACATTGAAATACCATAAATCAATCCACCCATTAGACCCGAAATAAATGTAGCAAGTATATTTATTTCATTTCCCGAAAGTAATTTGATTAAAAATTGAAATGCTGTAAACGACAAACCAAAGAGAAGTAGTCCTCTAACCAATAAAAAATTAAGAAATCCCTTTTTACGTGTTGACTCCCAATTTTCCTTTTCGAACTTCATTATTTCATGAACAATTTTAACGATAAACTCAGTTTCTCCCTGATCTCCATTCTATCAATGATGTAATCTAAGAAACCATGCTCCAATAAAAATTCTGAAGTCTGGAATCCGTCTGGTAAATCACGACCAATTGTCTCTTTAACTACACGTGGACCTGCGAAAGCGATAAGTGCTCCTGGTTCAGCAATATTGATATCTCCAAGCATAGCAAATGATGCCGTTACTCCACCTGTTGTTGGATCTGTCAAATAGGATATGTATGGTAACTTATGTTCTGCTAATTGACCTAGTTTTCCAGAAACTTTTGCCATTTGCATCAATGAAAATCCAGCCTCCATCATACGAGCACCTCCAGACTTTGAAATAATCATGAAAGGACATTTTAATTTAATTGCCTCGTCAATAGCACGACTAATTTTTTCTCCCATCACTGAACCCATCGATCCACCAATAAAAGCAAAATCCATTGCTGCAATGACAAAATCTTGACCTTCTAACTTTCCATGAGCCGTTCTAACTGCATCTTTCAATCCTGTAGCTTTTTGAGTTGACGCTACACGATCAACGTATTTTTTGGTGTCCTCAAAGTTTAGAGGATCACCTGAAGTAACATCCGCATGAAGTTCTGTATATTTTCCTTCGTCAAAAATTAATTCAAAATACTCCTCAGAACCAATTCGCTCATGATGTGAACAACGATCACAAACGTAATTATTCTTAGCAAAATCATCCGATGTAAAAAGTGTCTTGCAATTTGGACATTTTACCCACAATCCTTCCGGAGTTTCTTTTTTCTCTTTGGTAGAAGTAGTAATTCCTTCTTTATCTCTTTTAAACCAACTCATAGTTAATATTTAATTTTTCAAACAACTATTTAGACAAGGTGTTCACGTTATTCAAATCAACAAAGGCTTGTTCTAAACGTTTAATAAAGGTCAATTCAGACTCACGAATCCATTTTCTAGGATCATAATGTTTTTTGTTTGGCACATCATCTCCTTCTGGATTTCCTATTTGCGTCTTCAGATAATCAATTTTTGAAGTAATATAATCTCGAGTACCTTCTGTATATGCAAACTGTAAATCAGTATCAATATTCATTTTAATCACACCATACGAAATTGCCTCACGGATTTCTTCTAAGGTTGACCCAGATCCACCATGAAAAACAAAATCAACTGGGTTATTTCCAGTATTAAATTTCTTTTGGACGTATTCTTGGGAGTTCTTCAAAATCACGGGAGTTAACTTCACGTTTCCTGGTTTGTATACACCATGAACATTTCCAAAGGCTGCAGCAATGGTGAAACGTGGTGAAATTTTCATCAATTCTTCATAAGCGAAAGCAACTTCCTCTGGCTGAGTGTACAATTTAGAAGAATCTACGTCTGAATTATCCACTCCATCTTCTTCGCCACCAGTGATTCCAAGTTCAATTTCCAACGTCATTCCCATTTTGGACATACGCTCTAAATATCGTTTGCAAATCTCTAGATTTTCAGTCAACGGCTCCTCCGATAAATCAATCATGTGTGAACTATACAAGGGCTCTCCAGTTTGGGCAAAGTGTTTTTCACTCGCATCCAACAAACCGTCAATCCATGGTAAAAGCTTTTTTGCACAATGGTCTGTATGAAGAATTACTGTTGCACCATAAGCCTCAGCTAAGGTATGAACATGCAACGCACCTGCAATTCCGCCTAAAATTGCTGATTTCTCATCTGTATTCAACAACCCTTTTCCGGCATTGAAAGACGCTCCTCCATTAGAAAATTGTATTATTACAGGTGAATTCAACTTTGCCGCTGTCTCCATAACAGAGTTAACTGTACTAGAACCAGTTACATTAACGGCAGGCAACGCATAACCGTGTTTTTTAGCATGTTGAAATATTGCTTGAACTTCATCTCCTGTTGCTACTCCGGGCTTAATTTTCATGACCAAATTTTTGTGCGAACAAAGATACTATTTTCAATTATTTTAAGGCGTAGAATTCAGAATTTTACAAATGATTTTTCACCACTATTTTTCCACATTCCAACTAACCCATGGAAATTCGTTTTCCAAATGCTGCATAGATTTCAATGTATTCATATTCAACTCAACATATTTTTCTGATCTATGAGCTAATCGTTTTCTGACTTTTGAGAATTCCTCTACAACATTTTGTGTTTTTTCATCAAAATACAAATCGGAAAATCTCTTCCAAATATATTTGATTGCTTCAACAGAAGGATGCACTCTGTCTTCTTTGAAAAATCGGTAGTCTCTTAATTCATCAATCACAATTTCAAACGAAGGAAAATATTCTACGTTTTCCAACGAGGACAATTCTTCTACAATATGAAGCAATCGAGCCTTACTTCGATTGTTTTCAATTATACCATCACGAATATGTCGGACGGGACTCACCGTAAAAACCACTTTTAATTTAGGATTAGTTTGTCGTAGTTTTGTTAAGACCTCTTGCCAAATCTCTACAATCTTTTCAACTGATGAGATTTCTTTTTTGAACAAATTACCCGGTAATTTATGGCAATTTGCAACGTAACTATTTGACTCCTTTAATCTGTAAATAAAAGCTGTACCGAACGTAATAAATAAAATTCCCGGCTTGCCTAAATGTTCTACAAGTTTTTTGTTTTTTGAAAGAATACTTTGTTCTAATTCAATATTGCTTTTTGCCGAAACTTTCGTGGAAGCATCCCAAGAATAAAATAAATCATCCCTCTCCAAAACAGGAATATTTTTATTTCCATCTATTGCATCAATTATATTTTTAGCAATGGCAAAAGGATGGTAAATTGTACCATAGGGATTACTCAAAACGTCAAAGCCTGCATCTAAAGCATACTTCGACATCTCATCCGAAAAGCAACTGCCTAAAAAAGTTAGTTTGTGAGAGTGATTAATTGAAAAATCAGTTTTTGGAAGGTCAAAATGAAGAAAAAAATCGCTCATTTAATTCAGAATTAAATTCTTTGCATTTTGTATTGCGGCATCTGTAATTTTTTCACCACTCATCAATCGAGCAATTTCTTCAATTTTTTCGGTTTCATTCAACCATTGAACTTTAGAGATAACTCGATCTCCTTTTTGAAACTTCGACACTTTTGCGTGCTGCTTTGCTTTTGCCGCTACTTGTGGTAAATGAGTAATTGCTACCAATTGAGTTTGACTACTCATACTTCCAAGTAAGGACGCCATTTTATGCGCAACCTCTCCTGAAACCCCGGTATCAATTTCATCGAAAATCATGGTTGGTAATTGACGTTTTTCGGAAATCAGTTTTTGAAGTGCCAACATTACACGAGATAATTCACCACCACTAGCCGCTTTTTCAATGGAAATTGGAGCAATACCTTTATTCGCCGAAAATAATAAATCAATTTCTGTTGTTCCCAATAGGTTTAAATGCCCTGAATCCCTCAATTGAAACAAAAGTAAGGTGTCCTTTAAATTAAGCTCACTTAAAATTGTTTGAATGGATATAGAAATAGAATGAACTGCATTTACACGTTTCGAATGGAGTACTCCGGCAAGTATGGTTGCATCATCAAATTCTTGTTGAACAGTTGTTTCTAGTTTTTCAATTTTATCTTGTAGGTCACCGGAATGATCCACCATATTTTCAAGTTCAGACTGATATTCCAATAATTCCTGTTGCGTTCTTTTTTGATGCTTACTGATAACTCGGTTATATTGATCCAACGCATTAGTGAGTTCCTCTTGACGTTGAGGATTAACGGATAATTCCTCTAAAAATTGATCAGCCTCTTCTGTAATATCTTTTAATTCCGGCAGGAGAGATTGAATTCTTAATTTTAGTTCTGCCAATTTTGAAGAATTAATTCGAACTCGATCTAACGAAGATTTTAATGAGGCTATTTGAGAATATACCCCAGATTCAGAAGCTAATGATTCTGAGATTTGATAAAAAATCGACTTTAATTCTTCTGCATTTTCAATCTCATTTAGTTCTACCTCCATTTTCGTATAATCAATCAGATGAAGGTTTAACTCTAACAATTCATTTAATTGGAATTGATTGTAATCCAATAATTTAGATTGATTTATAAATTCAGTTTTTAACTTTTCAAGCTCATTTTTATGTCTTGTCCAATTCTGATATTTTTCCTGATAATTTTTTAATTCTGTTTTTAAGTCTGCCAAACAATCCAATACATCCAACTGAAACTCTTTTTCTTTAAGTTCGAGTGTATTATATTGAGAATGTATAATCACCATCCTTGAAGAAAACTCTCGTAAAATTGACAATGAAACAGGCGTATCATTAATAAATGCTCTTGATTTTCCTTGTGTATTAATCTCTCTTCTAACAAAAACCAAAGGTGAAAAATCCAAGTCGTTTGATTCAAAAAAATCCGAAAAAGATTCTCCTATTTGAAATTCAGCCTCTACGAAACACTTCGTGTTTTCAGGTCCAATTACGGAAAAATCAGCACGTTCACCCAAAATTAAATTCAAGGCATGCAATAATATTGATTTTCCAGAACCAGTTTCACCTGTTATAACCGAAAAACCATTACTTAGATTAAGTTCTAGGTAATCAATTAAAGCGAAGTTAGAAATTCGAAGAATCGATAACATTATTGAAGAATTTCATCGTATTTTGTGGCATTTGAAGGATCGATCTTCTTCATTAGATTTACTAAATCTGTTTTTTCTTTTGTTTCAGCATCTGCACAAATCTCTTTAAGCTCTAGTCTTTTCGCTTGGGCGAAATTGATTAAATTAATGGAGTTAGGTCGTGTTTGTATGACTGTATTTAATTTATTCAAAGCATCAAACATTTGTTTACGTGCCGCAATTTTATCATCGTATAATTTATCAATCCCCTTTCTGTGATACATAAAATTACATTCTCTAAGAGGTTCAAACAACTGATGTAACACATTGTCAACCAGCCAAAAACGATTTCTTTTATTCGACTCATTAGATTTCCATCCTGCAGCCCCTGAACTTTGAGCCAAAGAAACAATTTGCTGAGCTTCATTAAAATAAGATGTCCCACCTTTCAAAGAAAAAGAATCGTAGTCCATTCCAATGATGAAATACGCGTAAAATGCCAAAATTGAAGTTAAATTATCACGAAATTGATTCGGGGCATAAATCAGAATTGCATTTCGCGAATAAGAGAATGCCACATTTTCATCCAAAAAATTTAAAAGTGTTGTATTGTAAGAAGAATTAAAAGCTGGCCTGCTCGATTGAACTTGAAGTGAACCAGAAAACCCATTGCTGCCCGATTTTTCTTTAAGTTGTAACTGAAGAGCACAATTAATACGTTCCTCGACCTTAAATTTATCTTTGGTCCATTGCGTATTATTCATCATGTCTTCCATAGTTTGTTTCAATTGAGCAACTACTTCCTGATCGACAGTTGATAATTCAAGTTTCGCGTCTGCAACAATAGTAACCTTGCAATTCAATTCCTGAGAAATTGAAATACTACTCCAAACAATCAAACCAAAAATTAAAATTAATTTCTTCATACTTTCTTTGATAAAGATTCAGCTATAAAATCAACGATCTCATCTGCGATTTCGTATTTTGATTTAAGCGATAATTCTGTTTTAGTTAATTTTTTATCTAAGATAGTAACTTTATTTGTGTCGACTGCAAATCCGGCTCCTGAATCTTCGGTTGAATTTAATACGATGCAATCCAAATTCTTATTCTTGAGTTTTTTCGAAGCATTCTCTATTCCATCATTTGTTTCCAAAGCAAAACCAACTAAAAATTGATCCGCCTTTTCACTGCCTGCCCAACCCAAAATATCAGGGTTTTTAATCAATTTTAATTCGAGTTCTTCCTCTTTCTTTTTAATTTTTTGGGTTTCTTTTTGTTTGGGTTTGTAATCAGCCACAGCCGCAGCGAATACTCCTATATTTTGAACTTGCCAATTTTTTTTAACTTCATTCATCATTTCCTCAGCTGAAACAACATTTATTCGCGTTAAATTAGGATGTTCTAACGTTAATGAAGTTGGTCCTGAAATGAGTAAAACCTCACTTCCTGAATTAAGAAATGACTGAGCAAGAGCAAAACCCATCTTTCCCGAAGAATAATTACCAATAAATCGAACAGGATCAATGTTTTCGTAGGTAGGGCCGGCTGTTAGTAAAACTTTTTGACCTTCTAAACTAGTTTTTTTTTTTTGAAAAGAAGTTTGAATTTCTTCTAGGATACTATCGGGTTCCATCATTCTGCCTTGTCCAACTAACCCACTCGCCAATTCACCAAATTCAGCTGGCAGAATACGGACTCCATCTTTTTCTATTGTTTGTAGATTCCTTAAAACTGAAGGGTGAGCATACATATCAAGATCCATTGCTGGAGCCACTATTGTTTTTCCTTTCATTGAAAAGTAAACACTTAATAAAAGATTATCACAAATCCCATTAGCCATTTTCGCTAAAGAATTTGCAGTTAATGGAGCAATTACAAACAAATCACACCACTCAGCTAACTCAACATGATTATTCCATGTTTTACCATCAGAAATTAATTGGGATTCAACTGGATTTAAGGAAAGCGTGGATAGGACAAGTGGACTAACAAATTCAGACGCACCTGGTGTAAGAATACATTTAACCTCAAAACCAGATTTGATTAAAAGTCTAACGAGAATTGGAATCTTATAGGCTGCTATTCCACCAGAAACCCCCAATAATATGCGTTTAGAACGCATTTGATTTATGCTTCAGGATTTTTTATAAAAAGCTTGTCTTCAAGTAATTCTTGCGTTGCAATTGCAGTTGGCTTTGCCATTCGCTCATAATGACGAGAAATTTCAATTTGCTCTCTATTTTCAAAAATTTCTTCCAAATTATCAGTAGAGGTATTAAACTCTTGTAATTTTTGAGTCAATTCTTCTTTCAATGTGGCACTAATTTGATTAGCTCTCTTTGAAACAACTACGATTGATTGGTAGATATTACCAGTTTTCTCTTCCAAACGAATTGTATCTCTCGTTACCGTTGATTTTTCTGCAGTTACATTTTTGAAATTCATCTTTATGACTTGCTATTTATTAATAAACTTAGCTCTTTTTGTGATTCTGACTCTACGTATTTTAACTCATTTACATAGGGAGAATTAGAAAAGAGGGATGCAAAGTTACGATATCTTTCGATAGTTTGTTCAAATCGCTCCTTTTTTTTGCTTGAAATACTGTTTTTTGCCAAATAATATGAATTTTTCACTAACAGCACCCAAGTTTCCTCTACGAATTTAGAGCGCGGATAATTTTCTAAAAACAATTGAGCAGCCGTTGTTGCAGCCTTGAAAGACTCTGTTTTGCTATACAATTTAACAGTTTCAAACTCCTTAATTTCAATTTTTAAGCGCAGATTATCAATGATTGTATTACAGCTATCAACTAATTCCGATTCCGGATATTCATTAATGAACTGCTGAATTTTATTAATGGCAATATTCGTTTCCTCTTGATCCAGGTGAAATTCAGGAGAATTTTTTACACTGCACATAGCAACCATAAAAAGGCTTTCTTCTACCTTACTGCTGTATGGATATCTTTGTATAAACGAATTAAAATAATAACCCGCCATGTAAAAATCCCCTAAATTATAATAGGACTTAGCCAACCTGTAATAGGAAACTTGACCTTGGTCTGTTTTAGGAGAATTCTGATAGATTTGCTCATAAAGAACAATACTCTTATTATACTTTTGTTTATCGAACAGTTCGTTTGCTTGCTGAAATTTCAACGGGTAATCATCAGACTTAACTACTTTTTGATAATCGGAACAACTTCCTAAAATAAAAACTGCAATAAAAAGGATTCCAATTACTCTCATTTCATAACTTATTTTACGCGCAAACTCCTACCAATAACCAATGGAGTAGAAGCTTTAATACCGTTTAGTTTACATAAATTCTGAACTGTTGTCCCATACCTAGAGGCAATTTTAGATAAATTATCCCCGCTTTTTATTTTATGATAAACTACCGTTTCTTTCTTTACAGTGGTTTTAGGTTTTACAGGAGTTGTTTTCTTGGCGATTTCTTGTTTAGGAGCAGGCTGAACATATTCCACAGGTTTGGAGCCAATACCAAAAAGAGAGTTGTGAATAAAAAGTTTTGGTGCTTTTTGCTCCTTCTTAACTACATCTATAAAAATCTCAGGATTAATTGGAACATCAAAAAAGCGCACTTCAAGGTGTAAATGAGGACCAAATGAATGACCCGTATTTCCTCCTAAGCCAAGAACATCACCAGCACTCACTTCATCATTAGGCTGAACTAATAACTTACTTAAATGGGCATAAAAAGTTTCTAATCCGTTATAATGCCTCACAATAACTAAATTCCCAAATCCTCCCTCATTAAATTTAGCATAACGAACTTTACCTGCCCATGCCGATAATACTGTATCCCCTACATCTAAATCTAAATCAACTCCGTTATGATTTTTACCCCATCGAGGACCAAACGGTGATGTTTTAATTCCTTTCACAGGCATTACAAATTTTAAATGTGACTCATCATTTACAGTCAACCACAGGGTGTCATTCAGCTTTGTAGGATCGGACGTTTTGGAGGAAGTAAAGCATCTTTGAGTATCCCATGATTGCGAAAAATCAGTTGATGATAGCATTTTAAGATTGGCGTACATCCCTTGATTTAAAATCCCATCAAAACCTTTATCTTTTAAATATTCCCAAGTACGATTTGAGTAAAGAAGAATTTCTCCATTGGGAGTTTGAATGGTGTCTATTATTTTTTGAGAATATACTACTGTTGTTACACTAGTAATAAATACAACAAATAGAATTAAATATGTTCTAAAAAATAAAGACATTTTAGTACTGCTAATCTTCAAAGATAGTGTTATTTATGCTATTTTGAACTCACATCTACAACTTGGATGTTATAGAACAGAGATTCAGTAGGTGCAATTTTACTCTGAATACCTTTGATTTGGGAAACTTCTTGGGGTGAAACTAAAATGAAAACTCCCTGGTTTTTTTTAGCATTTGTTAACGCTTTTTTAAGAGATACTGGCTCAAAATCGTCTTCAAATTTGTTAGAAATAACCATTTTTTTTGCGTAGGTATTAATCAAGCTAATTTCGTTTCTGCCATTTACAATTAAATTAAATTTAATGGTTTTTTGAGGTCCAAAACCAACATCATTTTTTTCTGGTTTTAGCAAATTCCACCGCCAAACTTTACTTCCATTTACTGTGATAGCAGGTTCAACCTTACGAACGATAAAAAATTGAATGACCAAATCTGAATTTGCCGGCAATACATCGCCTAACGAATTTTCAGACCAACCTAATTCTGATGGTAATATCACTGTTGCAACATCACCCACTGACATTTTTCGCATAGCTTCATCCCAGCCTTTTGATTGCATATTATACCCTACTAAAAACGGCAAATCTGATTTTGTGATTTTAGAACTCCCATCTACTAATTTCCCATTAGGAAGAGTAACAACGTAATTAATTAACACCAAATCTCCATCCATTAATTTGGATCCTTTCCCTTTGTGCGCCCACTTGATTTTTAAACCATTTTTTTCTTGAATGGAATCTATGTATTTCACCTTGGTTGATAACACATTTTTAGGTTTTCCATTCGAAGTGGCAGGAGCAGGATTGCCTTTTTTTACCGCTTCATTACACGAAATAAATAGTAAACTAATTATTGAACTAATTATAATATTTAAAGCATAACATTTTCTCATAGCCTGGAACTAGTTAGTTTTATTTTTTATTACTTTAATGAGCTCCAAATTTACTACAATTGGAGACATTGGTGGAATTGTTTCAAAATCACCAAGTAAACCGTGAGCAAGATTGCTAGGCAAAATAAAAACAGCTCTCTCTCCTTCTTTCATGAGTTTAATTCCTTCTTGAATTCCGGATTCCACTTGACTTCTATCAATTAAAAATTGATCTAATTCCAATGAATCTGTGTTATAGCAAACTTTTCCATCTAAAAGACTAATTTTCATTTCTACATCGACAGAATCGCCTGATTCGGCCCTATTACCATCTGTTTCCTTTGTTATTTGATAGCGCAAACCGGTACCTGAAGGTTTTAATTTTAATTCGCTGTGATGACTTAAATAAAGATTAATCTGTAATTCTTCTTCTTTTACTCGATCCTTGTTGAAACCAATGGAGGTACTATCATTCCATTCATTTTGTGAGGTTACTTTTTCAGAATCGTCGTTACAAGACTCAATACTAAACAGTAACACAGTTGAAATCACATAAAATAAACACTTATGCATAAAACCCTCCATTAACTAGTTCTTTAAATCGGTTGACTACTTCCTCTAAATTATCATTTGAAAACCCACCTGCCGCATATTTGTGACCACCTCCTTCGAAATACTTGTTTGCCAATTCATTAACATAAAACTCACCTTTTGACCGGAATGATATTTTAATTCCATCTTCGTGTTCAATAAAAATCGCTGCAACCATAATATTTTCAATAGACAGTATTGTATTTACTAACCCCTCAGTGTCTCCTTTTTTATAATGAAAACGATCTAATTCTTGCTTTGTAACGGTAATAATTCCAATTGGGTAATCAGAAATTAACTCCAGTTTTTCCACAACAGCAAATGATTTCAACTTAAGTCGATCAATAGTATTAGAATCATAAATATGTTCATGTATTGTGGCATGATTCATTCCCGTTTTCAAAAGTTCTGATAAAATTTCGTGAGTTCGAAAAGAAACAGAAGGGAAACGAAAAGAACCGGTATCGGTCATAATTCCAAGATAGAGAAATTGAGCAATTGTCGCATCTAAAACTGCAAGATTATTACTATGATTAATTAACTCAAAAATCAATTCTGAGGTAGAAGCTATATTTGTATTTGAGATTGAAATTAAGGCGTCGATAGTTGGGTTTTGATGATGATCAACAAGAATTTTTTTAGCCCCTGATTTTTCAATTAATGATCCAAATTCAGTCCCTAAACGATCAAAAGAATTATAATCCAAACAAAAAATCAAGTCGGCTGAATCAACGACCTCAGTAACCTGATTTTTATTATTTTGAAATAAAATAATTGTGTTTAGATCAGTTAACCAATGAAAAAAGTAAGGCGCTTGATCTGGATGACAAATAGTAACATTTGAATTGAATTTCTTAATGAAATGATAGAGTCCCAAAGAACTTCCCAAAGAATCTCCGTCTGGTGATTTGTGCGATGTAATTACGATGTTTTTCGCATTTTGAATTTCTAAAAAAGCATCCGAAAAATCTAGCGAATTTTGATTCATATAATTATTTCTTTTAATGGAAGTGTAAAGATACATTTGTTACTTCACTTAATTGTTTTTAATATATGTTATAATGAAAGATTTTTATTTAAATTTGTAACACAAGGCAACTGTTTTTTGATTGAAACGTTAAATTGCTGCTATACTATAACTATGAAAAAACTAAAAACCTTTTGGTTTATTTTATTTATCTTATTTTCAGCATTTAAATCACATGCTGGATCAAACGTTACATTATGTTTAGGACAAGATGATGTAATTTGTCCCGGGCAATCAGTAACAATAAATGACTGTTCAAATATTGGAGGCAATGTTGGAGGAGGAACTCCGATTGGACCCTACACGGTATTAAATATCCCCTATGCAAACGACCCGTTCAATTCAGGAACTTCGGTAAGTTTATCTGATGATGCCGTCTCAAGTGCAATTAATATTAGTTTTCCATTTTGCTTTTTTGGAACTACTTATAATCAATTTTGGATAGGTTCAAATGGGTGGATTTCGTTTTCTCCAGTTCCAGCAGGACAATTCTGGACTACTTTTACCTCTGCAACAATTCCAAGTACTTCTACATCAGTTCCAAAAAATTGTATAATGTCCCCTTGGCAAGATTGGCATCCAGGAGTTGGAGGATCAGTTCGGTATCAAGTATATGGAACCGCTCCATTCAGAAGGTTAGTTGTTTCATGGAATGCAGTACCTATGTTTTCCTGTACTGGGAATTTAGGTACTTTTCAAATAAAAATATTTGAAACGACAAATGTGGTTGAGACGCACATTCAAAGCAAACCTAATTGCACAACTTGGGCTATGGGTACAGGAACACACGGTCTTCACAACCTCGCTGGAAATATTGGTGTAATCATTCCGGGAAGAAATTCCACTCAATGGACAGTTACCACACCTGAAGGATATAGATTTACTCCAGGTGTTCAATGGCAAAATACTTTAGGGCAAACTTTTCCATACAACGGAGGGGTTTTGAACATAGCAACAGTTCCTCCCGGAACTACAGGCTATTTCTTAACCGGTGGATGTGGAGGCGGTACTGGTACGGCGATTTCGGATACGACTTGGCTAACTTTAGCAACTCCATCAGTAACCGCAAGTTCCACTCCTGATATTTGTACCCAAGGACTCGGAACTATATCATCAACTCCTGGTGCTGGTTCGCCTCAACCGTGGACTTTCAATTGGTCAACGATAAATGCTACAACCCAAAACGATACCAACGTCGTTGCAGGCACTTACACAGTTACGCTCACAGATGGAAACGGTTGTACTTCAACTGCCACAACAACAGTGGGAGATACACCTGCACAGTTCAGTGCTACAACGACTCAAGTAGCTTGTGCTGGAGGTGGAAATGGAACTGCAACTGCAACTATGACCCCTCCACTAGGAACCATAACCTATCAATGGAGTGACCCGTTAAATCAAACCACTCAGACGGCAACAAATCTTTCAGCAGGCACCTATACTTGTGTCGTTACAGCAAGCATAGGTTGTTCGGGAACAGTAACCGCAACGGTAACAGAAATACCTGGGCTAACACTCAATTTAGCTAACCAAACAGATGTAACTTGTAATTCGGGATCAGATGGGATAGCTACAATTACTGCAACACAAGGAACGACGCCTTATACTTACAGTTGGGATCAATCTACTTCAACAACTAATAGTGCCAATGACCTAGACGCAGGAACTCATATATTAACCGTTGTTGATGCATTAGGATGTTTAGAAACTTTTACGGTAAATATAGATGAACCAGATCCGTTGGCTATTAGTTTCATAACTCCAGATTCACTGATTTGTCCTGGGACTCTTATTACGCTAAATGCAACTGGAACTGGTGGTTCATCGCCATACATTTATACTTGGACAGAAGGTTCTAATCCCGCAGGAACTGGCAGCAGCGTTACTGTACGCCCAAACACTTCAGGTACTGTTTATTGTTTAACATTAACCGAACAATGTGGATCGCCTCCAGCCCAAGAATGTGTTACAATCACTTTTCCAACCGATATCATACCTAATGTAGTCCCTGACAAACCACGAGATTGTGTTCCAGCTGAATTTGTATTTACAAACACCTCTACTAACTCAGGAGAGATAGCAGTGACACAATATGCATTTTCAAACGGTGCAGTGTATAACGTTGTTGGATCTGAAGACTTAACAGCAATATTCCCTAGTGTTGGCTTATATGATGTTCAAATGACAGTGACGTCAAATTATGGATGTATTTACACATCGTATATATCAAGTATTGTTGAAGTCACACCGCTTCCAGTTGCTGATTTTACCGTTTCAAAAAATCCTGCAACTTGGTTTGAAACGAATATTCAAACTTCAGATGCTTCCACCGGAAATATTAGTGTTTGGGATTGGCAAAGCCCTGGTGCAGTATCAATTAACAATGCTGGGTCTAGTGCCTTATTCAGTTACCCTGAAGGTCAAGTAGGAACTTACCCAATTACATTAACAGTTACAACAGCTGAAGGTTGTTCGGATTCAATCACATTGGAAATTCAAATTGTACCAGATATAATTATGTATGTACCCAATTCATTCACGCCTGATGACGATGAACACAATCAAACTTGGGCAATAAATATTGATGGCATTGACTTTGAAAACTTCCAATTAGTTGTTTACAACCGATGGGGGGAATTGATATGGGAATCACGCGATGCATCGGCAGCATGGGATGGAACCTATAATGGAAGAATTGTTCCATCAGGAACATACATTTGGAAACTTGCCTTTAAAGAAAAAGACAACGACGGAAAAAGATTTTACAGTGGGTTTGTAAATGTTTTAAGATAAAAATATGAGGAAAATAGCGTTAGGAATATTTATTTTGATTGGTTTGATATCGTGCGATGTGATAAATGAATCATTAAAAGTGGTGAATTCAACTCAATCAGAAGAAAGCTCGAAACCAAGTCTGACAAACGAAGAAGTTATCTCAGGATTAAAAGAAGCATTGCAAGTTGGCATAAAGAATTCAGTAAATCTAACTTCAATTACTGATGGTTTTTTGAAAAATGATTCAATACGTTTACCTTTTCCACCTGATGCAATCAAGGTAAAAGAAAAAGCAATGGATTTAGGTCTATCAGGTAAAGTTACTGAATTTGAAACAACATTGAATAGAGCTGCTGAAGAGGCTACAAAAGAGGCTCTTCCAATTTTCGCTGATGCAATAAAAAACATGTCTGTTCAAGATGGATTTACAATTTTAAAAGGTGGAGATGGTGCTGCGACAAGATTTTTAAAAGAACAAACAACAAGTAAATTGGTTAGTGCTTTTTCACCAAAGGTAAAAAATGCCACCGCTAAAGTTGAATTGACCAAATACTGGAATCCAATAATTACGAAGTATAATAATGCAATGACTTTAACAGGGGGGCAAAAATTAGATCCAGATCTTGATGCCTACATAACTCAAAAAGCCATTGAAGGGTTGTTCTACATGGTTGAGAAAGAGGAAAATAAAATCCGTAAAGACCCTGTTGCTCGTGTTACCGATCTATTAGTTAAAGTGTTTGGAAGCCTAACAAATTAAATCTTTGAATTCCTATTCAAAATCAGAACTGGTTCTAAATGATAAAGGTGCCGTCTATCATTTAGGAATTAAACCTAAAGATATTTCTTCAAAAATTATTTTAGTCGGTGACCAAGAAAGAGTTTCTTTAATTAGTGATTTTTTCGACTCAATCGAGCATAAATCACAGCATAGAGAGTTTGTCTGTCATACAGGGACATACCAAGGCAAGCGAATTACAGCATTATCGAGTGGAATTGGAACTGATAACATCGATATAGTAATTAACGAACTTGATGCATTGGTTAATGTAGATCTAGAAAAACGAATCGATAAAAAAGCATTTTCATCCCTTGAAATCGTAAGAATTGGAACATGTGGCATCTTACAGAAAGACATTCCTGTTCATTCATGGATAGTGAGTGACTTCGCCCTTGGATTAGACAATGTTGCTCATTTCTATCAAATCGCTTTTACAAGCGAGGAAAGTGAATTCTGCAATGAATTAAAGACTTTTTTAAATCTCCCTACTGCTATTCAACCCTATTTTGTTAGCCCATCCCAAGAATTAACAAACAAATTAAAATCAGAAAATACAAAATCAGGCATAACAATTACTTCTTCTGGGTTTTATGGTCCGCAAGGCAGACAATTACGTTTAAAAACGCATACAGAGGAACTTCAACTACATGTTGGTGATTTTGAAAAAAATGGAGTAAAAGTTACTAATTTTGAAATGGAAAGTTCTGCTCTTTTTGCATTAGGACGTCAGCTAGGTCATCAATGTGCCACTATCTGTTTAGGTGTTGCAAACCGCCCAAATATGGAATTTTCAGAGGGCTATTCATCCGAAATGAAAGAACTTATTGAATATGTATTAGAGCGAATATAAAGCTCTATTTAATTGACCGTTTTAAATTCTACTTATTGTTCCACTGTGTCATTGCTAAATTCAATCCAATCGCAGCAAAGGACTTCACGGCTTCAGAGGCAATGTCTATTCTTTCAGGAAGTGCATCAAACTCATTAGAGCTCCATTTGCCTAAAACATAATCTGATTGTCCTCCTTTAGGAAAATCATTACCAACACCAAAACGCAATCGCGCATATTCTTGAGAACTCAAAACTGCCTGAATATCTTTCAATCCGTTATGTCCACCATCACTACCCTTACCTTTCATGCGTACTTTACCAAATGGCAAGGAAATATCATCCGTAATCACTAAAATATTCTCTCTTTGAATTTTCTCTTGTTGCATCCAATAATTGACAGCCTTACCGCTTAAATTCATATAAGTCGTTGGCTTGATTACAACTAAAATTCTACCTTTTAATTTCACTTCAGCTACATCAGCCAATTTAGAAGATATAAATTTCCCTCCCAAATCTGCTACTAATTTTTCAGTAACTAAAAATCCAATATTATGTCGAGTTTGTTCGTACTGAACACCCGGATTCCCCAATCCAACAATTAAAAACTTCATGTAGTTGTAGTTGAATATTCAGGAAATAATGAAAGGATTCCCTTTTCACTCGCTTCGCAAACACCTCTTTCTGTAATCAGTCCTGTAACTAATCTCGCAGGAGTAACATCAAACCCATAATTACTAGCATTAGTTGTTTCAGGACATATTAAAACGGAATCAATTTGACCATCTGAACGTAATCCTGATATGTATTTTACTTCATTTTGATCTCGTTCTTCAATAGGAATTTCCTTCAATCCATCGCGAATTGTCATATCTAAAGTTGTAGAAGGAAGCGCCACGTAAAATGGAACATTATTATCTTTTGCCGAAAGTGCCTTTAAATATGTCCCAATTTTATTTGCGACATCCCCATTGCGCGTTGTACGATCTGTTCCTACAATCACCACATCAACCATTCCATGCTGCATTAAATGTCCACCTGCGTTATCAACAATCAAGGTGTGTGGAATTCCATGGCGAGTAAGTTCGTATGCAGTTAGATTTGAACCTTGGTTTCGTGGTCGAGTTTCATCCACCCAAACATGAACTTTTATACCGTTTAAATGAGCTTGATAGATTGGTGAAGTAATGGTTCCCCATTGAACACAACCTAGCATTCCCGCGTTACAATGCGTTAAAACATTTACCGTTTCACCCTGTTTTCTCTTTGAAATCTCTTCCAATAAGGGTAAACCATGTACACCAATCATGCGACAGGTTTCAATATCATCAGAAACAATACAATTTGCTTGATCCAAAGAAGCTTTCAAAAAATCATCCGAATTATCTAGAGATTCACGCATTCTATCCAGTGCCCAAAAGAGATTAACAGCTGTTGGCCGAGATGCGCGAAGTTCGTCAAATGCTTGCTCCAAAAACTCACCATTTAGCTGTTTTTCAATCATTTCTCGCACTGCCAGATAGATTCCATAGGCTGCAGTTGCCCCAATCAATGGCGCACCTCTTACAGTCATATTTTTTATAGCTACAACCGCATCCTTGTAGGAAATTAACCTAACAATTTCAAGTTTATGTGGTAAAATACGTTGGTCTATGACCTCAACATATCCCTCTTCGTTTAACCAAATAGTACGAAAATCATTCATTTATCTCAATTTGTAAGCGAAAATACATAAAAAGCTTGATTAATTCCAATGAACGTAAATAGTTTACGTTTATCTACTACAATCTTTGTGAAAATTAAAATTATGAATACGAAGACACACATTTTAGAAAACATTGAATTCAGCACCTCAGACAATGATATCCGTGTACAATGTTTGGTGCAAGAAGGTATTTTATCCTACCAAAGCACAGTTTTACTTGCGGCTCGATGGATTAATAAATTATTGATGTACTGTCAAAAGTTAAATCCCGAAGAGCAAATTGACGAGAAAATGGAACGTATAATTTTCCCAAGTGGTACAATTCTCTACAAATTAAATACTTCCGTATTTCCAAACAACATTATGGATTGGGAAGAATTCTTTGGAGAAGCAATCGAACTGAAGAAAATACGCGCCTAAAGTTTACGAGCTACTTCTACTTCTTCAAATGCTTCAACAATATCTCCAATTTTAATATCATTAAACTTATCGATATTCAATCCACATTCATAATTATTCTTCACCTCTCTAACATCGTCTTTAAATCTCTTAAGAGAACCAAGAACTCCTGTATGAACTACAATTCCATCGCGAATAACGCGTATTTTCGAACTTCGTTTGATAATTCCGTCAGTCACATAACATCCGGCAATAGTTCCAACTTTAGTAATATCAAACGTTTCACGAATTTCAGCGGTTCCAACAATTTTCTCTTCAATATCCGGAGATAACATTCCTTCCATCGCTGCTTTGATTTCCTCAATCGCTTTATAGATTACAGAATATAATCGAATATCAATTTGTTCATTTTCAGCTAACTTACGAGCTGTTGTAGTAGGTCTTACTTGGAACCCTAAAATAATTGCATCCGACGCAGAAGCAAGATTGACATCGGCCTCTGAAATCGCACCAACTCCTTTGTGAATGATTTTTACTTGAATTTCTTCAGTTGACAATTTCAATAATGCATCGGATAACGCTTCGATTGAACCATCCACATCTCCTTTTACAATTACATTCAACTCCTTGAAATCACCAATCGCCAATCGACGACCAATCTCATCCAAAGTAATATGTTTAGTAGTTCT
>JBIIFU010000044.1:0-20261 GCA_044237035.1 Crocinitomicaceae bacterium
TGGAATTTGCTGAACACCACCTCGCGCAAAGATCAAACAGCAAATTAGATACACAAGTCCAATTGGAAGATGAATCCATTTTTTTTGCAAATCTACTGGGTTGAATTTCATTAATTTGAGTAGAAATATCCCGATTCCAACTTCTGCCAAAAGCAAACCAAAAAACAAAAATTGCGTTCCTCCCTCCGCTGTTCGGAAAACTTCATCGGGATTACTCAAATGCATAAAAACCCGCGAAGTAAGTTTATGATTCCACTCGTGATATACATTGACCTCTCCACTATGTATTAGCGAAACAACTATCAGTTCGATAATCATAACCGTCCAGAAAATAAGTTTGAGAGCTTTATTTCTTACATATGACCAAACAATCCACACAAGTATTGGAATAACAGAAAGAATTGAGGCTGTGGCAATATCTAAACGAAAGGATTGAAAAAAAACGCTAATTATTTCTGAAAAATTTGCTTCAGAAAATTTAGATCCGTGAATCACCAAGAAAAATATGCGTTCAACATGGAAATTAATTATCCAGAAAAAGAGAAAAAGGAAAAGAGGTTTGACAGTATAGAGTGTTGATTTCACAATATAAAATTAATAAATTCTTAACACGCTCATTTTAGTATGACTTGTTTTATTGTTTTTGTAAATGAGGAGGGTATAGTTAAAGTAAAATAATAAACGCCTTTTTCTTTGTTATTAGTCTGAATTTCAAACTTATTCATACCCTTTTCTAACATAAGTTTTGTGCTTTCAATTTCTTTTCCAACATAATCTTTTATTTGTAAGTTGGCCATTGCTTCACCAAAGGGATTCACGACATAAAGAATTAAATCAGAATTATATGCATTGGAAGAAATGTAGAAATGATAAAGCTTGTCAGGATTGGAAAAAGAAGTAATTGGGCCATAAAGTTTATACTTTCCATCAATGTCAACTTGTTTAAGTAAATAATAGGGATTTACTATTCTTGCCGTATCAATTTCGCTATAAGTGATTATTGAATTGCTAAATCCTGCTGCATTTTGCGTTGAAATGATTTCCCAATTTTCTCCATCTTCTGAACGAAATAATTCAAAGATCATACTATTGGATTCTGAACTTGTTGTCCATTGAATGAAGGTGTTGTCTTGTACTTTTTTGCACCAAAAATCAGTTAATTCTACAGGTAATGGCCCCTCATCTCCAGCAAAACCCCAATTACTCCATCCAGTTGCTTCTATGCGTTGAATAATTGGTGAAGTCGCATTTCCTTGATTATCAATGTGAAGACCAGATTGACTCCAAGGCAAAGCCCCTTCTTTTTTCAAGGCAGTAATTCGACAATCGTTTGAGAAGTCGGCTATAGATTCAGCTGTTAATGTGATTTTATATTTTTTATTTTCACTCACGGTGATACCATTTTCAGGATTGATGTTCCAAAATCCGGAGGCCGTTTTTGATATTTGAAAAGGGGCTGAACAGGAGCTTTGAACGAAATCGGTTTGAAAATCATTACCCATTGGACTTTCAATCCATTCAGCTTGAAGAGTTCCTCCGGTTGTGCTTTCTAGATATTCAATCAACACAAATCTTTTAAACTGCCCATTATTATTTGATAGTGGAAATAATCCACTCGAATTCCCAGAATTGGTGGAATTAAACCAACGTTTTAACTTTCCATTTATGAAGCCCGAATTATAAGTCAAGGAACCCAATACATTTGTTGATTGGCCTAATTCAAGTGAATTAATACCTGTTTGAATAACTCCCGAATTCATGATCAAAGTTCCTTTAACTTGAATGGTATTATTCAAGGTTAGTTTCCCCAAGATACCAGTAGTTACCTCCAAGTTGTTTAGGTTTAGGGTTGGAATTGTTGATAGAGAAATCGATGAATTAGGGTGAGTGAATTCAACGGTGCTTGTGGTGAAAATTGTTTTTATACCGCTATTCGCAAAGTTTCCATTAAAGGTAGTTGCACGAATGGTTGTTTTCCCATTTAATTGCAAAGTGCCAGTTCCTATTATTTGAATTGTTTCTGTATCAAAAATTAAATGACCATTCACGAGAATTTCGCCCGGATCTCCAAAATTGCTATTTGAACTGAAATTTGATTTTAGAGTTACGCCTGATGGATTAGTGATTATCAATTTACTTGTTTGATTTCCATTGCCAATTAATCGAAAAATTCCCGATCCTTGAATTGATTGAGGATTTGTTCCGTTCATTTCTAAAAGCAAATCATAGGTGTTATTCGAGCCATCAGTAATCATTTCTCCATTATTCGTGAAATTTCCGCCAATTTTTATAGAGTTTAGTCCATTTTGCACCCAATTTCGTTGGCGCAAGTAGGCACCATTTTTTAGGGTAAAATCTTCCAGTATTGACATTACGTGCGCACTCCCCAAAGCGGGTGAAATATTTGCATTGGTTTCAACTTGCATGGATTTTACAAGTTTATTACCAGAAAAGGTAACTACGTTCGCGCCTGAAAATACACCGTTGTATGCTCGGATAATAATTGCTGCCGTGCCATCATTGGGAGGAATAAATCCACATTCCCATGTGCTAACTTGATTCCAATCGAGTGTACCGGTACTATTAGAAACAGTCCTGAACGTTGAGCTTGGATTGGCCAAAGAACTGATTGACAAACTAAGATCAGTATTATTTCCAAGTCCGTTTATAACAGCATTTCCGCCATTTCTTTTCAATGTTCCGGTACTTGCGGTGTTTACTGCGCGAATAGCCAATCCTGAAATAGTTAACTGATCCAATTTTGATGTAGCAGAACACTTAAATTGAACAATAATTGATAAAGCAGAAATGGTGGTTGTAACTGCGCTTAAATTCCCGCCGTTCGCAGCGACTGCGGTTCCCGTGTTAGGTTGGAATTCAAAATTGGTTGGAGCAGAGATCTGAATTGTTCTAGAAGTTCCTGTGGCAAAATCAGCTTTATTTGTTTCCAAAATTAATATGTCTTCGAGCGTTTGATAGTTTGAAGGTAAGGAACAGTAACCAAATTCCAAAGAAGGTTTAGAAATGGAAACTTGCGAAAAAAATGCTGTAAATAAGGTAATGATGACATGAATTATTATCAGAAACCAAACAACCAGCTTAACATCTTTATTTTTTGTTTTTCGTTCCATGTCAGAATAGTTTAATTGTTAATTGAGTTATTTATTAGGCAAAATTCTTAGAAACAATAAGGAGTTCGATTACAGAAATAAAAGAGAAACTATCAACAATGAGAGAAAAGATTGATTTCTGAAAAAACTTGTTGTTAAAGCGAAAATAAAAGCTGTAAATGAATGATTAGTTTATATTATTTGAGATTCCTAGTATGAAATCAAACCATTACATTTTGTTTGCTTAATTTTACAAGCGCATGATTTTAGTCACAGGAGGAACAGGTTTGCTAGGTAGTCATTTACTCGTTGAGTTGACTAAGTCGAATGACAAGATTCGCGCGATTTATCGATCAGAAAACAGAATTCAATCTGTTGAAAAATTATTTCGCTATTATTTTGGCGATTCATATCGTCCACATTGGGAAAAAATAGAATGGGTTTTAGGAGATATTTTGGATATTGAAAGTCTGAAGGTTGTTTTCAAAGACATCAAAATCGTTTATCATTCTGCTGGGTTCGTATCATTCGATTCAAGTGATTTTAGGAAATGTATAAAAATAAATCGTGAAGGAACGGCTAACATTGTTAATTTGTGCTTGAATTTTCAAGTGAAAAAATTGGGATATGTAAGCTCTACAGCCGCAGTAGGAGGGATGGAAGGAAAAATGATTACTGAAGCAGATAAATGGGAAAAAACGCCATTGACAAGTGGCTATTCTGTAAGCAAATATTTGGCTGAAAAAGAAGTTTGGCGTGGAATAGAGGAGGGATTGAATGCCGTTATAATTAATCCTTGTGTGATTTTAGGTCCAGGAAATTGGGATGAAACTTCTCTTACTATTTTTAAAAACGCATCGAAAGGAATGAAGTTCTATCCTACAGGGTCAAATGCAACTGTGGATGCAAGAGATGTTTCTAGTTGTTTGGTGAAATTAGTAAACAGTCCCATTTCAAAAGAACGCTTTCTTTGTATTGGAACCAATCAATCTTTTAAGCAACTAATTTCGGAAATAGCTCTTCAAGCGAAAGCAAAAGTTCCAAGTATTCCAATCCAAAAGAAATGGTTGGTTTTGTTTTCAAGATTACTTAGTCCGTTTTATCGACTTTTTGGAAAGAAATCACCATTATCAATTGACACAATAAACTCAGCCTACAAAAAATTGGAATATGACAATTCAAGAATAAAAGAAATTACAGCTCATTCATTTTATTCACTTCACGAAACGGTTGCTAACGCTTTGAAAGCTGGAAAATTTTGAACTAGTCTATATAATGATTGATAGATACACATGAAATTAGCTTCACATAGAAATTTAATTTTGGTTCTTGTAATCCTTCATGTAGTCGGTATAGTTGGAATATTAATTCCTCAAACAAGGAATTTAGTTCTACCACTTTCAGCCATCAATTTGTTTTTAGGATTTATAGTTATTCTTCTTTCTGATAGAAAAAACATCACTGGATTATTGGTTTTTAGTTTGATTGCCTTTCTAATTGGCTATGGTTCTGAATTGATTGGTGTTCATACGGGTGCTTTATTTGGAAACTATTGGTATGGAGCCAATCTTGGATTAAAATTAATGGAAGTTCCTTTGATTATTGGAATTAATTGGGGTGTCTTAGCTATAACCTCAGCCAGCTTAACTCAAAGATTTATCGATAATATCTTCATAAAAATAGGAGTTAATTCATTACTTATGGTTTTCTTTGATTTTGTAATGGAGCCAGTAGCAATGAAGTCTGATTTTTGGTCTTGGGAAAATAATGTTATTCCTTTCTATAATTACGTATGCTGGTTTTTTGTCGCGATGATTTTACAAGTAATTTACTTGAATTTCTTTAAAACTTGCACGAACAAAGTACTCAATACTCTGTTTATTATTCAATTACTTTTTTTCATAATTTTAAATTTTTTCTAATGTTTTGGTGGGGTCCATTTGTTCTGATTTTAACTTTTATGGGCATGGAATTCATGGCCTGGGCGACTCATAAATTTGTTATGCACGGTTTTATGTGGCATTTTCATGCAGATCACCACGTGGAAGAACCAGGTTTCTTTGAACGAAATGATGTGTTTTTCTTAATTTATGCTATACCTTCATGGTTGTGTATTATGCTAGGAATGATGTATGAAGCGTACGTGGCGGTTTGGATCGGTTTCGGAATAGCTGCCTACGGGTTTGCCTATTTTTTAATTCATGATGTTTACATTCACAGAAGATTTAAATGGTTGAGAAATATTGAAAGTCCTTATTTTACGGCTATTCGAAAAGCACACAAGGTTCATCACAAACACCAAGGTAAAGAACATGGTGAGTGTTTTGGGATGTTGTATGTCCCACCAAAATATTATCGAGAGGCAAGAAAATCTTTTCAAAATAAAAACAAGTAACACGTGAGTCTCTATTTTTGGATAATTGTACTTTCTTTTGCTGGACCCTTTTGTTTAAGTTTTGATAAAAAAGTTCACTTTTTTAAACAGTGGAAGTATATTTTTCCGGCAATTGTTCCTGTTGCTCTTATTTTCATTGTTTGGGATGATTACTTCACGGTAAATAAAATATGGGGTTTTACACCCGAATATCTTCAAGGGATTTATTTTAGGAGCTTACCAATAGAGGAAGTGCTTTTCTTTTTTGTGATTCCTTATAACTGCGTTTTTATTTACGATGTCTTACAAGCATATTTTCCTAATGTAAAGCTTGTGAAAATTGCTAAAGTTTTTGCTGCCTATTTCGTGCTTTCAGGACTTGTTCTAACAACTTGGTTTTTGGATAATTGGTACACTGCTGTGGCTTGTTCCATTTCGGCAATATTAACAATCGGTTTGTATTTTATTTACAAAGTAAAATGGTTTGAATCGTTTGCATTTGCTTATTTGGTTGCGCTCATTCCTTTTTTAATAGTTAACGGAATCCTTACCGGAATGGCTACTGAAAATCCTGTCGTTTGGTACAGTGAAAATCACATTATGGGATTGAGGATTATTACTATTCCTTTTGAAGACTTGTATTACAATTACGCCTTGTTTTTGCCAATTATAGCGCTGTATGAATTTTTTAAAAGAAAATTTGGCAAGGCTCAACGAACGTAAATTACCTTTTTCGTCTCAAAAAAATCTTCTTGAAACCATTCTGAAATATCTTGAGTACGAATGTGTTTTTTTACCTTATTCAATTCATCGGCTAAATCCCCACCTTTCAGACAAATCCATCCATTAGATAGGTCGTTGAAATTATCTGGACTTAATTTGTCTTTAGTCCAAAAAAGTAAATCAGCAAGTGGAGCGACGGCCCTGGAAACAATAAAATCAAAACGTCCTGGGATTTTTTCAACACGTTCGTGAATACCTATTACGTTTTTTAATCCAAGACTTAATGCCACCTCATTAACCACTTTGATTTTTTTTCCAATTGAATCCACGAGTGTAAAATTTGTTTCTGGAAATAAAATCGCCAAAGGAATACCCGGAAAACCACCACCTGTTCCTATATCTAGTACCCTTGTGTTCGCTTTAAATTCAATTATTTTAGTAATAGCTAACGAATGTAGAACATGATGAATGTAGAAGTTTTCTTCATCTTTTCTTGAAATAACATTGATTTGAGCATTCCAATCTTTATATAAACCGTAAAGTGAATTAAACTGGTTAATTTGTTCGGTAGAAAGATTTGGGAAATAGTGTTTTATACTTTCAAACTCTATCATTAAATGGAATCTTTTGTTTTTTCCATCATATTGGCTAAAAAGTCACGTGCTCTGAATAATTGAGCCTTTACTGTTCCCAGTGGTAATTGAAGTTCTTCTGCGATTTCCTCGTAGCTTAATTCATCAAAATATCTTTTTTCAACTAAAACTCTGTATCTAGGCTTGAGTTTACTTACGAGCATACGCATATGTATCACTTTCTGACCATAAATTATTGATTCCTCCGGATTCATAGTTGTAGCTTTTGCATCAATCTGAATACGATCCCCGTCGTCATTTACATAACCGGAATCCATGGATGTAACTTGAATTCTTTTCTTTCGAATGAAGTCTATGGAATTATTCGAGGCGATTTTATATAGCCAAGTTGAAAATGCAAAACTAGGCGAATATTGATCTAAACGACTAAATGCTTTTCCGAATGCTTCAATAGTTAAATCGTCTGCATCATCGGCATTTCGAACCATTTTTAGCATCATGTAATAGATAGAATCTCGATAACGATCCATTAATTCAGCATAGGCCGATTGTTTTCCCAAGCGAGCCAATTCAACTAATTCTAAATCTTGCTTAGCACGTTCCGATAAATGTTGATTTTCTACCATTTAGCATTTCTCTTTTGTTCAGTTAAATAGAACAACATTGGCGCGAGAATGGCGTAAAATAAATCCCAAAATGGCAGTGTATAAACAAAACTTTTCTCTTTTAACTTCAAAAGACACTTTCCTTGAATCCACCATTTTAAAAGAACGATTACCCCAAAAACAACCCCGCTAATTATTCTAAAGTCTGTATTAAATAGCAAAATAACAAAGGAAATCCACAGTAAAAGAAGGCTCGTTGGATATATTCCTAACAATAACTTTTTAATAACCTTGTATTTGTTAGAGGTTGAGTAGTGACGAGATTTTTGCCTTACCCATCTATTCCAACTTGGAACTGCAGGTGAATAACAAAATGTATCAGGGTCAATATTTATGGTATAATTTGATTTTTGAGCCGCTTCTTGAATAAATAAATCATCATCTCCAGAAGGAATGCCATAATGAGACTTGAATCCACTCACTGAATTAAACACCGATTTTGTATATCCCAAGTTTCTTCCCACCCCCATGTATGGTAGTTTAGCTAAGGCCATTGTGATATAATTAACACCAATCCATGCAGCGTCAAAACGAATAATCTTATTGAGAATCCCTTTGTCTTTAACAAATGGACCATAACCCATAACAATTTGCTTTTTTGAACTAAATGAAAAGGTCATTTTTTTTAACCAGAGCGAACTTGCAGGCTTGCAATCAGCATCGGTCAGAATGAAATGTTCGTGTTTTGCTCCTTTTATTGCCATTGTTATTGGGAATTTCTTTCCGGCACGCAAATGTTTGTTTTTTGGAATATCAATTACTTTTAAATTTTTGTATTGTTGTTGAAAAGCGATGAGAAGCCAATTACTATCATCAATAGATTGGTGGTTAACAACAATTACTTCAAATTCTGGGTAATCTTGATTTAAAATAGCAGGAAGATTTTCGTATAAATTATCGGATTCATTTCTTGCAGCAATGATAATACTTACAGGAATTATTGGCTTTTCCTCCTCTTCTGGTTTCTTGTAAAACGACAAACGAGCAAATATAAAAATCAAATACAGAAATTGAATCAATGCCGCTAAACACATTGTAAAAAAGCAATAGGTAAAAAACTCAAACTGCAATACGGGTAGAAATTCCTGCATAATTTAATCAGGTACAAATTTCGGGTACATACCTAAATAGATGTATCTTTGTCTCGCTTATTTTTCAACATTTTATGCACTTTGATTTAATTCACTCAGATTCATCGAGTAACGCAAGAGCCGGGATTCTCCATACCGATCACGGTGCTATTGAAACACCCATATTTATGCCTGTTGGTACACAAGGCACTGTAAAAGGCGTACATCAACAAGAATTACGTGAAGATGTTCAAGCACAAATTATACTGGGGAACACCTATCATTTATACCTTCGACCTGGAATGGATGTTATGGAGGCAGCCGGTGGATTGCATTCATTTATGGGGTGGGAGAGGCCCATTTTGACAGATAGTGGTGGTTATCAAGTGTATTCACTTTCGGGTGCCCGTAAAATCACGGAAGAAGGTGTTCGTTTTCAATCTCATTTGGATGGAAGTTATCACTTTTTGACGCCTGAAAAATCAATGGAAATACAACGAAGTATTGGCGCTGATATCATTATGGCATTTGATGAATGTACTCCGTATCCTT
This sequence comes from Crocinitomicaceae bacterium, assembly GCA_044237035.1. Lineage (GTDB taxonomy): Bacteria > Bacteroidota > Bacteroidia > Flavobacteriales_D > Crocinitomicaceae > UBA952. Next base: position 9,088 of record JBIIFU010000044.1, read on the forward strand.
GTGATTACACGTACGCAAAGAAATCTATGGAAATGACTCATAGATGGTTGAAAAGGTGTGTTGATTATATCAATTCAACCGAACCAAAATACGGGCATAATCAAGCGTTGTTCCCTATAGTTCAAGGTAGTGTTTATAAGGATTTACGAATGCAATCAGCTCATGAAATTGCTTCGTTTGATGCAGTTGGAAATGCGATAGGAGGTTTGTCAGTAGGTGAGCCTGAGGAACATTTATATGAAATGACTGATTTAGTTTGTTCAATTTTGCCGAAAGAAAAACCACGTTACTTAATGGGAGTTGGAACACCGGCAAATATTCTTGAATGTATCAGCCTAGGAATTGATATGTTTGATTGCGTAATGCCAAGCAGAAATGCGCGTCATGGATTGTTGTTTACCTGGAAAGGAACTATAAATATTAAAAATGAAAAATGGGCGAAAGATTTTTCACCTATTGATGAATTAAGTCCAATGTGGGCAGATCAAGTATATACAAAAGCATATCTCAGACACTTAATCAAAACACAAGAGTATTTAGGTGTTCAAGTGGCAACCTTACACAATTTAACCTTCTATTTGCAGTTAGTAAAAGAAGCGAGAAAAAAGATTTTATCCGGCGATTTTACAGCATGGAAGAACGAAATTACGCCAATTTTAAAACAACGTTTATAGCGGAATGCTAAAGATCATAGACAGATATATTATTGGTAAATTTTTAGGCACATTTTTCTTTATGCTTGGCATTATCATGTTCTTAGCTGTCGTTTTTGATGTATCGGAAAAGCTGAGTGAATTTATAGATAATCAAGCTCCTTTTAGTGATATTTTGTTTAATTACTATTTAAACTTTGTCTTGTTTTACGGAAACATGTTTTCCTCCATGATTATATTTATTTCCGTCATTTGGTTTACGGCTAAAATGGCGCAAGAGACGGAAATTGTTCCAATTTGGTTTAGTGGGAGACCTATCACGCGATTTATGCGTCCTTATCTTATAGGCGCAAGTGTATTGATGATTTTATCGCTTGTTCTCAATCATTTTATTATTCCAAGAGCGAATAAAGTTCGACTAGATTTTGAGGAAAAATATTATCGGGATCGCATGCATGTTGAAGAATATCACGCTGAGTTTCCTAACAACGAAGTAGTTTATTTTTCCAGTTATGGTAGTGAAGATAACTTGATTAATGAATTTGTGGTTGAAAAATGGGGCAAGGATAAAAAAATCAAGAATTTTATAAAGGCACGAACTGCCATGAATATTAAAGGAACAAATCGATGGGTATTAACCGATTATTACGAAAGGAGGGTGGGGTATCCAAATGATGTATTGATTCAAAAGCAAAAAAAAGACACGACATTTCAATTTACTATTGATGATATGGCTCAGCGAGATAATATTGCGGAAGCGATGACATTCACACAATTAACTAAACACATAGATCGAGAGCGCAAAAAAGGATCTTCAAAAATCCCCTATTTTGAAATTGAATTGCATCAACGAACGTCTTATCCATTTGCAGCATATATTTTAACGGTAATTGGTGTTGCGGTTTCCTCACAAAAAAAACGCGGTGGAATAGGAATAAATATCGCAATTGGTCTTGGAATAGTTTTTATTTACATTTTTGTAATGAAAGTTGCTACTGTTGCTTCAATTAAAGTTGGTTTTCCAGCTTACATCGCAGTATGGATTCCTAATATCATTTTTGCTTTTGTTGCTTTATTCATGTATCGCTTTGCGCAGAAATAACCGGGAAAATATGGGGTGACGAACTACTTAAATACATGCTCCCGAGAGCGATCTCAGAACAATTTTACAAATTAGTTGTTTTCATTAAAATTATTTTTTCATGCGTTATTTTTTTATTCTTTTTAGTCTTTCATCTTTTATTAGTTTTTCCCAAAATGGGATTGTCAAGGGGTTGGTTCTAAATTCAACTAACAATCAACCAATTGAGTTAGCTAAGGTTCAAATTGTTGATAAACAATTGGGGGCGGTCACTAATGAAAATGGAGAATTTCAAATTTCTAATATTCCTCCCGGAGTATATTCTTTTAAAGCAACAGCATCCGGATACAAAGAACAAATAGTAAATGAAATTACAGTAACGAATTCACGAACGGTTACTTTAGAGTTTCAATTAGAAGATTTAATATTGAATAAGCAAGAAATTGTAATTACCGCAAAGCAATTTGTTTCAAAATCTGAATCACCTAATTCACTGAAAACGTTGAATGCAACTGAGATAGAACGTTTGCCAGGTGCTGGACGTGACGTGAGCAAAGTAATTGCAGCATTACCAGGCGTTGCATCTCGAGCAACTTTTAGAAATGATATTATCATTCGTGGTGGATCTCCAGGAGAGAATAAGTTTTATTTGGATGGTATTGAGGTTCCTAATATTAATCACTTTGCAACACAAGGAAGTAGCGGAGGCCCAGTTGGATTATTGAATGTTAACTTTATTCGAGAAGTTGATTTTTATTCGGGTGCTTTCCCTTCCAACCGAGCAAATGGATTGAGTTCGGTTTTAGCCTTTAAACAGAAAGATGGTAACCCGGACGCATTAATTACCAATTTCGCATTAGGATCAAGTGATGCTGCTTTAACATTTGATGGTCCGCTCGGAAAAAAAGCTGACTTTATTTTTTCTGCCAGAAGATCTTATTTGCAGTTTCTTTTTGCTGCTCTAAAGTTGCCCATTTTACCAACTTATAATGATTTTCAATACAAAATAAATTGGAAGATTAATAAAAAGAATAAAATCACATTTATCGGACTTGGTGCAATTGATCAATTTCAACTCAATCAAAATGTAAATGAATCTATTACTGATTCGGCTCAAATTGAATCCAATAATTATATTCTGAATAACCTCCCCATTCAAAATCAGTGGAATTATACAGTTGGAGTTAACTGGCAACATTCCTCAAAAAATTCATTTCAGAACATTGTGGTTAGTCGTAATATGTTAAACAACAGATCGTTTAGATATAAAGAACTTATTGAAATACCAGAAAATTTGCTTTTAGATTATACATCTTTTGAAGCAGAAAATAAATTTAGATTTGAGCATAACTATACAAAAAATGGTTGGAGGTTGAATGCAGGTGTTGCTTATGAGTATGCCCGCTACTTTAATTCTACATATAACAATATAACTATTCAAGGACAACCTTTCTTAATCGATTTTGAGTCTAATTTGTACATGAGTAAATTTGCAGGATTTGGACAATTGAGCAGAGCGTTACTCGATGATCGATTGAATCTTTCATTGGGTTTAAGAACTGATTTTTCAAATTATTCAAAAAGCCTTTCAAATCCGCTAGAGCAGCTTTCTCCTAGTTTATCGGTAAGTTATAAGTTAACCGAAAATTTAGCGATAAACGGAAACATTGCTCGCTATCATCAGCTTCCTGCCTATACAATTTTGGGTTATAGAAATAATGCAGGAGTCTTAGCGAATAAAGAAAATGATATTAAGTATATTAGGGCAGATCATTTTGTTTTAGGTACTGAATATTTGACCAAATTCAACTCTCGATTCACTGTTGAAGGGTTTTACAAAAATTACAGCAGATATCCTTTTTCAATAAAAGATTCTCTGTGTTTAGCAAATATAGGTTCTGACTTCGGAGTAGTAGGAAACGAAGAAGTAAAATCCATTTCTTCAGGGCGTTCCTATGGTTTTGAATTTTTATACCAGCAAAAGCTTTACAAAGGATTTTACGCTGTATTAGCTTATACTTACGTACGATCAGAATTTAAAGATAAAAATGACATATACGTTCCAACATCGTGGGATAGCAGAAATATTTTTTCTCTAACTGGAGGAAAACGTTTCAACAAAGGGTGGGAAGTAGGATTTAGATGGTTGTTTTCAGGTGGTTCGCCATATACGCCATCTGATTTGCAAAACTCAAGCCTTATTCAAAATTGGAATATCAACGGCTTTGCATTTCCAGACTATACTAAATTAAATACAGAGAGAGAGGCAAATTTTCATCAGTTAAATGTGCGAGTTGACAAAAAGATTTTCTTGAAAAAATTCTCAATGAACTTTTATTTGGATATTCAAAACTTGTATGGTTACAAAACTAAAGTAGCTCCAATTTATCTTGTTGAGACAGATTCTAATGGCAGTCCAGTTGTTGATCCTGCAGACCCTTCTCGTTATAAACTTAAGAAGATTGAAAATACATCAGGTATAGTTCAACCAACATTAGGAATCATAGTTGAATTTACCTCAAAACGGAAGTCTAGCAATTGAATTTGGGATTTTGATCTAGAATAAGTAACTTTACTTAAAATCCGTGATTTGAAAATTCGTTTTTCAATATTGTTTTATATTACCGCATTTGCTGCTTTTTCTCAGGATGTGCATTGGTCTCAATTTAATGATAATCAGTTATTTCAAAATCCGGCGCATGCTGGTCATTTTGATGGAGATTACCGATTCATAGGAAACTATAGAAATCAATGGAGTAGTGTAACAATTCCATTTAGTACATTTTCTACTTCAATCGATTTGCGAAAAAAGAATTTTGGGTTAGGGTTGTTGCTATTTCACGATCAGGCCGGTGATGGGAAATTTAGGACCGTAGAAGCTCAATTAAATTTAGCGTATCAATTTAATCTAACAAAAGATAGTACTAATCTCCTTCGATTTGGATTGAATAGTGGTTTAAATCATCGTCAACTCAATTGGGATAAACTATATTTTGACAATCAATACAATGGATATATTTTTGATCCTACATTACCAACGAATGAAAACTATCAATCAGATCGCAAGTCTAATCTTAATATAGGGATTGGATTGATGTATGAATGGAGACGAAACAATCGTTTTAAAGTGTTGTCAGGTCTTGGATCTTACAATTTAAACCAGCCAAATCAAGGGTTTTATAATGATGTTATCAAGCGCGACATCCGACTGACATCTTTTGTAAAAGGTACATTTATGCTCAATCAAAAATGGGATATGATTCCAAGTGTTCAATTCTCTCATCAAGGTATTTATCGCGAATTTATTGCGGGTTCTTCCTTTAAATATTATCTGAATGTTTCGCCTCAGAAATACCAAGCTATTTATTTCGGGGCATGGAACAGGGGAGTAGATGCGTCATTCCTGAGTTTAGGTTTTGATTATAACGATTTATTCGTAGGAGTTAGTTATGATGTGAATTATTCGAAATTGGCACCTGCTAGTCGCTATAGAGGAGGATATGAATTTGCTGTTCGCTATATAATCAGAACTTTCAAACCAAAAAAGATTCTTCATAGGGTATGTCCAGATTATATTTAAGCCTACTTTTTTTATTTTTCTGCTTTACTACTCTATTTTCCCAAAATAAAGTCAAAAAATATGTCAAGTTTGCTGATGAGCAATATAGTAAGGGGGATTATTATTATGCTTTAGAATACTACAAACTTGCCTTAGAAGCGGATTCTAATAATATTGACTTTCTATGGAAATATGCGGAAACCTTAAGAGCTTATAAAGATTATAAAGAAGCAGAAAAATTTTATTTAAAGGTTTATAAGCGCGAAAAAACAAAAAAATATCCCTACAGCTTATTGTATTATGGCTTGATGCAAAAACAAAACAAGAGTTATTCAAAAGCAATTGAGACGTTTAAGTTGGCCAAAAAAAAATATCAATCGGATGAAAATAGCTATTTGTATAAGAAATCAATCCGTGAAATAGAATCGTGTGATTGGGCGATAAAAAACCTTCCTGACTCGTTAGAAATTCTTGTATCCACTTTACCAAGTACGGTAAATTCAACAAACGCCGAGTTTCCTCATATTGTAAGGGATGGTCAGCTTATTTTTTCTTCTTTGAGAGCAGATTCAATTACATCGAAAGAAGAAGTTTATTCTCGGGAATACAAAACAAAGTTATACACTTCGAAAATTAAAGATGGAAAATTTGAACAAAATGAACTTTTAGATTCGATAATTCTTGAAAATAAAAGTCGAGGAAATGGAGCCTTCTCACTTGATGGTAAAATATTTTATTTTAGTTTGTGTGAGGACCAAGCATTCAACTACAAATGTGAAATTTGGTATTCTTACTATGAAAATGGTAAATTCTCGCAAGCCAAAGCTTTGGGGAATGATATAAATTTAAGTGGTTCAAATACAACGATGCCCTCGATTGGTTTAATCAACAATAGAGAAGTATTATTCTTTTCTTCCGATCGAAATGGAGAATCAAAAGGAATGGATTTGTTTTATGCTTTTGTAAACACAGGCGGAACAACATTTTCAAATATCACGCAATTAGATCAGATAAATACTCCTGACGGGGACATAACACCTTGGTTTGATTTGTCAGTGAATCGTTTATATTTTTCATCCTCGTGGCACAATGGATTTGGTGGTCAGGATATTTATTATTCAGAGGTAAAAGAGGGTAGTTTTAATTCGCCTATCAATGCCGGATGGCCGCTAAATAGTCCTGCTAATGATCAGTATTTCTTTATTAATAATGATTCTATTTATTTAGCAAGCAATAGGATTGGAAGTTCGTCTATAAAAAATCCAACATGTTGTTCTGATATTTTTTCATCAGTTTCATCACCTGCACCATTTGATTCAATAATTGATACTATCATAATTACGAGTATCATCAGTCAAATACAGAGAGATCCAGTGCGTTTGTATTTTCACAACGATAGACCCAATGCATGGTCTTGGGATACGATAACAAAATTAAATTATATAGAAACATACGAGGCGTATAAAGAATTATTACCAACCTATAAAAGAATTTACCCTCAGGGTTTAAATCCAAAGGATGCTCAACAAGCTGAATTAGCAATAGATGATTTTTTTAGTAACAAGGTTGATAAGGGCATTGAAGATTTAAAAGTTTTTACGAAACTTATTTTGGAGGAGTTGAACAAGGGTGCAAAATTGAAATTAAGTCTGCGTGGATTTGCCAGTCCTTTAGCCCCTACAGATTATAACGTTAGCCTAACAAAACGAAGGATCTCCTCATTTGTAAATTATCTGAAGCAATATGAAAATGGTGTTTTTGTACCATATCTGAATAGAAAAGCTAATAATGGCGGTGAATTAACGGTTGAATTTTCACCTTTTGGCGAGTATAAAGCAGATCAAACAACAAGCGATAACCCAAAGGATGAACAAAAATCTGTGTTTTCAATTGCGGCGGCTATTGAGAGAAGAATTGAAATTGAAAGTGTTAGTTTTTTAAATGTTGAAGATCAATTTCCAATACTTGCTCCAAAATCAGTATTTAATGCAGGTTCCATACAGCGAGGTCAATTAGTCGGTTCTTTTTTTACCGTTGAAAATATTTCAGAAAAAAATGTAAGTTTAAAGGAGATTTTAAAAAGCTCAGAAAATGTAAGTTTTGAAATTGATAAGAAGGAATTGAAACCAGGCGAAAGAGCCTTAGTGAAAATGTATATAAACACTAAAGCTTTTAAAGGATTGAGCTCAGAATCAATATCGATTTCAGTTGATGGCTATACAGAAAAGCAAGTGCTTACCATCAATTTTGAGGCTCAATAGAGTTATTTTCCTTTTGCCTTTAATACAATCAAAACTGTGTGGAATAAAATTTTTATATCTAAAGCTAAACTTCTGTTTTTTAAATAAATTAAATCATATTTCATGCGCAATAACATTTGGTCAACGTTTTCAGCATAACCATATTTAACTTGACCCCAAGAGGTGATTCCAGGTCTGACTTTTGTCAGGTGAAGAAATTGAGCATCAATTTGAGCAATTTGATCTATATAAAATTGACGTTCGGGTCGTGGTCCAACCAAAGACATATCTCCTTTAAGCACATTTATAAATTGAGGAAATTCATCTAGACGAGTTTTTCTCATGAATCGACCAATTGGTGTTATACGATTGTCGTTCTCTGAGGATAATTGAGGACCACTTTTCTCTGAATTCTCATACATAGTGCGGAACTTTATAATTTTAAATGGTTTTCCATTTAACCCTATTCGTTCTTGAAGATAAAAAATTCTGCCTGGTGAGGAAAGTTTTACTAAAATAGCAGATACAATAAAAAGTGGAATGCATAAAAAGAAACCGATGACAGAGAGGATTATATCCATAAATCGTTTAACTGCCTGTTGCCAAAAAGGCATTATTTCAGGGTTTATTTCTATTAATAAAGCACCAAAAATATTATTAATTCTTAGGCTTCCAGAAATAATGTCGTACATATCAGGTAGAATTTTTATTCGGGTACTTCCATTTTCGATTTTGCCAATTAATTTCTTTAATTTATCGTGCTCAGTACTTTCCAAGGCAATTATTACTTCCTCAACATCTTCATTTTTTATAACCCATTCAATCTGATTAGCATGACCTAAATAGGGTAGGTTTTCCTCGAGTTTTTTATCCACACCGTTGAGATTTACAAATCCAACAAAATGATTGACCTTTTTAGGTAGCTGAATTAGTTCATTATACAATTCAATTGCTTTTTCACCACCACCAACCAATAAAGTCCTAAAGCCTTTTCCATTTTTTGATAATTGGTTAACTATGAATGTGGAAATAAAAATTCTAGGGAGTAACGTTGAAAGAAAGTGCGTAGAAAATAATATTCCCGCAGATATGTAGTACGAAGTATAATTCTTAACCTCGTCATCCAAAATTAAAGCAAAGAAAATCAAGGTGTTGCCTATCAAAGATGCACTTATTGTTAAACCAATACTTTTTAATCGGTACATCCTCTTTATTTCATGGTAACTTCCTTGTAAATAATAGAGTAAAATCCAGCAAAATGGTATGAAAACAAGTCCTATTGTAAAAGATTTATCGATGCTAAACGGAACTTGTTCAACAATGATTTTGCGCAGATAATAAAATAAAAACCAGGAAATAAATGCAGAACTCCAGTCAAAGAAAATGCTTATTTGGGCCCAGCGATTTGTGTTCATTTCTCTAATTAAAATAAACTACTTTAATGTTGTCAATACGAATTTCACCCTCACTTTTTCCTTCATCTAAATAGGCAATAAATGACTGGAGAAAATTTGAACCGTTCGGAGAATACCCTATAAGTTCCTTTAAATCAATGTATATTTTTTTCCAACGAATAGAAGATTGATCTTGTGCTTGAAGACGAATATTAGGATTGTTGACCGTTGAATTATCAGGCTTTACGTAGATTAATCCAGTTGTAATACTATTGGAATTGTAATAATCAACCTCAAGATACGCTTCTCTCCCTTTAGCTATTGCAAGTTGGTTTTGTGTTGATGCTATCCAAGAAGAATCTGTTGAATTTAATTGGATTAGGCCATAAAAGTTCCCATTAAATGATTGTAAATCAATATTTGAAGTTGGTGTGGACTTAATTGCTGAAGTATTTTGATCAACCAAAATGTTCAAATTGAGTGGGTCTTCAAAATCTTCAATTGAAAACTGACTCATAGAATTATATTTTGTTGTAGGATTTAGTGTTGTAGTTTGATTTTGAATTAATTCTGTATTGACCTCATACATTTCCATGAATGGGTAGATTTTTTTTGTTGCCGCAATTCCATTATTTCTCACTGTTGGATATAGCTTAATGTTGCAGGGACCAGATTTAAGAATTGGAATTTTAAATGGCACTTCGAAAACACCTACTACTTCATCATCAATGTAGACCCATGCATCTGAAAAATTTTGTGTTAACTCTCCTTCGGCACCTGAAAGTGCTGTGTTAGATTGAAGTGTCCATTCAGTAACCTCCAGCCATGACGGATCAGGATTGTTTTTTACGCATCCAAATAATATTAAAATAGGTAGAATAAATAAAATTCTTATTGGCATGATCATTAAACGCAATTTTTATTTTTTTATTTGAAGTTAATCTGTCTTTTTCATACATTCAATTATTGCATAGGCAACTTCCAATGATTTTAATCCATGCTCACCAGAAACTACTGCCGGATTACCATAAATTATTGAATTATGAAATGAAGTTAATTCCTCTTTTATAGCATTGGTTTCAAGAATATTCGGTTTGTTAAATAAAATGCGCTTTTTTACTTTTCCATTACCTGGGTCGAATACGATATCAAAATCATCAGGGGTGTTGTCAATATCCTCCATTTGAACTACCTCTAATTCTTTGGTTAAAAAATCAACGCTAACATAGGCATCTCTTTGAAAGAAACGTGATTTTCGCATGTTTTTTAGTGAAATACGAGAAGCTGTTAAATTAGCTACGCATCCATTTTCAAATTCAATTCGTGCATTTGCGATATCATTCGAATCACTTATTACAGAAACTCCAGAAGCGGATATTTTTCGAACTCGTGAATTAACCACGTTCAATACAATATCTATGTCGTGAATCATTAAATCCAAAACAACGGGAACATCAGTCCCCCTAGGATTAAATTGCGCAAGTCTATGAGTTTCAATAAACATTGGTTGCTTTAAGTATTTTTGCGCCTCAATAAATGCGGGATTAAACCTTTCAACATGACCTACTTGTATTAAGGTTGAATTTTCTTTGGACAAATTAACTAAAGATTCTGCCTCCTCAATTTTATCTGTAATTGGTTTTTCTATAAATACCGGTTTGCTTGCCCTCAGAGCTTCGATTGCGATTTCGTAATGAAAGAGTGTTGGTGTAACAATATCTATGCAATCACAATTTTGTATTAATTCGTGAATAGTTTTATAGCGACGAATATTGTAAAGATCTTGAATGATCTCTGCCTCTCGATCATCTGGATCAAAGAAACCAATTACATTATATAAGTTTGTTAATTCATAAAGTAATTTTAAATGAATTTTTCCCAAATGTCCAACGCCGAAGATTCCAATTTTTAACATTCCACTAGAATTTCGACAAAAATAAATAATTTGATTGTAACCTAATCTTATTTATGTTTTTTGGATTTCTTATTTCAGTAATTTTTTTTCATTTTTCATATATAAATTAAATGCTTGATATTTAGAATTTTAAATATAAAAAATTGATTTTGTCAATCATTTTTTGAAACAAAAAACATTTCTTTTCAGTATCCAAATTTATTTTTTCAAAAAAAAACTTTCATAAATGGTTGTTGAATTAAAAAGAAGTAGTATCTTTGCACCCCGCAAATGAGTGGAAGGTTAGAAAAAAGAGAGAATAGATATTGATTTGGCTTGATATTTAGTTCAAA
>JBIIFU010000016.1:0-59131 GCA_044237035.1 Crocinitomicaceae bacterium
ATTCTTTTGTCAGCCGATTTAAACCATTTCTTTTGCAAAGCAATTCCACTTAACTGTCTTGATTGTTCAGTTAAGCAAGGCACTTCGCAAAAAACATCTAATGGCTTGCTCATTCAAAAAGTGATTTATTTATTCGAGTAGCGAAATAATTATTGAATTCTTCTTTAGCATTTCTAATCAACCCTTCTTGTAAATATTCTTTTATCAATGGGAATATTTCGTACTTGATACGGTTTGTCATTTCCTTTTCGCTGTCTGCAATAAAGTAGCCTTGGCCCGGTTGCAATGACAATTCATTACTTGAGGCGTACCAGTCAAATATTTCTTGAATTGCTGTATAATCTTCAAAAAAGAAATATCCTTTAGAATTTTCTAATTCAATTACAGCAACAGTCTCTAACTTTTTCTTTTTACCTTTTATTGGGTTTGGCTTCAAATTGTACCATGCAAATCTTCTTCTCAATGCGAAATCAACAACAGCCAGGCTTCTGTCAGCGGTATTCATTGTTGCAATGACATAAAAGTTTTTTGGCAATTCCTTTATCTTGAGGATAGGAGAAATCTCTATTTCCACATTGGAGATATCCATTTTGTGCTCGAATAAATAAAAAATCGGACCTAATACATTTGATAAATTTGCCCTATTTATTTCATCTATTATTAGAATTACATTCTTGGTTTTATTTTCATCTTGTAATGCAAATTCAATTGCTTTAGAAAATTCACCTTTAATTATTTCATAGCTTAGATTTTCTGAATTCGTTTTGGGTCTCAATCCAAAAATAAAATCTGAATAACTTGTTTCAGCGTGAAACTGAATGAAGTATTTCTCAGCGCCCAATTTTTCTGCAACCTGCTTTGCGGCCCTTGTTTTTCCAGTACCTGGAGGCCCTTGTATAACAATATACTTTCTTTCATTTAAAAGATTTAACAAATCTGTTGTTATATCAAGTTCAACTGAATTCGTATAAGGTTCTAAGGTTTTGGTAATGGCTTTAGTGTAATCGTTCTTCCAATTCCAATTTCTTATTTTCGCGAATATCGCTAAGAAAGCAGAAATACATTCTTTAGACTTTTCTGATTCTGGATTTTCAAGAATTTGTAATGCCGATAAAACTTTACCATATCCTTTACTATTATCAATTGCCTTTCTTAAATGCGAAATATCCTCTCTACCAAAAAATTCTTTTGGTAATCCATTTTCAATATCAGAAAAGTCTGATTTTACATAACCATTTGAATCAATAATCTTTGAAAACAAACGCCTCAATCCTGGAAAAGATGCTAATTCATAATCATTTTTAAATCCTAAAGAACCAATTCCTAATGCAATAATCCACGGTTGATTCATTTCTTTACCTGGGAATAATACAATCGAAAAATCGTGATATGGTCCTGAATGCTCTTCCTCTGAGGAAATAATTCCGAAATATGCACCTCCTTTCTCAAAAGCGTCATCCTTTGTATTGTTTCTCTCGATAAAGTCAATTTCTGGAATACCTCCGAATTCTTGAGATTTGTCTTTAATGAATTGTCTGATGTTATCTATGCTCATATTTTATGTTTGAGTTTCGTTTTACAATGCCCGGTAACGGTTTGCGTGTAGGCGATGTTGCCTTGTGTTGCGCCTGCGGCAAGGCAATATTGCTTACACGCTGTTAGTGATTTTTATTCGGTTAGTAATTCTTCAATTGTCTGCAACTTTTCTGATTTGCAATTAATTGGATAGGCTATTTTATTTGGTTGAGGAATGTACATTCCTTGACCTCCAGTAAAAATGAAGAATTTAATTTTATTTAAAGTCACAATAGCTAAGAAAGTGCTATACTGCTCAACAAACGAAGATTCTGCCTCTGCAATAGCGAAATATTTAATTTCATCTTTAACTTTATTTAATCTAAATTTTGAAAATAACTTGGGAATTACATCATTCAATGTATCTCTAAAAGATGTTCCTCTTACAATAATTTTATTCAAAAATAAATTGTTGGTGATACTTCCATCTTGAGCTATTTTCATTAAAGGAATCACAACATTTTTTTTTACATTACTGATGTTATTCACTATGTAATCTTTTATATCACTCTGAGATGGGGTGTGCCATGGTACAAGATCTGCACATAGAATATTTACATCTTCTTTTTTAGTCAAATCCCGCGTTAGTTTCTCTCTGTGTTCGAAAAATCGTTTTGTACCCTCACTTTCTTCGAGAAGTTTATTAACGCTTGAGCTATATGAATTAACTGTATTATAATGTGAAATGAGATTGCTTGATCCGTTTTTAATGTGTTGAATGAGTTTACCTTTTCCTGGATTTATACTTAAAAATATTGCATCAATTTTATTCTTAGGATTTTTACAATAATATGGCTCAGGAAAATATTCTTTTACGGGAAATTCTTGATCGATATTTTTAGCTAAAATTGGCTCAGGCCAATCACCTAAAATAGGATAGTTTGAATTTTTCCATTCTACATGCCATTTATCCCAATAGCTAAAATAATTTTCTAATACATTCATAATTTTAAACTTATATAATCACTAACGGTTTGCGTGTAGGCGATGTTGCCTTGTGTTGCGCCTGCGGCAAGGCAATATTGCTTACACGCTGTTACCAGCTGGCGTTCTTGTCCACTGTGTCTGTAAACCATTGTCTTTGTTGAGTTTCTTTGTCGTGTTGGACTGCGTGTCGGGTGTTTTAATTTTTTCAGAAGGGTGGGAGAAAAAAAATTGAATTTCTTTCTGCGTTGGAAATAGCACACTCTTTACCAAGTTTTGACTTGTGTGCCGGTTTGTGAGACTTGGCAATGTGTGTGCTTTTAGCATGGGGGTCTAATTTGTCCTGTTTATATTATTCAGTCATTGGCTTAATTATATTTTCAATAAGCCTAATTTCATCTTGTGATAGTTTGAATTTTTTATAAAGTTGCTTATCGATTTCTAAAACTGATTTACTCCAATCAATCTCAGACTTTTTCGTAAAGTCAAGGAGAGGGACAAACTCATAAACGTTTTGGTACAGATTATGAGAAACTTTTAATAAACCCACCATATACCTAAAGAACTTTGTCTTCATATATTTTTGAAGAGAGAGTGCTTCTGTTCGGTTATTAAAACTTCCGATTGGAATTAATGAATCTGTACATACTGATTTTGGTTTCCCTATATGAGGCTCCCCAATAATTGATACTGGTTTGTTATCTGTTAATAAACCAGCTGCTCCATTTGCTTTTGAAATTATCACCTTCCAATTATCTGCAATATCTTTATTTCTTGTTATGTACTTTGGATTGATGTATCTTATTTCCTCGTGCTTACATCTAATTTCATAAAAACTTAGATTTGGATTAACTGTTGATATTTTTTCGATACCCTTCCCGACTACTCCAAAAGCATTTCTGCCTTTTGTTATAGTAGTTAAAGATATAAAACCATTTCTTCTTACTTTGTTTAAAATACCATGACTATAACTATTGCTTAATATTATGTCAAGACCAGATTCAAATAGTGGTCTGTTGGTAGTATTTTGATTTTCCTCATCATAGTATTCCGTAAATTCAACATTACCCGTAAATCTTTTGTTGTACAAAAAATAGTTAATGCTACTCAGTTCTACATCAGGAAAAATTGTTTTTGAAATTGGGAAATTAGTTAGCTTTTGAAAATGGTTATTTCTTTTTATCAAGTCACGTAATTTAACAAATGATTTGTCCTGTGCATCACCAGCAAACCATCTAGAAGGAGTTATGAGAGAAATAAATGTTGGATCAAGTTTTATAGCAAGTTCTATAAATCCTGGAAATAATTGCTTACTGAGCGAGGAATTTCCTTCACTTTTGCTAATGTTTTCTTGATATGGCGGATTGCCTAAGATAGCATTGAATTTCATATTCTTGTTATTGATTGATAAGTTGTCTTTTTGAGTTGTGTTTATCCTTTTGTGAAGGTCATATGAGTTATATTTTGACTCAATATTATTAACATCCAAGTCTAATAAAGAGTATGCCTTTCTTGTAAATTCATAAGCAATTTTAGATGTTGGGATTGAGTATACTTGATTAGCAATTTTTTTACCTAAAGCTTTATAAATGGCATATACAAATTCACCCATTTTTGATGCTATGTCTAAATATTTGATGCTTTTACCCTTGCTTATACTATATAAATCATTAATTATTTTATCAGTTAAAATTTCAGGTGTTACTACTTCTGAGTCTGAAATGCGACTAAATTTTTTCATTGCATTTCTTAGCCTTTCAATACGCGAAACAAGAGGGTCATTTGCCAATGTATTTATATTGTGAATTTTATAGTCTAATTCACTTAGCACAAATGGATTAATATGTTTTTCAAATAGGGAAAGAATTTTGCTGTCAAGATTAAGATTTGATCCAATTCGAACATTGTTTTGACTCGCTTTTATACATGAAATGATTTCTTGTAAGGATTTAACTTGGGAATCTGTTAAAAACGAGAAAAACAGAATTCTTGCATAATACATTGCAAATTTCCCTTTATAGTCAATTTCAATTTCGTCATTTCCTGATTTAGATGCGCCACCATTTTCATTTCCGCTTTCTCCCTCACCTGTGTCACCATCTGTATCTAGATCATCTCCTTCGCCTTTAGCTCCTTTAATTTCAATGCCTTGGCGTGAGCCGATTATACCCTGCTTTTCAATTTCAGCTTTTATGGCCTCAATATCGAGCAACGATAAATCAACAGCAATCGAGGTTGCTTCATCTAGTACACTTCTGCTACTTGAATATTCACGAACTGCATCAAGAATATCAGAAGGCTCAATCTGTTGTATTTTGTTTTTATTAATAACGACAATCGGAGATATTTCAAGTTCTTTTCGAATTCTCTCCTCAAGTTTGCTATTGCCATTTTCCTCAATATTTACATTATAGATTTGAGATTTATGTTCCTGCATTTGGAACATTCGGTTGGGGTTGAAATCTACAAGTAATGTTTGTGGTTTCATATTGAATTTGACCGCATCGCCATTTGGCTCTTTGAATACTCTGATGTATTGATTTTGCAAGCGAAAAATGGCTTGGTCATATTCTTGTGGGGATGCGGTATCTTTGAGGTATAGCATAGTATCCCATTCGTGAACAGTGCTTCCAGTCAGCATTCGATTTACTGTAAGTGTAATAGTTCTCTTATTCTCGCTTTCACACTTTCTAATTTTAGACTTGACTGATTCAGTGTCCTTATAAGCCTTTTCACTCTCTACACCAGAAATATTTATTATTTCGTAATTGCTTAGGTGCTTAAACTTGTTTTTGCTAATCAAAGCTTCTAAAGCGTCACACGATGCTCTGTAAGGCAAAACACAAACAATGTGACGACACATTTGACCTTCTTTTATTTTGTCATAGTCTAAGAAGCTTAATAAATTCTCATCTTTTTCTGTGCCGTCTATCACTTTAAGTAAGTCAAGTATTTCCTTTTCATACTTGAATTTTTTGTGCATTTTTTTTGCTTTGTCTTGGATTATTGATTGAGGTCTGAAAAGTTCCGAAAAAGCATAAGTTACTCCGTGCTTTTTCATTTCCTCCATCTTTTTTCGGGAAGATTCGTTTGGATTGAAAGCAAAGCGAATCATTTGAGGAAATCCATAATATGGATTATCCCATTCCTTAACATCATCTTTATTGAGGTTTTCTAAGTCCCATTTTTTCTGGTCGTCTGCGATATCAGAAAATTGATAGAATGCAATAATATCATCACTTGTGAATTCGCTATTCATCAATATTCTGTATGGTGTTCCCGAAAGATGAATCTTTACTCTTGCATTAAAAGACTTTGTTGTTAGGTCTTCTATCTGATCTAAGTCAATGTCATTAAGCTTTAATTCGCTTTTTATTTCCTTTTCGGTAAGTTTTTCCTCTCTTAGAACTTTACCATATTCCGCAGCCCTAGCTCCAAAATGTGTTTCATCAACTAGTAGTAAATCTATTTGGCTTTGAAATATTTTCTTGTGTTTTGGCTTTATGATGTCACCTTTTAAGTCTTGAAGTGTTAGAAATAGTACGATCTTCTCATTCTTTTTTTGTTTCTCAGAAATAATATTTTCGCTTTGAAGAAGCGAGTCACTGTCTAGAAAGGAATAGCCGTCAAACTTCACATGACTTTCAGTTGTTCTTTTCCATTCTTCTTTTACATCAGCTTTGGCAGATACAACTACTACAAGTTTTGCTTTCATTTCAACAGCACAGCACATGGAAGTAAATGACTTTCCAAAACGCATTACTGCATACATTAAAAGATTTTTTCTCCCTTTTTCTAGTGCGACTTTGAAGTTTTGTATTGTGGCATCCTGATTGGGTCTTGGGTCGTAAGTTTCAGTCCTTTTATATTCATGTTTTATTGGTACACGACTTTCATCAAAACGGTAGTACTGATATTTCGGGTCATTATTTTTATGACCTTTCTTTATGTCCTTAATTGCTTCCTTTAAATCTTCTTCAGTAGCATTTTTAAAAAATTCATTTGAATAATAAGGTATGTTTTTTATTGTACCCTTTTCTAACCGTGACCTTTTTAACGCATTCTCCAAAAAATAGTGAACCGCATAATCCCTGAAAAATGTTTCATCATCAACTTTTGCTACACCTACAAATTTTCTTTCAAGTTTTGGGAAGTAGTTTTTCCATTCTTTTAATCTTACCTCTATTGGGCGATATGTGTCACCCACTTTAAGGTAGTTCGGAATAGTTTCAGTAGTAAAAGCATAAATCTGAGGCTCAACTCTTCCAATAATCAAATCATTGAGTACCTCTGTGTTTATTTTATTTGCATTAGACATATTTAGCGTTTCATTATTTATTAATTAGGTCGACAAACCTGATTCTTTTTCCAATTGTTTTTGTTATTGGGTCTTTTTCATCCCAATCCATAATAAAGCAATAGTTTCCATTATGATTCAGAATATTGTTCATCTTGCAGCCATTACATTCTTTTGTGTTTACTGTTTTATTTCCAAATAAATCTTCAATTACTTCTGTTAAATCCGAACAACTATCAGGAGTTACACCCTTTAGCCCGTCCATTTGCCATACATTCCAAGATATAACGTCCGCAACGATTTGGATATTCTTCAGCAAAGGTTCTTTATCAAACTGTTGTTTATAGTTCTCAATAAAAGTAGTGAGCATTGCTTCACGAGCAATTAACAAACTGTCGCCCTGCCATTCAAAAGCATATGTGTTTTTGTATGCCTCTATTGCAGCTTTGAACCATTCCGATTCTGTTTCTGTGTTTTCGTTTATTACTCTTAATTTTCTATCTAATAAACCAATTCGATTATTCACAGCGATAAACTCTCCAGTTGTACTGTCGTATCTGCTTGTTATGTATGGTGCTTCTCCGCATGAAATTTCTATGCGTTTGTCTTTAACATAGTCTTTCCATGTTTTTGATTTTGGGAATGAGATTTTTTCATGGGTTACTTCCCATGATTTGTTGCCATTGATTAATACAATTTCAGAATTGAAAACACCTTCTCTTTCAAACCAAGCATTGTCTATTAGGTTATTTTGGGCATTGCAAATCCATGAAGGAGTAAATACTTCTGCCATTTCTTTTGACCTGTTTATTTGAAGTATTTTGTCCTTATGCACTCTTGGCATAATAATACTTCCATAGTCGCCAGCAATTAACTCAGGTAATATTTGTGCGTGATAGTTGTATGAATCTCCAAGGTGTTTATAGTTGTCAGTCGCCCAAATAATATTCTTCCCTGTTGTGCGGTCGAACAACAATGAGTCTAGAACTTGAGGATATTTCTCAACTAATTCATTTTCTAATATGTCAATCCCTGTCCTCATTTACTTTGTCACTTTATTAGGTTGTAAAAGCTCTTTTACGTCTATCTCAAGTATGTTGGCTATTTCGTAAAGAACTTCAAGTCTTGGTTGTTGTCTGTTTTGAACATAAGCATTAACCATATTGTAGCTTTTTCCGAGCTGTTCAGCAAGCCAAGTTTGTTTGATGCCTTTTTCGTCCAACACTTCTTTAATCCTGTTCATTTTTCATACTTGAATTAGTCTGCCAAAGATAGATTTTAAATTCTTATTGTCTCATTTATTAAGATAAAAAGTCACCATTAAATTTCAACAATCAAATCGGTGCGTTGGCTAAAAAAATGGCTCTTTTGCTTTTGCTGAAGGGTTGGCTTGTGCGGTTGGAGCAAAAGCAAATGTGCCATTTGTGCGGTGGCAATAGAAATTAAATTTTTTTTGTGCGGTGGGGAAAAAATTAAAACACAGAATTGTCGGCAATGAGTGTTGGCTTACTCCTTGTCCGTTTGTTGTATCGTTTTTATGTCTGTGTTCACCTGTCAAAATGGTTTACTTTTTCTGTTTATGTCGTTCGTTTTCTTGTTCTCGTGTCATCTTTTACGCTTTCTGGTAACTTGCTTATACCCGCCATAAATATACACATATTCAGCTAACGCTTGTTGTATAAGCGCAGCTTTTATCATTATTAAGTAACCGTAAATCCCTAGATGAAATACTGAATTTAATCTTTCCAGTCATTCCAAAAAACTAGCCCAACCAACTCACTTCTTATTGATGCTTCCCACTATTTTGTAGAAATCACGTTCCGTAAAGTTCTGAAGACCGTATGACTCGGCATTGGGCATGTGCATTTTTTTTACCTTACAGTCTTCCCATCTCTCTACTGCGAATTTGTCGTTGGTTTTCCGAACGATTAATTTTTCTAGATTTTCAAAAGAACCGGTTTCATAGATACCATACATAACATGTGTATATACTTCTAAGATGCCTTTCGCTTCTTTCACAGAATCAATTTGAATGAGTTCAATGTGAACTCTGTCGTGATAAGGTCCGGTAAGTATCGAAATTCTGTCTTTTGAATAGATTGAATTTTTAGTAATACACGAATTTAACGAATCCAAGGGGAATTTTACACCTCCCTTCAGATAGTTTTTTCTGCTGAGATCTGGGGATAATTCCAGAGAAGTATAAAACTTTTCAATGAACAATTCAATCGGTTTAGTTCCATAGCGGTGAACGATTTTTGGTTTTTCCTTAAGTGATATAGCCGTTGTATCTTGGTTGCTGGCTTTTTTATTTGTTCGGCTTTTTGGTTTATCTTCACAAGATTGCATAAATCCAGCCATAACAAGAAGAACTAAGAAGAAAAATTGAACTGATTTCATGCTGAAAAATCAATTTAACGCACGAGAACTTAATTGGTTTCTACATACTTCTTAAAGTTATTCAAAATTAACTGCCAACCTGCTTTTTGAAGTTCAACTGGGTTTTCTGTCTCAGGATCAAAGGTTATTTTTACCGAGGTTGAGTCATTATTTTGATGAAAATCAACTTTTGCTACACGTCCATCAAATTCATAGGTAAAACTTTCTAAGGTCAGTATTTCAGTGTAAACCGCCTCAAAGTCAAACCCAAAACTACCGTCTTTAGCTTCCATTCTCGCGAGGTATTTACCACCAATTCGTAAATCATTGGATGCATGTGGACAATGCCAACTTGGATCGGCAAAATTCCAATTGATTATATGGATTGGATTCGTATAAGCGACCCATACTTTTTCTACAGAAGCTTCAACGGTTACTTCAATAATTATTTTTTCGAGTGTCATTTTTTAACAGTATCAAGTTTTTATTTTACTTCCAACGACCTACTCAATACGCCTTTCTCCATATCAATATCAATTCTCCCTAAATACAAACCGGCATATCCTACTTGGTTGATGAGGACGTTTTTCCCTTTTTTATTCTTTTCGATTGTTGGTTTTTCTAAAAATGTATGGGTGTGTCCACCTAAAATGATGTCAATATTGCTTGTGTTTTGCGCCAATTTTCGATCAGAAATCCTTGCTGAATCAGGATAGTCATAGCCCAAGTGTGAAAGACAAATAATTAAATCACAATCTTTTTGTTTCAATTCTTTAGCAACAGAATTTGCAATTGTAATTGGATCTAAATACTTGGTTTTTCCGTAATTAGTTGAGGATACCAAGCCATTTAATTCAATCCCAATTCCAAAAACACCAATTTTTAATGTGCCTTTTTGAAAAATCTCGTACGGTTTGGTTTCTCCATTCAATACCGTCTCTGAAAAATCGTAATTGGCACACAAAAATGGAAATTTCGCATATCTCTTTGCCGTTTTAAATCCTTCCAGACCAATGTCAAAATCATGGTTCCCCATCGTGGCAGCATCATACCCCATTTCTGTCATGAGCTTCATTTCTAATTCGCCACCAAACATGTTAAAATATGGTGTTCCTTGAAAAATATCGCCACAATCTAAGAGTAGTACGTTTTCTTCCTCCGACCTGATTTTTTGAATGAACGCATGTCGTCTTGAAACACCACCCATTCCTGGGAATTTCGCATGATTACTAGGAAAAGGATCTATGTTTGAATGCGTATCGTTGGTATGAAGAATTGTAAGTTTGGCTGACTTTTTTCCAGAAATTAATTGACCGAACCCACTAAAACTAAGCAGTACAGCTCCAGATCCAAAGGATATATTTTGTAGAAATTTCCGGCGGTTCATGGTATGAATCTCACTTCATTATTGGGAACCAAAACCCCTTCCTGTTTAGCGTGATCAATCAAAACATCTCGTATCAACTTTCCGGTTTGATTGACAATTTTACCTTTTTTCAAGAAATCCATTTTATCACCCGCATTTGCCAGATAGTCTGAAGTAATTACAATAAAGGTCTGAGCTCCTTCACGCATAGAGTTTAATTTTAGTTTTCCTTTCTCAACCGTACAATTAGAAATAGGTTCTCCTCCTGTTTTGGTGACATAAGCTGCAATATCATCCAATGCTTCAATGGGAAGTTCAATCCAAACGATTGTGTTATCGAAAGGCATAACTTTGTAAAAGTCACCCAAGGTAAGATCTCCCTTTCCTAAACTTGATCGAATGCCCCCCGTATTTAACAAGCAAATTGCAGGTGTTGCTAGTCTTACGTTCTGAGTTTGTTGAATAAAAATGGCATCTGCCACCCAATTCATCAAATTGGATGAAGGCCGCTGAGCCACAAAATTCGTATCAGCTTTGGCAATTACTTCGCTCATTGTAGCTGACATCGAATCACGATAAGGTTTTATAATCTCCTCTGTCTTTTCAGAGGTTTGATTCTGAGGAGTTATTGGTGCGCGAGATGGCTCAATCACAATATGCGAAGAGCAAGCCAAAAGACTTGCTCCAACACAGATTATGAAAATAAATTTACGCATTATTCAATCACAAAAGAGGATTGTACAGTACCATATTCTGTACCAACTTTTAAAATGTACACACCTGATTTGAATTGACCAGCTGCAAGTTCTAAAACTGGTAAATTTTGAGAATCTACCTCAATAATTGTTCTACCTTGCGCATCCGTTACGGAATAAGAAGTGATGTTTGTTCCATTAACTTGGGCATACACTTTATTGTTGGAAGGAACTGGGAACACCGAAAAATTACTTTCCAATTTTTCTTGTAAACCAACTTGACATGCTTCGTATGTCATTGCTGAAAAATTAACATGACATACGAAATCAGTTGAATCGATGTATGGATTTCTGTTGTTTTGAAGCGAATAAATGAATTCATTTCGAGCAATTTCGTAATTATCAGGCAAATCAGCGTAATGCCACTGTTTTAACACCTCTTGATTTTGGTTTGTTGGAAGTTGCCAATTATTACCTAATTGACCGTTGTAACAAGTTGCCATATAAAACATAGCTCTTGCCACATTTCCTCTTTGTTCCGCTCTCGGAGTAAAACATAATTGACCGTCAGCACGATATCCTACTGCACAATTCAAATAAGAAAAAACCGTATTTCCAGTAATTATATCCATTGGTAAATTACTTCTCGGTGTGTTAGCATTTTGAAGGTTCGTTGGGTATAAATTATGTTGATCGTTGTACTCTTTTTGTTCTGGATTGTCGGCAGGGAAAGTTGGCATCCATGAATGTGAATAGGTGTGCTCACGAGAATATCCAGTTGCAGTCCAGTCAAAAGGATCATTAAATACTTTTCGTTCGCCTGAATAAACACATAAAACATACGACTGACCGGCAGTTGTATCACGAATCTCAAATTGATTCATCATGGTTGTTTTGTAATTAAAATAAGAAACAAAATTATGTGGGTTGATCAAAGCAGATAAATTCATTAAGAAAACTTGAGAATTCGAGTTTAACCCGTTGTAGTAATTTCCAATTTGTTGTCCTTGACTTGTTACGTTTCCCGTAGCTGGAGCAGTCGTTTTATAGTTTTCAAAACCATCCGGACCGTTAAATGCATAGACTGCAAAATGATAGTTTTGGTTTGCAATCACATGACGAGGAGTGAAGCTCATTCCACTTCCGATGTATGCAACTTTAGCATCACCCACTACATCACCTCGTTTGTAGGTTGTACCGTCAGTTGGGACACCTGTAATTGCAGAACCATTTTTCCAAAGAACGATGTATTTTTCAGCATTCACGCCAGCCGCATATTGCCCTCCAACAGTATATGCTTTTACCAATGGAAACGTCAAATTCGTTGGGTTTGATGTAGGTTCAGTAGCTAGGTTATCTGTACCAACAGCTGATAATGTGATTACATAAGGATTTTCATCGCTGTCATCGTTTGCGATGCTTAACGTAGCTGTGCGTGTTCCTGTACCTGTTGGTGCAAAGTTCAACGTAAATGATTGGCTACTTGTGGCAGAAACAGTTCCTGTGAATGTTCCAGTAAAATCTCCTGCGTTGGCCCCGCTTAATGTTGTTGCTGTTACAGTCAAGTTCTGAGACCCTGAATTTTCAATGGTAACATTCGTTGAAACCACATTACCAATGACGTAAGTTCCGTTATTTAAAACGGTTAATCCGCCCATTTTTACGTTGATTTCACGCGCTGGAGCTACGTATGGAAAAATGTCATTTAAATCTCTAGGTACAATTTGGTAATTGGCATTAAATTGACCTACTAGACCAACAATTGAAACAGGACCTGTTGGAATAGCTGTGCCATCAATATTTGTAGAACCATTGATTCGAACATCTAAAGTGGTTGTTCCATCCGTAATTTGAACAGTGCTGTTTCCAGTTGCAAAATTTCCTGTTTGAACAAAAGTAACGTTGTCAATTCTCACTAATTCAGCCTCAATAGATTCATTAATAACTGACAAAGGAACCAATTGAGGAGTAGGAACCCCAACCTGACCATGATTGATAAAACTGGAAGTTGGAGATATTTCAAGTAATCCACTGAAGTCAAAAAGTACTCCCGTTGCAGTAATTGAATCTCCACGCTGTATTGAACTTAAATTATTTCCAAAAGCAGGAATAGCCGCAGTACCATCTTGCAAATAACGAATATTTCCTAATTCAGAACCATTAGCAGAAATACCACGAACGGTAACCGTTTGTCCGATACCCATATTTCGAGCATCAGCAATGGTTTGTGAGAAAGTCACAAATGAACTTACTGCAAGTAAACCGGATAAAATAATTTTTTTCATTGTTGTAAATTAAAATTGAAGACCTATTGAAACATTAAATCGAAATCCTTGACCAAACATAACCGTAGCCGATTTGGCGTCGAAATTATCGTAAATATCATTTGCATTGTTTGTTGCATCTGAAATAAATACCGAATTGAGAAGGTTGGTAATTGAACCATTGAATAGTAGAGCAGAATTTTTGAATTCTACTTTATAACCCGCAAATAGGTTAATCAAGTAATAAGAAGGAATTTTCCAAGAATCTCTCCCTCCATTTGAACCTTGAAGAGTGAATGGATCAAAATTGGCGTAGTAGCGATCAAAGAATTGAGCTTGTGCTCGGATGTAAAAATTCTTAAATGGTTCGTAACGAAATGCGGCTGAAAAAGCAGTTTGTGCAGCATCGCCCACGTGAACTCCTTTAGCGTCAAAACTAAATTCCAGAGAATCGTATTGAGGGATAAAAATAGTTTTTGAAGAATTCCAGAACCAATCTCCATAGGAGAACATGATTTCGGTTGAAAGTTTTTTACTGAATTTGTACGCAATGTCAATTTCCCCACCTAAATGCACAGCATCCATTCCATTGATATTAATTCGGATAAATTCTGTTGGGTCTTGGGGATCTGGAACTTGAACTCCATAAGGAAATGGCTTGTTTTTCCAATTCGTTGCATACGCATTGAAATTCACACCAAACACCTTATTTGCAAAATTATACCCCCCTTCAATTGCTTGAATTTTCTCGTTAACAATTTCTCCGAAAAAAGCATTTGTATTATTGTCAATTACATTTGAGAATTGAGGTGTTCTGTTTAAATAACCTAAGTTTAAATAAACATTGGAAAATTTATCCAATTTATAGCTTGCACCACCTTTGAACGTAAAGCCTGGTAAAAATTTCCAAGCTGTTTTTTGGTATTCAAGCCCAGGACTATTTACTGTATATAATTTGCCGTTATAAATAACACTATCTGCCACCCAATCAGTTACTTGTTCACTATATCCAATATATAAAACCGTGTCTGGAAGGACCAATTTTCGTTTTTGGAAATAATCCACGCCGCGATATCCGTTCATAATTCCAGATAAATTGACAAAATACGACCATTTTTCGCCTGTGTATTCTACCTGGCCAAAAGCACCTGACCATTGAACTAAACCATCACGATCAGCATTAAATGTATTTTTTGCTACGCGATCCCCAACACGTTTCATTGGGCTTGCCGCATTTTTGTCTAACTTATCTACAAAGTAATCTCCTCCTAAAAGATCTTGAATGCGTTGATAATGTCGCCCTTCGTAGTATCTGAAGTCAATTCCCCCAGAAACTTCCAAGTTTTTAGAAACATTGTAATTGAACTGACCTAAGTATCCTACCCAAAAATGGTTATTAATACTTGCCAATAATACTTGTGAAGATTTTATTTCTGTCGGTGAATAGAGAGGATCAATATTCGGGGTTCCAAAAAGAGAATTCACTTGGTTTTCTTGTTCAATTTTATCCCAATCGATCAATCCAGAACTATCGCGCAGGAGTGCTCCTGAGTTATAGATATTTGTTCCTCCACCTCTTCCAATAGACATATACGCCAAATTTGAAATCGATAATTTGTCGTTAACCTTCCAAAAATCTTTCAAGGTAATTTGTGGTTTGGAGTAGAAGTTTCTTCGTTCATTGAATACTTCGCGTTTCCCATTTTCGTTAGTTCTATATCCCCAATGTTGGTTGAAACGGATGCCCATATCATAGAACTGTAAATTTGTATCCACAGCCACACCAACATCTCGTGCCTTATCTTCACTAAAATACTGAATAGCTTGACTGAATGATCGTTGTCCGTGCCATTGTGGTGCTGCAAAAGCCGATAAGGTTACTAAATGGTTTTTTACTTTTTTCGATAATTTTCCGTACCCAAAAAAGCCTTGACTTGGCGTACCATACACCCAACCATCTGATTGTTTGTACGAAGCTGAAACCGTCAATCCCCAACCTGATTTGGTCAGTCCGGTGTTATATGAAAAAGTTGTTCTCAACATATTTCCGGTAGAATATTCTTGTTTGAGCATTCCACCTTTTTTATTTCCGATTCCTTGCGTGAGAATATTTATTGTTCCACCAATCGAAGGCATTGCAATTTTCGTTGCTCCTAATCCTCTTTGAACTTGCATTTGAGCTGTGATAGCATCCAAACCAAACCAATTAGACCAATAAACTGCTCCGTTTTCCATGTCATTTACCGGAACACCGTCTATCATCACTCCCACATTTCGCTGGTCGAATCCACGTACGTTTATTCGTGCATCTCCGTCACCACCCCCTTGTTGCGTAGCGTAAACACCCGCTGTACCATTCAATAGCATCGGCAAATCACGAGACCCTAGTTCTTCTGCAATTTTCTGCGTTGGAATTTTAGTAACCGCAATTGGAACATTGTCTTTTACCATGTTACCAATAACCTCAATTTCATCAAATTCAACACTCCCGCCCATTTTCACGTTTTTTTCAACCGAAGCAGAATTTACATTGATTTTAACACGAACCGTATCGAAGGTAGTCATTGAAATGACCATCGTATATTCACCGAACGGAACATTGGCTAATTCATAAATCCCATCAGGATTTGAAAACGCACGGTACTTATTGTCAATATTTACTTTTGCTCCAGCAACGGGTAAATCGGTTGAATTATCAATTATTTTCCCCCTGATCGAGCCTTTTTGAGAAAATACAAGACCTGTTGATAAAACAAGTAGAAGTCCAAAAAGAATTTTCATGAACAAAAAAGTATGTTACTTAACAAGAATCTTTTCTGTTGAGCTAGTTCCTGAATTTGAAACCAATCGCACGAAATACACACCCGCATATTTTGGCAACTCAATTGTATATAGTCCTTTATTCAAAGCTTCTTTAGTCCAAACGGTTTGACCTAAACTATTTGTAATCGTCAAAGATTGAATATTCTCATCCAATTTAACAGAAATCACATCGTCCGTTGGATTTGGAAAAATAGAATAATTAGTGAATTCCATTTCATTTACGGATGCCGGGTTACAAGCACAATCATGTTCACCTAATGAAAACCAGTTTCCAAAAAGAATTGCATTACCGTTACCACTTACAATTGTGTCTCCATTTGCATCAAATAAATAAGTAACCGGTGGAATAGTATCCCATTCTAAAAGTGGGTCAAAGAAAGAAACTGGAGTTGCTACCCCTTTTTTAATGGTCGCTTTTCTTAACATGCTATGGTCTTTTGTCACCAATACACCAAGACCTGTACTGTATGGGAAACCTGTTGACCAAGCACCATCATTTCCAGCGGCAGAACCTGTTTCATTTGCAGGATTTTCACCTATTTTCCCAAAAATATCAATAATTGCAAAATTTGGAACGTTTGTAGCGTTTATTAATGTAGCAGGGTTCGCAGGCAAGGTGCCTTTGGCTAACATTACCGCATCATTCCCATTCCAGTAAAAAGCATTACTTGTGTTATAGACAGGGCTGTAAAAACCATCGCCTTTCACATTCAATGAATCCCAAATTGGCGCTTCTTGACCGGTTCCATTTGGATCTCTTTTGTCTAAAACTGCCACATGAACATCGTAAGGGGCAATTGTTCCTAATAATTGAACCGAGTTTGCAACCGTAGCTGTGGTTGAACCATTTGAATAACGCGCCACAAAATACTGGCTTAAATCAATAGCAGTAGATGTTGGATTATAAATCTCCAACGCCTTATTGTTTGACCAACCTTCTACGTATTCAGAAATAAAGATTTTCGCACAATCTTGAGCAAATGACAAACTAGATGAGAAAGCAAAAATAGCGAGTAACGATTTTTTCATAATATTAAGATTAAGGGATAGACGAAAAGTTCTTTAGAAAAATTGCGTTTATAAAATTTAATTTCAAACACAAGTTAAAACATTGATAAGTAAAAATTTGAAGTGGTTTCGGCGCAATTCGCTTCAAGGATGTCACCCCAAATTCACGTTCAAAATTACACATTTTTTGGTTTTGGTATATTAGAAAATTGTTAACACTAAATTTTGTTTTTTTTACCGAGTTATTTCACAATTCAAAACAATTTGTAATTTCAGACTTCAATTTAAAATTATGAAAAAACTTTTTTCTTTTGTCCTCCTTGTATTTATTACATCTTTTATTCATTCCCAAGAGTTAAGTGTAGAGAAAATATGGAAAAATTATGAGTTCTATGCCAAAGGAGTCGAAGGGTTTCGCTCCATGAAAGATGGGGAATACTACACACAAGTAATAGAAGGATCCATTTATAAATTTAAAATAAATGATGCAGGAACGCTCTTGGTAGACAATGGTAAATTGAAATATAAAGACGCCATTGTAGAATTTGATGATTATTTCTTCAATGACGACGAAACGAAAATCTTGTTTACTACTAAAACAGA
The DNA here is from genome assembly GCA_044237035.1 of Crocinitomicaceae bacterium. Classification (GTDB taxonomy): domain Bacteria; phylum Bacteroidota; class Bacteroidia; order Flavobacteriales_D; family Crocinitomicaceae; genus UBA952. The sequence goes on from JBIIFU010000016.1 coordinate 17,935, forward strand.
ACCTATTTATCGCCGTAGTTTCTCGGCAGTTTATTTCGTGTACGACATAGCAACGGGTGTTTTTGCTCCTCTAGACAGTGAACATCAACCACAAACTTTAGCAGAATATTCTCCCGACGGAACAATGGTTTCTTACATTTATAAAAATGATCTTTTTGTTAAGAATTTAAAAACTCAAAAAGTTACTAAATTGACCAAAGGAGGAAAAAAGAACAAGGTAATTTACGGAACAACGGATTGGGTGTACGAAGAAGAATTTTCAATCACCAAGGCGTATGAATGGTCCATGGATAGTAAAATGATTGCGTATTTGCGTTTCGATGAGCAAGAGGTTAAAGAGTTTAATTTAACCTACTACAATGGACTATACCCCGAACAATACAAATACAAATACCCAAAAGCAGGAGAAGATAATTCAAAAGTCACTGCTCATGTCGTGCAAGTGAAATCAGGGAAAGTTACCGATTTGAATTTAGGTGAATACGAATACATTCCGCGCTTGAGTTGGTCAAAAACGTCAAATCAATTGATTCTTCAAACCTTAAACAGACACCAAAGTTCTTTGAAATACCATTTGGTTGACTTTGCAAAAAAACCTACTCACAAAGTGTTTTTCGAGGAAAAATCTGATACTTATATTGATGTAGATAATAATTTATTGATTTTAAAAGATGGAAAATCGATTTTACGAACAAGCGAGGCAGATGGATTTAATCACATTTACCGCTTGAATTTTGACGGAACAACACAACAAATCACCAAAGGGAATTGGGATGTAATTGAATTTTTAGGAATTGATGATGAGAATAAAACTATTTATTATTCTTCCGCGGAAAATGCGCCAATCTATAAATCCATTTATAAAATTCAAATTGACGGTTCAAATAAGCAAATCTTAAGTCCGGATAAAGGATATTCTGAAGCAGAATTCACCTCAGGAATGAAATATTTCGTTTTGACGCACTCGACAGCGAATAGTCCTTCACAATATAGCCTGCGAAAAAATGATGGAGGCTTGATAAAAGTTTTAGAAGATAACAAAGCATTGGCTGACAAAGTCGCTTCCTACAATCCATCACCACGCGAGTTTGTGAAGTTTAACTCCAATGGAACAGAACTGAACGGCTGGATGATTAAACCAAAAAACTTTGATCCAAACAAAAAATACCCGGTATATATGACAGTTTATGGTGGACCGGGACACAACGAAGTGCTTGATTCATGGGACGGAATGGATTACATGTACTTTCAGTTGTTAGCAGAAAAAGGATACATTGTTGCGTGTGTTGATCCGCGTGGCACGATGTACAGAGGAGCGAAATTTAAGAAATCGACCTATTTGCAATTGGGTAAATTAGAAATTGAAGACGTAATTAACACGGGAAAAGAGTTGCAAAAAATGTCGTTTGTAGATCCAAATCGCATTGGGATTATGGGTTGGAGTTATGGTGGGTTTATGGCATCATTGGCAATTACCAAAGGAGCTGATGTTTTCAAAATGGCAATTGCTGTTGCCCCAGTAACGAACTGGAGGTATTACGACAATATTTACACAGAGCGATTTATGAGAACTCCCAAGGAAAATGAAAAAGGCTACGACGACAATTCACCCATCAATCATGTGAAGAATATCAAGGGCAATTATTTTTTAATTCACGGATCGACGGATGACAACGTTCATTACCAAAATGCGATGGAAATGGTAAACGCACTTGTGAAAGCAAACAAGCAATTTGACATGTTTATTTATCCGAATCGCAATCATGGAATTTATGGAGGCAATACGCGTAATCATTTATTTAATATGATGTTTGAATATACGTTGAAAAATTTGTAAGCACTGAAATCTTAATTTTTTGAGTACGAAAAAAGCAGAAATCAAAATTTATTTAATCGGGTGCTTTGTAGATAATTTTTTTTGTGTATCTTTGCAATCCAATTTTGGGAGTTTAGCTCAGTTGGTTTAGAGCATCTGCCTTACAAGCAGAGGGTCGGGGGTTCGAATCCCTCAACTCCCACTCTGATGAAAGCATTGTCGAAAGACAGTGCTTTTTTCATTTAAAGGACGTTAAGCTTGCTTAAATGGCCTTGTTTGAAAAAGGCACTAACTGAACGGAGTGAAGGAATGCTTTCATCCATTGCACGTCGGGTAATCGGGATATGTAATCCCTCAACTCCCACTCTGATGAAAGCATTGTCGAAAGACAGTGCTTTTTTCGTTTAAGGAAAATGGCATTTTTATGTATATCTTTGAGTTAGTAAATTCTCAATTGATGAAAAATCTGGCTATTGTACTTTTCGTATTGATTTTAGGCACAACAATTACCTTCTCCCAAACCATTCCTTGCTCCAATTTTGCGATAACAGGTAGTTATCCTGATACATTGAACCCAAATGATTACCAAATCACGATAAACTTTAATGCGGGACAGAATGATTTTGTCGATTATCCGCATGTATCTGCTGTATTAGACTGTAACGGGGATACGGTGGCAACGGGTGGTTTGATTTATTTTGGGCAATTAGGTCAGACAACGCAAGATTATCCGGTTACAATTATTGATACAACAACCTGGTGTGTGCCGCTTACGGCTGTATTTATTTATGGATCTGGTTCATTGAGTCAAGTTGATACGTGTTTACTTCCTTTTCAAAATTCATCGATTTCAGATATTTCAGAAAGCTATCAAATTTCAATTTATCCAAATCCTTCGTCGGGTATACTAAATGTTTTTGCTCCGAATGAAATGTACTCGTCGACCTTTCAAATAATAAATCAAGTTGGTCAAGTGCTAATAGAAGGGAAAATAAATTCAAAAAACCAAAAAATTGAAGTCAATACCTTATCCTCCGGCTTTTATTCGCTAAGAATCTCGGGGAATCTGCCTCAATCTGTTTCTTTTATTAAAGAGTAACTTGAAGAGAAAAAATAATTTTATGATAAAGTACATTCCCCTCATAGTTTTTTTCAATTCATTCTTAACATTCAGTCAAAACTACACTTCGTATTTTACAGGGAATTCAACCGATTTGGTGACAAATCCGCAAGGAGGAATTTGTCTTATGGGAGGCGCTTCAGAAGATGATAATGCCATGAAATGGTTTTTGGAACGTGCCAATGGAGGTGATATTTTGGTGCTGCGCGCAACAGGTTCTGATGGATATAATGATTATTTATTTTCAGGACTTGGAATAAATGTAAATTCGGTTGAAACAATCGTTTGCAATAATACAAATGCCAGTTCTGATGCATACGTAATAAATAAAATCAATCAAGCTGAAGCCATTTGGTTCGCAGGAGGGAATCAATGGACTTACATAAATTATTGGAGAAATAGTCCGGTAAGTCAAGCCATTAATCAAGCCATTCATAATCGAAATGTTGTTGTTGGAGGGACAAGTGCAGGAATGGCTATTCAAGGCAAGTATTATTTTTCAGCTGAAAATGGAACAGTAACATCGAACACAGCGACTTCAAATCCATTTGCTAGCTCAGTTACTGTTGATTCGACATCATTTATTCAAAATGCAGTATTGCAAAATGTTATCACAGACACACATTTTGACAACCCTGATCGAAAAGGAAGATTGGTATCGTTTTTAGCAAGAATGTACAGCGACTATGGTATTTCAGGTTATGCCATTGCATGTGATGAATACACAGCCGTTTGTATTGATTCAGCTGGTCAAGGAAGAGTATTTGGCGGATTTCCAAGTTATGATGACAATGCCTATTTCATTCAAGTAAATTGCGAATTAACCAATCCAGATCCTGAGATTTGTTCTCCAGGAAATGCACTTACTTGGAATCACAACGGAGAAGCAGTTAAAGCATTTAAAATTAAGGGTAACGCAACCGGTTCAAACGTATTTGATCTCAATTTGTGGGAATCGAGTTCAGCTGGAACATGGTACAATTGGAGTGTTTCTAATGGGGTTTTTCAGGAGTCTGTTGGTACTGAACCGATTTGTCAAGGACTTAGCATTAACCATCAAATGGAAGAAAGTAAGGTGCGAATTTATCCAAACCCTGCAACAGATGAATTCACAATTTCAGTAGGAACTGAATTTATTGGAAAAACATATAATATTATTGATCAGTTTGGTAGAGTGGTTAAAGCTGGTATTATCGCTAGTGAGAAACACCAAGTTTCCATAGTTGGAATTGAAAGAGGAGTGTACAAATTAATTATTGATAATCAGTGGTTTAAAAAGGTAATTATTAACTAATCTAAACTTAATGGGTGGCCTTATTTCCAGATATCAAACGAGAACATGATTATAAATTTTAACGATTACGTGAGGGAGTTTTGCCTATTAATAGTTAAATTCGTATAGATTAGTTCGTTATGAAGTATAAATTTCTGTTTTTTAGTATTTTACTGGTTGCCTGTCAATCTCTTCTAAATGCACAATCAACTAAATTTTATTCTGAAGACTTCAGAAAGGTCTCTCTTACCGCAACTACGAATGAGGAAGAAATTCCTTATTCAAATTTTGTTGAAGATGAATCCAAAAGAACCATATATTCTAGGTCTTATAAAACGTCTAAAGGAGAGGTTAAAAGTGAACACTCCATAAAACCACTTTGCTTTGAAAAAAATGGAAAGTTAGAGCCCATAGTTTCAGTTCCACAGCAAGAAAAAGATGGTTCATGGGCGGCCAATCAACAACCAGTTCAAACACAACTTCTAACGGATGGTAGCTTACATTTAATATTTCCAGAAAATAATAAAGTAGGTATTACAACCGATAAAATCAACGAATATCTACCGAAAAAAAATCCTGTGATTTCTATTTCCAAAGAAAAGAAAACCGTTCAACTAAATGATGGAATTAGAAAGTCGATTACCTTTATTGACGGTGGATTCAAAGTAAATTACATTCTTGAAAATTCATCTGCCTTATTCGCAGGAGATTTAGTTATTCGGGAAAAAATTGACCTACCTCCTTATTGGAAACTAGAAAAGGAGAATGATGAAGTGCGCATTTCTAACGGCAAAGAGGATGTGGGTTTTTTCGGTCAAATTTTATGTTTTGATCAGGTGTTCAATGTTGTTAAAGGTAAATACTCCATCCAAAATAATAATGGGAACTATTTAATTGAAATGCGAATAGATGGAGATTGGCTCCATGCTGGCCGAAGCTTTCCAATAATTATAGATCCAACGATTGCTGGAACCCCAAGTCAATGGACGGGTGGAAATATGCCCTCTTGTTTTATGCCAACATACAATTTAGATAGTTTATTGGTGAATATTCCCGCAGGTGTTTCATTAACTGGACTTTACGTTTCAAGTAGTTTTTACGCAGATCCATTTACGCCTGCAACAATGGGTATAGGCTCCATGTATTTCAGTACGAGTTGTGCTAGTTCTCAATATTTTACAATAACTGGTGCTTTGGCTACTTCCCCAGGAACGGCTTATTTAGATAGTTTTAATTTGATGAACCCCTTAAGCTGTTGCCTTCCTAAAAGTTGTGAAGATACGTCTATTTATGTTCGCTTTCATTTAGGGCGAAATTCACTGGGAACGGGCTGTAATACCACCTATGTTCGCTATGACCAATTTACCCAATATCCTTTTAAAGTTGTTATGTACGGAAAAACGCCTGAAACTTATGGAAATGAATGGTATGTCCCGCAAACTCCTATTTGTTCGAATATTTGTGAGTTTACTGCTACAGGCTATGCCCGATTTGGGGTTCCTCCCTATACATTCACGCACCCATGGACGCAAGACACTGTAGTTGCAGGGCTCAATGAAGGATGTAGCTCCGGAAATAAAAATAACGTATTCACTCTGGTTAATCCTAATTGTCCAATTTATTGCGATTCAACATATACTGAATTACCTATTCCACCCCCCGTTATTTATGATGCTTGCGGGACTCAAATAACCAATATACCCATTGCAACAAAACCCATAATCCCTGCCGCTAGACCGATTGCCATCTATGATTCCACACTTTGTGAAGGCGTCGAACTAACGATGAATTTATCCTCTTGCTTACCAGGGGGAATCGTTAACTATTTTGGTAACGGAATTAACGGACAAGGAAGTTTCTCGCAATTGTTGCCAACCTTAAATGACAGTATTACCCCATACTCGTATTTTTCTTACGCAACAATCAACGGTTGTATTTCAGATACAATGAGTCATAATGTGTATGTAATTCCAAATCCGAATTCAAATTTTAGTATTTCTCCTAATCCTTGTATTGTAGAAACCCCATTTTCCTTTATCAGTAATTCTTCCTCCTCTTTAGGCCCTGTGGCTACCAGTATTTGGTCGCTTGACAGCGTAAACATTGGTTCAGACTCACTCTACAATTCAAGTATTGCTGTGCCAGGAAATTATACGGTTTGTTTGGCTGTTCAGGATATTTTTGGATGTGTAGATACCCTTTGTCAGCTCCTACAAATAATACCTGCTGAAATTGAAAATCTAAATGCGATAACGCCAAACGGAGATAATATAAACGACGTGCTTTCATTCGAGTATCTGGATTCTTATAATGAAACAGAACTACTTATATTTAATCGATGGGGTAATTTAATTTATTCCGCCAGTCCCTACGTAAACGATTGGTCCGGTGATGGATTAAAAGATGGTGTTTATTATTACATGCTCAAAATCAAGGATACTGATAAAACCTACAGTAGTTTCTTTCATTTAATTCGTTAATATTCAATGATTCTTCAAAATATTTCCTAGTATCTCTTCCATTCTATGACATACGTTGTTCTTGTCATATTTCTGAATTTCAGAACGAAAATTTTCCGTAATAAATCTATTCTTGCTAATTAAGAACTCACTGATTTTCATTCTCAAATCCTCTTGTGAATTGGGCTCAAAAAGAAGTCCTATTCGGTCATTAGATAATATCTCTTTAGTTCCACCCGCATTACTCCCAATAACTGGTTTTTTATGTGCAAGCGATTCAAGGGTAACCATTCCAACTGTTTCATTCATAGATGGAACGATTAACGCATCTATTGCACCAAAAAACACCTCTGTATTTGCTGAAAAAGGCAAAAATATAACTCGATGTTTTAGCTGGTTATGTTCAACCAAATCATATATTTCATTCAAATATTCTTTATGTTTTGTTGTATCAAAATCTCCTTGAATTACTAAAATAGCATCCGAGAAATGTTCCCAAGCTTCGATCACTAATTTTTGTCCTTTTTTAGGATCAATTCGACCAAGAATGCCAAAAACATTTGCGTTTTGTGGAAGATTCAGTTGCTCTCTCGCTTTTTCCATCGGGAAATCAACGATTTTTGAAAGGTCAATACCAGAAGGAACCACAAATACGTGCTCTTTTTTCATTTTGGTGTTTGCTAAAACCTGCTTTTTTAAGTAATCTAGTGGACAGCACCAAGCATCGAGATAACGGTAACGCCAAGTTCTAAAAAACTGTTTTTTAGGAAAAGACAACTGCATCTCCATACAGAAAATTGATTTTATCTTCCCTCTGGAAAAAAATGAAACAGAAGCAGCAATACTCATGTCAAAGGTGCTTCGGACAATTAGACACTTTGCATTGATTTTATTCAGAATTTTAACCAATTTGTATGCGCTATAAAAATCGTAGTGTCTTTTATGTTTTGATATAATATGAACCGTAAGCTTGTTTTCAATTGCCGCATTGTGAGCAGGAGAATCGACTAAAACAAAAACATGAACATCATGCCCTCTTTCCTTCATCCATGTAGCATTTCGAATTTGATTCATTTCAAGTCCGCCCCAACTTTTTGTGTTACATAAATAGGCCAAGGTTAATTTCATACGGCAATTCTCAATATCTTTGGAAACTAAAATTACGTATTAATTTATTAATGAAATTTCTAGCCAAACTTAGTCCTACACAGATTTATTTGCTGACTTTTTGTTGTACAGCTATACCTCTTTTCTTGTTTCCAATAAATTTATTTCCAGGAATTATAGAAATCAAACAAGGTAAAACTGCGTTGGAAGTGCCTTTAAGCTTGTCCTATTTTATTGGACTTGGTTATGATACAAAGGATTTGGAGGCCATGCAAGTAACAAACTTCTACTTAACGACCAAAGGATATATTTTGGCTTTTATCTTCGTTCTTGGATTGCCCGGTTTGTTGGCTTACGCCTCTTATGTTTATCGTAAAAAATGACTACAATTGCCCATTTGAGTGATAAACTCCTTGCTTAAAGATCTTTACGCGAATTAAAATACCGTCCTTATCGTATTCGTACACTTTTCCATCCCACAATTCGCCCTTTTTAAAGGTTCCATCTTGCCAAATTTCATCATTAATTGTGTAACATTTGTTATAGCCATTTGGAAAAAATTCTTTTCCTCTTGTTCGAGGAATTCCCAAAACAGGGGCTTTTACTCCAGCCACGGGGTTGCTTTTTTTCGTTTCTTTAACGGGTATTTTATCACTTTTCTTCACAGATGCAACGGCGCCATCGGCACTGTAATTTAATTCTTCTTTAATTGTTCCGTCTTCAAAATACCGCATAGCTCTCCCCGACGGGACTCCATTAACTGCTCGATATTCGAATTCAACATTTCCATTTTCATAAAAGTACTTTATTGTACCCTCTTCCACACCGCTTGAATTGAAATTACCGGCATATTCTATTTTTCCATTTTGATAATACTTAACCAATGAATCATTGTATTTATTCAATACCAAAGCGCCTTTTTCTTTAAGCTTTCCATTCTGATAATACTTGAAGTAAGAGCCTGACGGTCTATTGTTTGAATAATTTGCCTCAATCATAACAGTTATGCCATCTGAAAAATACCTTTTCCAAACCCCTTCTTTTCTGCCGCTTACAAAACTTCCTTCCTCAAAAACTTTTTTTGTTCCCTTTTGATAAATTAACCACTTTCCCGTTTTCTTTCCCTTGGTATCCTTTTGATTGATAGATTGACAAAAACTAGATTTTGTAAAGAACCAAAAAAATGCAATTGAGGCAATTAAACTCCATTTCATATCCTCTAATTTACGAATTTCTCAACTACTTTTCTCGCAAACGAAATTTTTCAAGCTTTTTTCAATAAAAAATTCGGAAATTTAACCTCAAAATTATCGTATGAATGTTTCTTCACTAGAACCCGTTGCGCTATGGTCGCAATTTGATAAATTAAATGCTGTTCCTCGTCCGTCTAAAAAAGAAGAGCGAATCCGCCAATTTATGGTTGATTTTGGTCAATTATTAGGCCTCGAAACATTGGTTGATAAAATTGGAAATGTGATTATTAAAAAACCAGCCAGTGAAGGAATGGAAAATAGAAAAACGGTTGTTCTCCAATCTCATTTAGACATGGTTCACCAAAAAAATTCTGATCGTGTTTTTGATTTTGAAACACAAGGAATTGAAATGATTATTGAAGGAGATTGGGTTCGAGCAAATAACACGACTTTAGGCGCCGACAACGGAATTGGAGTTGCTGCAATTATGGCAATATTACAAGCGACAGACATTCAACATCCTGCCATTGAAGCTTTTTTTACGATCGATGAGGAAACCGGAATGACAGGTGCTATGCAAATGGATGGTAGCCTATTCAACGGCGAAATTTTATTGAATTTAGATACCGAAGATGATGATGAATTATCCATTGGTTGCGCTGGGGGAATTGACACAAATACTTCCTACAACTATCAAGAAATAGAAATAAATTCTGCAAATAAAAAAATAGAAATTTCTATCCGAGGTTTGCTTGGCGGTCACTCAGGAATGGATATAGACAAGGGCCGAGGAAATGCCAATAAATGGATGTCGCGGATACTTTGGACTTTGTCGCAAAAAATAGAGGTACAACTTATTTCATTCGATGGGGGAAGTTTGCGAAATGCTATTCCACGAGAGGCGACAGCGGTTATTTCTATTTCGCCTGAGAATTTTGAACAATTTAATGATGAAATGAATGGCTTAAAAGCAATTTTTCAGGATGAATACAACTCCATTGAACCTGCAATTATTATTCAGACAAAAGAGATTCAATCAGACTCAAAAGCTGTTGCAACCAGTGATTTTAAAAAAATAATTTCATTGCTTTGCTCTGTACCCAATGGCGTATTCCGAATGAGTCCGGATATTGAAGGATTAGTAGAAGCGTCTTCCAGCTTGGCTCGCGTCATTATTTCAAACGGAATTTTTACCACTCAGTCCTTGCAACGAAGTAGCGTTGAAAGCACAAAAGCGGAGATTGCCATGGCCGTTCAATGTTCGTTTGAAAATATAGGGTGTGAAGTAGTTCAAAGTGGTGAATATCCGGGATGGAAACCTGATCCAAATTCGGCTATATTAAAAATCATGGAGAAGCTCTATTCTGAAATGTTTAATGAAGCGCCAAAGGTAAAAGCATGTCACGCAGGATTGGAATGTGGAATTTTAGGGAAGCACCTTCCGGGCGTTGATATGATTTCTTTCGGTCCAAATATTCGTGCCGCTCACTCACCTGACGAAAAAGTACAGATTTCATCCGTTCAAAAATTTTGGAAATTTTATTTAGAAACGTTAAAGCAGACTCCGATAAAATAAAAGAATGTATTTCGTGAATGAAAGATATATCGGTTCTGCTGGTAGAGAAGCACTCATTGATCTCGAAATGCCCGAAAATTTTAATCAAAAAATACTTATTTTCATTCATGGCTACATGGGATTTAAGGATTGGGGGCCGTGGAATTTGATGCAAGACTATTTTGTTGAAAGAGGATTTGGGTTTTGTAAATTCAACATGACCCACAATGGAACAACACCAGACCACCCGTTTGATTTTGTTGATTTAGAAGCATTTGGAAATAACTGCTATAGTTATGAGAAGCAGGATGTTGTTCATGCCTTGGATTGGCTAGAAGGGAAAATAGATTTGTCTACTTGTTCGTTGCACTTGATTGGTCATTCTCGCGGAGGAGGAATAGCAGTACTTTCTTCAAGAGATTCGAGAGTGCGCTCAGTTACTACACTAGCGGCTATTTCATCTATTGATAAACGTTTTTCATTAGAATATGAAGTGATTGAGGAATGGAAAAGAACTGGTATTCGTTATGTCAGAAATAGCAGAACCAATCAAGATTTACCGCATAATTTTTCTCAATACACAGACTTTCTGGAAAACAAAGAAAATTTATCTATTCAAAGAGCTTGTGAAGAGTTGAAAAAACCAATGCTTTTGATTCACGGAGACTCCGATGAGTCTGTTTCTATATCAGAAGGATATGTACTTGCCCAATGGTCGAAAAACCCACTTTATGCTATTGCAGAAGCCACGCATACTTTCGGAGGAACTCATCCATTTCATTCAAAAACACTACCAACTCATTTGGTGGAGTGCTGCGATCGGATTATTGAATTTTTAGAAAAACAGCCTCTTTAAACGGTTAATTTGATTGGCCATTCCTGTTTTTAAAATAAATCATGTAATTTGGCAATGGGAAAGTTTAGTTAAAATGAAATGAAAACTTTTTCGTTTTTTCACCATGGGACTATATTCAAATAAACAACGTTGGAAAATTTTGCTCTTCATCGGGGCCTTGATTCTATTTGTTGTATCTCTATATGTATCCAACTTATTGGTGTCAGATTTGAGTAATCGCGAACGTGAAAGAGCAAAAGAATGGGCAGAAGCAATTAAAAAGAAATTGGAGCTCATCAAACTAACCAATAATACGTTTACGAAATTAAGAGATCGTGAAAAACAAGAGGTTAATACGTGGGTTGATGCCACAAAATCGCTTTTTCTTTCTCCTTTAGACGCAGATGCAAGTATTCAGTTAGCCTATTCTATAATCAATCAGAACAAAGATATTCCAGTGATTGTGTTGGATGATAAAAACAAGGTATCAAACTGGAAAAACACACCCATAGATACAGCCGACATAAATCGACTTTACCCCACTAAATCTACCCTTGAAAAAACAAAAATTCTTGAAGACACACTACAAAAAATGGCTCTTGAATGGAAGGCGCAAGGTCGATTTTTTAACGCTGAAGTTTTTGAAGGATTTGTAATGACATGTGCCTTTAATGATTCAAAAGAATTGATAAAATTAGAACATGAACGTGATTCAATTATTCAATCTTTTAACAAGGAACTCATTGAAAATCAAGATCAAATTCCTGTGCTTGTCATAGAATCAAAAACTGGAAAAGTGATTGGCGATAACCTAAGGCTATCCAAAATGGATTCCGAAAATAGAATGGCTTTTATCGATGCTTTTAAGCAAAAAAATGCTCCGATTAATTTAGATTTTAAAGATGGGACACGTAATCTGATTTACTACGATGAAAGTGCCGAATTGAAAAAAATTCAATGGTATCCATACATTCAATTTTTTATTATTGGAATATTTGTTTTTACCGCCTATTTGGTCTTTTCAACTTTCCGAAAGGCCGAACAAAATCAAGTTTGGGCGGGCATGGCAAAAGAGACTGCTCATCAGTTAGGAACTCCACTATCCTCGTTAATGGCATGGGTGCAATACTTGGAATCACAGAATATTGATCCAATGGTTACAACAGAGATGCAGAAAGACGTAGATCGTTTAGAAACCATCACAGATCGATTTTCCAAAATTGGTTCCGGAGCAAAAATGGAGAACAAGGACCTTGTAGTTACCATCGGAAATATTCTTGATTATTTACGTAGTAGAATTTCCGATAAAGTAACTATCGACTATAAAATACTCAATGAAGAACCAATTTTTTTGAATCATAATTCTTCGTTGATTGAATGGGTAATTGAAAACATTTGTAAAAATGGTGTGGATGCCATGGAGGGAAAAGGAAAGTTGGAGGTTCGTGTTGAACGCATCCAAAAATGGATTCATATTGATATTTCTGATACAGGTAAAGGAATGGCCAAAGCTCAGTTTAATAAAATTTTTAAACCTGGATTTTCAACTAAAACTAGGGGGTGGGGATTGGGCTTAACGTTGGCGCAACGAATAATAAAGAATTACCATCAGGGAAAAATTATTGTGCTTCAATCTGAGCTAGGCAATGGAACAACGTTTCGAATTTCTCTACCAGCCAATTGATTAAAAACGATAGCCAAATTTTAGTCCTGCCGTAAAATGCAATACCACATCTCTAAACTGATCTTTTAAATAGGTGTAATCATTGGTGTTTTGGTCGTACAAAGGCACAATATTTTGATTTAATACACCAGTAAGCCCAATGCTTGTGTAGTAATCAATCGTAAAATGTTGGTCTACACATTGAATAAACCCCAGTCCAAAACGAAAAATATTTCTCTGTTCAAATTCATTAAATGTCAGCAGATTATTTCCTGAAATTGAGGTTGTAGAATATTGTGTTCGATACCTTCTAAACTTAAAATCAGTACTAAAATAAAGTGATTCACCAGGAATGTAAGGATAGTACTTACATTTTATATTTATGCTTGGCCCTACCAACATTTTATCTGATGTTGATTGAGGAACTTCTTGAAAAAATCCTTTTAAAAAATTGCGAAAGACCAATCCCGACCCGACCTCAACGGCAAGTTTTTTAGAAATAATTCGCTCATAATAAAAAGATACATCTCCATAAAAAACTTCATTTATGCCGAGTTTAACAATGTTTTTAGAAGGCGTAAATAAAGACTTAGACTCTTGCGAAAAAGTATTGTTTCCACAAAGAAAGATAAAAGCAAAAATAATTTTATTAATTCCGCGCAAGCAAACTACTTATTGATACGTTAAAGGCAAATTTAAAAGAAATTTCGAACTATACGGCCGGTTTCTTGTCCAAGTAAATTCCAAGCATTCATTTCTAATTGAATTTGAACCATTTGACAAGTAGATAAATGGATATTTGATCCTGTTAAATACCCGGCTAAATCACTTAATCCATTATTGTGGCCAATAATTAGCAAGTTGCTTATTCTAACAGGAACTTTCTCAATTTCAGCTAATAACATTTCCTTTTCAGCTAAATATAAGGAGTCATAGAATAGTATTTCAGTTTGCTTTAATTCTAGTAAGTTCAGTGTTTCTTTTGTCCGATTAGCAGAGCTGCATAAAACCAAATCAAAAGAAAAGTCAGTGGAAAATTTAGTTGAAAAATGATGCGCTTTATCCTTGCCTAAGTGACTTAATTTTCGATTGTAATCATTGTCAGCGCTATTAACAGCATCAGAATGACGAAGAAGATAAAGTATTTTAGGGTTGAAATTGGATGGTATTGCTTGATCGTTGGCCATTTTTAAAGAAAAATTCTTTGGTCATTTTACCCCGCTCATTATAGAACCTCATCGGACCATCTAGCAACCCATTTTTATAAGAGGAGCTTTGAATAATTTTACCCTTTCGATCGAATTGTTTAGATATTCCGTGTAATTTCCCTTTTTTATATTGATTTGAAACCGCGATTAATCGTCCTCCAGGATGATAGGCATACCAATCTCCGTGCTTTTCGCCATTTTTATACTTTCCTTCTTCCGTTGCTTGAAAATCTTTGTTTGAGAATGTAACATAAACGCCATGTTTAACTGAAAGTTTATGAGTTCTCCCCTTCAACACAACGTCGTTTGCTTTTGATTTTTTACGAATAACCTTGTAATTCATAATTTCCTTCACCCTCCCGTTTTCATACCACTCCATCCACTTGCCGGTTTGAAGGTCGTTTTTGTAAAAACCTATGACTTTAGTCTTTCCATACGGCGAAAAAGATTGCCATTGGCCATTCAATTTAGCCTCTTTGAAAATAGCAATGTTTTTTATTTTTCCGTTTTCCCAGTAATTTTTCCACTCACCATCCTCTTTATCTTCCTTGAATTGCCCCTCCATGATTAAAACGCCAGATTCATTCCATGTTCGCCACAATCCTTCCTTTTTATCATTTTTATAAATCCCTCGCTTATAGGGTTTTTGTTTGGAATAAAAGTATTCCCACTCCCCTTCTCGTTTACCATTTTTAAATTTAGCGTTATAAGACAATTCACCATTACTAAAATAGTATTTCCAATCGCCGTCTTGAAGATCATTTACAAAGGTGCCCTCCGAGTCTAATTTACCATTTTCACCATACCACTCCCATTTGCCTGTTTTCTTTCCGTTTTCAAAAAAACCATGAATTTTGATTTGTCCGGCTTCATTATAGGTGGTATATTCTCCGTAAAGCGTATCTTGTTTATAACAGGCAATTTTTTGAACTTGTTCGTTGGTATAAAAGGTGAACCAACAACTATCCTTAAATCCATTCTTATAAAAGCCATCCATCAATAAGGCACCTCTTGCACTATATTCTTGGTATGGGCCATTTTTTAAACCATTTTCAACCTGAAATACCTCTTTTATTTTCCCACTATTAAAATAACTTTTAGTACTACCAAATCCTTTTTTGATAGTTTGGGTGTGAGCGCTATCATTCAACCAAAAATTATCAATGAGACAAACTCCAGAGATATATTTCTCTTCTGACTTCGCTCTCCCATCGTCGTAAAAATAATACCAAACATCTGCCTTTGTGCCGTAGTCAAAAAAGCCATCCAGGACCAACACTCCTTTCTCATTCCATGCCTTATAAACACTATCCGGTATTCCCTGATAGAAATACGATTCTTGTTTCAATTGTTTGCCGTCCCAAAAACTCAAACACCTTCCATGAAGAGAATCAATATAGTAGTTTAACTCTTCTTCCAATATTCCGTCTTTGGAAAAGTAGCGCCATGTACCGTGTTTTTTGGAAGTTTTATTTACGTTATCCTTATAGTAAGAGCCAACCGCTTTAACGCGCGTTTTGTTCTTGTCCCAATATTCATACTGAGCTTTTGATAGGTTTTTTTTATTAACCTTTAGTTGAGCTTGTGCCGCAACAGGAATGAAAACAATAATAAAAAATAAAAAATACAACAGGTTTTTCATTGTACTTGGTCAATGTAGGAACGAATGATTAAAAAAACACCAAAGGCTGAAAAAACAATCCCGATAAGAATATTCAAACCATTCAATAACCGATTCGTTACAAGAGGACGCAAATATTTTGCCCCAACAATTTTTAACAAGTCAATGGAAAAAAAGGTAATTATGATTACCGTTAAAAAGTAAAATATGGGATAATTTGAACTCGATGTTTCAACATAAGAGTTGGCAAGTGTCATGATACTAAACCAATAAAAAATCACCATTGGGTTTGCCAGATTGAGGAGAAATCCTTTCACCATTAAAACCATAATATCTTTTGAATTAGTAATCGCCTGTGTCGTTGAATTATCTTCTTTCGGGTGAGATTTTTTTAAAAAATTCAAAATTCCATACGCAAGAAATAAAACTCCTCCAATTATATTCAATACTTGTCGGTTGTCCTTACTGCCCAAATGAGCCACCTCAGAATAGAACACATAAGCAATTAAAATGTATAGGAGATCGCTGAGCAAGACACCAAAATCCAGCGCCAATGCTGCTTTAATTCCCTTGGTGATACTTGTTTCAAGTAAAACAAAGAAAACAGGTCCAATCATTATACTCAGAATAAAACCTGTTACAATTCCCTTTAATGTCAGATCAATATATGTCATACACGTGTTACAAAGGTAATTTAATACTTAAAACGATACTTGAAAAACAATCAACAGAAAGTCGTTTAAAACATAAATCATTGCTATTATAACAAATTACTCTAGAATTTTCGTAGAATGTATTACTTTTGTACTCGAAAAATAAAACTACTTGTATGAAAACGCACGCAGCCAACGAAAAATTACAATCTATTATTAGCCTAGTTGAAAAAAAGGGGATTTCTGCTGATGGCCTGATTGATGATTTAAAAGCTCTTCGCGAGATGGCTCAAAAAGAACAAGACCCTTTAGTTACCAAGGTATTGCGTTTGACTTATGAGTATTTACAAGAAAATGAAGCGTTTGACATTCAAGCACAATATGATGAAGATGAAGACGGGAATGAATATCCACTAGAAATTGAGGATAATGAAAATCTATTATATCTTTTGAATTTATTGATAAACGCAGATCATAAATTAAATCGCGAGGAGATTAAAGATTACCGAACAGCATTGAAAGAGGAGCTTTATTAATTGAATCTTTTAATTAAAAGCGGCCTTTTAAGAATTAAAAATCTGTCCGTCTTTCAAAACGATAAAACTTCTATTAAATAGTTTTACCAACACAATATTTCCGTGAATGGAATACTCAGAATCATTTTGAAGAGTGATTTCCTCCATCTTTCCATTCACAAAGGCACTCACCCCACCAGCAATATTTCGGAAGGCAAACACTCCATTTTTTAGCAGATAATCCTTGGGAATATAATTACAAACTTCCTTCTTTTCTCCTTGAAAAAATGAAAACACGTAATTATTCTCCCCCCAAATAACCATGTCGTCTTGTACCTCCCAAAAACTTGGGCTGAAATTAGTTAATTCTGTTTTTTCACCATCCTTATAATGCCATAAATTGCCATTCAAATCTTCAAAAACTATAAATCCTCGACCAGCAACATATTTTCGCATATATTGACTTTCTACATCGTAAAAATTACCGTTTTCAAATAATGCAAAAGAACGTTGGGTAGGGTCATTGAAACAAAGAATGTCGCAGCCTGCCTTGAAATCTATTTCTCCATTCCAAACACCTAAATCATATATCTCGCCACGGTAAAAAACTTTATAAAACCCACCGTTATCCTTAAATGCAACGATATTATCACCAATCGTTGTTGGCATATACAGATTACCGGCAACTGTATAAAGCACATATGTTTGTTTATTGTAATAGACATTTACCGAATTGTATCGAGTGTCTTCGTAAACGATAATACTATCCTTTACAACATAATCTCTAACAAAGTAAGTCAAGGTTCTCAATTTTCCCGAATCCCACATGTTGAGAGTGGTTCCAACATTGTATGCCAATAAATGATCTGAAATAGAAAATTTGATGTTCAAATTCGTTATATCTTTTCGTTCCTTACCATTAAAAATTCTCAGGTTTTCACGGTTATCTATATAGGCAACAAATTCATCTCCCGCTTGGTAGCTAAGAATAGGTTGAAACTCTATTGTCTGAAAATTATTATTTTCAAACACCCGAAAATAATTATTGAAATCTACAAAAGGAACAACGGGTTGGGCGCTTAGAAGAAGAGGGAAAATAAGCAGAATAAATGGCAAGATGGTTTTCTTCATTAATCTTAAGTTGCTATTAAAAAACGTTTTAAAAGTTGAATTAGTGTCTATAAGCTTCTTTTCAAGTGTCATATTAGATCAAAATACAAATAAGCAACTATTGATCCGTTTTTTTCAAGTATTTGGCATCAATCCAAAATGTACCAAAAGGAAATAAGGAAGCAAGACAACAAATAAAGATTTTAACTAAGGAAAATTTCTGTTGAGCCCCAACTAAAAAAACATAGATGATGTAAAGAATAAAAAAGACACCATGAGCCATTCCCACATAATAATTGGGTTCCTTCATACCATAAACATATTTCAAGGGCATCGTAATTCCAAGTGCAATGTAGGTGAATCCTTCAATCCATGCTAGTATTCTTAATTGAGCTAATAAATTCATTTTGAGAAATTATATGGGATAACAAATAAAAAACTTTTCTACCGGTTGCGCTAATGCTGAAATATTAAGATTATCAGAAGCTTTGGATAAATCCATTATCTCGCCACTTTTCAACTTTAAATTAATATTCTGTTTGTTTTCATTGTAAGCTTTGTTACTTAGAACATCGGTATAAACAAAATAGTGAACCTCATCATCAGTCAGCTTAAAGCTAGACTTAACGATTTCTTTTTCTAAGGCAACTCGATCCTCGCTATAGGGATCACGAGAAATTTCTATTTTAAATAAGTTCCGATTTACAATTCCAGAGGAAAGCATGGAAAGTACGCGGTCATGACAATGTTGCCAGATTTTTAATGCCCCTAAAATATCGTAATCATCAAGTAAAGCAAAGTTTTTTAGAACTTCCGGATTGGTTTCAAATTCTTGCTCCGTAATATGGTTTTGTAAGAAAAACAAAAGTGCTGGGCTGCCAAATAATACATCGCCTCGCATGATAAGTTCCTTTGCCCTTCTTAGCGCATGAATCAACATAAACTCTGCTGCAACGACTGTTTTATGTAAATAAACCTGCCAATACATCAAACGTCGAGAAACAATAAATTTTTCGATAGAATAAATTCCTTTTTCTTCCATGACCAAATTACCATCATGAACCGTTAACATGTCAATCAAACGATCACTTCCAATAATTCCTTCCGATACGCCAGAGTAAAAACTATCCCGGTTCAAATAATCGAGGCGGTCCATGTCGAGCTGACTAGAAACGAGCTGATGCAAAAACGGCTTAGAATACGTGTTCTTAAAAATCAACAAAGCTCTTTCCAAATCATCTCCAAATTCTTTGGCCAATTCTTGAATAAAATATCCTGAAATCTTTTCGTGGCTTACATTATTTACAATATCATATTCTAAAGCATGGCTAAAGGGGCCATGACCAATATCGTGTAAAAGTATCGCTAATAAAACCGCCCGTTCTTCCTCAATTGTTATCTCAAAACCTTTTTTACGAATTGTTTCAATGGCCAAACTCATCAAATGTGTTGCGCCAATAACGTGATGGAAACGAGTGTGCAAAGCTCCCGGATAAACCAAATGACTTAACCCTAATTGCATGATTCTTCTCAATCGCTGCATGTAAGGATGTTCAATTACATCAAAAAGAATTTCATCCGGAATTGTAATAAAACCGTAGACCGGGTCGTTAACTATTTTCTTTTTATTATTTCGATTGAGGTTTGGTCGCAAAACACTAATTTTATTCAAAACTAACAATTATAATACAATATGCAAGGTAGAATCCTATGGGCAGACGATGAAATCGATTTATTGAAACCCCACGTGATGTTTTTGGAGGGAAAGGGATATATCGTAAAAACTGTTAAATCGGGTGGAGACGCCATTGATGCTTGTCAAGATGAAGATTTTGACATCATTTTCTTGGACGAAAACATGCCGGGGGTATCCGGTTTGGATGCATTAGCAAAAATCAAAGAAATTCGACCTTTAATTCCCGTAATTATGATTACTAAAAGCGAGGAAGAACATATCATGGAAGAGGCAATTGGAAGTAAAATTTCTGATTATTTAATAAAACCGGTTAACCCTAATCAAATTCTTTCAAGCGTCAAGAAAAACCTTGACAGTTCAAAATTAGTGTCTCGGCGAACTTCATCTGCCTATCAGCAAGATTTCCGTCAAATAGGAATGCTCATGAGTGGTAGGTTATCCACTTCTGAATGGGTTGAACTTTTTACAAAATTAGTTTACTGGGATTTAGAATTAGAGAAATCGAACGATGTTGGGATGCGAGAAATATTGGAGATGCAACGAAAAGAGGCCAATCAATTGTTTTGCCGATATGTAGAAGATAATTACGAAGATTGGTTAAAGGGAGATGATGATGCTCCAAAAATGATTCACACGGTACTTAAAGACAATATTTCTCCTTTTATTGGAAAGCAAAAAACAGTTGTTCTAGTAATTGATAATTTGCGTTTTGACCAATGGAAAATTTTAGAGCCTGAATTTTCAAAGTATTTTAAAGTTGAAAAAGAAGAGGTGATTTTTTCAATTTTACCTACTGCAACTCATTATGCAAGAAATGCATTTTTTGCTGGTTTAATGCCGTCTGAAATTGAAAAGCGTTTTCCGAATTTGTGGAAACATGAGGAGGATGAGGGCGGTAAAAATTTACACGAAGCTGATTTTCTAGAGGCAAATTTGAAAAGATTGGGAAAGCAAGTTAAATGGTCTTACAACAAAATAACCAATTTGGATGCGGGCAAGAAATTGAATGATCAATTTTCAAAATTGAAAGAAAATGACGTCAGCTTTATCGTTTATAATTTTGTAGACATGCTCTCCCACGCACGCACTGAGATGGAAATGATAAAAGAATTGGCCTCTGATGAAGCGGCCTACCGATCACTTACCATGTCTTGGTTTCAACACTCTCCATTGTTGGAAATCGTGAAAAAAATCGCAGAAAACGGAATGAAATTAATCATAACAACAGATCACGGGACGGTCAAAGTCACAAATCCAATTAGAATCGTAGGTGAAAAAAGTACAAATACAAATCTTCGCTATAAAGTAGGTCGAGGACTTTCCTACAATCCAAAAGAAGTATATGTGGTGAAGAATCCACAAGATGCGTATTTACCCAAGCAAAAGATGTCTGCAGAATTCGTGTTTGCCGGAGATCGTGATTTTTTCGTGTATCCAAACAATTACAATCAATTTGTCAATTATTACCAAAACACTTTTCAACACGGGGGAGTATCTCTAGATGAAATGCTAATACCATATATTGAACTTACCTCCAAGTAAGAAAAGTGCAACCAGTTAAGCGATAAAAAGATTAACTTTGTCCTAATGAGGATTTTATTTATTTGCTTTATAAGTGTTTCATTTTTGGGAACTGCCCAAATCTATGAGCCTGAAAACTCGCTTCTTTGGGAGATTTCCGGAAATGGCTTAAAAGAAAAATCCTATCTATTTGGAACCTTTCACAATAACCACAAGGATTTATTTCGTTACTCAGACACCGTTTATTATGCGTTGGACAAAGTAAAATCAGTTGCTTTGGAAACTGATTTATTCGCCCTTTTTAAAAAAATGGATGTTAGAGAAGATAAAGTTGAGTTACAACTTGATATGTATGGAGATCCTTATTCAATTAATAAAAATGCTTCGAAAACAGTTTATGGAGACGAGGACGGAATGCCCCAATTCATGGATGCCTACTTTCAGCAATACGCAACAAATTCCCAAAAAGAGTTGTATTTCTTTGAAACATATGATGACCAAATAAAGGTTTTTACCGGAATTAATAAATCGAAACAACCTTTTCTGCAAGAAAATTTATTGGGTTTTGGCGAATTAAGGGAAGAAGTTATCTTTAATTTATACCTGAAAGGAGATATTGAAAAAATTGAAGAGTTTACGCGCAAGAGTTTAAAATATTCAAAAGATGGATATGTAAATTTAATTGTTACCCGTAATGGCATCATGGCTGAGGGGCTTGATTCAATCATAAAAAAAACGAGTGTGTTTTGTGCCATTGGAGCGGCCCATTTAGGGGGAAATAAAGGCGTAATTAATTTACTCCGACAAAAAGGATATACCGTTCGGAAAGTTGCCGCTACTTATAGCGAACTACCTATTTCTGAAAAAAGAAAAGTAAAGGAAAAAAACTATTACAATTACCAAAATAGAGAGTTAGATGTGGCTGCCGTTTTTCCAGGCAAACCCTTTGAATTTGTTAACGAAGATGGGTCTATAGAACTGACGTATTGTGAATTAGGCCAGGGCAATACCTATATCTTACAATTAATTCCCATTCAGGATACTCTCTCATTGGAAGAATACGCTAATATCCACATTGCTAGTCCGTCTGTATTGGAACCCACTAAAGTACAGCTTGATGATGGAACTCTTGTAATGGAAGGACTGTCTGATAGTTATCCAGAAGGAATGAGTTGGGTCAGGGTTAACAAAAACAGTTCTTTGGTGGTTGTCATGAAAGTCTATGGTGGTAATAAATTCATGGCCTCCAAACGATACAAGAATTTCTTTGCAAAAGTTTGGTTGGGACAAGACTAATCTTTATTAAATCGTTGAACTAATTTATTGATCTATTTTAATAATAAATCTACGAGTAGAATTCCTTAACTTTGCGCACGAATTAAGTTATGGAAAATCAGAAAAAACTACAGATTTACAACAGTTTAAACGGCAAAAAAGAACTCTTCGAGCCATTATTTGAAAATCATGTGGGAATGTACGTTTGTGGCCCTACATTGTATAGCGAGCCGCACATGGGTAATATGCGAACATTTATCAATTTCGACCTAATTTATCGTTATTTCCTTCATCTAGGTTATAAAGTAAAATACGTTAGAAATATAACAGATGCTGGTCATATTACGAATAGCGCCGGACAAGAGGAAGACAGTATAGGAAAAGCAGCACGCTTGGAACAACTGCAGTCACTCGAAATTGTGTACAAATACAATGTGAAATTTCAAGAATTACAGCGCATTTATAATTTATTACCCCCAAGTATTGAACCAACCGCTACAGGGCATATTCAAGAGCAAATTGAGATCATAGAAAAAATCATTGATAATGGGTATGGATACGCTGTAAATGGTTCAGTTTATTTTGACACCAAGAAATACATGGGGGATTTCAATTACGGTATTCTCAGTGGTAGAAAAGTTGATGAGTTAGAAAATGAAACACGATCACTAAACGCCCAAGATGAAAAGCGCTTTTTTGCTGATTTTGCCCTTTGGAAAAAGGCAAATCCTGAGGATATGCAAATTTGGCGTTCACCTTGGGGTGATGGCAATCCAGGCTGGCATATTGAATGTACTGCCATGAGCACCAAGTATTTAGGAAAACATTTTGATATTCATGGCGGGGGAATGGATTTGAAATTTCCGCATCACGAAGACGAGATTGCCCAAAGCTGTGGGTCATTTGGGTGTAATCCTGCTAAATATTGGATACATGCAAATATGCTGAATGTCAATGGCCAGAAAATGAGTAAATCATTTGGAAATTATTTCCTACCCAAAGAGATTATTGATGGGACAACCACCCTTTTCAAAAAAGCATATCCAGCGAATGTCCTTCGGTTTTTTATGATGCAAGCGCACTATAGAAGCACATTAGATTTTACGGAAACAGCTTTAGATGCGGCAGAGAAAGGCTTTAGTCGATTGAGTGATGCAATAAAATTATTGGATAAAATACCGGTTTCAGATAAATCTTCCTTTGATGTTCACGCATTGGCACAGAGCTTTTACGAAGCAATGAATGATGATTTTAATGCGCCTATTCTTGTTGCTAACTTGTTTGAAGCTGTAAAATTTATTAATTTAATAAATGACGGTAAGGAAGCAATCTCCGCAAGTGACAAATCAAAGTTGGAAATAGAAATCAAAAGTTTTGTTCAAGATGTATTAGGTTTGGAATTGAGTAGTGGTTCGTCTGATTCAAAATTAAATCCGGTTATGGACTTGGTAATTGATTTGCGTCAACAAGCTCGACAAAACAAAGATTGGACAACCTCGGATAAAATTCGCGATGGTCTTGCCGCTGCCGGTATCATTATTAAAGATGGCAAAGACGGTACAACGTGGAATTAATAATATGACCAAATACTGACTATAACGTGCTAATAACTCGAAACTTACAACTTTTTGGGATTGGCCTAAAGTCATACTTTCGCGCATTCTTTTTTATCATCCGCTACGGATTCTTTTTGTATTTGGTGATTCCATTTGTATTACTTTTTATAATTTATAGATATGGATATATACTTCAGAACAATGTATTTGAGTCAAAATTAGATTCAATAAATAGTCTTGTTTGGTATTTAATATATGGACTAGTTGAAGTTACGATTGGGATGGTATTAATGTATTTTGCAAAATACATGGTGGTAGCAATTCTCTCGCCTTTATTAGCTCATATTTCAGAAAAAACAGAACGTATATTGACAAAGGAAAAACAAAAATATACATGGAGTCAATTTAAAGAGGATGTTATCAGAGCAATTAAATTAATGATCCGAAATTTGATGTGGTATTACATTTACTTTGTTTCTATTCAACTTATCGCCTTTATCTTTTGGGAAAAACCCAGTGAAAGTCCTTTGCAATGGTTAATTGTTTTGATTGCTTCCTATTATTATGGATTTAGTTTTTTAGATTATGTAAACGAGCGGCGTAGGAGAAATGTAAGTGAAAGTATCGTTTTCATTCGTAGGCATAGTGGGTTAACCATTTCTATCGGATTAATTTATTATTTGATGATCTTTGTACCGGTTGATCTTCGGATTTTTTTCGAATATACCCTAACTTTAGAAAACACCTTTGAATTAATTCGTCAATTATTTTGGTGGGTATTAGCAGCTTCAGCACCAATTTTTGGGATAGTTTCGGCAACATTAGCCATGTACGAAATTGATAAACCGGTATTCAAAAAAGAAGTTGAACATACAGTTGAAGAAAGTAATTTATGAGATTAAATTTTACTACTAATATTGCCCCAATTTTTACTAGTATCAATCTGTTTAGTGCCTTCGTTTGCTTATTTTTTTCAATCAATTTCATAGCGGCTCAAAAAATAAACGACGCTGAATACAAGTACTTTATCCAAAAACAAGTTAAAAACCCAACTCTTCAAGCTGAACTCCAAAAAATTCATGAGTATATAATTCTTGGAAAATATGATAAGTCCTTAGAGTTGATAAAAAAACACAGAAATAGAAAAGACATTTTGCCAGCTATACGAATCTATTTATCTACTATTGAATATGTTAAGGGTAATTATTCTGTTTCGGCTCAACTATGTGATTCGGTTTTAGAAGACTCAAAAAACTATACAAATAGTGCCTATTTTATTAGAGCGTTGTATTATAAAGCAAAGGCGGTGTCGGCACTTGGTGATAACAAACTTGCCACGGAGTTGGCGAACAAAGCACTATTAATTTCGGAAAAAATAAATGATAAATACATGCTTGCCTCTGGTTATTATTACAAAGGAGTATTTTATTCAGAAACAGGAAAATTTAATGAATCAATAGCTAGTTTAATCAAATCAAAAGCAATTTGCGAGCAAATAGGGGATAAAATAAATTTAGCGGCAACTCAGTCTTTTTTGGGATTGTCCTACTCCCATAACGGGAAATATGCTGAGGCCATTGACTTTATCAATGAGAGTATAATTATCCGTTTGGAAATTGGAGATAAGCGCGGTTTAGCAAATTCTTACCTAAACATGAACAAGGTTTATACTGAACTTGATGATAAGGAGAAAAGGCTAGAATATGAAAATAAAAGTTTGGCAATTTGTCAAGAAATAAATGATCAACAATGCATTAGCGGTCGACTTACAAATATTGGAGATATCTATTTTCTTGAAGGAGATTACAGCAAGGCTATAAATTACCAGGTAAAAGCCTTGAAAATCGCTAAAAAACTCAAGATAAAGTATCGAATTGCTGAAATTCACTTTCACTTAGCTCAAGTCTTCAATGCACAAAGAGATTTTTTGAAGGCCGATATTCATATAGATACGTGTATTCAATTGAGAAGCGAAAGTCAAAACAATGAAGGTCTAGCAAATGCACTAGTGCTTAAAGCACAAATTTTAATGAGTCAAAAATCCTTATTAAAGGCGGAAGAATCAGCAGAGATAGCGCTAGAAATAGCACAAAAATTTAACTTAATCCACGTAAAAAGAGACGCACACAAAATTCTGGGAGATATTTTTGAACAAAAAGGAGATTTCTCTAAAGCATTTTTTCACCTAAAAGAATTTCAAATCGTAAAAGATAGTTTATTCAATATTGAAAAGTCTAAAGTTTTTATTCGGAAAGAACTCGAGAAAAAATACCAGCTCACTGAACTAAACAATAAAAAGAAACAAGCGCTAAAAGAGATTGAATTACGAAATCAAAAAGAGAGATTAAATCAATTAATATGGATAGGTGTTTTAGTCATCATATCCCTATCTATTGTTGTTTATTTAATCTACAATAAATATCAATCACAAAGAAAGCTTAACTCCATTGTAACGCAAAATCAAGAGCTCAACTCTCAAATTGTAAACCTAGAAAAACAAGCTATTTTTTCGCAAACAATTGCCACAGTTGCTCATGAATTAAATACCCCACTCGGGGTGATACTAGCTGGAAATAATGAGCGACTAAACTTATTCAATAAATTATTGGAGTCTAACAAAAGAACAATGTCCAACAATGAATTGGAATTTATTCATTTTGTACTTGCCAAGAGTGAATTTTTTGAAAAGAATAAATCAGGTCTTGAAAAGCGCAAACAGGCGGTTCGAATTTCCGAATTTCTTTCAAATTCAACCCAATGGGCAAGTGAAATAATATCTACCTGTTCGATTCTCATGTCACAATGGGAAATGAATGAAGAGCAATTAAATCAAATTCTTGATAAACTTTGTGACAATAAACTACATTCAGAAACAATTATTTTTACAGATACATTAATTAGAAATAATGACCTATCAAAGGCCCTGGATGCTTCCATTTTTTCAGCGCGTGAAGTAGTAAAAGAACTGAATGATTTGAGCCTAAATCAATTGAGCACCTACAACCAAATTGAGTTTTCAATCGTTGACACCTTAAATAAGGTGATTGAAATTAAAGGATACAATGCTATTTCCAGCTTGTCTATTGACATTAATGTAAACCAAACAGAAACTCTTTTTCTGGATGAAAAATTATTTTTTCAAACTGCAGGCTTAATCCTACAAAATATGGTAGAGGCGCTTTCAGAAAACGCTTCAAATAGCAGCATTTGGATTGAATTTCAAGCAACTAAAGAGTATGATGAACTAAGCTTTAGTAATAACGGAAATAGAATACCAGAAAACGTATTGCATCAAATTTTTGATCGTTTCTTTACCACAAAAAACAAGGAACAGCATCGTGGATTGGGATTAAGTATCGTTAAAAACAACATGGAAAGTTTTGGTGGGAAGGTATTAGTTTCATCAACTGATAAAGAAACAAAATTCACCTTGTGCTTTAAGAAATTTCAATCAACTTAGCAAGAAGGATAATCTCCTGAAATTTTTTTATTACAAGCTGACTGTAGATGAATTAACTTTATTTTCATGTTTAATTTTCAGCAGGTACTTTCCCTTCTTAAATGATTTTAAATCAATCAAACCAACTTGAGTTGAGATTATTTCCGAATGGATAACAGTTCCTTTTATATCAAGTAACTCAACAGTAATTTCATTTATTTTTCTACCGTTTTTGGTGACTTGTAACTGCTGATTATTGGTCATCATTGTTGTAACAAAACCACATTCGTTTTTCAATGATTTGCGGCGATGCATAAACTTCTTTTTTGTTTTCAGCTTCGTTTCTTTGAGCGGCTTGTTGTAATGGATGTCCTCTTTCCCAAAATCAATTTCTTGCTTGAGTTTTTGATAATCAGAATCTAAGGTGTTTTTCCAAACGCGTATGTAATCAACTTCGAAGGAATTTGGCAAAACAGTTTGCTTGTTAATTCCCGGAGCAAATGGACCTCCATTAACAGCGATTGACAAATTAGCAATCAAGTGCATGGAGGTTTTAAAATCACCTTCGTATTCACCAACCACTTCTCCATTGACATAAAACGTAACCCTTCCCGGCTCCCACAATCCTGAATAAATCACCCATTCATCTACCAGTCTGTGATCAAACTTGAACCACCCCCCCCAACGATTTGTAATAAATGGAAGCCCCTTCATTTTAATGTATTTACATTTATCGGGGCAATGAATATCCACATGCATTTTATTATGTTTTTCACCCTTCATTTCCATAAAGTCAATTTCTTCATTGGGTTCCCCTCCAAACAACCAGAAAGCCGGCCACAATCCTTGTCCGGAAGGCGCTTTTGCTTTGCATTCAAAATAACCGTACTTGAAAGTTTGTTTACTAAATGCTACAGACGTTAAATAATCGAGTTTAATCTTGTTGTTTTTTACCTCAACCTTATTTTTTTTAATCTCGTTCGAATCTAAAATCCAATCAGGAAATTCATACAAAATTGACGTGGTATCTGCTCCCAAAGTCAGAATGCCATTTGAAACATAAACCATTTCAGGGGCAGCATACATCCGTGTTTTGAAATCTAACCCGCCCCATTGGTATCGATCTAACCATTTTTCTGAATTCAAAGATTTTCCTTCAAATTCATCGTTAAAATAGGGATTGTAAAGTTCTATTGAGTCCTTGGTAATTCTCCAAATTAACGAATTATTTTGACTATAACAAGTTAATGTTACTAACAATGATAAACAAAGTAAAAGCGGTATTTTTTTCATTTTATAAATTATAAACAAAGCTAAAAAAAACTTTTTCAGAACTAATTTCAACTTTTTCCGTAAAACGACACTGTTTTGAGAATAGTTAAAGTTAGGTATTTTATTTTTGTGATTACAACCCTATTGCTCTTGGCTTGTTCGAGTAGGTCGGTGCCATCGATTGCGGTTGCCAAAATTGATTTGCCACAAATTAAAAAGAAAGGTGTTTTAACCATGCTAACGGAAAACACATCGACATCATATTACATTTATCGAGAGAATGAACTTGGTTTCGAATACGAGTTATTAAAACGCTTCTCAAAACACATTGGTGTTGAATTGCGTGTAAAGGTAGTTTCAGATGCTCGAAAATTTCATGCGTTTTTAAATGATGGCGAAGGCGACCTAATAGCCTGTAATTACTCAGTAACTCGAAACAGGAGGAAAATTCATGATTTTTCCATTCCCTATTTGAAAAGTAAACAAGTGTTGGTGCAACAAAAACCTCACGGGTGGGAGGAAATGTCGCCAGAGGAAATAACCAAACAATTGATAACCGACCCATCTATGCTAAAAAACAGGACGGTTTATGTCCGTAATAACTCTTCTTATTATCAGCGTTTGGTTCATCTTCAACAAGAAATTGGAGATACAATTTACTTAAAAGAAATTGCAGGTGATCCGGTTGCAGAAGATTATGTTTCCGCCGTAGCCAATGGTTCAATACCATTAACAGTAGCCGATGAAAATATAGCTAATGTTGCTCTCAAGGAAAATCCAAATTTGGATGTTTCAACCGTAATTTCATTCACACAGTCAATTGCTTTTGGTTTGAGAAAATCTAGTCCACAATTAAAAAAAGCACTTGATAATTGGTTGAAAACATTTATGAGATCATCAGAATATTCTGAGCTTACAACACGTTATTTTGGCGTAGAAATTCAACCGCAAGAATCGGCACCTGAAATTGATGAATCCATAAAAAAAGGGCAAATATCTCCCTATGATCAGCTCTTTAAGGCAGCCGCTGCAAAATACGGTGAAGATTGGCTACTATTGGCAGCAATTGCCAACAAAGAAAGTAAATTCAATCCTCGTGTTATTGGACTCGGTGGCGCTTATGGTATGATGCAATTCATGCCTATTTCCGGTCCTCAATACGGTGTTTACCCTGATTCAAGTCCCGAAGAACAGATTGAGGGAGGAATGAAAATGATGAAAGAACTCTTGAAACGCTATGAGCGTGTTCCAAATAGGGAGGATCAAATTAAGTTTGCCTTGGCCTCTTATAATGCCGGATATTGCCACATTGATGATGCCATGAAATTAGCAGGTAAAAACGAACTAAATCCTTATGTTTGGAAAAACAATGTTGAAATAATGATTCGCAACCTCTCCAAGCCTGCTTTTTACCGAGATAATGCAGTTCAGTGTGGTGCCTATCGTGGTCATGCTCCTGATTATGCTAATTCGGTATATGAACAATATATGAAGTGGAAGGAGCAGCTTCAATGATGAAAAAAGAGCCAAAACTTATTGTTATTCAGGGCCCTACGGCTAGTGGAAAGACGAAAATTGCAGTAGAACTTGCAAAACAGTTAAACTCAGTTGTTTTATCCGCTGATTCACGTCAATTTTACAAAGAAATTTCAATTGGTACAGCAAAACCATCCGAGGAAGAAATGGATGGAATAAAACACTATTTCATTGATTCACATTCATTATCAGATGAAGTGTCGGCAGCTCAATTTGCAAATGAAGCCAGAGCATTAATAACAACTGAATTGTCGGATTTAGAATATGTGATAGTTGTAGGTGGGTCCGGACTTTTCATTCAAGCATTGTGCGAGGGGTTGGATGCAATTCCACACAATAGAACCTTGCAAAATGAACTCGCCGAAGAATGGAAAGCAAGGGGATTAACTCATTTTTTAGAAGAATTGGAAAACAAAGATCCTGACTATTTTCAACAAATAGACAAGGAAAATCCACTGCGGGTTATCCGAGCAATAGAAGCAATGCGGCTTTCCGGCAAAACGATGATAGAACTACGATCGGGAAGTGATAAATCCAACTTTGATACTGTTCATTATTTTAATACTGATTTACCTCGGGAAGATTTGTACAAACGAATTAATACGCGCGTTGACCAAATGCTTGAGTTAGGGCTGGAAAATGAGGCTCGTTCTGTCTATCACTTAAAGCATTTGAAATCTCTTCAGACTGTAGGTTACCGTGAATTCTTTGATTTTTTTGATGGAACTACCACCAAAGAAACGGCCATTGAACTTATTAAACAGCATTCTCGAAATTACGCGAAGCGACAGATAACGTGGTTTAAATCCCACCATCCGGGAACGTTAATATCAAGTGAAATTGATTATGTAAAACTGATACTGAAGAAAATTAATTCTTAAACCTAATTAAGTTTACTTTTTATCAAAGGTTAAATACAGGTGTTGTGTATTCCTATTTCAGGACAAGACAAATTGAACCAATTTTATAATTGCAACATAAAAAGCCCACCTCGACTTGATTCGATAAACTCATCAGCTCGATGGGCTTCGATTTTTCTATCCAAAATTTAAAGGCTATTGAACCACGAATTAAAGGCTATGAAGCTCTGTCGAAATAGCCTTTTTACTGCAGCACTATCTTCTTTATATACACCGTATTTCGTTGTAGATCAATTATTACACCATCTCAATAACCCCAGCTGCTCCTTGTCCAGTTCCTACGCACATCGTTACAACGCCGTATTTTTGGTTTCTACGTTTGAGTTCGTTCATAATTTGAACAGTCAATTTAGCTCCGGTGCATCCGAGCGGGTGACCAAGTGCAATGGCGCCTCCATTCACATTCACAAGATCCGGGTTTAAACCAGTTTCTTTGATAACTGCCAAAGACTGTGAAGCAAAAGCCTCGTTTAATTCGAATAAATCAATTTCGTTTTGGGAAAGCCCTGCTGCTTTTAGCGCTTTCGGAATAGCATCGACCGGTCCAATTCCCATAATTCGTGGGTTAACTCCAACCGTAGCATAGGAAACGAGTCTTGCAATCGGCTTGATATTTAATTCTTTCACCATTTCTTCCGACATTACCATCACAAAGGCAGCGCCATCAGAGGTTTGAGAACTATTTCCAGCTGTAACTGACCCATCTGCAGCAAAAACTGGCTTTAGTGTGGAAAGTCCGTCAAGTGAACTTGCTCGTGGGCCTTCATCTGTTTCAACCACGTATTTGTGTTCTTGACGTTTTTCGTTTTCGTCTAAAAAGATATGCTCAACCTCAATCGGCACAATATCGTCTTTGAATCTTCCTTCTTGAATGGCTTTTAATGCTTTTTCGTGAGAGTTCAACGCAAATAGATCTTGGTCTTCCCGACTTATTGAATAGTCTTTTGCAACGGCTTCGGCCGTCAAGCCCATTCCCCAATAATACGTTGGGTTACTTTTCCCTTCTCGCGGATTTGGAACAATTCTCCATCCACCCATTGCCATTATTGACATCGATTCAGCGCCACCGGCAATAATACAGTGTGCCATTCCCGCTTCAATTTTTGCCTTTGCAATTGCAATGGTTTCTAACCCTGATGCGCAATAGCGATTCACCGTCATCCCAGAAACTTTATCTGTTTTCAAACCGAACAAAGAAATCATTCGACCCATATTCAACCCTTGTTCTGCTTCGGGAGTTGCGTTTCCAACAATCACGTCATCAATGCGTTCTTTGTCTAAATTCGGAATAGAAGCCGCCAAATGAGAAATAACTTTAGCGGCTAAATCATCTGGTCTATAAAAACGAAAACCGCCTTTCCCTGCTTTACCAACTGCAGAACGAAATCCTGCAACAATATACGCTGTTTTCATGGGTTACTTTTTTGTTAATTTTAAATTCAAAATTTTGAAAATTAAAGGGGCAACTGACAAGAAAATGATTCCCAAACATACTAAATCGATATTTTTTCTAATCCATTCGATTTCACCGAGGAGATAACCGGCTATACACAAGCCAAACACCCATAAAAATCCGCCTACTAAATCGTAAAGGAAAAAGATTCGGTAATTCATTTTTCCAATGCCGGCTGCAAAGGGCGCAAAGGTTCTAACAAAAGGTACAAAACGCGCCATGATTATAGCTTTCACACCATTTTTTTCAAAAAACTCTTCTGTTTTGTCCAAGTATTTTTTCTTAACAAGTTTCCTGTTCTTGATTTTCCATGACAACACCCCTAAACCTATTTTTCTGCCAACCCAATAGTTGCAATTATCTCCAACTACTGCTGCTATGTAAAGTAAAATCAACAGTGTTGACAAATCTAAATGACCAGTTTTAGCGAACAAGCCGGCAGTAAATAATAAAGAATCTCCCGGAAGAAAGGGCATTACAACCAAGCCTGTTTCAATAAAAATGACTAAAAATAAAATTAAGTAAACTGCAGTTCCGTAATGAGTAAACAACCAGTCAAAATCTAACTCAAAAATGTGTTTAAAAAGTTCTATCATATTAATTTCTTAAAATTTTACCATATTTCACTAGGCTTTCTATGCGTTCTAGCGTTTTTCGTTGCATACAAAGTTCCACAAATGCTTTTCGCTCCAAATCTAATAAGTATTGTTCTGAAACAAGCGTATTTTCTGATAAATCGCCACCACAAAGTACATAACCCAGTTTTTCTGAGATAAATGCGTCGTGTTCAGAAATATATTTGCCACTCAACATAGTATTGGCGCCAACATAAACTATTCCCAGGCCCTCTTGTCCAACTACAGTAATATTTTTTCCTCGTTTTGGAGCAATATATCCATTTTCAGCCAGTTCCAAACACGCTGCTTTTGCTCGAGCCAATTGATAATAGCGGCTTACTACAACCTCATCAACACCTTCACGCAAATATCCTAAATCAAAGGCTTCATAAGCCGAAGTCGATACTTTTGCTTGACCAATAGTTAAGAAACGCTCGCGCAGTCGATTGATTTTAATATCACCCGCCATTAGTTCGTCAGATAATCGCTTCGCAAATTCTTTGGTGCCTGCGCCTGCTGGAATTACGCCTATTCCAAACTCAACCAAGCCAATATATGATTCGGCATGAGCAATAACTTTATCGGCGTGCATGCACAATTCGCAACTTCCTCCCAAGGTTAAATTATGAGGAGCAACAACTACAGGAACATTGCAATAACGCACGCGCATCATCACATCCTGAAAAGCTTTAACCGCAAAATTCAATTCATCAAAATCTTGTTCGACTGCCATCATAAAGATCATCGCGACATTTGCTCCAGCAGAAAAATTTTGACCTGTATTG
The DNA here is from genome assembly GCA_044237035.1 of Crocinitomicaceae bacterium. Taxonomy (GTDB): domain Bacteria; phylum Bacteroidota; class Bacteroidia; order Flavobacteriales_D; family Crocinitomicaceae; genus UBA952. The sequence continues at coordinate 52,133 of JBIIFU010000016.1, forward strand.
GAAATCACCAGCCCTTTGTATTCTTTTTCAGCTAAATCCATGGCTTTATTCATCCCCTCAATTACACCGGCGCCAATTGAGTTCATTTTCGTATGAAACTCTAAGTTCAAGATGCCATCACCAAGATGAACTATTGTTGTGTCTGAATTTCCCCACACTTTATTTTCTGCGCGCAAAGAATCCAATTGAACCAGATTTTCTGTACCCGGAATTACCTGATACGATTTTGAATGTTTATCAAAAAACAATTGCTTTCCTTTTTCTGATTTGTAAAAAGAAGTAAATCCAGCCGCTTTCATTTCTTCAACCCAAGCGGCCACTTTTTTATTCTGGTCATTAATGAGTTTCAATCCTTGATCCAGTCCAAGAATATCCCAAGTTTCAAAGGGGCCGAGTTCCCAGCCAAAACCTGCCTTCAAGGCATCGTCGATTTTGTAAAAATCATCTGAAATTTCAGGAATCCTATTTGAAACATAGGCGAAAAGTCCCCCAAAAATTTGTCGGTAAAACTGACCTGCTTTATCCATCCCCATCAACAACATTTTAGTCCGTTGCTTCAGATCTTCAATCGGTTTTGCCATATCTAACGTAGGGAATTTTACTTTTTCAGGAACTTTGTATTCCATGGTGTTCAAATCCAGGGATAAAATTTGCTTGTTTCCTTTCTCATCCTTTGATTTCTTGTAAAATCCTTGCCCGGACTTCGATCCCAACCACCCATTTTCCACCATTTTGGCAATGTACTCGGGCAATTCAAAAAGCGAGCGCTCTTCGTCATTAGGACAATTGGCTTTCAATCCGTTTGCTACGTGTACCAATGTATCCAATCCAACAACATCACACGTTCTAAACGTAGCAGACTTAGGCCTTCCCAAAATGGGGCCTGTTAATTTATCGACCTCATCAACCGTAAATCCAAGTTCTTTGACTGCATGAAATAGCGACATAATTGAATAAACTCCAACTCTGTTGGCAATAAATGCAGGTGTATCTTTACATAACACCGTCTTTTTGCCCAAAAAACGCATTCCATAATCCATCAGAAAATCAATTATTTCTGACTTTGTGTGTGGCGTTGGAATAATCTCCAATAATTGTAAGTAGCGCGGTGGATTAAAGAAATGTGTTCCGCAAAAATGGGCTTTAAAATCTTCGCTTCTTCCTTCGTTCATCAAATGAATAGGAATTCCAGATGTATTAGAAGAAATGAGCGTGCCGGGTGTTCGGTATTTTTCAACCTTTTCAAACAACTGTAATTTGATGTCCAATCGCTCTATCACAACTTCAATTATCCAATCACAGCTCGAAATTTTCGATAAATCATCTTCAAAGTTTCCTGTTATAATTCTTGATGCAAATGATTTTCGATAAATCGGAGAAGGATTTGATTTTAACGCAAATTGCAAAGCACCATCCACAATTCTGTTTCGAACAGCCTTTGATTCAAGCGTCAATCCTTTTTTGGCTTCATCAGATGTAATTTCATTTGGAACAATATCCAATAATACTACTTCACAACCGATATTAGCAAAATGACAGGCAATTCTTGATCCCATTACGCCAGAACCTAAAACTGCAACTCGTTTAATGTGTCTATTCATCTAACTTTAATTTGAATTAATCTGTTTTAACTACTTCATCAATTATTTCATCCATCACTTGCATCGTTTTAAAAAACCCATGAAGTTCCTTTTGGGAGATTCGCTGTGAAATTTTCTCATTAAAATCCACCAAAAAATCACGAACTATATTTCTTTTTTTCAATCCTTCATTTGTAAGAAAAATCAAAACTTTTCGTTTATCAAGACTTGTGATTTCACGTCTTATCCAACCTTGATCTTCCATAGATTTTAGTGTTCTCGATAATGATGTTGGCTCCATTCCCATTCGTGGTCCCAAAGAAGTGCTTGGTGTACCCGTTTTATCAATGTTCATCAATATAAAACCGGCTGAAATCGTTAACCCATGAGTCATTGCTTTTTGATTATACATGCGATATATTCGATGCCAGGCATGTCTCACCTGAACATCAATCAAAACTTGGTTTTTTTCGTTCATCGCAACAAATATACGTATTATTATGCGCGCATAATATAAAAAACCCGTATTTTTGATTAATTATTTCGTCTCAACGATTCATGAAGCAGATTCGCGTAAATATAGTGGTTATCCTTTTGGCAGTTTCTGTACTATCCCTTTTGATTATTCAGACCTTTCAAGTTATTCAACTTTACGAGCGTAAAACCATTCAATTTAATAATAATCTTAGGACTTCGCTTGAAAGGATTGCTTTACGACATGAAAAAGCGGAAGATATTCGAAGATATATGCGCTTGGTAAACAATGATTTTAGCGCTCAGTACAAAGACATATTAAAGCAAGAATTTAAAAATCTTGTTCCTAAAAATGAAACAGTTTCCATTGCTGACACCACTATTTTTGAAGGGGGAAAGAAGTTAAGTTATCTAATTATCAAAGGCAAGGCTGTTGATTCGTTGTCCGGTGTAACGACTGAACAGAAGGTGTATGCTAGAGACGTAAGAGAGTTAAAAGATTTATTCGATAAGAGCAATAATCCACTGCCCACGAATGATTCCATGAAAATCGCGATACAATTGGACGAACAAGTACTTCAGCAAATATTCAAAAAAGCTCGTTTTGTAAACGATATGATGGTTCAAGCATTTCGTGATAATATTTATAGCGATCAAAGTAGACGAATTGATATTGCTTTTCTTGATTCTGTAATTCGAAATGAATTGGCAGGCGATGATTTACCTCAAAATTACAAGTTTGCGGTTGCTAATGATTCGAACAAAGTTTTTAGTTTTTCGAGCAATCCACAAACGTATGATCCAAAATTAGTCTTGGGTGAAGCAGGTAAAACAGTTTTATTTCCCAGTAATATTATTGATGAAAATATTCATTTGTACCTGTTTTTTCCGGATAAACGAAGTTTTGTATTACAGGAAATGCAAAATTCACTCATTATTTCGTTGATTTTAGTAGTTTTCATTATCGCTTCTCTGATAATCATGTTTAGAACTATCATGGAACAAAAGCGCTTGTCTGAAATGAAAAGTGATTTTATCTCTAACATGACACATGAGTTTAAAACTCCAATATCCACCATTTCACTTGCTTGTCAGGCCATGAGTGATACAGATATGATCGATGAGCAATCAAATGCAGCTGTTTCTCCATATGTGAAAATGATTAATCAAGAAAATAATCGATTGGAAACCCTGGTTGAAAGTATTTTACAGAGCGCAGTCATTGAAAAAGGTGATATTAAATATAAAGATGAAGAAATAAATTTGGTTCAACTTGTTGAAAATGAAATTGAAAAAGCCCGGTTTAGAATAAAATCTATCGATGGAAAAATTGAATTTAACGATATGTTTGAATCCGTTGAATTTCAGGCGGATAAAATGCACGTGACGAATATTATTTCCAATCTATTAGATAATGCGATTAAGTATAGCAAAGAAAATCCCTTGATTAAAGTTTCACTAGAATCAGATAATAAACACGTATATTTGAACGTTAGTGATAATGGAATTGGTATAAAAAAAGAACATATTCCACGTTTATTTGATAAATTGTATCGCGTTCCCACGGGCAATATACACAATGTCAAGGGTTTTGGACTTGGATTGAGTTATGTAAAAGCCATTTGCGATCATTACAAGTGGGAGATAAAAGTAAAAAGTAATTATGGTGAGGGTACAACCTTTACTATTTTATTTAAAAACAAAGGAGGATTAACATGAGTAAGAAATTTTCAATATTATTAGCAGAGGACGACGAAAACCTAGGTCAATTGTTATTTACCTATTTACAAAACAAGGGGTTTCACGTAATTTTAACGAGAAATGGGAAGGTGGCGTATGAACGTTTCACCAAAGACACATTTGACTTCTGCATTTTTGATGTGATGATGCCTGAAATGGATGGTTTTACACTAGCTAAAGAAATTCGTGAAGTAGATAAAAAAGTTCCGATTCTTTTCCTAACCGCTAAATCCATGAAGGAAGATCGTTTACAAGGCTTTGAAATTGGAGGGGATGATTACCTAACAAAGCCATTTTCCATGGAAGAATTATTGGCTCGTGTCAATGCGATTCTTAAAAGGGTAAGTCCAGTGGAGGTAAATGTCAATACTGAAATGTATATTGGAAAAATTCGCTACGAGCCTGAATTAAGAATATTACACTCACAAGAAGGGCCCAAGAAACTTACCACCAAAGAAAATGATTTGCTGTTACTTTTGGTAAAAAATCAAAACGAGATTTTAGATCGGCAGGCGACTCTTCGTGCTGTTTGGGGTGATGATAATTACTTCAACGGAAGAAGCATGGACGTGTATATTGCCAAATTAAGAAAGCTGCTCAAAGAAGATGAAAACATTGAAATAATGAATATTCATGGAAAAGGATTTAAGTTATTAATCCGCTAATTCCTGAAGATTTATCCTGATGAAGGGCTCCTTTATTTCAAACCTTTTTCTTTCTTTATTTCTTAATCTTTTAATTAAGCCCGTTTCACTTTTAGTGATTGATGCCGAAGTCCAAAATAGAGTTGGCGCAGAAAATTATGGCTTGTATTTTTCGTTGTTGAATCTTACCGTACTATTCAATATTCTAGTTGATTTAGGAATCAATAATTATACGATTCGAACCATGGCGCAAGATCCGAGTTTGGCTACTAAACACGTGGGTAGAATCATAGTTCTTCGACTTTTTTTATTTATCGTTTATTGTATATTTACACTATCAATTGCCCTAACAATTGGTTACCGTGGTCACGAACTACTGTTAATTGGTGTTCTGATAATAAATCAACTTCTTGTAATGTTTACGGCCTACGCACGAAGTTATTTTTCCGGGTTACATTATTTCAAAACAGACTCCTTAATTTCCGTCTTTGATCGCTTTTTATTAATCATTTTTTGTGGCTCGCTTCTCTTTTTGAATATTACTTCCGAACCCTTTCAAATTGAATGGTATATTATTATTCAAACGCTGTGTTACCTCATAACGGCAGTAATCTCATTTGTGTTTTTATCTAAGATTATTACAATTCAAGAATTTTACTTTGACAGACAGTTTTCCCTACAAGTGATTCGAGAAAGTATTCCTTATGCTTTACTCATTGTGTTGATGTTGTTTTACACCCGATCTGATTCAGTAATTCTTGAGCGCTTGCATGAAAACGGGAGATTTGAGGCGGGTGTTTATGCCCAGGGCTTCCGACTACTCGATGCTCTATATATGTTTGGGATGGTATTCGTTATGTTGTTGTTTCCCATGTTTTCTCGTATATTAAAACAATCCAAAAAAGATATTCTTCCTTTGCTCCAAACAAGTGGGAATCTGTTAATCGGAGGTAGCGCAGTAATAGTTATTGCACTCTATTTTAATTCAGAAACAGTATTAAATTGGATTTACGACGCAAATATCAGCGAATCCTCTAAATCCTTTAAATGGCTGATGTTGGGATTCTTTTCCCTTAGCATTAACTTTATCTTTGGAACTCTTCTGTCGGCAAATGGCAACTTTAAAGTGTTGAATTATTTAGCTGCTATTGCTGTATTAGTTAATGTTGGTTTAAACATCATTCTCTCACCTGTTTATGGTTCAGAAGGCGCAGCTTTTATTTTCTTTTTAACGCAAACGGGTGTTTCAATTACTCAATTTATATTGGTTAAAAAGATAATTGGGTTCGTATTTATTCCGTCACTAATAATGAAACACCTTTTGGTAATAATTCCTTTAATTATAAGCGGATTGTATTTTTCTGAAAGTGCTAGTTTGTTTATAATTCAAATTTCCATCGGTAGTTTACTTCTTTTTGCCTTGCGAATTTTAGATCTACGTGAACTTAAGAGCTCTTTTCTTGCCCCAAAAGAAACCCTTAACAATAATTGAACGTACAAAACGTTTGTAAAATTAATAGTCTAACTTTGCACTTGAAAACAAGCTAGTTTATGTCACAATCCCCGTCTGATTTATCAGAAAATAGAAATGATTTCATTCAATTTGTGTGGTTAAATCGCAAATTTATCATTGGTTTTACTGTCGTCGCAACCGTAATTGCTATCATAGTTTCATTTTTATTAACACCGCTATACTTATCCACCGCGATCGTTTTTCCTGCTGCGTCTTCTACGGTTTCCTTCTCTGAGCAACGAAATGCGAAGTCGGCATCCATGGATTTTGGTGAGGAAGAACAAGCTGAACAATTGGTGCAAATTCTACAGTCTTCTAAAATTCGAGATAGAATTGTAAAGAAATTTAACTTGATGGAGCACTATGAAATTGATCCTTCTGATAAGAATAAGTATTACAAATTAGTTAAGGCATACGAAGGAAATTTCACATTTACTCGCACACGGTTTGGCTCGATCAAAATTGATGTGCTAGATAAAGATCCAAAATTGGCGGCCACCATGGCCAATAGCGTTGTTGAATTAATTGACTCGGTGAAAAATGAGATGGTTTCTCAACGAACTTTACCTGCCTTTGAAATTAATAAGAGAAAAAAAGATCAACTTGAAAAAGAAATAGCGGGGATGAATACTGAGTTGGATTCATTATCAGCAAAGGGCGTGATGTCTTTTAATAGCAGGTCAGGGTTGTTTGAAGCTTATGTAGGAGCATCAGGGAGTGACCGTTCGGATATGAAAGAAAAAATTGACATGAACATAAAATACGGTTCAAAATACGATGGGATGGAGCGGTTAAGGAATGAAAAAATTTCTAAATTAGAGGAATTCCAAGCAGCTTACGAACAAGCTGAATCGGATGCTAATACAAAATTTAATCACAAATTTGTAGTTGAATATGCCGTTGTTGCAGACAAAAAGGATAAGCCTAAAAGACTAATAATCATCCTTGTCGCTGGATTTGGCGCAATGATATTCTCATTGCTAATTCTTCTCGTTCAACAGAGATTTAAAGAATTAAAAGAACTCAAATGATTTCTGCGGTAAGAAAT
>JBIIFU010000072.1:0-5758 GCA_044237035.1 Crocinitomicaceae bacterium
TATAGAAGACTTACCTATTCCATTATTAGTTCTTCCAGCAGCATTAATCGCAACCGCAGTGCCGTGTGTTTTGGTTGACGTATTTGTAGCGTCGTAAAATAATACTTTTCCCACTAGCTCTTCATGACTTACATCAAAATTTTGATCTGAGACTCCTATTATTACTGATGAATCACCGGTAGTTATATCCCAAGCTGCTTGTGCACCAATAAGATTCAAGGCATAATCGTTAGGAAAAACCGTTGTATAATCATTTGGGGTTGCTAATGTTTCATATACAGGTGCTAATTCAACACCTCTTACTGATTTAGTTTTATTGACTAAATCTGCATATAAATTTTCTGCATCACAATCACAGGTAAACTGAACTACCTTTTTAAGTTCAGGATTTCTAGAATTAGAAAAAACATATTCAACTGATTTAACCTTATTCTTGGATATGATTGCATTTAATGACTCATCAGATGACTTAAAAGTCTTACCAACTTTTGTTGGAAGAATTTTTTGATCATCAATTTTTAACCATACTGCTTTGTTTTTCGTTTTTTGAGCTAAAGCCGGCAATGCCATAATCAATGTTAATGCTACTACTAATGTTTTCATGATATTTAATATTTATTGAGACAAAATTAGATTAACAATTCAAAACGTCCATCAAAACTTTTAGTATGTATCTAATAATTAACCATTTTTTTGTAAATCAGCCTACGTATAATTTCTTAGTTTCAACTAATACCAAAAAACAAGGAATGCTCTAAATACTATATTGAATATAAGATTAAGGGGAATTTTCCCTTTTTAAAGATGTTTTTAGGTATGACTGTATTTTTTCACCGAAATAAATCAGTTATTAAAATATCTTGGTGGCAATCTTTTTAAAGCTTTAGATTATGGCCTATTGAAACCATAAAAACAACCAGTTTCGATTATCTCACGAATAATCTTGGACTTTCAGGAAACAAATTTAATTTAGCTGTATCATTTATAATTTCCCCTCGATAAGTCTCACTTCCTGAAATTGCTGCGCCGCCATACTCTCCCCCCAAAGCCAATCCTTGAACAGCTCTCAATACAAAAACAATAATGGGCGCGAGAATTCCGATAGTTTCATAAGAGGGTATTAATCCAATGGCAAATGTTGATACGCCCATTAGAATTAGCGTCAACAAGAAGGTGGATTTACGCCCCATCAAATCACCTAAGCGACCAAAAACGAGCGCCCCAAAAGGTCGGATTACGAATCATACGCCAAATGCTGCTAAGGTTGCTAAAAATGCTGCGGTAGGATTTTCTTTCGGAAAAAACTGGGTTGCAATAATCGGAGCCAAGCTTCCGAAAATATAGAAATCATACCATTCAATTACTGTCCCCAATGATGAGGCAGTGATAATGCTCCAAATTGATTTTTTTTCTATCATTCTACAAATAAAATGAAACTTAACGAATTTTTTAACATCCAAGACCAACTTGAATTTTTATCTTTGATAAATCAACCGATGAAATTGACAACCTATTAGAATAAATGAAAGTTAGAACAATAAATACGGTAATCCTTTTCGCGATTATTTCAATGATCTGTATTTTAGTAATTCAGATTATTTGGATACGAAATACGCAGTTGATGCAAAGGGAAAATGTTGAGATTCAAAAAAAACAAGTTGAACTAAACAGAAACCATTTTATTAGTCAAACTATATCATCTCTTCAAAATACGCGTCGTATCATATCGAAACAAACAGCTGATAGCACAGATCAATATGGTGCAGTTCAACAATTGAGCGAAAATTATTTTTTAGTTGAAATAAGTGATGAGCTTCAATTATTTTATTTGGAGACCATTCTAAAAAGAGAATTTTATCACAATAAGATTAATCAAGATTTTCAGGTTGGGATGTACGACTGTTTTGTGGAAAAAATGTTGTACAGTGATCTGATTCAATACAAGGATCAAGGAGCCTTTCAAAACGCACCGAAAAGTATAAAAGTATCCTCACCTAAACTGAATAAAAAACTAGACGGACACTTTTTCACCGTTTATTTTCCAAACACCAATTTTGAAACAATTAATCCAATTGATACAAGTTTTTCCCCTTGGATATATGTGATTTTGATAGCGATATTAATTCTGGTTTTCTTCATTTTTACGATTAATGTCATTGTCAAACAGAAAAGACTATCGGAAATAAAAAATGATTTCATAAATAATATGACACATGAACTAAAAACGCCAATTTCCACTATTGGCTTATCGTCCGAAATGTTGATGCGTCCTGATAACTTAACGGATGTGAATAAAATACAGCGTTATGCTTCTATTATTTACAAAGAAAACAAACGACTTGAAAATCAGGTTGAAAAGGTATTGAATGTAGCAAAACTCGATCGAGAACAAGTGGTATTAAAAAATGAAACGATTGACATTCACGAAATTTTGAAAGATGTTAAAGAAAATTTTGAATTCAGCCAGGAAATAAATGGAGGTAAAATAAAATTGGTTTCTGATGCAGATAATCATATTATTAATGGTGATTTGGTTCATATCACTAATGTCTTCTTTAACCTAATTGATAATGCCACAAAGTATTGTGAAAACGAACCTGAAATAGCTATTAAAACCAAGTCTGACAAAAAGTATTTGGTGGTAGAAATAACAGATAATGGCATTGGAATATCGAAAGAAAACTTGCAACATATTTTTGAGAAGTTTTACCGCGTACCAACTGGAAACCTTCATAATGTTAAGGGATTTGGACTTGGACTTTATTATGTAAAACTAATTATTGAAGCGCACAAAGGTAAAATTGAAGTGTCAAGCGCTCCAAACACAGGAACAACATTTAGTTGTTATCTCCCAATTCATACCTAAAAGCAATATTTAGTCACTTAAATCTGTATTGTTGTGGTACAAATAAGTGCATTAAACATCTTGTTTGAATTACCCATTCAATAAAGCAGTAAATTCTGAATCGTAGATGCAATAAGCATTTGCAAATGAAACATACAAAAGAAGAGTTTGCTTCTGTAAGCTCTTTGAAGTACCCCTCCGATACCTTTGTTGAAGACATTGACAGAAAATTCATTTAAACTATTCGTCATGAAAAAATCAGCAAAACATATCATTCTATTCTTCCTACTATTTTATCTACGGGGAATTTATTTTGGGCAAAGCGCACCAAACTTGGGAGAACTAACTTACTATTCCATTTTTTCGTCATCGGGAAATGTTACAAATACAGGTCTGTCTTATTCGATTGGAAATATTGGAACAAATTCTGGAACCATATCGGGATTCACTTATAATATTAATGGGATCTTTCACGATACAGATCCTTCGAGCGGTCAAGCTAATACAGATTTAACAAATGCCTTTTCAAACTTAGGAGGACAAGCGCCTACTTCCACCCTCGGAGCAACACTAGGAAATGGGCAAACTGTTCTTCCTGGGATTCATGAAATAACAAGTGCTTCTAATTTAACTGGCACTTTAATTCTTGATGCCCAAGGAGATTCAAATGCTGTATTTATTTTTCAGCTAACTGGAAATTTAACAGTGGCTAATTCTGCAAAAATTCAGTTAGCGAACGGTGCACAAGCATGTTCAATTTTTTGGAGGATAAACGGAAGTATTACTATTGGATCTTCAACATCGTTAAATGGTAATTTCTTTGGAAATAATACGATAAACTGCGGCTCTAGTTCAAAAATCGACGGAAGATTAGCAACAACTAATGGAACAATTCAACTTAACACCTCCTCTGTAAATATTCCTTATAGCTGTGGACTTTCAACACTTCCCGGACCAAACATGCCTTATGTAGGATCGTTGGGTTGCTTTTCTATTTTTAATGATAATGGTTCTATAAAAAACACTGGAACGACAACCATAACCGGTGATGTTGGAACGAACAGTGGGATCGTTGATGGATTTGATACAGCCGGAGTAAATGGAATGATACATTACATACCAGATGCATGGACGATTCAAGGTGAGATAGATAATATTGCTTTATTAAATGAACTCAATGCATATTCCTGCGACATTGAACTTCTTGAACCAAATCTCTTAGGGTATGGATTGCGTTTAACACCACATACTTATTGTTTAGGTTCTAATGTACATCTTTCAGATACGCTTTATTTTGATGCACAAGGTAATCCAGATGCTATTTTTATAATCCAAATAGGAGGAAATTTTGATGCGAATTCCTATTCCAATGTTGTTTTACTCGATAGTGCCCAAGCAAAAAATATTTTTTGGGTGATTAATGGAAATGTGGGTATTGCTCCTTATTCTATTTTTCGAGGGACAATAATTGCTGCAAATGGAGCCGAGAGTATTTTAGAAAATGTTTTTATTGAAGGTAGAATATTATCACACGGTGGGGCAATCAAAACTCGCGATATAAACATTGTGCTGAATGAAACGCCAAATATTATTACACCAGATGGTCCACTCACTTTTTGTTTGGGTGATTCAGTTGTATTAACTGGTCCTGAAAGTCCATCTTACCTTTGGTCAACTGGAGCAACAACTCAATCTATTACTGTTTTCACAACTGGAAGATATTCGGTTCAAGTTATTGCCCCATGTAATAATCTGGCTTCAAACATATATTTGGATATAACAGTAATTCCAGCTCCTCTTCACATTACTAATACGTCTATTTGCCAAGGGGATAGCACTTTAATCAATGGTATATATCGAAAAACAGCCGGGAATTACGACCAATCATTTCCTATGCCTTTTGGTTGCGACTCCATCTCAAGAACCACATTGATTGTAAATCCAACCTATTTGACCAACCTTACTGCTGAAATTTGTCAAGGGGAAAGTATTTTGTTGGGTGGATCCAATCAAACGACTGCTGGAATCTATTTCGACACACTTGCAACAAACAAAGGCTGTGATTCTGTTTTAAGAACCACATTGATTGTCAATCCAACTTATTTGACCAACCTTTCTGCTGAAATCTGTCAAGGAGAAAGTATTTTGTTGGGTGGATCAAATCAAACGACTGCTGGTATCTACTTCGATACACTTTCAACAAACAAAGGCTGTGATTCAGTTTTACGAACTACGTTAATTGTAAATCCAGTCTACTTAACCAATCTTTCTGCAGAAATTTGTCAAGGGGAAAGTATTTTGTTGGGTGGTGTAAATCAAACGACAGCTGGAATCTATTTCGATACACTTTCAACCAACAAAGGATGTGATTCAGTTCTACGCACTACGTTAATCGTAAATCCAACTTATTTGACCAACCTTTCTGCTGAGATTTGTCAAGGAGAAAGTATTTTGTTGGGTGGATCAAATCAAACGACTGCTGGAATCTATTTCGATACACTTTCCACAAATAAAGGATGTGATTCCGTTTTGAGAACTACGTTGATTGTAAATCCAATCTACTTAACCAATCTTTCTGCGGAAATTTGTCAAGGAGAAAGCATCTTGTTGGGTGGTGCAAATCAAACTACGGCCGGAATCTACTTCGATACTCTTTCCACCAACAAAGGTTGTGATTCCGTTTTGAGAACTACGTTGATTGTTAATCCAACTTACTTAACCAATCTTACGGCCGAAATCTGTCAAGGTGAAAGTATATTGTTGGGTGGAACAAATCAAACAACTGCTGGAATCTATTTCGATACACTTTCAACCAACAAAGGATGTGATTCTGTTTTACGAACTACGTTAATTGTAAATCCAATTTACTTAACCAACCTTTCTGCTGAAATCTGTCAAGGAGAAAGTATTTTG
>JBIIFU010000002.1:0-170830 GCA_044237035.1 Crocinitomicaceae bacterium
GCAACCAACTGTTGGGACAGTTATCAGTTCAATACATTAAGCTGTTCGTGGGTAAACCAAGGACCTCAGCCTGTTCAACCAACGGCAACCAACTGTTGGGACAATTATCAGTTCAATACATCAAGTTGCTCCTGGGTAAACCAAGGAACTCAGCCTGTTCAACCAACCGCAACCAACTGTTGGGACAATTATCAGTTCAATACATCAAGCTGTTCGTGGGTAAATACTGGAATAGAACCTCAAATAACTGTTTCATCAAGTACAATTTGTTTAGGTCAAAGTACAACAATTACTGCAATATCAAATATTTCAGGTGGATCATTTCTTTGGAACAATTCCCAAACAAACTCATCAATAACTGTTTCTCCAATTGAAACAACTATTTATAATGTTATATATACCATTAACGGATGTATGGTGCCAGGATCCGGAATCGTTACTGTAAATGCAATTCCTGAAGTTAGTTTTAATTCAGATCAATTAATTGGGTGTTCTCCATTGACCATTCATTTGGAATCAACAGGAACTCAAAATGGAAATTTTACTTGGTTAATCAATGAACAAGTTTTAACTGGCTCAACAACACAATATACCTTTTCGCAAGGTGGATGCTATGATGTAACCTTAACGTCTCTCGAAAATGGTTGTTCAAATAGTCTAACGATTGAAGATTACATTTGTGTTGAAGATCCGCCTTTGGCTTATTTCACAATGAATCCTATACTATTAACGGATTTTTCGCTACCAATTTCATTTGTAAATACTTCTGAAGGGTCTGTAAACTATATTTGGGAGTTCAGCGATGGACAAAACTCTGGTGTAACAAATCCAATCTTATTTTTTACAAACAACAACCTCGGTGGAGTAACCGCCACATTAACTGCCATCAGTGAATTTGGTTGTGAGAGCATCTATTCAGACTTTATTACCTTCAGTAAAAACAATCCAGAAGAAGAATCCCTTGAGGTGTATATTCCAAACACATTTACACCTGATTCAGATGAAAGCAATGATGAATTTCTACCAATATTTTCTAATCCTGATTTACTAGTAGAATTTGAACTAAATATTTTTAATCGTTGGGGAGAACGGTTATTTTCTAGTTTGGATTTTTCTGTGGGTTGGAATGGGACCTTTGATGGCCAGGGTAATCAAGTTCAAGATGGTGTTTATGTGTACGTTGTTAACTGCCTTTTAAAAAATGGAATTAATAAAAATTTTATAGGTCATGTAAGTTTAATAAGATAATATCAATTTTGGAAAAGCACTTTTAATTGAATCACTAACTTTACTTATATTTTAATCTCTCCTTATTAAAAAAAAATTCAAATGGTTACTTTATTTATCACAACAATCATCTCGCTTTTTTCGTTGATAAATCCCTTGAGTGCAATTCCAGTTTTTATTTCGTTAACTGGTAACTATTCAGCCGAGTTATTAAAACGAACTATCCAAAAAACGGCATTCTATGTTTTCTGTGTTTGCTTGGTTTCTTTCTTTTTAGGCGTCTTTATTCTTGATTTCTTTGGAATTACAATTCATGCCTTACAATTAGCAGGTGCTATTATTATCTCTCGATCAGGCTTTTTACTTCTTAATTCACAACATAAAAATGATATTCAAGGGCCTGTAAAAGAAGAATCAATAAACAAAGAAGATATTTCGTTTAGTCCGCTCGCAATGCCTCTCTTGGCAGGTCCAGGTTCTATTTCTCTTTTGATTAATTTGTCTATTATTTCTATAGATTGGGTCAGTAATTCAATTATCATCGGTGCTGTTTCCGTTGTTTGTTTATTGATTTTTCTAATCCTATACACTGCCCCAAAAGTTTTGAAATACCTCGGCCAAGGCGGGTTAAGATCAATGTCCAAAATTATGGGATTTATCGTTTTGGCATTAGGTATTCAAATGGCAGTTTCAAGTATCAAAATCTTGTTCGCTATATGATTACTAAAACTCTCCAGCAACATTAAAAATAACAGTTAATTGATTAGTAAGTAACATTTTAGTCATACTTGTTTATGAAATTTGTATCATAAAAATTCAGATTATGAATTCTGCTGTAATTATCTTTTCAGACGACAATTTTTTTGTTCGATTTACTTTAATGAAATTAAGAGACGACCATTTTGATGCACTGATTGAAAGAAGCCATGACATTGAACATTTCACCTCATTAATTGAGGAATTTATCAAAGAAAATATAACTGATGTTCGAATAATTTGCGATGGTAATTTAGCTTTAGATGTTGTCTTTGAACTTGAAGATCTTCTAGATGAATACTCAGATCAAATAGAATTTGAATACAACCGAGGCATTGAGGAATCATACGATTATTACGAGGAAATTTAATTTCTGAAGAGTACTGAATCTTGCTGTTTTAACTTATTTTATTGAAAAAAAACGGACATTTGATATTAATCAATGATTAATTGCGATATACGCAAATGAATGAAAAGCATTTGTATAATTAAGTTTTGTTAGAAATTGTTAAATTCATATATTTGTGCAATCAGTTTCTTAAGCTGTTTTTTTTTAGAAATGCAACGAGCACAAACGAACCCACATCTAATTACTGGATTCAAGAAAGCCTTTTTTGAATTTCGAATCAAAATTGGATTAATTTCTTATCTGTTCGCACGGTATAAAAATCCCATTACATTTTTTCAAGTCATTAAAGGAGTTGCGGCATTTAAATCTCGTTTCACTATTGGACAAAAGATTCCTAAGTTGGCGATGATTGATGGTAAAGTTTATATGAATTGTAATGTCAGTGGTTTTCCTTCTCCATACTTTTTTAACCCTATGGAAATTGAGGCCAGAAAGTCATTGAAATTAACAAATACTTTATTGGAGCAACAATCAATGGTACAAATTGCCTTAACAAAAAAATGTCCGTTGAATTGTGAGCATTGTTTTGAGGCAGACGTTTTAAATCAAAAAGAAGCATTAACCTTAGATGATCACATTGAAATTGTAGCAAAATTACAAGCATCAGGTGTACCTATGATTCAATTTGGAGGTGGTGAACCTATGAACCGACTGGCTGATTTATTAATGATCCTTAAATCTGCAAAAAAAACATCAGACTTTGCAATTTACACATCGGGATATAAACTTAATTCTGAAAATGCTCGAGCGTTAAAAAATGCCGGATTAACTTCTATTCTATTAAGTATCGATCACTACATCCCTGAAAAGCACAATGTATTTAGACGAAATGACAAAGCATTTAATTGGGCAAAGGAAGCAGCAAAAAGTGCCGTTGAAAATAAATTAGTTCTAACATTTGTGATTTGTGTGACACGCGAATTCTGTTCGCATGAAAACTTGATGAACTACATGAATTTCGCTAATGAAAATGGAGCTGCTTTTGTACAATTTTTAGAACCAAGATCTGTAGGAAACTATGAAGGCAAAGATGTTATGCTTAGACCCTTTGAGCAAGATCTTTTAGATTCCTTTTTTATTGAAGTAAACACAAATAAAGCATACAAACATTTACCAATACTGATTTATCCTGGATACCAACAACGAAATTTGGGATGCGTCGGTGCTGGTTCGAAATACATTTATATTGACACAGATGGGTATATAACCGCCTGTCCATTTTGTAGAAACAAAAAAACACATATTCTAGACGATAGACATGAAAAAGCAATCGCTGATCTTCGTCAAGAGGGATGTGAAGTAGTACCTAAATTAGCTTAAAAACAATTAATTATGAAATTGATTCGACACAAAAACACAATAAAAACCATCAGTATGTTATGGTTAATTGGAATTCTATCTAGCTGTGGCTCTTACCATAAGCTCAAAAATATTAATGGGAATTATAAAACCATTTTAGAATCAGATAACAAAAATGAATCTAAGGTTTATTTCGTTCACGCAAATAATGAAGTATTTCAAATAGCGCAACCGAGTATTAAATCTGACATCCTGACAGGTCAAATAATTCCGATTGACGAAGTTGAGCTTTCATTCTATAAGGAGGCAGAATCCAATTATCCCAAATATATCCTCAAAAAATCAATGGATTTAGCAGATTCAAAAGAATCCTATCAAGAAAGCAAATTGTATATTGATTCTTTCCAAATGGAAAAGATGGACGTTGCAGAGGCAAAAGCTAGTAAGATTAAGCAACAAATACACATTCATTCAAAAGAATATTTAAAATCTGGAAATCAAATATCCATAAAACTATCTGATATCTCAGATATGAAGATCCTAAAAAAATCGCTAAAAAAATCAGTAAATAATGTTGTCAAATTTATCGTTACTGTAATTATAGTAATTGGTGCCTTAATCGGTTTGTTGGTTTTAATAATCGCTTTAACGTGTGATTGTCCTCACGTATATATTGACAATGGAAAAGGATTTGTCTTCACAAATACAATGTTTACTGGTTCTGTGAGCGATAAACTTGAACGATTTGATTACAAAACGCTACCAGATTTTCATCCAACTCGTTCGGATTTCTCTTTTCAAATAAGAAATGAAGAAAAAGAGAATCAATTTACCAATAAGGTTGCCTTAACCGTTGCATATCATGATGCTTCAGTTCAAGTAATTCCGAGTATAAACGGTGATTTATTTACAATTTCTAATCCTCAAGCAGCAACATCCTACAGAGCACATGATGGTGCGGTACTGAAAAGTGAATTACAGTCAGAGGACAATTACCCTTTTAGTTTTAATCGCCCAACTAAAAATGGTCTTGTATCAGCTAATCTACAATTTGTTAAACCGAAAGATATTGAAAACACTAAATTGGTTATCAATGTAAAAAATACAGATTGGGCAGGATTTGTTCATCAACAATTTTTGCAAAATCTTGGTTCTTATGATGAGAAATGGCAAGCATCAAATAAAAAGCTATCAACTGACGAACAATTAGCAGCCATGAAAAAAGCAGGAATTCCATTAGTTGTGTATCTAAAGAAAAACAATAAGTGGATTGAAATCGAAACTATACAAGCGGTTGGAAATGCAGGGGATCAGTCAATCGTAATTCCTATTGATTCCAAATTATTAACCGATGATAAAATTGAAATTCGCATCGATGGTGGATTTAACCTTTGGGAAATGGATTATGCGGCAATGGACTTCTCAAAACCAGCACCTGTTGAAATTCAAAACTTGTCTCCTTCCTACGTAAGTGGTTCTGAAAACAATATCAAATCCCTTCTTAGCGATGACAAGAATTACCTAACGGCGAAGATGGGTTCTGAGCCAATATCAGTAATTTTTAGCGGATTAAAAACAAACTATACTTCTCGAACAATTATTCTACAAAGCAAAGGATATTACCTTCGAGAAGATAAACAAGAGGGTAAACCAAATTGGAGTAAGCTCTCACAATTATCAAGAAAGAATGGCTTTGGAAAGTTCTCCCAAGATTTGTATCTCAATAGAATTAGTGATATAAGTAAATTAAGTGCGATAATAGGTAACTAACTTTTTAATAATTCTTAATAAGTTTTGAAGATTTGAAGCTCTTCTTCTTGGGTGGATTTGAGTGTTGACCTCACTGGGTAGAGATTACTACCATTTTTATTTTGTCATTTCTGACGACGGTTATTCAATTGTCAAGAATAGTGCCGTGTAAATTTTAACGCCATTTGTCAGAAAAAACAACAAAAGATTATGACAAAATTTCAATTATTTTTTTGAAGAAAATTCCTGATTCTATAGAATCATATATAACAATATTTATGACAGAAAATATGACAGATTGACGAATTGAAGAAAAATTGATTATTCACTTGGTTGAAATTTTTGAATAACCTTTTAAGCAAAGTAAAAAGTTGAAACCTATTTATTATCTTAAAATAAAACAATAAAATATATTTAACTATGAATAATTTTGTAAAAGAAAATTGGTATAAACTGATGGTTGGTTCATCTATGATGATGGCATCATTCGGTTTTATGATTTATGCGGTAAGTCCAAGCTATGCAAATAAAGATATAACGGAAGAAAAAATAGTGAATAATTCTAAATCTCCAGATGAAAATTATTTCGATTTTTTTTTAATAGATAGTCAAGACAGAGTATGGTCGCATAAAAGTGGTGATAATCATGATGTTTGGACAAAAACTAATAATGTTATGAGATAATAAGACAGCAGGTTATTTGAAAACCAAAATAGAACCGCCAATTAAGATAAACTTTGATTTTAGTGTAAATTTAAAAACGGGATCATATTAGTTCCGTTTTTTTATTTACCAAAAATTTGTTTGTAGAAATTAAATCCATTTTTTGAAGAAAGTAATTTTCTATCAGTTTCACTCATTTCATTAATACAATAAACTTGAATTGGAGAATTTAATAATTTCTTCATCCCAATCGTTAATTCTTTAGTTGTGGAATTAATTTTTTTTCTAACAAAAAATACATTTATAAACTACTGTTTTAAAGCTATTTAGAACTGTATTACTGTGGGCAAAAGGTCTGAAATATCGAACAAACTTAGGGAAGATGTTGAGCGAGTTGCGATGGAATTAGAAAAGTGAATTATTTATACATGAGAACTTTTTCATGTATAAAAAAAAGTAATATATTTACATGAACATAAGATTAAGTTAAAATACTATACATGACAAAAAAAGGAATGAGCGAAAAAAGCAACTATGAGATCCCATTTAATGACCTGCCCATATTACCCCCTGAAAAGGAATTTATTGAATCCGTAATTATTTTAAAGCAATTGGTGAAATGCTCAGTTGCACTTGCTGAATTAAAAGGAATAATAAATATTTTACCTAATCCAGAAATTTTACTTAATGCCGTTATCCTAAAAGAAGCAAGAGCAAGTTCAGAAATAGAAAATGTAATAACTACTCAAGATAAATTATATCAAGCATTATCGGCAAAGGGTGATCAAATCGATACCTCCACCAAGGAAGTGTTGAGATATAGGGAGGCAATGTTATTTGGATTCAGAACAATCCAGAAAAAAAACAATCTTACTATCAATACGATTATTCAAATCCAGCAAATTCTTGAGGAGAATAATGCAGGTATAAGAAAACTACCCGGAACTGCATTGAGAAATTCAGCGACGGGAAAGGTTATTTATACCCCGCCTGATAAAACAGAAGTTATCAATTCGCTGTTGAGCAATATGGAAAAGTTCATTAATCTTGATGAAGACGAAATTCCTCATTTAATAAAAATGGCTATTCAACATTATCAATTTGAGAGTATACATCCATTTTATGATGGGAATGGACGCACAGGACGGATTATTAATATTCTATATCTTATTATGTCTGGTCTGCTTAAACAACCCATCTTATTTCTTGGCGGTTACATCATTGAAAATAAGTCAGATTATTATCGATTACTCCAAGAGGTACGAACGAATAACAAATGGGAAGATTGGATTCTTTATATCTTGAAAGGAGTTGAAATAACTGCCCATGCGACAATAACCCAGGTTACAGAAATTAATTCGCTTTTTGAACAGATCAAGGAAAAGACAAGGAAGGAGATTCCAAAAATATACAGTAAAGAATTGATCGAATTGCTTTTTGAACACCCGTACAGTAAGAGTGAATATTTGGAAAATCGACTGTCCATCTCACGAATTACTGCGGCAAAATACCTCAAGGCTCTCGAGAACATTGGAGTTCTTCAGTCAAAAAAGGTATGGAAGGAAACACTATACATAAATACTGCACTTTTTGAACAATTAAAAAAGTATTGAAAGAAATTAGAAATTCTAAACGAAAAAGCCCCTTTTATTGGGGCTTTCAAAACTGTGGAGAAGATCGGGCTCGAACCGACGACCTCTTGACTGCCAGTCAAGCGCTCTAGCCAACTGAGCTACATCCCCATATTGGCAAAGATAGAATTATTTTCAATGGTTTCGCCATTCGGTATTATATTCCAAGGGTTTTCTATGAGACTCTGGCCATTCAATAGCTGGGTATCCTAAGTAAAACAATCCCAAACATTTATCCTTTTCACTAAAACCCAGAAATTCATTCATTTTTGCATGGTAAATTAGTTTGGGTGTAGACCAAAATCCACCTATTCCATAAGCTGTACAAGTCAAATGCATATTTTGAATAGCACAAGCAACCGCTTCAATTTCCTCAATTTCTTCTATTTTACCCTCCTCCTGTCTTTTCATACAAACGGCTATAATCGCTGAAGCCAATAAGGGTCGCTTGAGCATTTTTGCTAATTTAGCATCATTTTGCTTTTCAGCAGGGGTAATCTCCAAATACGTTTTCCCTAAAAAATCACTCAAAGTTTGTCGAGCATCATCCGCAAAAACTACAAATCGCCATGGTTGTGTATTTCCATGTGTAGGAGCCCATTGTGCATTGTTTAAAATCAATTCAATTTGCTCCCGATGAACCTTTCTATCT
The DNA here is from genome assembly GCA_044237035.1 of Crocinitomicaceae bacterium. Classification (GTDB taxonomy): domain Bacteria; phylum Bacteroidota; class Bacteroidia; order Flavobacteriales_D; family Crocinitomicaceae; genus UBA952. The sequence continues at coordinate 8,387 of JBIIFU010000002.1, forward strand.
GAAAACTGCTCTGGATAAATGGTTCTTCTGTTTCGAATTAATTCAGTGATTTCGGATAAATTATAGCGCATAGGTATTAATTCAATTTTTCTGAAACTATTTCTACCCGAATTGGGTTTACCACTTTTTCTTTACTTAATGCAAGATCAAGAACTTCTTTCATTTTACTAACATAATGAAATGTCAATCCTTTTAAATAATCTGCTTGAATTTCTTCCACATCGTGTTTATTCTTTTCACACAAAATAATCTCCTTAATATTCGCACGCTTAGCAGCAAGGATTTTTTCCTTAATTCCTCCAACAGGTAGTACATCTCCACGTAGCGTTATTTCTCCAGTCATTGCTAAATGAGATTTCACTTTTCTTTGGGTAAATAAAGATGCTAATGAAGTAAGCATTGTAATTCCTGCACTTGGACCATCTTTCGGTGTTGCACCTTCAGGAACATGAATATGGACATTGTACTGATCAAAAATCTCTTGTGGCAATTTTAAACAATCGCTATGAGCTTTGAGAAATTCAAGAGCAATAACTGCTGATTCTTTCATTACATTTCCTAAGTTTCCTGTCAATGTAAGTTTTCCTTTCCCTTTGGTAATTGAAGATTCGATAAACAAAATATCACCACCTACACTCGTCCAAGCCAATCCAGTTACAACACCTGCTACTTCATTTGAATCGTATTTTGTGCGAGAACGACCTGCTCCAAGAATTGTAAATAAATCGTATTCCGATACTTTCACCTCATAGGATTCATTCATAGCAATTTGTCGCGCTCGATTTCTTACAATCTTTGCAACAAGTTTATCCAAACCACGAACCCCGGATTCGTTGGTATATTCTTCAATTACTTTACTTAATGTTTTTTTATCAATAGAGATTTCTTTCTTTGAAATTCCGTGCTCTTGGATTTGCTTTGGTAGTAAATGTCGTTTTGCAATTTCAAGCTTTTCTTCAATTGTGTATCCGTTTACTTCGATAATTTCCATTCGATCTCGCAAAGGCCCTTGGATGGAAGATAAATTATTTGCAGTTGCAATGAACATCACCCGTGATAGATCGAATTCTGTCTCCACATAATTGTCATAAAACGCACTGTTTTGCTCGGGATCAAGAACCTCTAATAATGCGGATGAAGGATCACCGTGATTGCTTCTGCCCAATTTATCAATTTCATCTAATACAAATACAGGATTTGCCGTTGAAGCTTTCTTCAAATGTTGCATGATTCTACCTGGCATGGCTCCAATATACGTTTTTCGATGTCCACGAATTTCTGATTCATCATGCAAACCACCAAGCGACATTCTCACATATTTTCTTCCTAAAGCTTCGGCAATTGATTTTCCCAACGAGGTTTTTCCTACTCCCGGAGGTCCATAGAAACATAAAATTGGAGATTTCATATTTCCTTTGAGTTTCAAGACAGCTAGATATTCTAAAATTCGCTCTTTCACTTTCTCTAAACCGTAATGGTCTCGCTCTAAAATTTTCTTTGCTCGATTTAAGTCTAAATTATCTTTTGTGTAATCGCCCCATGGAAGTTCTAGTATTAAATCTAGATAATTCAATTGTACGGTGTACTCAGCTCCTTGTGGATTCATGCGTTGAAGCTTACCCAATTCTTTATGAAACATTCCTTCAACTTCAGAATTCCATTTTTTATCCATGGCTCGATCTTGAAGCTCTCTTACATCTTGCTCTTGCGGATTATCACCTAATTCGTCCTGAATGGTGCGCATTTGTTGATGTAAGAAATATTCCCGTTGCTGACGATCCAAATCTTTTTTTACTCTGCTTTGAATTTCGTTGCGCATTTCAAGCATTTGAACTTCCATCGTAAGGTGTTCTAGTACCATCATTACGCGTTTTTTCATATCAACCTCTTCCAACATTTCCTGTTTTTTGGAAACATCAGCATTCATATTCGAGGAAATAAAATTGATTAAAAATGTAGGTGTATCAATGTTTTTAAGTGCAAAAGAAGCCTCTGATGGAATATTCGGACTTTCATTGATGATTTGTAAAGCTAGATCTTTTACTGTTTTTATCATTACATTGAGCTCCTTATTTTTCTTATCAAAAACAGGCTCTTTGAAAACACTTACGTTTGCCTTCATGTAAGGATCTTTCTGCGTCATTTCAAGCATTTCAAATCTTCGCTTTCCTTGTATGATAACAGTCGTACTTCCATCTGGCATTCTCAACAATCTAACAATTTGAGCAACAGTACCGATTTTGTGTAAATCATCAAATTCAGGAGATTCCTCATCTTGATTTTTTTGGGAAACAACACCAATTATTTTATTCCCTTTATTGGCTTCATTCACCAATTTTATCGATCGATCCCTGCCTACAGTAATAGGAATTACAACTCCAGGAAATAAAACATTATTTCTTAGCGGTAAAATTGGTAATTCTGATGGAAAAACAGTGCTATTTACCGTTTCTTCCTCCTCTGCTGTTATTAATGGAATAAATTCAGCATCTGAATCCATGTCACCATGTAAATTCAAAAATGTATTTTCAAAAAGTTCGCTCATAATTGTATTGGTACAAATTTACAGTTTTACTGCCGAAATGACAGATTAATATTTATTTCGATAACAAATGTCTTCACAAAATGGATGGAATTAAATTCTATCACCTAATGTCAATCGTTGTGCCACTAAAAAGATATGCATTACTCAAAATCCATTATCTTTAAATTTTTTATGAGATGAACGAAACTTTTTTCATTTTTTAAAGTCTTAAAATTGGGTTAATATTTACTTAATACACATGAAATACTTTTTTCTTTTATTCAAGATACTTTTTTTTAGTCATTTTTTTGCTCAATCACCCACCCAGCAATGGTTGAATAGATACAACGGAGATGGCGATTTTTCGGATAAATACAATTGTGTCCTGACTGATAATAGTGGAAATGTCTATTTGGGTGGCTATACCGTTAATGCCAATCAACGAAAAGATTATTTATTGACAAAATATACAAACTCTGGCACATTAAGTTGGTCTGTTACCTTCGATGGTTCTGATAACAAAGATGACGAGATTTTGGCAATGGCTTTTGGCCTAAATAATCAAATTATCGTTACCGGATATGCAAAGGGAAATAATACTAATGACGATATCGTTACTATTTCATACGATCAAAATGGGCAAATTGTATGGACTGCCATTTATGACAATCTACTATACAGTCAAGATGATCAAGGAAATGATATCGCAGTGGATGCATCGGGAAATGTAATTGTAGCAGGACAAACAGATACAGATCCAAGTGAGACATCAAATGATGATTATGTAATTCTGTCCTATTCTTCAACAGGAGCCCAAAATTGGTCAGCTTTTTTTGATGGAACAGGAGCTTCTAAAGATCGGGCATTGAAAGTTAAAATAGGATCTGGAAATTCAGTTTATGTAACTGGTAGAAGCGCTAATTTACTAGACGACGATATCGTAACCCGAAAATATACCAATTTGGGGGCGATGCTTTGGTCTCAAACATTCAACAATGGAATGGATGATCGGCCATCAGACTTAAAACTTGATGCATTGGAAAATGTTTATGTTTGCGGATACAGCAACAATGGAAGTAATGATGATATGCTAGTTTTGAAATATTCATCAGCTGGTGTTGACCAATGGTCCAATGGTTTTATTTTTAACGGTGTTAATTCTCAAGATGATCGAGCATCCTCATTAGTAATTGACGCAACCAGTAATGTTTACATTATAGGTAAAAGTGACAATGATCCAAGCTTAGTTCAAAACATTGATTATAAAACACTTAAAGTAAGTCCTACAAAAAATTTACTTTGGCAAACGGATCATAACGGAACTGGTAATGGTGAGGACGAGGGAACCTCAATTGGACTTCTTGCCTCTGGCAATATTGTAGTAACCGGTAAATCTGATTCTGATAGCGACCCATTGTCTTCAAATTTTGATGCTGTAACGATTTGTTATTCAAGTTCAACGGGAAGTCAATCTTGGATAAAAGCCTATACGGGAGCAGCAGGAAAAGACGATACAGGAAATCAATTAGCTATTGATAATTCTGATAATGTTCTCGTTGCAGGAAGTTCACAAGACAATATTTCAGAATCTGATGCTCTAGCTCTTAAGTATTCATTTACTGGAGTAGAAAATTGGTCTAAACTATTTACTGGTATTGGTGACAATACAGAAAATGTAAATGCCATGACTATAGATGCTGCAGGAAATACGTATCTGGCTGGATATACCTACAGTAGAAATAACTTAAAAGACCTTTGCGTAATAAAGTTAAGCCCTATTGGAGATACACTTTGGGTAAAAAAATACAATGGTTCAGACAACGGAAATGATGAAGCTACTGACATTAAAGTAGATGCAGGAGGAAATGTCTACGTCACAGGTTTTATAAAAGATTCTTTAACCGATTTTGATATTATTACATTCAAAATGAATTCAAATGGAGACTTTCTTTGGGTTTCACAATTTAACAATAACACCGTAAACGGAGAGGACAAAGGAAGCAAACTTGAAATCGATGCTAGTGGGAACGTTTACTCTTTAGGATATTCAGATAGAAATCCACTTTTTATCATGAACGAGGACATTGTTTTGCTTAAATACTCTAGTTCTGGTGTTCAGCAATGGGTAAAACAATACAATGGAACAGCAAATTTAGCAGATATTCCATTCGATCTATGCTACTTACCTACTGGAAAAATTGTCCTAACGGGAAGTACAGATAATTCAGCAGATGATGACATAATTACAATAGCTTACAATACAGCAGGAACGCAACTTTGGCTTAAAACATTTGCAGGAGCAGGAGGTGGTAAAGATGAACCCATTGAAATGGATTATGATAACGCGGAAAACATCTACATTGCGGGTCGATCGTCAAACGGAAATGACAATGATGCATTGGTAATAAAATATTCATCCACAGGAACTCAAGTATGGATCAACAACTACAATAATAACGCAAATGACGACAGATCATCGTGTCTAGATGTTAATTCCTCAGGAACTGTTTTCGTTTCAGGAACGACAGACAATGGTATTCAAAGTAATATTTTCACTCGATCACTTTCCTCTTCTGGAGTTGTAAATTGGACAAAAAACTACGACAATGGATCTTTACTTAACGATGAGTCTTATGATATAAAAATTGATAACAATGGTGATGTTCTTTTAGTTGGTAGAACTGAAGCCAATGGTACAAATGGTCCTCATTGGAATTACCTGCTTTTAAAATATTCTTCGGCAGGAATTCTCTGGTGGAATAAAATTTATGATAACGGAATAAATGGAGATGATGAAATCAATGTCTGTGAAATTGATGCCACAAATAATATATATGTTTCAGGTCAAAGCGTCTCGACTTCTGGCCAAAAAGATATTGTAACAATAAAGTATGATTCTCCGTTGACATTATCCGAGCTTAAAGAAAACTCTGTTTATCTTTACCCAAATCCATTTACTGATTTCGCTGAAATGAAACTTGATATAGAAAACTTAACCGATATTTCCTTTAGAATAATTGATATGTTTGGCAATGAATTGATAAATGAGAGGTTGATTGATGGCAGAATTAATAGAGGGAATTTGAAATCGGGAATGTACATATTGCAAGTTTTCAATACAAACGGCATCTTAGGAGTTTCGAATATTATCGTACAAGATTAGGAAAGACTAAATGCTGCAAGACCACATCAAACCAATCACTTCTGAATTTACCAAAATCACACTCAACGAAATGGATGAGGTTAAATTAATGAATCGCGTTGATACAAAATTTGCATTTAACTTTAGTCAGCTAAAAACAATCTTAGGTTCATTGACAGATTCGTATAGAATTCTGGAAATTGAAGGAACGCGAATGCCTTTTTATGAGAGTTTGTATTTTGATGAAGAGAATTTTAAATTCTATAATGATCATTACATAGGAAAGGAAGATCGTTTTAAAGTGAGATTTAGAAAATATGTTGAATCAAACCTTAGTTTTCTTGAGGTAAAACATAAAATTAAAGGCCGAACAAAAAAAAGTAGAATAACTGCGGATGAAATTGCTCAAAGTTTAACGGATGATCAACAGAATTTTTTAGGGAAAATACTCAATTCTGAAATCGAATTAGTACCTAAATTATGGAACTCTTTTCATCGCATTACATTGGTAAATAACGATATAAAAGAACGATTAACACTTGATTTTGATTTAACATTTAAATGGGAGCACCATGAAGTTAAACTCGATAATTTAGTAATTGCCGAACTAAAACAAGAATTTATCAATAGAAACTCACCCTTTTATTCATTGATGAAGAAAATGGTAATAAGACCTTATCGATTGAGTAAATACTGTCTTGGTACATTGGAAGTTTACGGGACCGGTAATATGAAATATAACAGATTTAAGGAAAAACTGAGGAAACTGAGAAATATTAACGATAAAAATAGAGAACTATGAATGATGGATTAGAATTACTCCCACTTAACTGGATAAACTACAGCGATTTTTACAGCTTGTTATTGAGATTGTTTATTAATATTTTCTTTTTGACAATAATTATACGCTTTTTGTATTACCCAAAAACGAAGAGAAAAGACTATTTATTTACGTATTATCTCATAGGAACTATTACCTTTTTTCTATGTTTTAGCTTAAAAAAATTAGACATTGACACTGGAATGGGACTTGGGTTGTTTGCCATCTTTGGAATAATCAGATATCGAACAGACGCCATTGAAATTAAAGAAATGACCTATTTATTTCTGGTTATTGGTTTAAGCGTGGTAAATGCAATGTTGGCATCCGAAATTACAAAGGATGTTTATCACATAAATCTATTTGAACTCGGTTTAATTAATATTTCAATCGTACTCCTACTTTATATTCTAGAGTACCTGTGGCTTGTTAAGCACGAAACACGTAAAATTATCACCTACGATCGAATCGATTTGATTACCTCTGACAAATACGATGAAATGAAGGAAGATTTAGAAAAAAGAACAGGTTTAAAAATAAATAGAATTGAGGTTGGAAAAGTTGATTTCCTGAGGGATGTTGCCTTTATTCAAATATTCTATTATTCTTCTGAACAAGCATTTTCTAATTTTGGTCAGAGTAATCAATGATTCTTGATTTATTTAAGCGGAACTGAACAAATAATTTGACTTCTTGTTTCTATAGAGTAATTAAAACAAAATGAAAATTCTTGCTTTTGGCGCATCAAATAATTTGAATTCAATAAATCAAAACCTCGCATTTTATACTGCAAGATTATTTGAAAACACTCAACTTGACCTTATAGATCTAAATGACTTTGAGTGTGCAATCTATTCTCCCCAAAGACAAAAAGAAGGATTTCCCTCGCAGATTATCAATTTTTTCAATAAAATGGATGAAGCTGATTTGATTATCATTTCCTTTGCTGAATACAACGGTTCTTACACGACAGCTTTCAAGAATATTTTTGATTGGATATCAACCTATAAATCAGCGACTTTTGAAAATTGCCATTTTTTATTAATGGCAACATCCACAGGTCCTAGAGGTGGTGCTAGTGTTTTAGAATCAGCTTTGAATCGTTTTCCTCGGCATGGAGCTACAATTTTGGGCTCTTACAATTTACCAAGCTTTCATGATAATTTCTGTAAAGACACAAATTCTCTTAAAGAACCTCATTTAACTTCTCTGTTAGAGACCATTCAAACAGTTACATTGAATTTAAATGAATTGAAAAAAGAAGTTTCTAAAGAGATTGAATAGAGAAATCTATCCCCCCTTTCGTTTTACTTGATATCCATCTTTTTGCAGTAGTTCAATGATTTTATCTCTAAAATTTCCTTGAATTACAATCTCACCATCTTTTACTGTACCTCCTACCCCACATTTACTTTTTAAGAATTTTCCCAATTCTTTTAAATCATTCTCTGTTCCAACAAAACCTTCAATCAATGTTACCTCCTTGCCCGCTCGCAGCTTTTTATCAAGTGAAACATACAATTTTTGAAACTTTGGCTCTAAGGTTTCTACTACTTCTGTAGATTCCATTTCGTATTGAAAATTAGGATTTGTTGAATAAACAACATTTAACCGTTCTTTATTTTTTTTTGACATAATTAGATTTTGACTTAATTATTTTGTTCCCACCAGCATTCGCATAAGTAATCTAAGGTTTCCAAATGTCTTTTTGCCTCAAACAATGAATCACCCCATGCGTATGTTCCATGTTGACGAATGATAAAACAAGAATTTTCTAATTTATTTAAATCTCTAGAAAGTTGATGCGTAAAAAAAGACATTTCCTGACTATTGTCAAAAATAGGAATACGAACCTGGTTGTCATGAGTAATTTGACCTTTAAATCCTTTTTGAACTTCAAAACCTTCAAATGCAATTGAATCTTCATTTTTTGTTGAACATAAAACTGGATATTTTCCATGACTGTGTAAAATGACCTTTGCTTCTGGAAACAATTTATAAATATCGCAATGAATTTGCGTTTCGGCAGATGGTTTTATTCCCTCATACTTCCCAATTGCTTGAGAATCGAAATCAACTAAAATAAAATCGTCCTCTATAATCTCTGATTTATCAATTCCTGAACGCGTTACCCAAATTCCCTCTTTATTGCGAAAGGAATAATTGGTAGATGTTGCAGGTGACCATCCTTTTTGATTATAATGACGAATTGTATGAACTAATTTTGATTTCATTAAACTCTGTATTAACCAATTAATACAAAATGCTACTATACCACCTTTCAATTTCAGAAGTGGTTACTCCTTTTCGCTTTGCAATATCTTCGACTTGTTCCATAGTTATTTTACCTAATCCAAAATAACGAGCATCAGGGTGACCGAAGTACCATCCACTTACAGATGACGCAGGCATCATTGCCAAACTCTCGGTGAGAGATACACCTGTTATTTCTGTTGCCTTCAACAAATTAAATAAACCAATCTTTTCTTGATGATCAGGACAAGCCGGATAACCAGGAGCGGGTCGAATACCACGATATTTTTCAGCAATTACATCTTCATTTGACAATACCTCATTCGCTCCATAACCCCAATATTTTGTACGAACCTCGGCATGTAAATATTCTGCAAGGGCTTCCGCTAATCGATCTGCTAATGCTTTTAACATAATTGAACTGTAATCATCGTGATTTTGTTCAAATCGTTGTATATGCTCATCAATCCCTATTCCAGTTGTAACAACAAAACCACCAATGTAGTCGTTGATTCCTGATTCCTTAGGCGCAATGTAATCTGCTAATGCGAGATTTGGTTGACCGGATGTTTTCTTTGTTTGTTGGCGAAGTGATCGTTGAATACAAAGTATATTATGTCGATTTAAATCTTCGTATATTTCGATGTCATCCCCAACAGAATTTGCAGGAAACAGACCAAATACAGCTCTAGCTTCTAACCAACGTTCTCGAATAATTTGAGACAACATTTCTTGAGCGTCATCAAACAATTTAGTTGCTTCTTTTCCAACAACTTCATCGGTTAGAATAGCAGGATATCTGCCATGTAATTCCCAGGTTTGAAAAAAGGGAGTCCAGTCAATAAATGCTGAAATATCTCGTAAATCAATATTATTCAATGTTTTAATACCCAAAAAATTTGGAGAATCAATCGATTGATTATTAAAATTTAATGCTAACTTATTTTCTTGTGCCTCTTTTAAAGTTAATAATTGTTTAGCTCCACGGTGCTTTTCATGGTGCTCTCGTAATCGAATGTATTCTTCTTTTAAATCCTTAACAAAACCCTCTTTTTTATAACCTAACAAACTTTCCACTACAGTAACTGAACGAGATGCATCCAATACATGAACTGCTTGTCCTTTCGAATAATGTTGTTCAATTTTAACAGCTGTATGGACCTTTGATGTCGTTGCACCACCAATTAATAAAGGGATTGATAATCCTGCTCGCTCCATTTCCTTTGCAACATGAACCATCTCATCCAAAGAAGGTGTTATTAATCCGCTAAGACCTATTACATCGACATTTTCTTTAATCGCAGTTTCAATAATCTTTTCAGCAGGAACCATTACTCCAATATCAATAACCTCGTAGTTATTACAAGCAAGGACAACTCCAACGATATTTTTTCCAATATCATGAACGTCTCCCTTAACTGTTGCCATGAGAATTTTACCCGCGTATGAACTTTTTCCATCCTTTTCAGCTTCAATATAAGGTAATAAATAGGCCACGGCTTTTTTCATAACACGTGCCGACTTAACCACCTGAGGAAGAAACATTTTACCACTTCCAAATAAATCACCAACCACATTCATTCCATCCATTAAAGGACCTTCAATCACTTGAATTGGACGTTCATATAACTTCCTGCATTCCTCAACGTCAGCATCTATAAATTCAACGATTCCCTTCACCAAGGCATACGAAAGTCTTTCTTGCACGGTAACATTTCGCCACGATAAATCTACTTCTTTGGTTTTACCATCACCCTTAACTGTCTCAGCATACTCTAACAAACGCTCTGTCGCATCTGATCTTCGATTTAACAAGACATCTTCGACATAATCCAAAAGTTCCTTATCAATATCAGAATAAACTTCAAGCATCGTTGGATTTACGATCCCCATGTCCATGCCATGTTGAATTCCGTGGTAAAGAAACGCTGCATGCATGGCTTCTCTCACCTTATTATTTCCTCGAAATGAAAAAGAAACATTAGAAACTCCTCCACTTATATGAGCGCCAGGTAAATTTTCACGAATCCATTTAGTTGCTTTGAAAAAATCAAGAGCGTTGTTATTGTGTTCCTCCATTCCTGTTGCCACAGGAAAAATATTTGGATCAAAAATGATATCTTCACAAGCAAATTCAACTTGATTTACCAAAATATCATAGGATCTTTTGCAAATTTCAATTCTGCGCTCATAGGAATCTGCTTGCCCTTTCTCATCAAAAGCCATTACGATCACTGCCGCGCCATAGCGTTTGATAGTTTTTGCTTGATAAATGAAATTTTCTTCTCCCTCTTTTAATGAGATTGAGTTCACAACTCCTTTGCCTTGAATGCATTTCAATCCAGCCTCAATGATTTCCCATTTCGAGCTATCAATCATAATCGGTACCCGAGCAATATCAGGTTCTGAGGCAATTAGATTTAGAAATTTGACCATGGCTTCTTTTCCATCGATCATTCCTTCATCCATATTGACATCAATAATTTGAGCACCTCCCTCCACTTGATCAAGTGCTACAGCCAAGGCAGATTCAAAGTCTCCCTCCTTAATCATACGTAAAAACGCCTTGGACCCAGTGACATTTGTACGTTCACCCACGTTAACAAAATTACTTTCAGGAGTAACTATAAGTGGCTCTAAACCAGATAATTTAAGTGTGTGATTCATTAAATACTTTGTAATAGGATAATTCTCGTTCGCATCTCAATGATATATAAATCAAATAAAGAATACAAAAGTACTAATTTCCCATTGAAAATGTAAATCTTACACTTTCTGTATATTAAGATTTTATCTGTATACTGCTAAAAAAATTAAGCTAATGAAATAGGAATTTCTAAACTTTTCCTAGTAACTTATTTTTAAGTTCAGCGCTAGGTGGTTTAGTTCCAAGCCAAATTGAAAACAAAGCTTTTTTAAATTCTAGCCCAGCAACAACACCTTTGTAAACTCCGTTTTTATAAACTTTCACGCCTGAACCGCTGACGTATTCTAATCGAATTTTATCTCCTTTCTTAAATGGATCTGCAAAAAAACCTTTTAAAGTTGTCTTCTGTGCTTCTGTTGCTTTTCCGTGAGAGGCTGATGCAAATCCTTCGCTAACCGTTTCAAGAAACTTCTCGCGAGTAACTTTATCCGAAATTATGTGAATGTGAATAGCCATTGTAAGATCATCATTTATTATCTTGTTGGCATCCATCGATGGACGCTTCAAATATAATGCTCCAACATATAATTTAAAACCATATTTTGATCTTGTCCCTGCACCATTATACACTAAATTGGTGCCATCGGCAGAAACTTTCTTAGATAAAGTAACACCATCTACAGCAACTGTTTCTTGTGCTTTAAATAAAAATGAACCCAAAGAAATAAAACAGAGCGCTAGAATTAATTTCATAATATCTCAAATAAAATTGTTATTAATGCTCTAAATTAAACAAAAAAATTATCTTTGAAATGTAAAATTTATAATTTATGAAAAAATTACTCTACATATCAAGTTTGTGTTTAAGTACGATCATTATTAGTTCATGTGAAGACGAACCAAGTCAAGATTGGAAAGAAAAGGACGGAGCCGCAGAAAAACAACTTCAAATCATGTGTGAGGGGTTTAAAGAAAGTGATAATTGGGATTGTGATTGCTTTAAAAAAGTCACTAAGGAAATGTATCCAGATTTGAAAGAATTTTATAAAATTCGTGGTGACGAGAGCAAGTATTCTAAAGAAAATGACGCTTGGTTTTCCAAACTTGATGAGAAATGCAAGAAAAAGGAAGCCTCAGAAAATTCAAAGCAATAACAATAAGACAGATCTGAAAGTCTTTTGTTAAATTCTATTAATTTAGATGTATTTATTGTAACCCAATTTCCTGACGTGGTTTGTATTGCGTTAAATTTTCAAAATAAAATCTTACATGTCATCTGAAATTGAAAAACTGAAAAAGAAATTTGAAACAGAGAAACAGACCAAGTTGGCAGTTGCTATCTGTATTGATTTGTTAGGTTATTTATCCTATATCATTCCAGTTTTTGCGGAATTTGCAGACGTAGCTATTGCTCCGATTTCAGCCATTTTAGTTTATATATTCTTCAATAAAAAGTTAAAATGGGCAGGATTTACATTTTTCGAGGAAATTCTGCCATTTACTGATGTAATCCCTTCGGCAACAATTGCTTGGCATGATATGTACGTGAGAAACCAAGAAAAGACGATTGAAGAAATGATTGAAAGTAAAAAAAGAAAAGAGAACGCTTTCAATAAACATGCCGGCACTACTCCGAAAAATAGTTTACCTTAAAAATAAGATTAAGAAGAAATCAGAATTTAGGAATTGTTTAATTCACCCAAATTTTATTGGTAGTTACACCGTGACAACTATTACACTGACCTGATGTTAACGCACTTCCCATATATTGTTTCGATCCATTTATTCCAACAGCAACTGGATAAAGACCTTGAAGATTAAACAAATCGGTTGTAAAAAAATTACCTTTTGTATCAATTGCAACTGTTTTAATTAACTGTCCTTGACCATTGGGTTCTGTATAAAATTCAATTGATCCACTCGTTTTAGTATTTTGTTGTAAACTATCATATACTGTTCCCGCAACGACAAAACACCCCTCACCTTCTCCTCCATCGTAATGACATTGCATACAATTTTGACCAGCATTGTGACTTTCATCATCTCCAGCGATACTGATATTATCTTCATCACACCCTTCATCTTCTTTTTCGCAGGATTGAAAAACGAACATGGAAGACATAATAAAAAAGGTAAATAGAAATATTGAGTTTAATTTAATTTTATTCATTTGTTTTTTTTAATTATTTACTCTCGAAAACACTGGGATTATTTGTTCAAGGTAATCTTCTTTAAATATAATTAATAAGTTGTTGAAATTTAAAACTTTCTGAGTATAAAATTACAATTAATTTCAGGAAATTTTAAACTTAGCATATTTAATCGTACTTCCTTTTGCTGAAAATAATTTTTCGTAATGCGTTCGTATTTGTAAAATCTCTTTATCATCATCAGACTTCAATTTCTCGAGATCATTGTATATATTCCAGCTAACTATTTCCCTTGGATAGTTGTTCATATCAATTTCTTGTTCTGTATATTCAAAAAGAATATCACTATCCGTTTTTAAATGCACAAATCCTCCAGGTTTTAAAATTTGACGATATCTTTCAATAAAAACTTTGGAAGTTAATCTTTTGTTTGGCTTTTTGCGCTGTGGATCGGAAAATGTCAACCAAATTTCATCAACTTCTTGTAGCTCAAATGATTTTGTAATAAAGTCAACCTTTGTTCTCAAAAAAGCGACATTTTTCAACCCTTTTTCTAGTGAATCTTTTGCGCCGATATACATCCTAGCACCTTTGATATCAACTCCAATATAGTTTATATTTTGATTTCTCTCAGCTAACCCCACTGTGTATTCACCTTTACCACAGCCTAATTCTACAACTATTGGATTGTCATTTTTGAAATAATGTGATCGCCATTTGCCTTTAAATTCACACTCCTCTCCTAATTCTGGCTGAATGAAGTGAGAATAATTCTCAACAATAGCAAATCTTCTTAACTTATCCTTCCCCACTTTCTACTGAATTAAAGAACCATGTTTATTAAAATTTCGGATAATTGTGCCAAAGCCTGATCAACAGATTGCTTCAGAATATTCGTTTTTTGGTCAATCGCTTGTAATTTCAACATTCCTCCATCAACCCCATATTCAAAATAAATGTAATCTATTTTCTCAATAAATTTATAAGCACCTTCAGCATCAAAATCTTCAACAGGAATTCCATTCAGATGAACAAATCCACTAATTGGTTTGGAACCAAAATTCTCACACCCCTCCGTCACTTTTATTGGTTCATCATTTGGTTTCATATCTTTAGAGGAATAAAAGAGCACATGAGAATCAAAAAGATCTCTTTCAATAAGTGAAAGGCCTGGAATACTTAATCTATCAAAGCCTTTCTTACCTTGATTTCCTAATCCAAGATATACATTCGTTTGAGGGGTTAATCCTCCTTCAGCCATCGTTTCTTCATAAACAACAGCTCCTAATTGACCATTCAACACCTGACCAAATAACTCATTTATTGGAATTTCTTCAGCAGTTAAATCTCTTGTCATTGCTTTTACATCTTCCTCAAGCATTAAGTCTTTCAAAAGCCCGTTTAATTTGGTGAAATCTAAATTAAAAAGAAGTCCAAGCCGAGGTTCACCAGTACCTAAATTCTTCAAAACACTGGTAGCCGCTTCTTGTTTCAACGGAATTCTTTTTTTCAATTCTTCTGAAAAGAAGTTTTGAGTTTTAAAAACCATTTCCCCTGCATTGAAACTAATAGTATTTAAAATAAAAGATGACTTCATCAAGGATTTTACTATTTCCTTATTCTCCTTAGGGAGTTTTTCTAAATCTGTGTTAGATGTAGAATATAATGATTCTAAATTCAATCCTGCAACAATATCTTCTTTAGACTGAACCATTTGCTTAACTCTATCCTCTTTCGTTTCATTTTCAGACATTTTATAGGTTGAAGCTAATAATGATTTGAAGTCTTTAGTGGAAGGCTTAAAAACTCCAATCATCAGTGATTCCTTAACAGAAATAGACATTTGTTTGTCTTGATAAAAACTGAATTTATTTTCTTTATCCTCTATCATTTCATACCCCAATGATTTCATTTTCTTCGTCACAGAATCTTGATTTTTTGACTCAGCAAAAACAAAAAGAGCGGCTGGCATTCCTTCAAGATCAAAAGGTCCTTCTGCTGCAAAGTATATTGGTTTATCTAGATTAATTGACCCAGAAAAAGAAGTTAACTGATTTGCTATTAAACCACCAAATTTTGGAATTTTGGAGTAATCAGCTTTAGTTAAAATCTCTTTAACGTTTACTGAACCAAAAGCAACAACTTTAGAATTAGATTGAACAAATGCGCTAAATGAATCTTCAATCGGCTTTTGATTTGAACCACTACAACTAACTAAAAGAAATAAAAAGGAAAGACAATAAAGAAAATTTTTCATGTACAAAGGAATTTGAAATCAAATGTAAAACAAAACTTTGAATTCAAAAGACCTAAATGGATTTCTTGTACTAATTTTGTGCATGCATTATGTTGAACCTTATTATGGATGGCGCGGATATTACATTGCCTCTGAAGATCCTAGTTCACCATTTTATGGAAGGGAATATAGTGAATTTGAATTTAGCAATACTATTTATAATTTTTACATTCATCCACAGTGGGATTCATTTGGTTCACCTACTCTTTTTATAAAAATTCTATTTGTTGATTACGATGAAAATTATGCCGTAATTGAACTAATTGGTGAATGGAATGACGCTATTGAAAACGACATTATGAAATTTAAACGTGATATTATTGAGCGTTTAACTGAAGTGGGTATAGAATATTTCATTTTAATAGGCGAAAATGTATTGAATTTTCATTACTCAGATGATTGCTATTACGAAGAATGGTTTGATGATATAGAAAATGGTTGGATTGCCATGGTTAATTTTCACGAGCATGTTTTGCGAGAATTTCAACACATTCAAATTGATCATTACATAAATATGAGTGGTGAACTAGACGATATTGAATGGAGAACCTATCAACCTTTTCAGTTTTTCAAAAAAGTGCGAGATTTAATAACCAAAAGAATAGGATAATGACTACTAATTTTTCTCATCCAATCATCGATAAATACATTGAAAGCAATGAGTTTGGAAAGTTGCTAGGAATAGATTTCACAATAGAAAAACCAGGAATTTGTACTTATTCAATTTTGGTTGATTCTAAGCATTCTGCAATTCCAAAAGTAGCTCATGGCGGATTTGTTGCCGCCTTGATGGATGCCACAATGGGAGTTGGTGCTTTGTCACTTGTTTGTCAGCACATGAAGGTGGTTTCTACAATTGAAATCAAAACCTCATTTTTTAATCCAGTATTAACAAATTCAGTAATAATCTGTCAGTCGCAATGCATTCGTCAAGGAAAATCGATCCTATTCATGGAGGCTGAACTAAAAGATTCAACAAATCGTTTATTAGCAAAAGGAAGCGGTTCTTTCAACGCATACCCAGCAGAATCAGCATTATTTTAGTGTCAAAAATACACTAACCTAATATAAACTTTTTTATTTAATTTTCATAAATTTTTTGTTAACAGAATTTTGCGTTGTTGTTCGTAACTATTAGCTGTAAAAACATGCTCAAAAGTTGATTAAATGTAATTTTGCCGCCTACTTTAACCAATAAAAACTACTATGGAAAAAATAGGAAATTTTGGTAAAAACGCGGACTTAGCGAAAACCATTGGCCTTGATACTCTTGCTACTGAATATTGGAACCTTACCCCAGCTGAACTTATTGAAGACTCAATCATCCTTGGAGAAGGAGTGCTAACTGACACCGGTGCATTAGCTATTGAAACAGGTCAGTTTACAGGTCGTTCACCTAAGGACAGATTCATTGTTCGAGATGCAAATACAGAAAATGCAGTATGGTGGGGAGACATTAATATAGGATTTGAACCCGCAAAATTTGATGCGCTTTATGAAAAAATGAAGTCGTATGTTAAAGATTCAGATTTCTATGTCCGTGATGTGTATGCTTGTGCTGATGACTCTTTTCGTATGAATATCCGAGTAATTACTGAACAACCATGGTCTAATTTATTTGCGTATAACATGTTTCTTCGACCATCGGATGAAGAAATTGAAAACTTCAATCCGGAATGGAATATTTTCTGTGTTCCAAGTTTTGAAGCCAATCCAGAAGTTGACGGAACACGCCAATCCAATTTTGCGATATTAAACTTTACTAAGAAAACGATCCTAATTGGAGGAACCGGTTATACTGGTGAAATTAAAAAAGGAATCTTTTCTGCATTAAACTTCATTTTGCCACATGAAAAAAATGTATTGTCGATGCATTGCTCCGCAAATGTTGGAGAATCGGGTGATACAGCTATTTTCTTTGGATTGTCTGGCACAGGAAAAACTACTCTTTCTTCAGACCCAAATAGAAGATTAATTGGTGATGACGAACACGGTTGGAGTGAAAATACAGTTTTTAACTTTGAAGGTGGTTGCTATGCAAAAACTATTGATTTAACAAGAGAAAAAGAACCTCAAATTTTTGATGCAATTAAGTTTGGAGCTCTGCTTGAAAATATTGGATTTGTCGAAGAGTCCTCTACACCAGACTACACTGATGGTTCAATTACTGAAAATACGCGTGTATCCTACCCTATTCATCATATTGACAATATTATGGTTCCTTCGAAAGCAGGAGCTCCTCAAAATATTTTCTTTTTGACAGCTGATGCATTTGGTGTTCTACCTCCAATTTCAAGACTAACGAACGAGCAAGCAAT
This sequence comes from Crocinitomicaceae bacterium, assembly GCA_044237035.1. Classification (GTDB taxonomy): domain Bacteria; phylum Bacteroidota; class Bacteroidia; order Flavobacteriales_D; family Crocinitomicaceae; genus UBA952. The sequence goes on from JBIIFU010000002.1 coordinate 26,537, forward strand.
GTATCATTTCATGTCAGGATATACGGCAAAAGTGGCAGGAACTGAAGTAGGAATTACTGAACCAACCACCACATTTTCTGCTGGATTTGGAGCTGCTTTTTTACCACTTCATCCTGCGAAATATGCAAAATTACTTGGTGATAAACTTAGTGGTACAGATATCAAAGTTTGGCTAATCAACACAGGATGGTCAGGAGGCTCTTATGGAGTTGGACAACGCATGAAACTTTCTTTTACTCGAGCAATGATAACAGCCGCATTGGAAGGAAAATTGAATAATGTAGAATTCGAAAAACTTCCAATTTTTGAACTGGCATACCCAACTTCTTGTGAAGGTGTACCAAGTGAATTATTAAATCCAAGAGCTACTTGGTCAGACAAACAAGCATACGACGAAACAGCAAATAATTTGGCAGTTAAATTTGTCAAGAACTTTGAAAAATTTGCCGCAGAAACTAGCTCCGAAATTCTTGCTGCCGCACCTAAGGTTCTGGCGTAAAGACATGTTAATAAAATCAATGAAACTCACTTCGGTGAGTTTTTTTTTGTAACTAAAATGGCTAATTTGATTTTTATTAGCATGTTAGCTTTGAAAATCACCACTTTATTTGTTTTCTTTATTACTCTTATGTTCGGACAGGCCTACCAGCGAACTGGTAAGAATATTGGGATTTCAGGAGGGCTTTCTAAAGATTTTGCAAACGAGCAAACCAATATTCATATTGGGATTCATAGTCATGTAGCTAAACATTTTATCCCAGAAATTTCTTACCGTAATAGTACGCAATATCAAACCAGGAGAATAGAAACTTTCGGCGAAAATCAACATTTCATAACACCCGGAGTTCAACTGAGAGCTCGATTTCTTTCTACTCCAGGAAGAAGAGTACGAGGTATTTGCACAAAAGAATTTTTTGATATTGCATTAACTCCAGAATATAATATATCACTGAATCAACCGATTGAAAATGCATTTTCATTGAGAATAGGTTTATGTATTTATCAGATGAAATCAGGAATGAATAAATCGCGAAGAGCATGGAGTTATAAAGCGGAGCCGTATTACAGACATGGATTCAGTAATAATGGAATCATTAAAAGTGAAATTGGATTTTCATTGAAAGTCACACGTTTTGAAGTTTATAATTTCCTGAAATAAAAAATATACTTAGCATTTTAGGCAACGCAATTTTAGTTACCTTCGTTAATTAGAATAACTAAATAAAATTGCCATGAAAAAATTATTTTTAATCTTTTTTGCTTCTGCATCAGTAGTATACAGCCAAAACACTGTTTCAATCTCAAAAGCAGATTACCAACAACTAAAACTTTCAGGAAATTTAAATCCCAATGTTACCTACTCTTTCAGTGATGTAACTTATCCGACACATATAAAATACAATGGTGGGCTTCAAAAAAATGACCTTTGTGACTGTATGATTCCTTTGGATTCTACTTTCACTATGGCCATGTTACCTAATGATGATGATTCCTCTCCTTTGATTTCGCTTCCATTTACATTTGATTTTTATGGCAATACGTACAATTCTGTTTTCATCAATAATAATGGAAATATATCATTTCAAGCTCCTTATATTACTTGGTCTGCCAATTCCTTTCCTGACTCAACTTATAATATGATTGCACCTTTTTGGGCCGATGTTGATACACGAGGTGGTTATGATAGTTTAGGGAATTTTACTTCAAATGGTGGAAATGTTTGGTATAAAGTAACTCCTACTGCACTAATAGTAAACTGGAATAATGTAGGTTATTTTAATATGCATAATGATTTGGTATCAACATTTCAATTAATTATCACCAACGGTTCAGACTCTCTCATTTCTGCGGGTGGAAATGTTTCCTTCTGTTACGAAGATATGCAATGGACAACCGGTGATGCTTCATCAGGATTAAGTGGATTTGGAGGAATTCCTGCTACTGTTGGAGTTAACATTGGAAATGGAATCGACTATTTTCAAGTTGGCCGTTTTGACCAAGCAGGAACCAATTTTGATGGCCCCTTTAATGGTAATGACGGCATTGATTTCCTAGATGGACAAGAAATTTACTTTAATGTTGCAGGAATTTCAACATCAAATACACCTCCACTATTAATTAGCAGTGCCATTTGCGATACAATTAATGTTTATACGGGAGATACTTTAAAAAGCCTAAACACAACAGGATTTAATATTGGTATAATGACACCTGAAAATGGACAAACAATTGAAGTCACAGGGAATTCAGATGCACCAGTAGGAGCCTTCTCATTTATTGTATCACAGGTTAGTGAGCAATATTATGAACTACAAGCTTCATTCAATGCTACTGGTGTTTCACCAGGAATATACCACGCATCTATTACTGCTACTGATAATGGGACACCGATTGGGATAGCAACAAAAAACTTCGTTTTCGAAGTAATTTATGAAAATACGGCAAGTATAAATCAATTGGTTGAACCTACATATAAAATATTTCCAAATCCGACAAAGGATATAATTAACATCATTAGTTCAGATTTAGAAAAGAATTTTCAACTCGAACTGATGGATGTTTCTGGTCAAGTAATAATGAGAGAATCTAATAAAAATGAACTTAATTTGAATCACATATCCAACGGGGTTTACTTATTAAAAATTTCGTTAGAAGATCAAGTAATAGCTACAAAAAGAATAATAAAGAATTAATTTTAAGTCAATTTATTTTTCAAAAAGGCCATCAAAAGACGGCCTTTTTTGTTTTTCCCAATAACATAAATTAAATACTACCATTTGACTCGTATCGAATTTATTCGTAATTTTAATTATGAAATTAAAAGAACTGTTAACAAAATATTTCCCAGATATTTGGCAATATATAGCAATCGTTTTGATTTTCATTATTGCAGCAATTTTTATCTTATGAAGTTATTTCAAAATACCAAGCTTCTCTTATGCCTTTTTATTTTTATAAACTCGTTTTCAACTTTATTCTCCCAGTTGAATATCGACTCCCTTTCTCACGTCAATTATCAGTCCCTACACGGCGCAAATTTGAATGATGTTTGGGGATATGTCGATGAACTAGGAAATGAATATGCAATCGTTGGGACTTCTAAAGGTACTTCAATCATTGATGTTACCAACCCTACCAATCCAACAGAAGTTTTTTGGTTGCCAGGAACTGAATCAATTTGGCGTGACCCCTGTGTTTACGGTAATTATGCTTACGTTACAACTGAAGCAGAAGATGGACTTCAAATAATTGATTTAACCCCCCTGCCACAAGCAACAAATTTAACTTCCACTCTTTACACTGGCCCAGCAAACAACACTTGGCAATCGGCTCATACCTGTTTTATTGATGAAAATGGCTTTGCCTATATTTTCGGAGCTAATAGAGGAAATGGCGGAACAATTATTTTAGACGTTCAAACCAATCCAATGAACCCAATTGAAGTAGGGATTTTTGATAATTGGTACATTCATGATGGCTATGTGAGGAACGATACGCTGTATGCTGCTCATATTTATGATGGATTTTTTAGCTTAGTAAATGTTTCGAATAAGGCCAATCCCATTTTATTAGGAACCAAAACAACTCCTAATAATTTCACCCATAACATTTGGCCTTCGACTAACGGACAATTTGTTTATACTACAGATGAGGTAACAGGCGCCTATATTGGAGTTTATGATATATCTGATCCAACAAATATTGTTGAGGTTGACAAAACACAACACTCACCTGGTACAGGAGTAATTCCTCACAACACGCACGTAAAAGGAGATTATCTTATTACAAGCTATTATTCTGATGGAGTTGTAATTCACGACATTACCTATCCAACTAATACAATCAAAGTTGCTCAGTTTGATACCTATCCAGGTCAAACTCCAGATTTTAATGGTTGTTGGGGAGTATATCCCTTTTTACCTTCAGGAACTATTCTTGCAGCTGACATTACAGAAGGACTTTATATTTTGGGGCCAAACTATCAAAAAGCATCCTATCTAAATGGCGTAGTTACAGATCAAGCGACAGGTCTCCCAATTAATGATGTTTCAGTGCAGATAATAACCAATGATCAAGAGGAAAAAACAAATTCAATTGGTATGTATGAAACGGGACTTTTTGGAGTGGGACAATATTCAGTTACTTTTCAAAAAGTTGGATATTACCCCAAGACAGAAACTGTAACCCTTTCACAAGACCAAATTGCAATTCTAAATACACAACTAATACCTATTCCACCATTCAACTTGAACATTCAAGTTTATGAAGCAGGTGGTATAATTCCCATCTCAAATACACAAATCAAATTTATTCACCCTCTCATAGAACATTCAGGCATAACGAATGCATTAGGCCAAGAAAGCCTTACCTTATACTATCAAGATGGAGATATTTATCGCGTTCAAGTTGGAAAATGGGGATATAAGACCATTTGTTTTGATTCTGCAATTACTGAAAATACAGGTGAGCTCATTATTGAACTTGAAAAAGGTTATTACGACGATTTTGAATTTGATTTTGGTTGGTCGGTAATCGCAAATGCGGAAACAGGAAATTGGGAACGCGGCATTCCAAACCCAACAAATAATACAGTGCCTAATTTTGATGCTGACCTTGACTGTGGTAAGAATGCATTTATTACTGGGAATAACACTAGTTTCAACCCTGATGTGGATGATGTTGACAATGGACTAACAACACTCCTCTCCCCTCAATTTTACATCACAGGATTAACAGATCCACACCTCAATTATGCTATCAGTTATCATTGCTTTCACGGACCTGGAAGTGCTGACGATACATTAAATGTATTTTTGTTAACAGGTTCAGAACAAATTTTAATTGATCAACTAATTCCACCTAACTTTACCATGTCTTGGGAAACTAAAAGTATTTCTTTAGCAAATTTATTGCCGTTGAATAGTAGTTTGCAACTCATGATAACAATATCTGATTATTCACCAAATATTAATATAACAGAAGCTGGATTTGATAGATTCTCGATCACGAACTACGACAATTCTTCAACCTCTGACTTGTCCAATAAACCACTATTACTGTATCCCAACCCAACCAATGATCATGTTGTCATGAAAGGGCTTGAACAAGGAAATAGAATCTATTTAGTTGATTTGAATGGAAGTGTTTTGAAAGAAACTATTGCAGAATCAGAAACAATAATTTTAGATTTATCTACTTTGAGTGCTGGAATTTATGTCATAAATCATAAAGGAAAAAACTATAAATTGATAAAAAATTAGTCCTTTTTTCAATTTAGAACTGAAACCTATTGATTAATTTAGCGGTACAATCCAAACATGTCAATTAATTTATCCCTCATAATTCCTTTATTTAACGAAGATGAATCACTTCCAGAGCTTTATCATTGGATAAAACGTGTTGTTGATGAAAATTCCTTAAGCTATGAGGTTATTTTTATAGATGATGGAAGCAAGGATAAATCATGGTCTGTAATTGAAAATTTAGCCTCTCAAGATTCTTGCGTTAAAGGGATAAAATTTCAACGCAATTATGGAAAGTCTGCTGCGTTGCAAAAAGGTTTTGAGAATGCTAAAGGGCAAGTAGTCATCACAATGGATGCTGATTTACAAGATTCACCGGATGAAATCCCTGAACTTTATCGTCTCATTCATCAAGAAGATTACGATGTTATTTCCGGATGGAAAAAAAAGCGTCATGATCCAATATCGAAGACTATTCCAACCAAATTGTACAACTGGGCAGCGAGAAGAATTACTGGAATTCACTTACATGATTTCAATTGCGGTTTAAAGGCATATAAACTGTCAGTAGTAAAAAGCATTGAGCTGTATGGAGATATGCACCGATACATTCCAGCATTAGCAAAATACGCTGGTTTTCAAAAAATTGGAGAGAAAGTAGTTCAACATCAAGCCAGAAAATATGGTGTTACAAAATTTGGATTGAATCGATTTTTGAATGGCCCTTTAGATTTGATGACTGTTGCCTTCATGGGGAAGTTTGGCAAGAAACCCATGCATTTTTTTGGTGCATTAGGAACATTGATGTTTATAATTGGTTTTGGTTTGGTATTCTACCTTGGAGTAGACAAACTATTTATTCACAAAAGCGCCAGATTAATTTCCGAAAGAACAGAATTCTATGTAGCCTTGACATCAATGATTATGGGTGTTCAATTTTTTCTTACAGGTTTTATTGCTGAACTTATGGGTCGTAACTCATCTACGCGGAATCACTATTTGATTGAAAAGGAAATTTCATGATCGCTAATTGGAATGTAGACTCTTCTTGGAGTCTTTTTTTAGATAGAGACGGAGTCATCAACGAACGAATCTGGAATGGATATGTACTAAACTATCAAGAATTTACCTTTCGAAAAGGTTCATTGGATGCTATAGCTAGGTTTTCTCAACTCTTTTCTCATATTTTTATAGTAACCAATCAACAATGTATCGCTAAAAAACTTATTTCTGTTGAAGAATTAAATCAAATTCATTGTAACATGTTGGCTGAAATTGAATTAAACAAGGGGAAAATCACAGAAATTTTTTCAGCTACTGAATTAAAAAATGAAACTCCTTTCCGAAGAAAACCAAATATTACAATGGGCATCGAAGCAAAAACCAAATTTAAATCGATTGATTTTTCAAAATCAATAATGATTGGTGACACAGATTCTGACATTGAATTTGGCAAGAAGCTTGGTATGAAAACGATTCGTGTTATTTCTAAAGAACGAGAGAATGTAACACCTGATTTACATATTTTAAATCTACTTGATTTAGCTAATTTATTAACCCCTTAAGTATGCGTTTATTTATACTGTTTATACTTTTATCAAGCAATTTAATTGCTCAAAAATTTAATCAAACAGACTCAAAAGGATTAAAGCAAGGAGCGTGGAGAAAGTTTTACGAAAATGGTCGCTTGGAATTTGAAGGAGCTTTCCTGGATAACAAACCAACTGGGATTTTTCGTTATTACTATGATAACGGTTCCAAAAAAGCATTAATCGAACACAGTGTAAATTCGGGTAGGTCCTTAGCAAATTTCTTTCATCCTAATGGTCAAATCATGAGTGGAGGAATTTATAAAAATCAATTGAAAGATTCCACTTGGATTACATTTACAGAGAGTGGTCTCGTAAGTGAAATTTCTAATTTCCAAAACAACGAGCTTCACGGACCAAGAACAACCTATTACATAAGTGGACTTGAAGGATCTACAAATAGAATTCCTTTCGTGAAATCAAATTATAAAAACGGAAAATTAGATGGTGAATACGTTGAATTATTCATGGATGGAAAAAAGAAAATATATTCATTTTATGTTGATGGGAATTTACAAGGTATTTCAATGGAATACTTTAGAAACGGAAATAAAAGTTCAATGACTCGCTATAAAAATGGAGTTAAACATGGATATGCCACCGGTTACGATGAAAATGGAAAAGAAGTTAAAACAATCTATTATTATAAAGGTAGATTGTTGACAGGAAAAGATCTTGATAAACATTTAAATTACTGTAAGTCTAAAGGCATAGACCCAAATGAATAAATTCGTATATTTGTTTATGTTTAATCTGAATGAAATAAGGAACTTCAGTATCTTCATCACTTTGATTTCTCTGATTTTATTCTCATGTAAGAAAAATTCTAACACCATAAAACCGGAACTTCATAAAAATTATTTTGATGTAACTCAAGGAAGATTTATTGAATATGAAGTGCTTGAAATTAATCACGACGAAAATGCATCAATTCAACATGACACCTTGCGTTATTTCCTCAAAATTCAAATTGAAGATACCATTCTTGACAATCTCGGAAGAATTAATAACAAATATGTACGTTACAAAAGATTAAATCTAAATGATCCTTGGATAATTTCAGATATTTGGACAACAATAATTGACGGAAATAATGCTGAAATCGTGGAGGAAAATCAACGAACAGTCAAAATGAAATTTCCTGTTGATGCCTACACTAACTGGGATGCTACTATTTTCACGAATCTATCTTCATTAGATTGCTTTTATGAAGATATTCACAAGGCAAGAACAATAAATGGACTTTCTTTCGATAGCACAATAAAAGTTAACCAAGGCTCAGATCGCAATTTGATTCGATTTTATAATAAATTTGAAAGATATGCCAAAGGAATTGGAATGATAGAAAAATATTACAAAGACTTAAATATCTCAAATTTTGACACATTAAATATTTCTTCAGGAAAAGAACTGTATTTCAAACCCATCCAATTTGGTATAAATTAAAGAATGAAAATCTCAATCTTTTCTGCCTTTCCTCCCTTCCGCGGAGGGATTTCTCAATTCAGCACCAAACTAAGTGAAGCACTTGAAAAAAAGCATGAATTAGTGCTAATAACCTTTAAAAAACAATATCCAAATTGGCTTTTTCCTGGTAAGTCGCAATACGACTATAATCAAGAAATAAGATTAAACACAAAAATTAATCGAATAATAAGTACCTTTTCTGTAAACAGTTATTTTAAAGCGATTTCATTCATAAAAAACGAAAAAACCACCGTTTTTATCACAAATTATTGGATGACATTTTTTGCGCCTTTTATGGGATTCATTGCAAGAAAACTTCCAAAGAAAACTGTAAAAATTGCAATTGTTCATAATCTAATTCCTCACGAAAAAAGATTTTTTGATCGTGCCTTTAATTCCTACTTTCTACAATCATATGATGGTTTTGTGGCTCTTTCTGAATACGTGTATAATGACTTAAAGAAGTTTGTTGACGAAAAAAAAATAATTCACATCCCTCATCCTCCCTATAATCAATTCGGACAGAAAATTAATAGAATTGAAGCTTGTCAAAAATTAAATTTAGATCCGACAAAACATACTTTTTTATTTTTTGGGATTATTCGAAAATACAAAGGATTAGACTTGTTAATTGAAGCTTTTAATAAACTTGATGATTCTTTTCAACTAATTATTGCCGGAGAAGTTTACGGAAAAGAAGATGAGATAACCAATTTAATTAACCAAAATATAAACAAAAAACGAATTCTTTTTCACAATAAATTCATTCCTGATTCTGAAATTACCACTTATTTTTCAGCTACAAATTATTTGGTTCTTCCATATAGATCAGGAACACAAAGTGGAGTGTCAGCAATAGCAAATCATTTCAAAACCCCAATAATAGCAACAAATACAGGCGGATTAACTGAGTCTCTAAATCCTAAAACAGATATTGTAATTGATCAAGCTGAGATCACCAATATTCAAAATGGTCTCATAAAAAGTAAGGAAATAATAATGAATTCATCCATCCCTGTTAGCGAAGATTCAAGAGATCTTAGTTGGGATTCTTTTACTGATAAACTCGAGGAATTCTTGAATACTTTACAGAAATAATTTTTGCCAAACTGAATTAATCCTATTTTTTATTGATTTTCACGTTGCAAAACCCTATCTTTGCGCGCTTAAATTGAATCTAATAGTTAAAAGTTATGCGTAATAAAGGATTTTTTTGGTTTATAACGATTTTATTAACAGCGGTTTGTATTTACCAATTATCATTTACTTGGGTAGCAAGTAATGAAGAAGCCAGAGCTGACAAAGAGGCACAGCGAAAAGTTATGGACTTGAAAGCTCAGGCAGCTAAAAATGGAAATAAAGCCACACTTCCAAACAATACGGTTGTTGATTTTAATAATCCAGAGGCAGAAGAAATTGCGAAAGCAGCTTTTATTAATCAAATTTTAAAGGATAAATCAGAAAAAGCGGTTTATCCTGTTTTAGGTTCAACTTTCTCGGAGGTAAAGAAAAGAAGTTTGGCTTTTGGACTTGACCTTGTTGGTGGTATGAGTGTAACTCTAGAGGTTTCAATACCAGATCTTTTAAAGAATTATGCAAGAAATCCAAGAGATTTAAAATTCAAAAAGGTTTATAACGCTGCTATGAATCGTTACAAAAATGGCGGTGACTTCATTACCATTTTTATTGATGAAAACAAAAAGCAAAATAATGATTTAGTGGTTAAATTATTCGCTCTTACTGAAATAGAGGGATTAACAACAAAATCTAGTGATTCAGATGTAGAAAGTTTCTTCCGTAAAATTGCCTCTTCATCTATGGATGGTGTTGAACAAATCATGAATAAACGTATCAACCAATTTGGGGTTGCACAACCAAACATTCAAAAAGATCCTTCGAAAAACAGAATATACATAGAACTTCCTGGTGTTCAAGATGAAACAACGGTTGCTGTAAAACTTCAATCGACTGCAAATCTTCAATTTTTTGAAACGTATGTTTATAATGACATTGCAAGTCAATGGAATCAAGCTGTGACATTATCAAAACAAGTTTATAATCCAAGCGAAGAAATTGAAGCTGACACAACCACAGTTTCAAAAGACTCAACTGATCTTACTAAAAAAGATTCGACTGATACAACTAAAAAAGAAGTAAAAGAAGAAAAAGTTGCGCAATCTACCAATCAAAAAGGATTAGGTGACTTAATTAAAGGAAATGCCAATGATTTTGCAGTTGGAACTGCAAAAATTGCAGATAAAATTAAAGCAGATGAATTATTAAGAAGAGCTGATATTTTAGAATTATTCCCTGAAGATTTAAAATTCATGTGGTCAGCTGAACCAGAAAAAATGGATGATAAGTCCAAAGAAATGGGATACAGATTGTATGCATGTAAAGTTCCTCAAAGTGGTAAGGCTGATGTTGGTGGGAAAGACATCTTAAAGGCAAGCACTGGATATGATTCTCAAAATGGTGATATCACCGTGGATCTTCAAATGACAAATGAAGGCGCGGATAAATGGGCTAAAATGACAGCTGAAAATGTTGGGAAGTTTATAGCTATTACTATGGATGATGTTGTTTATAGTGCACCGCGAGTAAATCAAGCAATTAACGGAGGTAACACACAGATTTCTGGTAATTTTTCAGTTGAAGAAGCTAAAGACCTTGCTGGATTACTTAATGGTGGTGCTTTACCTGCACCTTGTGTAATCAAAGAACAAACGAAGGTAGGTCCTACCATTGGAGCTGAAAATACTAAAGCAGGATTGATATCATTTGCAATTGCACTTTTTGTTGTATTTCTATATATGTATTTCTATTATGGAAAATCAGGATTGGTTGCTAATATTGCCTTAATTGCTAACATATTCTTTATTTTTGGCTGTTTAGCGAGTTTTGGAGCTGTTTTGACTTTAGCTGGTATAGCTGGTATCGTATTAACCATCGGTATGGCAGTTGATGCAAACGTTCTTGTATATGAACGTATTCGCGAGGAATTAGCAAATGGAAAAGATAATGCCTCGGCAATTGATGCAGGATATAAAATGGCCCTATCTTCAATTATAGATGCAAACGTAACAACACTACTAACAGCAATTGTTTTGAAAGTTTTTGGTTCAGGACCAATTGAATCTTTTGCAACAACTTTGATAATCGGTATTTTCACTTCTGTATTTGCTGCTTTAGTTATATCTCGTTTGATCTTCATTTGGATGATGAACAAAAATATGAGTATTGAATTTGATACAAAATTGACTAGAAATGCATTTAAAGATCTTAAAATCAATTTTATAGGAAAAAGAAAATTATATTATCTTGTATCTACATTCCTAGTTGTTGGTTCATTAATTCTTGTTGCAACAAAAGGGTTAAAACCATCTGTTGAATTCTCTGGAGGCAGAACGTATGGCGTTAAATTTGACAAAAGTGCGGCTAATGAAATTGAGTTCATAAAAACAAATTTGACTAAATCATTTGGAGGGGCATCCGTTGACATTAAAACGAAATCTAACAATTTCTTTGTTGAAATAACAACAAACTATTTATTATCTGAAGATTCTGGTGAAGCTAAAGTTAAAGCCAAATTAACTGATGGATTAAATAGCTGTAAATCGAAATTAGGCAACTATAAAATCGTGGAGACTCGAAGCGTTTCATCGACTGTTTCAGGTGAATTGATTACTTCATCTGCTCTTGCGATTGGATTATCCCTTTTGATGATTTTCGCATACATCTTACTTCGATTTGGAAAATGGCAATACTCGTTTAGTGCAATTGCAGCTCTTTTTCATGATGTTGTAATCGTATTAGGAGTGTTTTCATTATTCAATGGAATACTACCTTTTAACATGGATGTTGATCAAGCATTTATTGCTGCAATCCTAACGGTTATTGGTTATTCTATCAATGATACTGTGGTTGTCTTTGATCGTATTCGTGAGGATCTTTCTTGGAAAAAAGACACTGATTTAGCAACTGAAGTAAATGGTGCTTTGAACTCTACATTATCCAGAACAATCAACACCTCCATGACAACAATCGTTGTATTAATTGTGATTTTCCTTCTAGGTGGATCTGCAATTAAAGGATTCGTATTCGCTTTATTAATTGGTATCGTTGTAGGAACATACTCTTCATTACTTGTAGCATCTCCAATGCTACTTGATCTTACAAAAACAAAAAAGTAATTTAAATTTCAATAATCTTAACATCAGGCTTTCGAAAGAGAGCCTGGTTTATTATTGTTTTGTCATCGCGATTTTCTTGCTGCGGTCGAATAAATTTTATCCAACTTGCGACATCTAAATTATTGAAATGGTATGGGGCAAAGCCAAATCCAATAAATACACCTTTTTCAACATACACCAGACTTTTCTCAAACTTATCTCTGCCTTTATCTAAAATAAAAAAGCTCTTCCTTTCAAATGTCAATTTATCTACAAAGAGTTGAACTCGTTCGTTATACAAATCACTATTTTCCTTGTCGAGACATGCCCCTTTACATTCATCAATAGAAAAATAAAAGCAAGCAGTTTCAACTTTCTTTGATCCACAATACTTTTCACACAAATTGTATTTTGATCGAACATATTCTAAAAAATCAGACGCTTCCTTGCGAGATGTAAATTGAATAATGGGATTCGTTGATGACTTTCCAAGTGATCGTACAATGAGTCTGAGATACCCATTAAAATCAAGTTCATCATAAATGCCATAACTAAAATTTGATTTTTTTAGTGCGCGATTAAATTTTGGCTTATGGTTTTTGACCAGATGAGATTCGCGCAATAATGCAATGGTTTCAGATCCCGTTAATTCAAAATCAACTCGTGCGATTTCCTGAATGAGTCGTAATCCTTTTTCTTGCTTTGAATTTCGTAGATGCTGCTCCACCCTACTTCGAATATTTTTACTTTTCCCTATATAGATAAGTTGATTATGTTCATTATAAAACAAATAGACACCTGTTTTATTTGGAATATTCTCAATAATATCTAAATCCAAAGCACTATGAACAATTTTCGGGTTAATTTCATGCTGAATTAATGCAATTAATTTTTCTGAATCTTTTTGATACATCATTTGAAACAAATGAGCAGTGGCTAGCGCATCTCCACCCGCGCGATGTCTTCCATTTATTTGAATTCCTAAGTCACGAGTTATTTTTCCCAAACTATACGATTCGTATCCTGGATAAACTAACCTCGAAGCTCGAACTGTACAGAGTTGGGGCAAACGAAAATCATATCCCAATCGTTTATATTCACGACGCACAACATTATAATCAAAGGAAACGTTGTGGGCAACAAAAATACAATCCTTGCAAAACTCAATTATATTCTTTGCAATTTCAAAAAAACGAGGTGAATCAGTTACCATCTTATCTGAAATACCTGTTAATTTAACAATGAATTCAGGGATTTTCTCCTCTGGATTAACCAAAGTAACAAACTCATCTACAATTGATTGCCCATCAAATTTATACAATGCAATTTCTGTGATTTTAGTCGTCTTTGGACTTCCACCAGTTGTTTCAACATCAATAATCACATAGTTCATCTAACGAAGATATTGAAAATCTTTTAACTTAATTACACTAAGACTATGAATGTTTGTACTTTTACCACTCAATGAAAAATCATTACAATTACGGTTCAAATTTTTGGATCATGTCGCTCTCCATGTTTTTTTTCATGACGAGTTTCAATCTGATAATGCCGGAATTAAATGGCTTTATAACCATACTTGGAGGAGAAGAAATTAAAGGATTGGTTATTACTCTTTTCACTATTTCAGCGGGGATTTCTCGACCATTCTCTGGGAAAATATCAGATTTGGTTGGACGAAAAACCACCATATATCTTGGAATAATTGTTTGTATTTTAGTCTCTATAAGTTATCCCTTGGCACATTCTGTTTTCTTTTTCCTTGGGCTTCGCTTTTTACATGGCTTAAGTGCTGGATTTACACCAACAGGAGCCACTGCCTTAATAACTGATATTCTTCCTGAAGATTCTCGCGGTAGAGCCATGGGGATTTGGGGCACCTTTATTTCACTGGGAATTGGTGTAGGACAGGCTCTTGGCTCTTGGATTTTTATGGAGTTCAATTATACAATACTGTTTGCTTGTTCCGCTATTTTTGGTTTAGTTTCACTGCTACTTTCTATATATGTTAGAGAAACATTACGAATAAAATATAAATTCACTCCTAAAATGCTATTAATCAAATGGAATGATGTTTTTGAACCAAGTGTTTTACCTGCATCGTTAGTTATGTTCCTCACCGCTGCGTCATCAGGAATTATTTTTGTCATAACCCCTGATATTTCAAATTTTCTAGGAATACAGAATAAAGGTTGGTTTTTTGGAATTTATGTTATTTCTACAATCCTTGTTCGACTTTTGACAGGTTCTTTATCGGATAAAATTGGCCGGAGAAAAACCTTGCTGATTGGAAATTTCTTTTTAATGGCCTCTATGATTTCTATTGGACTTGCTAACTCAATTACATTTTATACCATTGCTGCGGTTATTTTTGGATTTGCCACTGGTATTTCAAGTCCAACACTTTTTGCATGGACAGCAGATCTTTCAGCATTTGACCGACGTGGGGTTGGTGCAGGTACTATGTTTATTGCCTTAGAATGCGGAATTATGCTCGGATCATTGTCAACATTAGCTCTTTATAATTCTACTCTTTCTTCCGTATTTCTTTCGTTTGCCTTTGGGGCCTTTCTATCATTTGTGGCATCGATTTACCTCATTTGGCATATTCGAAATCGAAAATCTTTATTTTGAAAGAATTTTTTTCATAACAAAATGTCCCAAATAAATAAGGGGAGTCAAGGAAATAGCAATAACTATTTTTAATGAATAATTGGTAAGTGCCAACGAAGAAAAATCAGCAAGTTTAATTTTCCCGGGCAAGACAAATCCAATATATAAAACAATAAATGAATCAATTAATTGTGAGAGCAAGGTGCTTCCTGTACTTCTCAACCAAATGAATTTATTCCCTGTTCGTTTTTTTATTTGATCAAAAACAAAAGCATCTAATATTTGAGAAACTAAAAATGCAGCTATGCTTCCAATAATTACCATTTGGGCCTGACCAAAAACCTTATTGTATGATTTTGAATCTGCCAAATCTGATCCTGGAAGTTCAAAGGCTGGAATTCCCAATGTAATTGTTACTATAACGAAGCAATAAGCAATTAAAATAGCGGTTATCCAAGACAAGCGTCTTACAGCCTTTTGACCATAAAATTCATTTAATAAATCGGTTAGCAAAAAAACCACAGGCCAGGGTAAAATTCCTACGATTGTAATAAATGGACCGATTTTAAAATCACCAAGAGAAAATGAAATAGGAATTTCAATAAGTTTATTACTTATTAATTCTGCCGTGACTGCATTAGTAATAAAAAGTCCGGCTAAAAAAATAAAAACCCAAATCCTTTTTTCATTCCAATGACCAACAGTATTTTGCTCCATGTGTTTAAAAATCTACTTTAACGAATGAATGTGAAGTCATTAAAATTCATTACTTTCGAGGCGATGAAAAAAGAGTTCAACATTGATTATTCAAAACTAACTAAATTGTACTATTCAATTGGAGAAGTAGCAGTATTATTTCAAGTTAATGCTTCTTTAATTCGATTTTGGGAAAAAGAATTTAAACTTCCGCAACCAAAAAAGAACAACAAAGGAAATCGAATGTTCACTGTGAAGGAAATTCAAACGCTTGACAAAATCTACCAACTTGTTAAAATTCAAGGATTTAAACTAGATTCCGCAAAATCACAAATAAAATCCAAGAAAAAAGCAGAAATTTTTAAAGAAAATTTATTTGATCTAAGTCCGGAAGAAATTGTTATCGATCGTTTAGAGAAGATTAAATCTAAGCTTTTAAAGCTAAAATGATATTAATCTACGTAGCTCAATTTCAACATATTCGACCCTCCTAAGTCCTCAAGTGGAATAGATGCTATATTTACTACTAAATCTCCGACATCTAATAATCCATTCTTTTTCAATAGGTATTTAATATCTGCAATCGTATGGTCCGTACTAATTCTTTTGTTGTAATAAAATGCTTTCACGCCCCAAACCAAACTCAATTGAGATAAAATATTTGGATTACTTGTAAAAACATAAATCGGAGATTTAGGTCGTTGAGAGGCAATTTTATAGGCTGTATATCCAGAAAATGTCATTGTAATTAGTGCACTTGCCTCTACTCTTTGCGAGAGACGACATGCGTTAAAACAAATTGAATCTGTTATGAAACGATCTTGAACTTTACTTGGAATTTCTTCTTTGTTATAAATTTGATCGTGTTTTTCAACCTCCATAACAATATTACTCATAGTTTGAATCACTTGAATCGGATATTTTCCTACCGAAGTTTCTCCTGATAACATAACTGCATCTGCACCATCTAAGACCGCATTTGCAACGTCATTTACCTCTGCGCGTGTTGGAGTAAGATTAGTTATCATGCTTTCCATCATTTGCGTGGCTACAATAATTGGTTTTGCTGCACGAATTGCTTTTTGAATCAACAATTTTTGAATCAATGGGACTTGTTGGTAGGGAATTTCAACTCCTAAATCACCTCTGGCAACCATTAACCCATCGCTTTCCTGAATAATGTCATCCATTTCCGCAACAGCCTCAGGTTTTTCAATTTTGGCGATTACTAGTGCGTTACTTTGCTTTTCTGAAATAATGTGTTTCAAATCAATAATATCGCGTGCAGAACGAACAAACGATAAACCAATCCAATCAACTTGATTTTCAATAGCAAACTCTAAGTCTAAACGATCTTTCTCTGTCAAAGAAGGTAATGAGATCTTGGTATTAGGAAAATTAACCCCTTTTTTAGATGATAAAATACCACCATTTATGATTTTAGTTTTTATTTCTTTACTTCCATCGGTTGAGATTACTTCCAGTACAATTTTCCCGTCATCCAATAATATTCGTTCGCCCGATTTAACTTCTTTGGGTAACTCTACATAATTTATAGAGATTTTTTCAGCGGTACCCAAAACTTTCTCTACAACTACTATTAATTCATTTCCCGGTGTTAAATTCACGCCATTATTTTCCATTTCATGCGTGCGTATTTTAGGTCCTTGAAGATCGGCTAACATGGAGACGTTCAAACCCAATTCATCATTTAACTCACGTACATTCTTAATTACTGTGGCGTGATCATCATAAGAACCATGAGAAAAATTTAATCTACAAACGTTCAATCCATTTAGAAACATTTCCCTCAAAATATCTTTTTGCATGGAGGCAGGGCCGATGGTTGCGACTATTTTTGTTTTTTTTGTAAGAGTTGTTGGATTACTTGCAAATTGTATGTCTTCTTTTTCCATAGGATTAATTAAATTCTAAATATTGAAACGATTTAAATTTCTGATTGTCAAACGCAAAAACTCCGAGAACGGCATCAATTTGTCGCATTTGACCTATAAATTCATTTATGTCGATGATGAAATTATTCGTCAAAAATAAGAAATAATCAATGGACTGAGCCTCAGGAATGAGATAATTCAATTCATTTTTATTCTTAATCAAAAAATAGGATACACGATCTAATTCATCTTCATAATGATAATAAGGGAATGCTAATTCTTCATCTTTTTTTTCATTATAAACTGGCAAATCAACCTCACTTTTAACAAGATGCAAGTTCAATGTATTATTAATATGCCAAACAAGTTTATAATCAGCTTGATGCGATGTAATACCGACTACGTCAAATTCCAATTCTTCATCTATACTCAGATAATATTTTTTCACTTTTGACATTGTAACAAAATTAACACTTAAGAGAATAAGAATTGCCATTGAATGTTAATTTTACAATAAGTATTTCCTGAAAAATAAGAAAGTTTGTATAATCAGAATTAAAACCCTACTTTTGCATTCAAATTCCGATAGTCGGAGTCTACATAAAAATTATTTAAACAATATTGGCATGTATTTAACACCAGAAGTTAAAAAAGAAATTTTCGCTAAACATGGCGGAAATGAGACAAACACAGGTTCTACAGAAGCACAAATCGCGTTATACACATTTCGCATTAGTCATTTAACAGAACACTTAAAGAAAAATCGCAAGGATTACGGTACTCAACGAGCAGTTCAACTATTGGTTGGTAAGCGTCGTAGTTTATTAGATTATTTGAAAGGAAAAGATATTGAGAAATATCGTGCTTTGATTAAAGAATTAGGTTTACGTCGTTAATTCTTAGCACAAATTTATTGAAGAGGGGACATTCGGCTTTGGTCGTTTGTCCTTTTTTTGTGGTTAGTCAGGGAGAAGGAGCTAACGATTAGGGGAAGAATGAGGGAATGACTTGGGGAGGGATTGAGCTTAGATTGAAAGAATTAAGATGAAAAAACATAATTTTAGGGAGATTAAAATTTGGCAAGAAGCATTGCTGCTCGTCAAGAATGTGTATTCCTTCAGCTCTCAACTGCCTAAAGAAGAATTGTATGGAATAACCTCACAAATTAATCGTTCTGCTGTTTCTATCCCTTCCAATATTGCCGAGGGATCTGGAAGAACCTCGAATAAAGAATTCATACGATTTTTGGAAATAGCAATTGCTTCAAGTTATGAATTAGAAACTCAATTAATTCTAGCAGAAGAAATATTTGGATTATCATCAAAAAACATAATTGAAAATCTTAATGCTTTGCAAAATAGGATTGGTGGTTTCATAAGGCAAATAAGGCTTAGAATCGAAAATGAAAAATAAAATCCCTCAAAATATCAATCCCACATTGAATCATGCACTCAATCAATCATTTTCTCAAAAAATCATTCTCTCATTAATAAATAAGTAAATAAATAAATATGAATATAGGTTTAAAAAAATCGATCATTACCGGCGGCAAAGAAATTAGTGTCGAAACAGGTAAACTGGCAAAGCAAGCAGATGGATCGGTCGTAGTTCGAATGGGCGATACTATGTTACTTGCAACAGTAGTGGCGGCAAAGGATGCCAAAGACGGAGTAGATTTTCTTCCATTAACTGTGGATTATAAAGAAAAGTACGCGGCAGCAGGTCGTTTTCCAGGAGGTTTCTTTCGAAGAGAAGCGCGACCATCGGAAAGTGAAATTCTGATCATGCGCTTAGTTGATCGTGCTTTACGTCCATTATTTCCAGATGATTATCATGCTGAAGTTCAATTAATGATTCAATTAATTTCGTATGACGGCATCCACAATCCAGATGCTTTATGTGGCTTAGCTGCTTCTGCTGCAATCGCTGTTTCTGATATTCCATTCAACGGACCGATGTCTGAAGTTCGAGTTGGTAGAATCAATGGCTCTTATGTTATCAATCCATCGGTTGCTGAAATGGCTGAATCTGATATTGATATCATGATTGCTGGAACAATGAAAGACATCAACATGCTTGAAGGTGAAATGAAAGAAATTTCTGAAGCTGAATTAGTTGAAGTGTTTAAATTAGCTCATGAGGCAATTAAAGAGCAATGTCAATTCCAGTTAGATTTGGCTGCTGAAATTCCAACGGCAAATCCTAAAAGAGAATATAGTCATGAAACTCATAACGAAGATGTAAAAGCCCGTGTTTATGATTTGGCTATGGAAAAATGTAAGGATGTTGCTCGAATGGGTCTTGCGAATAAAGCAAAAAGAACTGAATTGTTTGACGCAATAAAAGATGAAGTAAAAGCATCCTTTTCTGAAGAAGAATTAGCAACAGTAAGCGGATTCATTTCAACGTATTTTTCTCAAGTGAAGAAAAAAGCAGTTAGATGGGTTATGTTGAATGAAAGAAAACGTCTTGACGGACGAAACTTTGATGAAATTCGTCCTATCTGGAGTGAAATCGATTATTTACCAGGAGCTCACGGTTCTGCTGTATTTACACGTGGTGAAACTCAATCCTTGACTTCACTTACTTTAGGTGGAAAAATGGATGAGCAATTAATCGATGGAGCTACCTTTAGAGGAACTGAAAAATTCATGTTACACTATAACTTTCCTCCATTCTCAACAGGTGAAGCAAAACCAATTCGTGGAACATCTCGAAGAGAAATTGGTCATGGAAATTTAGCATTACGTGCATTGAAACCGGTTATTCCTGCTGACAATCCTTACACAATACGAATTGTTTCTGATATTCTAGAATCAAATGGTTCATCATCAATGGCAACCGTTTGTGCGGGAACATTGGCGTTGATGGATGGTGGAGTTCAAATTACAGCTCCTGTTTCTGGTATCGCAATGGGATTAGTTGCAGACGAAGGTAAATTTGCAGTATTATCTGATATCTTAGGTGATGAGGATCATTTAGGTGATATGGATTTCAAAGTGACTGGAACTGAAAAAGGAATCACGGCTTGTCAAATGGACATTAAAGTTGATGGATTACCATATGAAGTTTTGACTCAAGCGTTAGAACAAGCAAAGGCTGGTCGATTACATATTTTGAATAAGCTTAAAGAGACAATTTCTCAACCTAAATCTGATTACAAACCACACACTCCTCGTGTTGAGCAAGTAATTGTTCCAAATGAAATGATTGGTGCTATTATCGGACCAGGTGGAAAAATCATTCAAGGTATTCAAAAAGAAACCAATACAACGGTTACGATTGAAGAATTGCCAAACGGTGAAGGTCAAGTTCAAATCTTATCAAACAATGGAGACGATATGGCTGAAGCACTTCGTCGTGTTCGAGCAATTGCTTTCCCTGCACAAGTAGAAGAAGGTGAAGAGTACGAAGGAAAAGTAAAAGCAATCAAAGATTTCGGTTGTTTTGTTGAGATTATCCCTGGAACAGACGGACTAATTCACATTTCAGAGTATAGCTGGGAACGTGTTCAAAATATGAATGACGTTTGTAAGGAAGGAGATGTATTGAAATTCAAAGTAGTTGGTAAGGATCCAAAAACGAAAAAATGGAAATTATCTCGCAAAGTGTTACTTCCAAAACCGGAAAAAACCGAAAGTGAAGCAAATGCTTAATTAAAATAAATTTTAATATTTAGAAAAACGATTCAGAAATGGATCGTTTTTTTTTGTGTGAAGAACGCAAGTATTTTCTTTTTTAAATCACTAACTAATTTTAAAAATTTACGCATGAAAAAAATCATTTTATCTGGATTACTTTTAACAAGCACATCCATATTTTCGCAACTAAATCCAGTTATCACCTCATGGCTTCAGAACACCACTGGAATTATGGGTAGTCACTATATTAGTGGAAATTCTACGGTAATTCCTGATAACGTTGAAGCAAATGTTCAAACTGTTCAATATTCGGCAAATTGGGCGTATATTTCTACCAATGGAATTCCTGCCTATTCAACAGGACCATTTCTAGATGGAAACCCTTCTCTAGCAACAGATCAAAATGCTATTTTTAAAATTCCGTTAAATCCTACTCAAAATACAGGAACGCTTTCTGCTACAACAGGAGGAAATATTGGAATCTTTGTAAATGGTGTTGCACTTTTTGATTACCGAGATGGAGTAGCATGGAACACTTCGACTAATTCACTCTGTGGTGGCTTACCAGGGATGTCTCCTTGCCCAGGTGGCCCGGGCACTTCGCAATCATGGAATAGAGATGCTGTACCAGCTGAAAAAGTTGGTTTTGATTGTTCAAAAGGACATCCTGCCAACGGGAATTACCATCACCATCAAAGTCCAAGTGCATATAAACTCGATTTGAATGTTATAAGTACAATTTGTGATTTGTATGATGCAGATGGGTTGTATGCTATAGATTCAACAGTTCACTCTCCATTGATTGGCTACGCTTACGATGGTTTCCCAATTTACGGTGCTTATGCCTATAAAAATGCGGACGGAACTGGTGGAATTACGCGAATTAAATCCGGCTACCAATTACGCAATATTACTTCTCGTTTGGTGTGGGCTGATGGAACGGATGTTTCTGATGGACCAACTGTTAGTACAACTTATCCCTTAGGCTATTTTAAGGAAGATTATGAATTTGTTTCCCATCCTGGACAAGCAGATTATTTGGATGAACACAATGGACGTTTTTGCATTACACCTGAATATCCAAATGGAATTTATTGCTATTTTGCTACTATTGATGCCAATTGGAATTCAGCATATCCTTATGCGGTAGGTCCGTATTTTTATGGTAATAAAACGGCTTCAAAAGTCACAACAATTGGTGAAACAGTTACAACTTACACTTCCACTGCAGGAATGGAAGAGTCAGAAATTTCAGCGAATGTATTCCCGAATCCTTCCAATGATTTATTAATAATTCAGCTAAATGGATTGAACAAATCGGATGCTCAAATTGAATTGGTTGATTTGAATGGCAGAGTCGTTTCTACGCAAACAATTTTGCAAGGTAGTACTGTTGGATATATTGATGTATCAACAATTTATAAAGGAAATTACTTGTTAAGAATTACATCTACAAATCAAGTTAAAACCTTTTCCATTGTTGTTGGAGACTAGAAAATAAAACCTACACTAGATTAAACCGCTTCAAATTATGGAGCGGTTTTTTTATTCCTCTTTACACAACCCTGCTATTTCATGAAAGGTCTGGTGAATTGCAGTTAGCTTCTTAAACATGAGATCATTGGTTACCTTTTTACCAATCGTAATATAACTATTTAACTCAGTAGTTTGCTTTTCAAGTTTTAGTAATGATTTATTCATAGATAATGATTCCGTCAAATTTAACACAGGAATCTCCGAATTTTTAAGCAAATAGGCTTTAACCATTAATTCATGATTTCTTTCAGTAATTGGCTTGAAATCGGCTTTTTCAGCTGCGTGAAAAGTAGCAGACATTACTTTATGAAATTCTTTTAATTCAGGCCAATTATCTTGTTTTATTTTTTGTAGAGTTGGATCTGCTAAAGCCACTTTATATTTTTCAGAAATTACACCCCAATCTAACATACTCCAAATAGCATAGATATAATCATTTCTTTTATTCTGATGCTTCAAATAATAAGCGTGCTCCCAAACATCAATTCCTAAAATTGGAATTCCCCTTTCGGCAACAACATCCATTATTGGATTATCTTGATTTCCGGTATGTGTCACTTGTAATTTTCCATCCGCATTAACAATTAGCCACGCCCAACCCGAACCAAATCTAGACATAGCAGCTTGTTGTAATTTTGTTTGCAAAGAATCAAGTTTTCCAAATTTTTCTTCAATTGCTTTTGACAATTCCTCACTTGGCTGGGAATTCGATTTAGGAGTTAATATTTCCCAAAATAAAGAATGATTATAATGTCCACCAGCATTGTTTCTCACTGCATCCGAAACATTTGAAGTATTCATCAAAATTGTATTTAATGGCAATTTCTCAATCTTAGTTCCAAGAATAGCTTTATTTAAATTATTCACATACGCTTGATGATGTTTAGAGTGGTGAATCTCCATAGTTTTAGCATCAATGAAGGGTTCATATTCCGTATAAGCAAATTTAATATTTGGTAATTGAAAAGTTTGTGACCAACCTATCGAGAATAGAGTTATGAATAGAAATATTACTGTATTTTTCATGAAAATTAATTTTTTGGTAAAATTACAATATTAAAGTTTTCAATCAAAAACCTAAAATATTCAATCAATCGCCTAAAATATTCATTTAGCAAAATTAGGTTGAAATGAATTTATACATTTGATTTAGAAAATAGGAAGAGAGCAGGTTATCCATTTTCTAAATGTTTCTGCTGAATGAAGCAGTTTAGTTTATAGTTTGATAAGAGTTTAATAGTTTTTGCATTTAAATGGATATCCTGCTTCTTTTAACACGTGTTGCAGCATTTGTCAAAAGAAGATTTTTTTATTTTAATTTAGGTTTTTTGGTTGAAAACGGTCGCTAAACAGTGACCGTTTTTATTTTATACAGCAAAGGCCTACTTGGACTCGCATCATTTTCAATTGGTGCTACTTGTAATTCAAGAACATATTCACCATCCTCAATCTCTGAACTCACATAAACTAATTCCGTTATAGTTCTTTCTAGATTAGGATTTTCTGGAACAGTCCAATAGCGGTGATGAAATGAAAGAACACCTCCATCCAATTCACGATCAACCGAAGGTAAATCAGTAAGAAAATGTTTAACCCCCTTCTTGTTTAATAGATCAACTATACCATCCTCAAAAAAAGGTGGATTTGTATCTGAATAATTCTTAGCTAATTTACTTTTTTCATTTGGCAAAGTACGAATTATTAATGCCTCAATATTATCCTTGCCCAAAAGTTTTTGTTTAACTTGTTCATTCGTGATCACAAAATCCATAGTATCATAAGCATCATTCTGAATAATACTTGGAACTATTGAAATTAGAGTCGCCTTATAAAAATATTCTTTCACAACCGAATTCACTGAGTGAACTTTAGTCGTTATATGACCACATGATTCGGTATGAGTTCCATGACCGTGAGGATTGAAAAAAATATTTCTAAAATTCACACTACCCCCCTCCTCTATTGAACCTAAAAACTCGTTACTTCTAACAGGTACAATTTCAGGTTTATCTAAGTACCATGCTCTGACTGAATTTTCAGCTGATGACACTGGAATTGAGATATCCAATGGTTCGGAAGTTTCTATGTAGGTATTGTTTGATAGATAAAATTTCATGGAAACGAAAATAAGGAAACTTTGCGTAATAAGTTACAAACAAAATAAGAACTTTGTGTTTTATAGTATAACTTTGCTTTATGAGTGTTATTGATCAAATCATGTCTCCTGTTCAAACAGAAATGGTAGAGTTTGAAAATAAATTCAGGGAAAGTATGCACTCTGATGTAGCAATGCTAGATAAAGTCACCCACTACATTATCAAAAGAAAAGGCAAACAAGTAAGACCTCTTTTCGTTTTTTTAACGGCTAAAATGTTGGGAGAAGTTACCCAAAAAACCTATGATGCAGCGACACTCGTTGAATTATTGCATACTGCTACAC
This sequence comes from Crocinitomicaceae bacterium, assembly GCA_044237035.1. GTDB lineage: Bacteria > Bacteroidota > Bacteroidia > Flavobacteriales_D > Crocinitomicaceae > UBA952. The sequence continues at coordinate 51,829 of JBIIFU010000002.1, forward strand.
TTGTGCATGATGATGTTGTTGATGATGCCAATGAGCGTAGAGGTTACTTTTCAATTAATGCGCTTTGGAAAAATAAAATAGCCGTACTGGTTGGCGATTATATGCTCTCTAAAATTCTACTTCTATCAATAGATAAAAAGAATACTGATTTATTAGAAATTGTGGCAAGATCAGTAAAGGAAATGAGTGAAGGTGAATTACTTCAAATTGAAAAGGCACGCTTACTGGATATTACAGAAGAAATTTACTACGAAGTAATTCGAAAAAAAACAGCTTCTTTAATTGCTACTTGCTGCGAAAGTGCTGTTCTCTCAACAGGAAATATAGAGTACCAAGAAAAAATGCGCCAATTTGGAGAATATGTCGGTATTGCATTTCAAATAAAAGATGATATTTTTGATTACGGTATGCCAGGAAAAATAGGAAAACCAACGGGAATTGACATACGTGAACGAAAACTAACTTTACCTATCATTTATACACTAAATAACTCAAATAAAGAAGTTCGAAAAGAATTGATTGCTATTATTAAGAATCAAAATGAAAACAGAAAATCAGTTCAACGAGCAGTATCATTAGTAGAGGAAAATGGCGGCATTGCCTACAGCTATGAACAAATGTTATCATACGCAAGAAAAGCATTAGATATAATCCGTGATTTCCCTGAAAATGAAGCAAAAAAATCACTTGAATTACTGGTTGATTATACTATGAATCGTGAAAATTAACTTATGAAATATTTTACACCTATTTTAATCGCTCTGATACTTTTCTCATGTGGAGAAGATCAAACAAAGAAAAATACGAACCCATTAATTGAAATGAAAGATGGGGTTGAAACTATTTGGTATCCTGGAAAAACACAAGTGAAATACCGAAGAGAATATGATTCTAAAAAAAGAAGAAACGGTAAATGGGTTTTGTACAGTCCTCAAGGGAAAGTAATGTCCAGTTCTTATTATGAAAACGGAAAAAAAACAGGAGTTTGGTTAGTTAACCATCCCAATGGACAACTGTATTATACTGGTGAATATAAGAATGATAAAAAGGTTGGGATTTGGGTTTTTTATTCATTAACCGGAGATAAATTAATGGAGAATAGCTACAATGAAAATGGTAAACTTGTGAAATACCAAAAGTTTAATTCTTCTAAATCAGATTCTACAATTACATCTATCCCAAAAGAAGGAACTAGTAAAAAGAAATAAATTTAAGTGAGTAAAATTCCTCCACATATCATTGATGAGATCATGCAAACTTCTCGCATTGAAGATGTAATAGGGTCTTTTGTCAACTTAAAACGAGCTGGATCAAGTTTAAAAGGATTAAGTCCTTTTACCGATGAAAAAACACCCTCTTTTGTAGTTTCTCCCGCAAAACAAATCTTCAAGTGCTTTTCAACAGGTAAAGGAGGAACAGTTGTTTCTTTTTTAATGGAAAAGGAACATTTTAGTTATCCTGAAGCATTAAAATGGTTGGCCAATAAATACAACATTGCCATTCCCGAAGAGAGAGAGTCAACAGCCGAGGAGTTGGCAATAATGAATGAACGCGATAGTTTGTACATTATTAATGATTTTGCGCGCTCACACTTTCTTAAACAAATGCATGAATCAGAGGAAGGTAAAGCGATTGGACTTTCTTATTTTGAGGAGCGAGGTTTTCGAAAAGATATAATTGAGAAGTTTCAATTAGGATATTGCTTAAATAAAGGAGACGATTTCACAAAAGCCGCCCTCGAAAAGGGGTATAAGTTGGAATATTTAGAAAAGGTAGGATTGGTAAAATCAAAAGACGACCGCCATTTTGACTTTTTTAGAGGGCGAGTAATGTTTCCGATTCATAGCGTCAGTGGAAGAGTACTTGGCTTTGGAGGGAGAACATTGATTACAGATAAAAAAATTGCGAAATATTTTAACTCTCCTGAAAGCTTAATTTACAACAAAAGTGAAATTCTTTACGGGTTGTATTTTGCCAAAGGCGATATTATTAAGTACGACAATTGCTTTCTGTGCGAAGGATATACAGACGTAATATCGTTACATCAAGCAGGATTAGTAAATGTAGTTGCATCATCCGGAACCTCTCTCACCAAAGATCAAATTAAATTAATTCGACGCTACACGCAAAATATTACAATTCTTTATGATGGTGACTCTGCTGGAATTAAAGCATCTTTCCGCGGGATTGATTTAATTTTGGAAGAAGGAATGAACGTAAAAGTGGTTCTTTTCCCCGATGGTGAGGATCCTGATTCCTTCGCTAAAAAAAGTAGCACATCAGAACTTGAGACGTATATTAAAGTGCATACGCAAGATTTTATTTCCTTTAAGGCAGATATTTTATTAGGTGAATCAAGTAACGACCCCTTGAAAAAAGCGGAATTAATTAAAGATATTGTTCATTCAGTGTCTTTGATTCCAAATTCAATTACTCGATCTGTTTATGTTCAAAAAATTGCAACTTTATTCGGAATTGAAGAATCCGTTGTTTCTAATGAATTACTAAGGCTGAGACGCTCTGTAATTTCTAAACAATTGGATGCTCCAGAATTATTGGATATCCCGGTTGAAAAGGAAAGCTCAACAACCTCTCAATCAACACTTACCTCGGATAATATACAACTAGACTTTCACGAATTTGAGGTTTTGCGGTTAATGTTGAAATACGGAACATTAGAAATAGTTTCTAAAGTTGGTGATGAAGAAATTGCTACTAGTGTTATTGAATTTATTTGTCAAGAAATAACTCGAGATGAATTGTTATTTCAAAATGAATTATATTCAAAGATTTTTTCTGTTTTTCTTGATGGACTTGCGGAGAATACACTTTATACCTCAAGCTATTTTAAACGTTTTGAAAATCAAGAAATAGTATCATTCGTAAGTGATATTGAGTCTAATGAATATGAAATTAGTGCCATGTGGCTTTCGAAATACAAGATTGAAATCAGAACTGAACTAGATCAATTGTATGAATCAGTTGTAGAAGCTATTTATCACTTCAAAACCAAAATCATTGACCAAAAAATAAAAGAAATTCAAGCAGAATTAGCTAAAAATGAAACGTTAAGTGACGAAGAAATGCTATTTTTACTTGCGGAACAAATGAATTATGAACGTGTAAAAAAGGTTTTTGCCGACAAATTAGGAAGAATAATTACAGAATAATGTTTTCAGCAACGATATTTAATATTGGTCCATATCACATTTGTCTGTGGAATATTATTTTGCTTTCCTTAATTTTTCTGGTTGCTGTTATCTTGCGACGAGTAATACATCGTTTACTAAAGCGATATTTAACAAATGCCAATATTCGCGTAGAAGGAAGACGTGTGACTTGGTTAAAAATGTTGAGTCAAAGTGTTTATTTACTTGCGCTTTATATTGGAATATTAAGTTTAAAATTCAATAACCCTTACGTTACTTTTTCTGATTTTCTAAATTTTGACCTTCTGAAATTTTCAAAATTTAAGCTAAATTTTTACCATTGTATCTTATTAATATCAATATTTTATGGTGCAAAAATCCTTACCAATGTTGTCAAACTTTATATTGCGAGAAAATTCAGAGAAAACTCTCAATACGATAAAGGATCTGAATATGTTTACAATCAAATTGCAAAATACATAATTTATGTCTTTAGTATATTAGTTAGTTTTCAAGCGCTTAGCATTGACTTAACGATTTTACTGACAGGATCTGCAGCATTACTTGTTGGATTAGGACTCGGTTTACAAGATGTGTTCAAAGATATGATTGCTGGAATTGTATTATTGTTTGAAGGAAACGTCCGAGTTGGAGATATCGTCGAAATTTCAAGCACTGGAAAATCTTCAGGGATCATTGCAAAAATTATAAAAATTAATGTTAGAACTACCCAAATAGAAACACGCGAAGGAAATGTTTTAATAATTCCTAATACCCGATTAACACAAGACAACGTAGAAAATTGGAGTCATGGATCAGAGTTGTCACGATTTACAATTACCGTTACTGTTAACTATGGAACAAATACGGAATTAGTAACACGATTATTGAAACAATCTGCATTGGCGCATCCAAAAGTCAAGAAGAATCAACCTGTAATTGTTAGACTTGCCAATTTTGGTGATAATGGATTGGAAATGGAATTAATTTTTTGGGCAGATCAAAGTTGGGATATCAACAATTACAAATCTGAAATTCGGATGGAAATCGATCGGCTTTTCAGAGAATACAAAATCACTATTCCGTACCCTCAACGCGTTATTCATCAAGGAAATACATTAAAGTAGATACTATTTTTTCATGATTGAAATCTCCCCATTCAAAGCCATTCGTCCAACTCGCGATAAAGTTCATTTGGTTGCAACTAGGCCCTATTATTCGTACAAGAAAAATGTTCTTAAGGCAAAATTAGAAGACAATCCATATACCTTTCTTCGAATAATTAATCCCGAGTTTAATTCTGAAAGAAAAACGAAACCAAATTCAGCGGATAGATTTGTCCATGTGCGCGATAAATATGAAGAATTCATTCAGGAAAATATTTTATTTCAAGAAAATGAAAATGCACTATATGTTTATCAGCAAACAAAAAATGGACATAAGTTTTCAGGTATTATTGCAGGAGCAAGTATTGATGATTATGAGAATGGCAAAATCAAAAAGCACGAAGCCACATTGACCTCCAGAGAAGCAATGTTCGTGAATTATTTGGATATAGTCGGCTATAATGCTGAGCCTGTTTTATTATCTCACCCTGCACACGATGAACTCGATTTAACGTTATTGAGGCTAATGCAAGAGCGACCTGAATATGAATTTACCACCACAGACAAGATTAAACATGAAGTTTGGGTTGTTGAACAAAATGACATAAACATTATTCAAACCTATTTTCGTGAAATGGATGCACTTTATATCGCTGATGGTCACCACCGCTCAGCATCATCTGCTGGTTTGAGAAAGGTCAGATCTGAAAAAGGAAAGAAAAAATTCAAGAATGAAAATTACTTTCTTGCATTTATTATGGATGAGCGTAAAATGCAGATTTTGGAATTCAATAGATTGGTAAAAACACTTAACTCTTTATCAAAGGATGAATTTTTAGCTAAATTGGAACAAATTGGTTCGCTCACAAAACTAAGCAACGCTCAAAAGCCTGCTCACGAGCATCAAATAACGTTCTATTTAGGTTCAGAATGGTTTGCATTAAATTTTGATAAAGCGCTAATTACTGAAAGCGATCCAGTAAAACGACTAGATACTGATCTACTAACTGAATTAATATTAAAACCAATTCTAGGAATCCAAGATCTAAAAACAGATGAAAATATTAGTTTTGTAAGTGGTGCGGAGTCTATTGAAAACATAATTACATCTATCGATTCAGCTAAATTCAAAATTGCTTTCATCCTCTACCCTATTTCCATCGAACAAGTGAAAGCAGTTGCAGACGCAAATGGAATAATGCCTCCAAAATCGACATGGGTAGAACCTAAATTACGAAGTGGATTAACTATTTATAATATTAATGAGTAATTCAGTAGTTAAAAATCTAGAGCAAATTCAATTAACCATTCCTGAACATGTAACTCTTGTTGCTGTTTCAAAAACCAAACCTATTGAATCAATTCAAGAACTATATGATGCTGGTCAACGAATTTTTGGTGAAAATCGAGTTCAAGAATTAGTTGATAAATACGAGGTATTACCCAAAGATATTCATTGGCATTTAATTGGTCATTTGCAGCGAAATAAAGTAAAATATATCGCACCTTTTGTAGAAATGATTCATTCCATCGACAGTGAACGCTTGCTGGACGAAGTGAACATCCAATCAAAAAAAAATAACCGAAAAATTAAGGTGTTACTTCAATTTTATATTGCTCAAGAAGAAACTAAATTCGGTTTTGATTGGAATGAAATTCAGGATCTCTTTTCAAGAAGAAATCCAGAAACATTTGACTCAATTGACTTTTGCGGGGTTATGGGAATGGCCAGTTTTTCAGACAATGAAAAGCAAGTGAGAAATGAATTCAAAGATTTAAAGACAATTTTCAATCATTTAAATGAGACATTTTTTTTAGGCTCAACTTCATTTTCAGTAATTTCAATGGGAATGAGTGGAGATTACCAAATTGCAATTGAAGAGGGTAGCACAATGGTAAGAGTAGGAAGTTCTTTGTTCGGTGCAAGGTGAGAAATTATTATTCAATTTTAAATAAAACGGGGATTACAGCGTAAGAAGGCACTTTTCGTCCCTGAAATAAAGCGGGATTCCACAATGGCATTTTTTTAACTACATTCTTTGCTTCAAAATCCAGCTGCGGATGAACTCCTCTGGCAATTTGAATTTGAGATATTTCACCAGTTGAATGCACAAGAAATTTAACAAAAACTCTTCCTTCAATAATATTTTCTTTGCACAATTTAGGAAATATAATATTTTGACTGATAAACTCTTTTAATGCCTCAATTCCACCAGGGAATTCAGCAACAATTTCAGGAAATAGTACAATTGAATCTTTTAAAATTTCCGGTTCAGGCAATTCAAGCGGTGGCTCTGGGTCAGGAAATGGATAAGGGTCAGGATAAGGCGGTTCTGGATCTGGTAAAGGATCTGGTAAAGGAACAATAGGTGGAATAACTATGGGTAGTACTTGTGGGATAACTTTTGTTTCTAAAGTTGAATCAACATTAGTCAATGATGGTTCGCTCCTATTAGCTAACTCTTTTGAGGTTTTGGGCTTACTTTGTTTTACTTCTTTAAATTCATTTGAAGTACAAGAAAATAACATAAGAAAGAAAGATGCCGTGAAATAAATTAGACATAATTTGAGTTCAATTTTTATAATCTTCATTAGAAATTTTCCTACGGGAATATAAAGATTATGCCAAAAAATTAGGATTCAACTAAGTAAATCTTTTGATAATTAGTTTCTTTTTACATTAACGGCATTCCAACCTTTTGGTCCACGAACCATTTCAAAAGTCACACTATCGTTCTCATTAATCTCACCTGAAACAGCATTAATGTGGACAAAAATATTTTCTTGCGTTTCCAAATCCTTTATAAATCCGTAGCCTTTTGAAGAATTAAAAAATGCTACCTTCCCTACTCTTTTTCCGTCATTAGGAATATCTTCTCTTTTGGGAATTCCTATTTCAATAGAATCTGCACTTATTGCCTTACGAACTTTTGGATCAATTGGCGTATCAGTAATATTTCCATTTTCATCAATATAAGCCATCATATTTTCAAGTCCACCCCCTTTTGAATTTGCTTTTCTTTCTTCCTTTTTCAGTAGCTTATCTTGGCGTTTTTTAAGTTTATTTTTGTCTTTTTCTTTTTTATTGAATGTTTCTTGTGATCTTCCCATAAGATTGGTAATTTAATTAATAATAGTGTTAATGGGAGATAAAACCTTATAAATGAGATGATAAGCAGAAAATAACTGACCGTTCAAAAAGACAAAACTTCCATAAAGTTTAAAGTTAATCAATTTATCTGATTTATTAGTTTTGGTAAACAAAACATGTTGAAACGTTTCTGCACTCATTATTGTGAAAATTGACTTTAACAACGAACGATATTACATTAAATTAATCTTTCAGATTATAAATTCAAAAAGAATCACATTTAACTATTAAAACTACAAAGTGCAATATAACGCACTTTTACGTAATTTAAATTCAAATAATTAGCTAATAGTTTTAAATAGTGCAATTTATTGCTCTTTTTGTTGATATCCCAATAAAAAAGAATATATTTGTGGTAAATAATGCCATATAATGCACTTTTTAGAAATAATTCAAACAATCAAAGATCGTCGTGAATCTTTGAAAGTCACTCAAGAAACGCTAGCAGAACTATCAGGAGTTGGATTGCGAACGCTTAAACAATTCGAGAGTGGAAAAGGAAATCCAACATTATCAACATTAACAAAAATATGCGAAGTGTTGGGTATAGAAATTTATCTAGGCATTAAGCACATTACTATTAAATAATGAGATCAGCCAAGGTATTATATAAAAATAATGACGCTGGGGTTATCATTCAACATGAAGATGGTTCCTATACGTTTCGCTATCATTCGCATTGGTTGAACGATACACAAAAACCACCAATAAGTCTCACTCTACCCAAATCAATTCAAGAATATCATTCCTCATTCTTATTTCCTTTTTTCTACAACATGCTTCCAGAAGGAACAAATAAACAAATGGCTTGTGCATATTATCGTATTGACTCAGATGATTATTTTAGCTTGCTATTAAACACAGCGAAAACAGACAGCATTGGTGCTATCCGGATTTTAAAAATTGAATAAAAATGAAAACACCAATCATTAATTCTTGTCCGGGCACATTGTCTGAAGGATTTAACACGTATAGCCAAACTACCTTGAATCGCGTTTTTCACGGAAAAAAGGTACATCATATTTTACCGTATGATTCACCAACCTCGAACGAGGAAAGTAATATTCTATTCGATGAAAATAGAAAACGTATTTCCATTTCGGGAGTGCAGGAAAAATTCTCGGTTGTACTAGAAAAAAACAAATTACGACTTGCTCATGAAAACGAGGCAGGAACATATATTCTGAAACCCATACCAAGTTTTGGAAAAAAAGCGGATCAAATGCCCGCAAACGAACATTTGACCATGCAAATTGCACGACAACTATTTGGTATTGAAACCGCTGAAAATGCGTTAATCTTTTTTAAAGATGGTACTCCTGCGTATATCACAAAACGATTTGATGTTCATGAAGAAGGATCTAAACTAGCGCAAGACGATTTTGCTTCATTATCAGAACGAACTCCCCAAACTCATGGAGAACATTACAAATATTTAGGGAATTACTTGGAGGTTTTTCAACTGATGAACCGCTATTTGCCAATTTATAAATTAGAAGCACCAAAACTTTTTAAAATACTCATCTTCAATTATTTATTCTCCAATGGGGATGCACATTTGAAGAATTTCTCAATAACAGAAACCCCAATGGGAGATTATCGACTTAGTCCAGCGTATGATTTATTGAATAGTAGAATTCATATCGATGACAAAGAATTTGCATTGGAGGACGGTCTATTGCCAAGAAATTTGTCATCTGGAAAAATTAGTGTTCAATTTGCCAAGCTTGCCAAGGAAGCAGAAATAAGTGAAAAGTTATTTCTTTCAATAAAATCCTTGTTGATATCGAAATCAACACAAGTAGAAAAAATGATTTCAAACTCATTTCTGAATGATCCAACCAAACGAAACTACCTTCAATCTTATCAACGTAGGTTAAATCAATTTTGTAAAGAATAAACTTTATTGCTTATTTGTTCCAAATCTCCAAACTTTTCAAGGCTTGTTCTTTCAGCATCGATTCGCCATTGAGAATTGTGGCGCCATTTTCTTGTGCTTTCAGTAAAAATTGAGATTGAGGAGGATTGTAAACTAAATCAACGATTAAGTGATCTTCGGATAATGGCACCCAAGGAATGGGTAGTTCGTCTGTAACATTGGGATAAGTACCTATGGGGGTGCAATTTACCCAGAGTTTGCATCCCTGAAGCATGTGTTCATTTAAGTCATCATAGGAAAAAATCGAAGCTCCTTTTTTGGAAGAAGAAATAAAATATACTTGAACTCCCAAATTTATTAAGACATGGGCTACCGCTTTCGATGCTCCTCCTGTTCCAAAAATAAGTGCTCGTTCATGTAAATTCGTAAAAAAAGGCTTTATCGATTGTGCAAATCCAAATGCATCGGTATTGTGTCCTACGCATTTCCCATCAACAAACTGAATAGTATTTATGGCTCCAATAATTCTTGCTTCTTCGCTTACCTCATCTAAATAAGGAATAATGGATTCTTTGTAAGGAAATGTAACGTTTAATCCAGCCAAGTTATATTGAAGGATTTTTTGAACCTCCTCAATTCCATTTATTTCAAAATTTGAATAATCGGCGTCAATTTGATGTTGTAGAAAATAATTCGTGAAAAAACCTTTTGAAAAAGAATGAGAAAGTGATTTACCCAGTAGGCCGTAATGTTTCATCGCACAATTTATTTACCAATTGCCTTGATGCTATTCTTCAACCTATCCGCTTTATCTTTCAGCTCAGAAATTGTTGGTGCAGTGATGGTGAAGTGTCCCATTTTTCGGAAACCTTTCACTTTTTCTTTGCCATAAATATGAATGTAAACACCCGGTTCTGCCAATAAATCTTCCATGCCGGGATAATTTGCCAAACCTGACGAATTTGGTTCGCCTAAAATATTAATCATAGCTCCGGGTTGAATTAAATCCGTTGCTCCCAAAGGCAAATTCAAAATACTTCTTAAATGTTGTTCGAATTGAGAAGTTATATTACATTCTATGGTATGGTGACCGCTGTTGTGTGGTCGAGGAGCAATTTCATTCACCAATAATTCCCCCTCTTTCGTCAGGAAAAATTCAACCGCCAATATCCCAACCATATCCAATTTCTGAATGATGTCTATGGCCATACGTTGAGCTTCTTGCTCCATATCAGCCGAAATTTTAGCAGGAGAAAATAAAAACTCAACCAAATTTGCTTGCGGATTAAATTCACATTCCACAGTGGGATAGGAAATTACTTCTCCATTTTTATTACGCGCCACAATAACCGCCAATTCTTTTTCAAAATCAACAAATTTTTCTAGTACCGTCGGTGCATTGAAGGATTTATCAAAATCTGATGAAGATTGCATGATTTGAACTCCTTTTCCGTCATATCCACCGGTTCTTAGTTTCTGTGCAAAAGGGAGAAAATCAGTATGTTGGTTAATTTCATCTGTTTCAATTAAACGAAAATCAGCTGTTGGAATTCCATGATCCGCATAAAATTGCTTCTGAATACCTTTATCTCGAATGATTCGTAAAACCCGTGGTTGAGGAAAGACAGCTACTCCTCTCCTTTCCAATTCCTCCAAGGCTTCTATGTTCACATTCTCAATTTCTACGGTAATGAGGTCTTTATCTTTTCCAAAATTAAGTACCGTTTCATAATCTGTTATTGAGCCACATACAAATTCATGCGAAATCTTGCTGCAAGGAGCCTCCGGATCTGAATCTAAAGTAAATACATGAACATTCCAATTAATCGCCTCTTGAATAATCATTCGACCTAATTGTCCGGCTCCGAGAATCCCTAATTTAAAATCCTTTCCATACCAAGTCTTCATCATTAATACGCTTTAGCAAAAATCACACGACCCGTTGATGGATTTCCAGTGACCATACATGTTCCTTTTTCTTGAACTTGATCCAAGGCAATGCATCGAATGGTAGCTTGTGTTTCTTCCTTCACTTTCGATTCTGTTTCAGGAGTACCGTCCCAATGTGCCAAAATGAATCCACCTTTTTCGATTTCAACCTTAAATTCTTCGTACGTTTCCACAGTGCGCGTATTTGCTTCTCGATGCGCTAGTGCTTTGTTAAACAATGAAGTCTGGATATCATGCAATAGGTTTTCAATAAACTCCTCAATTCCCTCCATGGATACCACCGTTTTTTCTTTGGTATCACGTCTAGCTACTTCCACTACATTATTTGCCATGTCTCTTGGTCCCAATGCCAAACGAACCGGAACACCTTTTACTTCATATTCCGCAAATTTCCATCCCGGTCGGCGGTTATCGTCGTCGTCAATTTTGAACGAAATTCCTTTAGCTTTTAATAAAACCGCCCATTCTTCAAATTTGGTAACAATACTCGCTTTTTCTTCCTCAGAACGGTAAATTGGAACAGCAACCACTTGCAATGGAGCTAATTTTGGTGGAACAACCAATCCTTCATCATCCGAATGGGTCATAATCAAGGCCCCCATCAATCGTGTTGAAACACCCCAAGAGGTAGCCCACACATATTCTAATTTCCCTTCTTTATCGGCAAATTTCACCTCAAATGCTTTTGCAAAGTTTTGTCCCAGAAAATGAGAAGTTCCAGCTTGAAGTGCTTTTCCATCTTGCATCATTGCCTCAATACACAACGTATCTTCCGCACCGGCAAAACGTTCAGATGCTGTTTTTCGTCCTTTGATTACCGGCATTGCCATATATTGTTCCGCAAATTCCGCGTAAACATCCAACATGGTTTCTGCTTCTTTTATTGCTTCCTCCTTGCTCGCATGAGCGGTGTGACCTTCTTGCCACAAGAATTCAGCCGTACGCAAAAACAAACGAGTACGCATTTCCCAACGAACTACATTCGCCCATTGATTGATTAGAATAGGTAAATCACGATATGATTGAATCCAATTTTTATAAGAATTCCAGATGATTGTTTCTGACGTTGGTCGTACGATTAATTCTTCCTCCAATTTTGCCTCAGGATCTACAATTACACCACTTCCATCCTCTGCATTTTTTAACCGATAATGCGTAACAACAGCACATTCCTTGGCAAAACCATCCACGTGCGAAGCTTCCTTACTCAAGTACGATTTTGGAATAAAAAGTGGGAAATACGCATTTGAATGTCCCGTTTCTTTGAATCGACGATCTAATACATCACGCATGTTTTCCCAAATAGCGTATCCATAAGGTTTAATAACCATACAACCGCGAACATCTGAATGTTCAGCTAAATCAGCCTTGTATACTAAATCGTTGTACCACTTGGAATAATCTTCTGCGCGTGTAGTTTTCTGTTGAGACATACTTTTTCAAATTTGTCTGCAAAGGTAAGGAATGATGCTTGAAGTAAAAATTTTTAAGGCGATTTTACGCTATTTTAGACTTATTTATGCCTGAGCAATACAGAACAAAAGATATTATACAATACATTTTAAGATGTTTGAAAAAAAAATCAGAAATAATTTGTAAAAAGCAACTTAAACATTTAACTTTCGTCTTGAAAAAGCTAAACTATATCTAAACTAAAACTATCTTGTTACTACAAGTACTTAATACTGTCATTTGCAAAAAAAATATTTGGTGTAAAACCCTATTGTTTTTCCTGTTATTCCTTTATCACAATAGTTTATTTTCACAGATTGTTTCACCTTTTAATGCTCGCTATCAAAACAACCAAAAAGGAGGTATCACCTTTATATCTAACGTCTCTGTTTCTTGCGGATCAGCCTCTGGTTGTTCAACTGCTCAGCAACAAACAGTAACCACCGGAGGAAATTCTAACGGAGCATATACTCAAGCTTATGTTGATATTGATGGGGATAATACCACCTATATGTCAACAAGTGATAGTTTAAATTTAGCCAATTGTAGCGAGATATTGTGGGCTGGACTGTACTGGAGTGCCCGTGTTAATTCTACCACTACAAATTACCTAGATAGGAACAAAGTTAAATTGAAAGTGGGTAATGGGGTGTATCAACAATTAACCGCTGATCAACTTTTAGATGTTCCAACAATAAACGGGGCAAATTGGAGTCACCCTAGTTACTATTGCTTTAAAAATATTACCTCAATTGTACAAAATAATGGAATTAAAGGGAGATATACTGTAGCTGACTTGGTTACCCAAACTGGAACCACAAACTTATGGGGTGGCTGGTCAATTGTTGTTGTATTTAAAAACGTTTACGAACCCATGCGAAATCTTACAGTTTACGATGGTTTTGCAAATGTTAGTATCGGAAATAGTTTAGATATTCCAATTTCTGGATTTGTTACTCCACTTGCTGGTCCAGTAACTTTTGAATTAGGTGTCATTGCGCTAGATGGCGACAGAGACTCACCAGGAGACCAATTACAATTTAATGGTGCAGGAACCTTTGTTAACATTTCTGATGCTTTGCACAACTCCAATAACTTTTTTAACAGTATGATTGCTGAAAATGGAGTAATTACCCCTTTCAGAAATCCTAATTACAGCAATTCCTTAGGATATGATGCTGGAATATTTTCACCAAGTAATGCAACGTATCAATATATTAGTAATGGCGCCTCAAACGCTACAATTCGAATCACAACTTCATCTGAGAATATATTATCACGGGTTATCACATCTGCAATTGACGTTTATGAACCTGATATAAGAGCTTCAGTGCGTATCAATGACTTAAATGGCGGTCTTGTTAATCCTGGTGATATTCTGGAATATACTATGGTTGGTAAAAATATCGGTTCTGACATTTCAGTAGGAACGTTTATGACTGATACACTTGATCCGCGTGTAAGTTATATTCCAAACACAATTCAAGTTACTTATGGTCCTAACCTAGGTACCAAAACAGATGTTACTGGAGATGATCAAGGAGAATATATCGCTGCAGACAAGGTGGTAAAAGTTCGAATTGGAACAGGAGCAAATGCCATCACAGGTGGTCAGGTAAATAATAGTAATTCTGGAGCTGATAGCACAGTTATTAAGTTCAAGGTTTTGGTTAATAGTGATTGTTTAATCTTTGAATGTGACAATACACTTGATAATGTTGCTTATATTTTTGGCGAGGGAAATATTTCTGGTAATTCCTATGATAATGATGGGGTTTCGGATGAATTAGATGCTAATGGCTGTCCTTTAGTTGCCAGTAACGAATTGATTATAAATACAACAACATGTGCTCCTCCATCAATATCATCAAATGGACCTGTTTGTCCAGGAACTACTTTAAATCTTTCTTCAACAATCTCATCAACGGGCGTTTATAATTGGACTGGCCCTAATGGATTTACCTCAGTATTGCAAAACCCTACTATTCCAAATGTTACTAATGCAGCAGCAGGAACTTATTTTCTTTCAATTTCATACAACGGATTAGATTGTACGGTTGACACAAATATCGTTGTTAATATCTTCAATGATCCTGTAATAACTAATGATTCAATTGTCAATGTTAGTTGTTTTGGAGAAAATAATGGCAGTATTGCATTAACATCCTCAGGAACTGCTCCAATTACTTACCTTTGGTCTACCGGATCAACGAGTTCTAGCATAAGTAATTTAAGTCCAGGTATCTACTCGGTTACTATTACAAATGGAAATGGATGTTCAATAGATACTAGTTTTACTATAAGTCAGCCCCTTTTACTTGGGGCAACGGCATCTGCAACAACAAATTACAATGGCTTTAATATTAGTTGCTTTTCATTTAGTGATGGTGGCTTAACCGTTAATGCATCAGGAGGAACTTCTCCTTACACTTATTTGTGGTCAAATGGATCAACAAGTCAAAGTCAAAATTTATTACCTGCAGGAAATTATTCAGTAACCGTTACTGATTTTAATGGTTGTTCAACTATAAGTCAAGTTGTTCTTAATCAACCTAATCCATTATCATTAAATCCAGTTCTTGTTAATAATGTGTCTTGTTTTGGTGGAAATAATGGTTCTATTGATGTTACAGCATCAGGTGGAGTTCCTAATTACACTTATAATTGGAGTAATGGGTCTAATATACAAGATGTTGCAAATTTATCAAGTGGAAATTATTCGTTAAATGTAACGGATGCTAATGGTTGTTCAATTTCAGATTCATTTTCAGTTATTCAACCTAACAATGCCATTACTTTATCAGAAACTCATGTTGATGTATTATGTTTTAATGGTAATAATGGAAGTATAGATTTAACCATTTCCGGGGGAACAACACCTAATTCAATACTCTGGTCAACCAATTCAAATTCTGAAGATCTTAATTCATTATCAGCAGGCAATTACACAGCAACTGTAAGTGATTTTAATGGATGTCAAGAAACAATATCAGTTACAATTAATCAACCAAATGCTCCAATTTCAAATTCTTCTATTTTAACAAATATCTTATGTTTTGGTAATTCTACGGGATCAATTAACATTTCACCATCAGGAGGTACAATACCCTATAATTATCTTTGGAGCAATGGTCAAACTACACAAGATTTGGCAAATATAATGGCTGGCAATTACAGCGTTCAGATCACAGACAACAATGGTTGTATTTTTAATGAATCTTTCACACTCACTCAACCTTCATTTCCTCTTGCACAAACTAGCTCTCTAACAAATGTTTCTTGCCAAGGTGGTGCCAACGGGTCTATAATTACAAATCCCAATGGTGGTAATGCTCCCTACTCTTTTAACTGGTCTAATGGGTCTTTTGCAAACAGTATAACTAATTTATCTGCAGGAAATTATTCAGTGACAATAAATGATGCATCTGGTTGTTCTATTATTGAAAATTATACAATTACTGAGCCTACTGTTCTAACTATTTCTTTAATTGCCGATAGTGTATATTGTTTTGGAGAAAGTACAGGTTCAATTGATGCAACTATTAATGGAGGAACATTACCTTATTCCTATTTTTGGACTAATGGTGTTTTAACAGAGGACCTTTCTAATCTACCTCAAGGTAACTACACATTAACTGTAACGGACTTTAATGGATGTTCGAACCAATCAACTATTACAGTTAACCAAACTCCTCTTCCACTACAATTAAGTTTATCGGAAACAGATGTATTATGTTTTGGTAATTCTTCAGGAGTCATTTCAACCAATGTTTCTGGAGGGAATCCTATTTATTCCTATTTGTGGAGTAATGGGTCTTTAAATTCGAGTATTTCAAATGTCCCTTCTGGAATCTACAGTGTTACTGTTACTGATTTTTATGGATGTTCGTCAACGGATTCAGTTGAAATTTCAGAACCAAACAATAACTTATCTCTTACGGCAAACATAACAGATGTTAATTGCTTCGGTGGGTCTGATGGATCTATAAATCTTAGTGTTACTGGTGGAACAATCCCTTATTCATATAGTTGGTCTAATGGTCAAGCTATTCAAGATTTAACTGGATTAATTTCTGGAAATTACACCATACTTGTTACTGATTTTAATGGATGTCAAATTGATTCACTCTTTCAGGTAGACCAGCCAAACCAACCTCTATCCTTATCGAATTCAACAAATAACGTATCTTGTTTCAATGGAAATAATGGCTCAATTAACTTAACGGTAAATGGAGGAACCTCACCATATTCGTTCAATTGGTCTAATGGATCGGGTATTGAAGACCAAACTAATTTATTTTCAGGATTTTATTCAGTTATTGTAACGGATGATAATGGATGCTCTGAAAATGAAACTATTCAAATTACTCAACCACCAATTTTAAGTCAAAGTACACTTACCACAAATGTACTTTGTTTTGGTAGTAATACTGGAGCTATAAATATCTCTGTAAATGGTGGAACAACGCCTTACCAATTTAGTTGGTCAAACGGATCAATCCTAGAGGATATTAATAATCTTGTTGTAGGATTTTATCAGGTAACAATAACAGACAATAATGGTTGTACATTACCCGCAAATTACACAATAAGTGGTCCTTTAGCTCCTCTTCAATTAACTGAAAATCATATTGATGTAAGTTGTTTTGGAGGATCAGATGGTTCGATCGATTTATCAAGTTCAGGAGGCACTGGTCCTTACACTTATTCATGGAATAGCGGGCAAAATACACAAGATTTAAATAATATACAGGCGGGAAATTACATCGTAACAGCAACTGATTTTAACAACTGTCAATCACAACTTTCCATTTCCATTAGCCAGCCCATTGCACCTCTAAATTTCTCAGAAGTTCATCAAAATGTTTTATGCTTTGGACAAGCTACAGGAAGTATAAATTTAACTGTTGGAGGTGGCACTCCCCCTTATTTATATCAGTGGTCTAATGGAGAAACTACTGAAGATATTTCCAACCTTGTAGCGGGAAATTATTCAGTACAAATTTCTGATGGAAATGGTTGCTCTGTAATTACATCGGTAACAATTAGTCAACCCTCATCGCCTCTTACTTTAACTGAAACACATCAAGATGCAGTTTGTACAGCAACTCAAACAGGAGCTATCAATTTATCCGTTGCAGGTGGCACACTTAATTATTCTTATCTGTGGTCGAATGGAGCAACTACACAGGATATTTCAAGTTTAGGTGAAGGTCTTTATGGGGTTACTGTTACGGATGGAAATGGTTGTACTCAAAATTTAAATGTAACTATCAATGACCCTACAAATGACATGGTACTCACCGAGAATCATACGGATGTTTCATGCTTTGGTGGTGCAAATGGAACCATTAATTTAACAATTACCGATGTACATCCTACTACTTCAATTAATTGGAGTAATGGATCAAGCAGTGAAGACATAAATGGCTTAGCAGCAGGGAATTATTTTGTAACTGTAACAAATTTAATTGGTTGTACATCCTTTTTATCAGTTCAAATCAATCAACCGGATGAACCAGTATCTATTTCAAGTATTGTTTCAAATGTTGTATGTTTTGGCCAAACCAATGGAGGAATTAATATCAGCGTTTCAGGGGGTACGGCACCATATAGCTACCTTTGGAGTAATGGTGCAATTACAGAAGATATCGGAAGTTTGTCCGCTGGGAATTATTCAGTTGTAATAACTGATTTTAATGGCTGTATATTAAATAGCTCTTTCACGATTACAGAACCAAATACTCCAATTAGTGCAACTGCGACAATTTCAAATATTAGTTGTTTTGGTGGTAATAACGGATCGATTGACTTAACTATTTCAGGTGGTGTTTCACCTTATTCATTCAGTTGGAGTAATGGGGCAACTACTGAAGATTTGAATGGGTTGAGCGCAAACACTTATTCAGTGGTAATTCAAGATTTCAATGGATGTAACATTACGGTAAATAATACAATTATTCAACCTACTAATGGAATTCAAATTTCGTCATTATTAAATAATGTAAGCTGCTTTGGGGGCAACGATGGCTCGATAAATATTTCAGTCTCTGGTGGAACATCTAGCTACACTTATTTATGGAATAATGGTTCAACTTCTCAAAACTTAACAAATATTTCAGCAGGAATCTATTCATTACAAGTAACTGACTTTAATGGTTGTATACAAACCGAATCCTTTCAAATTTTAGAACCATTAACACCGCTTATTGCCTCTGTCAATGTAACTAATGTTTTATGTCACAATGGAGCTACAGGAACTGCATCTGTTTTAAGTTCAGGGGGAATGGCTCCATACGTTTATAATTGGAGTAATGGCGACAATACCACCACAATTGACAGTCTTATTGCAGGAAACATTAGCGTTCTCGTAACGGATTCTGAAGGATGTACCGTTACCATAAATTCAATAATATCTCAACCTTCACCGGTTATTGCTCAAACTACAAATACGAATATTTTATGTTACGGTCAAAGCACAGGTTCAATTTCCATAGTAGTTAACGGAGGCATAACACCATATACATATCTTTGGAATACGGGCTCTACTCAAACTTTTATTAATAATTTGCCAGCTGGACCTTATTTTGTTACGGTAACAGATGCTAACAATTGCCCCACTACTTTTTCTGATACTGTATATCAACCTGCAACCCCAATCGATATAAATTCATTAATTGTTGATAATATTTGTTTTGGTGAAAACGATGGTAGTATTGATAATACAATTACAGGTGGCACAGCTCCTTACCAAAGTCAATGGAATACGGGTGATCTTTCAGAGGATTTAACAAATTTATTAGCTGGACAATATACAATAACTGTTTTAGATAATAATGGTTGTTTATTGACTGAAAACATTACCGTAAATCAACCACCTATACCAATAACAATAACCGGTGTAGTCATTCCTGTATCATGTTTTGGAGGATCAAACGGATCAATAAATGTAACGGTAACTGGACCTGATGCGCCTTTCAGTTATACGTGGAGTAATGGTATAATGACAGAGGATTTAAATAATCTTACTGCCGGTACTTATGTTCTAGATGTTACTAATTTCAATGGCTGTACTGCACAAAGTTCTTTTATTATTAATCAACCATTAACTCCTCTTTCCTATTCAACCGTAATAAATTCGGTAAGTTGTTTTGGAGGTAATGATGGAAGTATTGATTTAACTGTAAATGGATCTACACCTCCCTACACCTATGCATGGTCGAATGGAGTCTCAACACAGGATGTAAACTCCCTAATAGCAGGTAATTACACTGTAATTATAACCGATGCAAATGGTTGTCAATTAACGGTAAATGAACAAATCTTAGAGCCAAGTTCACCTAATACTATTCTTCTAGCAACCTCAAATATCAATTGCTATGGGCAAGCCACTGGTTCTATTGATATTTCACCAAATGGAGGAACACCTGGTTATACTTATTTGTGGTCAAACGGCTCGAATTCTGAAGATGTATTTGGTCTTTCAGCAGGTTCATATAGCGTACAAGTAACGGATGCTGAGGGTTGTTTAATAACTGGTAGTGCGATTATTTCGGAACCATCACAAGCACTTCAATTAATTGATTCAATAGCTATGATCTCTTGTTTTGGTGGTTCAAACGGAGAAATTTATTTGAATCTATCCGGTGGTACTACTCCATACTCAATCAACTGGAACAACGGATCAACAAATGATACGCTTACAAACTTGGCAGTTGGGAATTACAGCGTAGATATTACAGATGCCCTAGGTTGTCAATTGACAGATAATTTTTCTATTACGCAACCTAATGCAGCATTAACTTTAACCTCAACTAATGCCATTGTTTCTTGTTTCAATGGCTCAAACGGCTCTGTAAATATAACTGTATCGGGAGGAACTCTACCTTATAGTTATAGTTGGTCAAACGGTCTTACAACAGAAGATCTTGTGAATGTTCCAGCAGGAAACTATACTGTAACCATATCAGATGCTAATGGGTGTCAATTAACAAGCTCATTTACATTAACTCAGCCTGCTTCTTACTCTGTTTCTTTAAATCCACAAAATGTAATTTGTTTTGGGGGAAATACAGGAAGTATTCAATCCTCAGTTATAGGAGGAACCTCACCATATACCTATTTGTGGAATAATGGATCAGTAAATCCAACAGCCACAGGTCTTTTAGCAGGAAATTATTCTCTTACTGTTTATGATGCAAACGGTTGTGTAACAACTTCAAGTACAAATGTGATACAACCGTCATTTGCGACAGTAATTAACGGATCAGTAACAAATGAAACTTGTTCAAACACACCTACTGGTTCAATTGACTTATCCATCACAAGTGTTAATCCAATATTCTCTTATTTCTGGAATAATGGAATGGTAACAGAAGATATTTCAAATCTTATTTCTGGAAATTACAACGTTACTGCTACTGACATTAATGGTTGCGTAACCACAGCATCCTTTATCGTGAATCCGGCAGTTCCAATTACCTCAAGCTCGATCATAACTCAAGTAGATTGTAATGGTAATAATTCTGGGGCAGTTAATGTGACTATTTCTGGTGGTTCTCAACCATACACCTATTTATGGAGCAATGGAAGTACAGCTGAAGACATAAATTCACTTGAAGCCGGAGTTTATTTTCTAACGGTGACAGATTTTCTAAATTGCAGTCAGAATTTTTCATATACAGTAACAGAACCTACTGATTCACTCGAAATTAGTGGATTGATGAGCCCTATATTATGTTTTGGAGGATCTAATGGTGCATTGGATCTAGTCGTTACAGGTGGAACAACCCCATACAATTATCAATGGGAAAATGGAAATACAAATCAAGATTTAGTTAATGTACCGGCTAATGTATATTCAGTGATTGTAACAGATAATAATGGCTGTCAGGTCATCGATTCCTTTTTGGTAGCAGAACCTTTACCTTTATCTTTGAATGCCATTCTAACAAATCCAAGTTGTTTTGCAGGAAATAATGGAGGAATTGATATTCAAGTTTTTGGTGGAATTGAAGACTATCAATACCAATGGTCCAATGGAGCGATCACCGAAGACTTGGTTAATGCAGATGCAAATAATTACACCCTTATTGTAATTGATAATAATGGTTGCGTTTTGGATACAGCATTTACACTAAATCAACCTCAAAACGCATTAAATATTTCACTTTCTGCTACTAATGTATCCTGTTTCAATGGAACAGATGGTTCAGTAGACCTAACGGTAAATGGCGGAACAAGCCCGTATGTTATTTCATGGAGTAATGGGGCTATCACCGAGGATCTTCAATCATTAATTGGTGGCAATTATTCGGTAAACGTAACAGATGATAATGGTTGTTCCGTGAGTGGTTCAATTAATGTCAATACCCCACTCCAACCCCTTTCAGTTACTGGAGTTATTCAAAATGTTTCTTGTTTTAATGGCAGCAATGGATCTGTTAATATTAGTGTTAATGGTGGTACTCCAAGCTACTCATACCTTTGGAGCAATGGAATAACGAATCAAGATTTATTGAATGTCCCTGCAGGAAGTTATTCAGTAACAATTACTGATGCTGAGGGATGCACACTTTCAGAGAGTTATACAATAACTGAACCTGCTTCTGGATTGGCAATATCTTACAATGTGAGTAACGTTGAATGTTTTGGAGGAACAACTGGAGCTATTTCGATTAATGTCAATGGTGGTGTTCTTCCTTACAACTTTTTATGGTCAAATGGATCAATATTTGAAGATATAGCTAATTTAACTGCAGGTAATTACGATGTAACAATCTCAGATGCCACGGGATGCTCAATTATAGAAAACATTCAAGTATCTCAGCCCGCTGCCCCTATAGATTTGACAGCCGTTTTAACCAATGTTACATGCAACGGATTAAGCAATGGTTCAATTAATATTACCCCAACAGGTGGAACGGTAAACTATTCCTACAACTGGTCTAATGGAGCGATTTCAGAGGATATACAAAACCTTGTAGCAGGAAACTATTGGCTAACAATAACAGATGCACAATCATGTCAATTTGATACTATATTGACCGTAACGGAACCTGCTGATCTTCAGGCATCATCAGTTAATACTAATATTTTATGCTTTGGGAATTCTACTGGAGGTATTGATTTATCCGTCATCGGAGGTACCCTACCATACTCTTATACATGGAGCAATGGAATTTTTACTGAAGATTTAACCGCCATACCTTTTGGATCATATACAGTTGATATTATCGATAATAATGGATGTACCCTTCAATATACAACGACTTTAACTCAACCAGCACAACCATTGTCCGTTTCTGAAACTCATCAAGATATTTTATGTTTTGGAGATGGCACAGGAAATATCGATTTAACTGTAACAGGTGGAACCCCTGGTTATAATTATTCCTGGGATACAGGACAGAATTCTGAAGACATCATTAATTTACCATCCGGAACTTACAACGTTTTAATTGAAGATGCTAACAATTGCCAGGAGACTATTTCGATTACTTTAACACAACCTCAAAGCCCAATAGGAATTTCAGCAATTATTAATAACGTTGACTGCTCTGGCAATTCAACTGGTGTTATTGATATTACAACTACTGGAGGAACACCTAATTACCAGTTTTCTTGGGATAACGGCTCTATTACGGAAGATCTTCAAAATATCACGTCAGGTAATTATACATTAACAGTTATAGATGCCAATTTATGTCAATTAGATAGTACATTTTCAATAACAGAACCAACGGCTCTCAGCGCATCATCAGTAAATGTGAATGTTCTTTGTAGCGGCGCCTCAACTGGTGGTATTAATTTAACGGTTTCTGGAGGAGTAACACCATATAATTTTGATTGGTCTAATGGATCAATTTCTGAGGATTTATCTTCAATTCCTGCAGGTGATTATTCAGTTGATATTACTGATGCTAATGGATGTTTACAAACGTATTCAACCACATTGACGCAGCCTTTATTACCGTTAAC
The DNA here is from genome assembly GCA_044237035.1 of Crocinitomicaceae bacterium. Classification (GTDB taxonomy): domain Bacteria; phylum Bacteroidota; class Bacteroidia; order Flavobacteriales_D; family Crocinitomicaceae; genus UBA952. The sequence goes on from JBIIFU010000002.1 coordinate 75,496, forward strand.
AGTTACTGAGACTCATCAAAATGTACTTTGTTTTGGTGCAAATAATGGATCCATAGATTTAACAGTTACTGGTGGAACACCAAATTATACATACCTATGGAATACGGGGTCAACTAACCAAGATTTATCATCATTGATTGCCGGTAATTATTCAGTACTGGTCACTGACGCGAACAACTGTATAGTAAATTTACCTGTAAATATTTTACAACCAAGTGCACCTCTAACTCTTTCATCGAATGTAACAAATGTTGATTGTTTTGGACTAGCATCTGGATCAATTGATATTACTGTTAATGGTGGTACAGCTCCGTTTACCTATTTTTGGAATACAGGAGCGGTAAGTCAAGATCTTATCAATATTCCTTCAGGACAATACACCATTGCCGTTACAGACTTCAACAACTGCGTTTCCTCAACCATGATAAATTTATCGCAACCTGCCTCTGCCCTATCTGTTTCAGTAAACTCAACTGATATAAGTTGCTTTGGATATAGCGATGGAACTGCCCTACTTTCAATTTCTGGTGGTAGTCCAGCGTATGATATTTTGTGGAATACAGGGGCAACAACAAATTTCATTAACAATTTAACTGCGGGCTCATATTCAGCAACGATTACAGATGCGAACGGATGCGAGAATAATGTAAATATTCAACTAAACCAACCTGCAGCAATTGTTCCATCTTTCACCTATACAATAAATGGTATTTGTACTCCAGTTTCAGTAGAATTTACTAATACGAGTCAAGGTTCACCAACAAATTGTATTTGGGAACTTGGTAATGGAGAATCTGTAAGTTCTTGTGGTAACTTTACTTATTCATATAGTGAGCCTGGTTGTTATTCTGTGACATTAAATACAACGCTTAATAATGGCTGTAGTTCAAGTTTAACGTTGGACAGTATCATTTGCGTTCAACCAGGACCAACTGCGGATTTTATTATTGTTCAGAGCTCTGATGTGTATTATTCTGGTAATGTTCAATTCAATAATTCATCCGTGAATGCTGACTTTTATACTTGGGATTTTGGCGATAACACACCAACATCAGAAGAAGTTGACCCTCTTCATAATTATGGTACAATGTCATCTAACACCTATGATGTAACTCTTATTGCTGAGGATTCATTGGGATGTATTGACACTGCAATAATTTCATTTACCATTGAAGAGGACTTTATGGTATACGTGCCTAATACCTTTACTCTGGATAATAATAATGCTAATGAAGTATTTATCCCTGTATTTTCAGACATTAATGATGTCAAGCAATATGAACTTCTCATCTTTGATAGATGGGGTGAATTGATTTGGCAATCTACTGATAAATACACACCTTGGGATGGAATATATAAAGGTAAAAAATGCCAAGATGGAGTATATACATGGAAGCTCACCTATACACGAGAAAATAATTACATAGCCATACTTGTTGGTCATGTGAATTTACTAAGATAAGTTAGTACTCGAAATCTTTTTCAATTATTCTCGGATATACTTTTTGACTTGATCCCTTGATCCTCATTCTGGGATTTAAAAACACATAAAAAAACAAAACCCCTTGATAATCAAGGGGTTTAAGTGTTTCTTGGTGATCCCGCTGGGATTCGAACCCAGGGCCCATACATTAAAAGTGTATTGCTCTACCAGCTGAGCTACGGAATCAACTTTTGAGGGTGCAAATATACGCTTATTAATTGGTTTGACAAGAATTTTTAGGTTGATTTTTTAATATTTTACTGAATATTTATTTAAATAATTGATAAACAGACAATTAAATTGTTTCTATATCTTTTTCCCGTACGAATTAAAAATCACCTCATCCGTTAATTCTCTCACCAATTTTATTAATTCAGCTTTGAAAGTTTGCATTTCGTACTCTCCTTTTTCTATTAATCTCAATTTCCTTTCCCACTGACCGGTTAATTCAACACTTTTAAGAAGATCATTTTGAATAGTGTCAATTAAATTAATTCCAGTCTCTGTCGCTAAAATATTCTTTTTCTTTTTCTCGATATATCGACGTTTAAAAAGTGTTTCAATAATATTTGCACGCGTTGATGGCCTGCCGATACCATTTAACTTCAGCATATCTCTCATTTCTTCATCTTCCACTAATTTACCAGCTGTTTCCATTGCCCTCAACAAAGTTGCTTCTGTGTATGGTTTTGGAGGAGTAGTTTTACCCTGATGAATAAAAGGCTCATGGGGTCCTGACTCTCCCTCGGTAAATAAAGGAAGTGTTTTTTCTTCATCCGCTTTTTTCTCTTCCTCCTCTTTTTTATCATTTTGATAAAGCAATCTCCATCCCGGTTCTAAAATTTGTTTCCCTGTTGCTTTGAAAATCAATTCATCGACCTTTCCTAAAACAGTTGTGTTTGAAACTTTACATTCCGGATAAAAAACAGCAATAAATCTTCGGCAAATCATGTCGTATATAATTTTTTCATCCATACTCCAAGCTCCTGGTTTTACTCCTGTTGGAATAATTGCATGGTGATCACTCACTTTTTTGTCGTCAAAAATTTGTTTGTTTTTTGGAAGAGGCTTTTGTAATAGTGGATTAACATAAGCTTGATAATCCTCAAGATTTGATAAGATACCAGGAATTTTTGGATGTAAATCTTCCGACAAATAAGTAGTATCAACTCTTGGATAAGTAACTAATTTCTTTTCATATAAGCTTTGCACATACTTCAATGTTTCCTCTGCAGAATATCCTTTTTTCTTATTTGCTTCTACTTGCAATCCAGTTAAATCAAAAAGTCGTGGATTTCCTTCTTTCCCTTCTTTTTGTTCAAAAGAGGTTATTTCAAATGGTTTGTTTAATAAATATTCTAACCCTTTTTGTGCCTTCTCTCTTGTTTTTAATCGGTTAATTTGGCACGAAAACTCAGTTTCTCGATAAATCGTCTTCAATTCCCAATATTCTTCTTGCTTAAAAGCATTTATTTCCTTTTGACGTTGAACAATTAAAGCAAGCGTTGGTGTCTGAACTCTTCCTATTGATAAAACCGTTGTGCCTTTTCCAAATTTAGTCGAAAATAAACGCGTTGCATTAATTCCCAATAGCCAATCACCAATTGCTCTGGCACTTCCAGCAGCATATAAACGATCGTAATTTTTGGCTTCCTTCAGCTCTTTAAATCCTTTGCGAATTGCTTCTTCAGTTAGTGAAGAAATCCATAAACGCTTTACTGGCACTTTACAATTTGCTTTTTGTAGAACCCACCTCTGAATTAGTTCACCCTCTTGACCAGCATCACCGCAATTCACAACAGTTTCAGCAGATTTAACAAGGTTTTCAATAACAGAAAATTGTTTTTTAACCCCATTATCCTCAATGACCTTTATTCCAAATGATTCAGGTATAATAGGTAAACTTTCTAGACGCCAAGATTTCCATTTTTCATTGTAATCGTGTGGTTCTTTCAATGTACAAAGGTGACCAAAAGTCCACGTTACTTGATAACCATTTCCTTCAAAAAAACCATCTCTTCTAGTTTTCGCGCCTAAAATTTCAGCTAAATCTTTTGCAACACTTGGTTTTTCCGCAATACAAACTATCATTTCACTACTTTTTCACTCAACCTTTAACAGAAAATCTATGAACTTTCCAAAGATAGAAAGAAACCTTCAATTCAACCCTTAATTACTTCAAGGCATATCCCAATGAAATTAAAAAGGAATGTCTATGAGAAAAAGTGTAGGTGTTCAAATTTAATTCGGGTAAGAAAAAAATAGAAAATTTGTAGGATGGATAAACTGAAATCCTGTTATGCTTAAACTCATAGGATAGATTAAAGTTTGTTCCAATATTTAAAGGCCCAATCACCCCTTTAAAATCCTTCAAATCAACAGTTGGAATTGATGTTCCCATTTGGTATTGAGAATAAGTCCCTCTTACATTTTTGCCAACGGTGCCATTAATTTCAAAACCTGGCGAAAAAGACAACTTTTTAAAAGCACTAATCTTCCAAGGATAAAATTCAAAATCAATCACATACTTTTGAAAGTTTCCACTTTTTAACGATCCTCCCCCCAAACCAGAATAAGCAGAATAAAATTCTCCACCAAAAGATTCAAAACCAAGGTAAAAAGTATAGTTATGCTTTGATTTAAACTCAAAGTCATTTAAGGAAACACCAAAAGAATAACCTGCACCCCATTCAAATTCATTACTCACATGTGGATCTTCACTTTTAAAAGCAAATTGATTTCCGTAATTACAACCAACATGAACTACTAAATTCTGACAATACAAGTTTTTTGAAACCAAGATTAATGAAAAACCGAGAAAGAAAAAGTTAATTAAGTTATTTCTCATTTCTAAAACATCAACAATATCTGACAACAAAATTGAACATTTTTTCTTTTAAAATTGGTGAAAAACAAATTATTCCATTTAACTGTAGTATTTTAGTCTAAAATCCCATGTAAAATGATTATGCAAAAATATATTTTTAATACCCTTTTTCTTGCCTCATTAACCTTTCAACTCAACTCACAAGTTTGGTTTGATATAGGCCTTAATGGCGCAGTTGGAACAGGATTTTTAACGGATCCCAAAATTTATTCGGACAATCGTTTTAATTTTTCCCCACAATTATCCAATGCTTTTTCATTAAAAATTGGGGTAAATCCTTCTGAAATTCATTCTGGAGTTATTGAAATTGGCGCTTTCAATCGATCCTACGGAATTGACCAAGCATTAATTCCATCTGCACCTTCGACTGAACAATATTCTGAAAAAATTAATTTTAGTGGATTTCAAACAGCACTTCTTTACCGAAAAATTCAAGATGCCACATTCTTTGAAATTGGTCCAATGTGGAGCAAAATCACATCACAAAATTTGACAGATGATTTTTCTCAAACGTCAATAAATTCATCCGTTATTCACGACCAAAACTTTAGGCTAATTGCCGGAATAGGAGGCTTTATCATGGGTACCGAACGAGTTAGCCTTGTTACGGGAATTCGATTTCTATACGATCTCAGTGATATCAGGTCAAAAACAGACTTTGGACAAACATTTCCTTTTCAAAATTACAAGGATGCTTCATTATCTAAAAGTCAAAGGGCTCTTGACATTCAATTGAATTTTGAACTAAATATTTCGCTAGGATTTTTATACCGCAAATCTTGTGGCAAGAGAAATGTAGCCTTTAAATGGTAGGTGTACTGACATCATTTACAAGACTCCACTGTTTTTAAAAAACCATCGTAAAACAACTCTTGATCCTCTTTGGATAATTTACTCAATTCTTTACCATGTTGTTTTTCCACCTGATTTTTCATGTCATTACACTGTCTTTTAGCATATTCCTTTTCTTCTGCATCTTTTGCTGAAAGAACCTTACAATAACAATAATCTGCCAACATTTCCCCCTCGCTTTTTATATTTGTACAGGAAGAAAAAGTAATTAAAATTACAGATAATACAAAAACGAGGATTTTCATGAAATTTATTTGACACAAAAATAATCGTATTTTTACACCAATTGTAACTTAACAAAAGAAATCAAGTCGTTTAATTATAAAAGTATCACTATTTATGCGCTATTTATTTTCTCTCTTTATTATTGTGTTTCTTGGTTCCTTGAATGCTCAAGAGTATTGGCAACAAGAAGTTAATTATAAAATTTTTGTGAAATTGGATGATAAAAATCATTTCTTGCATGGTAATGAAGAATTTGAATACATCAACAACTCTCCAAATACTTTAGATAAAATCTATGTTCATTTATGGGCAAATGCATACAAAAATGGTAAAACTGCTCTAGCCAAACAATTATATGAAAATGGGGAAACAGAATTGAAATTTGGACCAGATTCAATCAAAGGATATGTTGATTCTTTAAATTTTACGGCGAATGGGAAGCCTTTAAAATGGGAATTTGACTCAGAACATATTGATATAGCCTTAATTTACTTACCGAATTCTCTCAAAACTGGAGAAAAAATTACAATTTCAACTCCTTTCCGAGTGAAAATTCCTAGCGGAAGTATTTCAAGATTAGGACATATCGGTCAATCGTATCAAATTACCCAATGGTATCCCAAACCAGCGGTTTATGATAAAAACGGATGGAACCAAATGCCGTATCTCAATCAGGGTGAGTTTTATTCTGAATATGGTTCTTTTGATGTTTCGATAACAATACCGAAAAACTATGTAGTTGGATCAACAGGTGACTTACAAAATGAAGATGAGCTTGCTTTCTTGAATAAAAAAGTGGAAGAAACAGAAAAAAATATTGATTCATATAGTGGAAAGGATAAAAATCAAATGGTATTCCCACCCTCTGATCAAGAGTTTAAAACATTACGGTACACACAATCAAAAGTGCATGATTTTGCCTGGTTTGCGGATAAACGTTATTTAGTATTAAAAGGAGAGGTTGAACTCCCCCAATCCAAACGAAAAGTTACTTCATGGGCGATGTTTACACCACAAAATGCAAAACTGTGGAAAAAAGGAATTGAATATATTAATGATGGGACCTACTATTATTCACTTTGGAATGGAGATTATCCGTATAGTCAAGTAACTGCTGTTGATGGAACTATCAGCGCCGGAGGTGGAATGGAATACCCAAATGTTACGGTAATTGGTTCAGTAAATAGCGCTCAATCTTTGGAAACCGTTATTGTTCATGAAGTTGGACACAACTGGTTTTATGGTATACTAGGTTCTAACGAACGGGTTCACGGTTGGATGGATGAAGGGATTAATACACTCAATGAGGTTAGATATATGCAAACGAAATACCCAAACAATTCATTCACAACTGATCAAATAGCAGGTAGATTTATTCACATGGATAATTTGGATTACCGAGCTCAAGGTGATTACTTATACAAAATTTTAGCTCATTTTGGTGGAGATCAACCAATCGAAACCCATTCAGCAGAATTTACTTCAACCAATTATGGTCTCATTATGTATCAGAAAACAGGTTTAGTTTTCTATTATTTGAAAGATTACTTAGGCGATGAACTGTTCAACAAGTGCTTTCATGCGTATTTTGACGAGTGGAAATTCAAACATCCACAACCAGAAGATATGAGAAGAACTTTGGAACGTGTTTCCGGGAAAAATTTAGGATGGTTATTTGATGACTTAATTAAAACATCAAAATTGGTTGATTATAAAATCGATTGTATTCACCACTCTAAAAATGGAGGATCAACAGTAAAAGTAAAAAATGTTGGTCATGTTGAAGGCCCTATTGAAGTGAACATTTTTCAAGGAGATTCAATTGTTGAGACTGCTTGGTTAGAGCCCGGACAAAAAAGTTTCGATATCAAAACACCTAAAAAATCAATTACGAAAGCCGCTATTGATGCCAATAAGAATATTCCGGAAATTAATAGACAAAATAATTACTGGAATGGCGGGCAGTTATTCCCGAAAATTGATGAACCAAAAATAGAATTTCTACTTGGTGATCAAGATATTTTCAGAAATAATTTCTTTTACACACCAATTCTGGCTGGAAATAGTTACGATAAATTTATGTTTGGAGTGGCATTACACAACGTAGCCATTCCTCTTAAAACAACTCAATTTTTACTCGCACCAATGTTTTCTTTGGAAAATAAAAGTTTGGCAGGTATTGCGGAGATTTCACATTCATTTTATCCTCAAAAACATTTCAAATCATTATCTACGGGCGCATCTTTAAAGAGATTTAATGCTGATAGTCAATTTGACCAATGGCAATCCGGGATAAATTTTGGTTCACTTTATTTGCAAGCAAATTTGGGTGACAAGAGCAAAAAATCTAAGTTGAATCATACTGCTAAAATTGCTATTGCTGCAAGGAATGAAATTAGAGGGGCTAACTCAATAGTATTGGGCGGTGGATATATTTGGCATGAACTAAATTACAGAAATCCTGATCACCGATTTAAAGCACAAGTTCGTTATGATGAAATGCATGAATTGGAATCAAATTCCGATGAATTAAGAAGAATTTCATTAACAGCTGAATATGGTTATCGATATCTTAAAAACAACATGAAACGCTGGATTTATCTTCGTGGATTTTTTGGTAATAACCTTTCATATACCAATGGGACTGGAATTGGAAATAGCTACTATCAAATGGCATTGAGCGGTGCAGATGGACGACAAGATTTATTTATGGAAGAATATTATTTTGAGCGTTTCAACCCACTATCTCAAATGAGAAACAATAATTTTGGCGGTTTTAATAGTACATCGACTTATGGTACAACCTCTTTTTGGATGGCAACCGGTAACGTTTATGCACCACTTCCAATTCCGAAACTAGGCTTCCTTGGACTATTTGCTGATGGAGGTGCTTTCTATGATGGAAATACTATAAATTATGCATATAATGCAGGTCTCGGATTGAAATTGGGTAATATCGTTGAGATTTATGTACCTTTAGTTCGTAGCTCGGCTATGGGAGATCCTTTGGTAAATTTCAGCAATAACATTCGAATAACCTTAAAATTGAATCCGTTCAATAAACCAATTAATGTTTCAGGACTAGGACTATAAACGAATTAACTGGATTTCTATAGATAGCCTTAAAAATAAAGAAGTGCTGAAATCAAGATAAATAAATGGATTCTAATGCGTCCTCTATAGTTGAATATTGATAATGAAATCCACTTGCTTTTAATTTTTCACCTGAAACAAAATTTCCGTTCAATATTAACTCAGATAACTCACCAAATAATAGTTTCATTACAAACGATGGAATATTAGGGAGAAATAGTGGTTTTTTAAGGGTTTTAGCCAAAATTTGTGTAAACTCTTTATTCGAATTTGTTCCTGCTACAACATTAAAAGTACCGACGATATTATTTTCCATTACAAACGAAAAAACAGCTGTTAAATCATCAATATGAACCCAATTAATTGGCTGATTTCCTGACCCAATTGGTGCGCCTACCCACTTTTTGATAGGAGATGCCATTTTAGGTAAAGCTCCTTTATTTGCATCTAAAACAATGGGCAATCTTAAAATTGTTGTTTTAAAACGGCTTTCGAATTTTTTACTTGATTCTTCCCACTTTATTACAACCTCTGAAATAAAATTTTTACCGTATGAATCGTTTTCTGTCAGTACTTTATCCCCATGACCAAATCCATAGCAATCAATACCGGAAACACTTATAAAATGTTCAAGGTTTGGAAAATTAGCAGCCGATAAATATAAAAATTCAACGCTATCAACACGAGAACTAATTATTTCTTCTTTTCTTTTTTTAGTCCATCGATGGTCAGCAATCCCTGCACCAGCAAGATTAATAATTATTTCAATTTTATTTAAATGCTTACCCTCAATTTTTTTACTATGAGCATTCCAATAAATTTGATCCCGTTTTTTAGGCTTTCGTGATAAAATAAATATCGTATAGCCTTGACTGCGCAAATGTTTTGATAAGCGAGTACCTATAAAACCAGTACCTCCTGAGATGAGAATGGTTTTCATTTGAAAGAGTAGTTAGTTTAATTAATCTAAACAAAATTAGACAATTAAACGTATATATTTATTAACAGTAAAAAAAATATTTTAATTGAGAGTGTATAAAAAAAATAAACAAAATGAATAAGAACATATTCTAATTCTTTAGATACTTCTCAGAATACTTTTTATACAAATCAAATTGGAAATTTATTGTCGAAGTAATTTTACCATTCAATAGAATCAATGATACCATGTTTGTTTTCATTTCCAATGCGTTTCCCTCTGACACAAATAAGGTAGCAGATTTGCCTTTCTCAATGGAGCCATATTTTTTGTCAATACCCATAATTTTGCAAGGACTCAATGAAATAGACTCAATTGCTTCCTCCTCCGATAACCCATAAGCAGTTGCAGTTCCAGCTTGAAACGGTAAATTCCTCGCGTTCATTGCCTCCATATCACCTGCATTTTGTATTGAAAACAAAATCCCTTCTTTTTTCAATAAACTCGGCAACTTGAACGATTGATCTACTGGATCGTCATCATTTTCAGGTAAGCTGTGAATTCGTCGAAGCATTACTGGGATTTTTGAATCACGCATTCTACTACCCAAAAGATGAGCTTCGTATCCACCAATTACTACCGGGAACTTTAAATTATACTTCTTCGAAAACTCTATTATATCGTTTATCTGCTGAATTTCATCCGCATGAAAATAAACGCGCTTGGTTCCTTTAAAACAATCCGTCATTGCCTCTAGGCGTTGGTCAAAATCTAACTCATTCTTTGACGCATTTGAATAGGTTATTGCTAGGTCAAAGAATTCATTTAACTCCCTCAATTGTTTTGAGTAATTTTCATTCTGCTTTTTGGGAGCCGGCTCTGCCCACCAACCTCCTCCTTGTAAACTAGACGGCCAATTTACATGTATTCCATCATTTGCATAAATTGTTGCATCCTCCCAGTTCCAACCAGATAAAGCCATAACTGAAGAAGTTCCTGAAATGACACCACCACGAGGGGCGGCCTGACAAAGCAATACACCATTCGTAAGGACTGTTGAAATTACTTTTGATTCGACGTTATAGGCGATTTGAGTTCTCACGTGTGGGTTTAAACTGCCTGTTTCATTGAAATCACGGGTTGCTCGAACGGCATCAATTTCTGTTAATCCTAATGTTGAGTTCCCAGCTACAAAACCAGGATAAATATGTTTATTCTCTAAATTAATAATGGTGTCCCAGTCGTTTTTATTATAACTTGTGACCAAAGAATTGCCCACTTCAGTAATAATTCCATTTTCTATTCCTATTAATGCATGATCAATAGTTTCGCCATTCCCTACATGTAAAAAACCATCGAGTAATAAAATTCGAGATGGTTGCGCAGAAGCCAATCCAATCAAACATAAAAACAATAAACTTGTAACTAATTTCATGTCTTTTCTATTAATGTAAATTTTCCTCATCTGTACCTTCTTCACCTAATGTATTGCAATGAAAATGTCGTTTTCCTTTCTTTATGTATGGTTTTGACTGCTCACCGCTCTCATTGAATTTTAACATTTTTGAAATAATTCTTCCTTTTTCCATATCATTTCTTCTTTGTAAAATCTCATCTTTTTTCCTTTCAAAATAAATCGAACCATCAATCATAGTTAATTCAACTTTGGCTGTCGTTGACAATGGATTACCATCCCATAAAACAAGGTCTGCATCCTTTCCATTTTTGATACTACCCATTCGATCATCTAAGTGCAATAATTTAGCTGGATTTAATGTTACCATTTTCCAAGCTTCAACTTCGGACATTCCTCCATATTTAACACTTTTCGCTGCTTCTTGATTTAATCTACGTCCCATTTCCGCATCATCAGAGTTAATTGCAACAACAATTCCTTGATCTGCCATTAATTTAGCATTGTATGGAATTGCATCGTTTACCTCAAATTTATAAGCCCACCAATCTGAAAATGTTGATCCCCCTACTCCATGCTTTTTCATTTTATCGGCCACCTTGTATCCCTCCAAAATATGCGTAAATGTATTTATTTTAATCCCCATTGAATCAGCAACATGCATCAACATATTAATTTCAGATTGCACATACGAATGACAGGTGATAAATCGTTTTTGAGCTAAAATCTGACTTAAAACTTCAAGCTCTAAATCTTTTCTTGGCTTTACCCCTCCTTTCAATTGGTAATTCTCCCATTCTTTTTGGTACTTTCTAGCACGATTAAATCCATCGTAAAATACTTGCTCTACCCCCATTCTAGTTTGAGGAAAACGTGAAGTGTTATAATCTCCCCAATTAGATTGTTTCACATTTTCACCTAAAGCACATTTAATAAACCCATGTGCATTCTTAATCAAGAGATCTTCTGGTCGATGTCCCCATTTCAATTTAATTAATGCCGATTGACCACCAATTGGATTCGCCGATCCATGAAGGAGCTGGGCAGAAGTTACCCCACCTGCCAATTGTCTATAAATATTGATATCATCGGAATTAACCACATCAGCAATACTTACCTCTGCGGTAATTGCTTGACTCCCTTCGTTAACGCCTTTGGAAATAGCAATATGTGAATGTTCGTCAATAATTCCATTTGTTAAATGCTTACCCTTCCCATTTATTACAATTACATTTTTAGGATAATTTACTTTTTCTTTACCAACGTACTTAATTTTACCATTTTCAACAACCACAGAAACTTCTGATAAAATTCCTTCTGCTTCATTGGTCCATGCAGTAACATTTTCAAACACAAAAGAATTTGAACTTGGAAGAGAATCATTACCAAATCCCATGTTAGGAAACCAAATTTTACCAACATAAGTAGTATCAATTTTTAGTTCTGATTTCTGGTCCTTATCCTTAAGAGCTTTTGTTTTTGTTGCCGCAAAATAAACCAATCTTCCATCGGGTAGTAGAGCGTCACCTTCAATTATCCCTCCGTCTTTTCCCATAAACTTTCCGTGCAAACTTAAACTACCCGAAAAATTACTATCATCTAAATTAAACTGCAAAACCATATCATTCTCTCTCTGAACAACTTGCATAGTTTGATAAACAGTATCAATTTTTGAGAGATTTGTTTTTGAATCAATACTTGTTTTTAAACTCGTTAATTTACCGCTTGGCTTATCCTTACTTCCTGATAACTCAAAAATATAATCCTTCTTTAAAACCGTTAAGGTATACGAACCTCTTGAATCTTGAGACACCTCATTATTAACAACATGTTCCTTACCAAGCAACCAACTTGAAAGTAAAGTTCCTTCATTTTTAAAAGGATCAGTAGAGTAAATTACAAAACTCGCTAATTTACCAACATTCAAATCGCCTATTTGATTGGTCAAACCAAGAAGTTCTGCTGGTTTTGTGGTTAATGCTGCTAAAATTTGTTCAACTGTACTTCCTTTTGATAGAGTTTTTCGCAAATTCGACCAAAATAAATCAGGTTTTGCAATGCCATCAGAGGTAACGGCGAAAGGAATTTTATATTCAGAAAGTATTTTTGCATTAGATGGTGCTAATTCCCAATGTTTTAAATCACTCAATGGTATTTGTTTAGCAATGTACGGATCCTTTACATCATATGACTCAGGATAATTAATTGGAATAATTACAGTTCCATTTAATTTTGGTGAATTAGGAAGCCAAGCATATTCCTTACCTGTGCCGATATAATTCCAATTTTGATTAAATTCTTTCGCGATTTTATCTGCACGTAAAATTTCCCATTTATCCTCCGACTTAAAAAATGAGGGAATCAATAGTTTCTTTTTCCATTCCTCCAAAGAAATATTTCGTTCTATTGGGGTTGTTAAATGGTAATATTCTAAATCGTAAAATGCCTGTCTAAGCAATGCTATTGCTCCCATTTGAGAGGATGGGTAGGAATTAGTAGAATTGCCTTTGTTGAATGAGTAGAATAAACCAGCTTGAGATTGTAATAATTGTTTATTAATATCTGAATTCCCTAAAGAAACAAGCGCAGCCGAACCCCTTATTATTCCATCCTGTTGATGTGTCAAAGCCAAACCAAAACCCATTCTCAATAAATTATCAGTTGCTTTTGAATCAATTTGAAAATCATTATATGCATCATATTCAGGATGAACTGTTTCATTCCAATAATATGCACCTGATCCTGTTTTTTCTTTTTTTATTTCATTAGCAAGTCCAACATTACTGTATAGCTCTATGAAAGAGGGCACAATTACCTTATTTGAGCAATCAACCACAATTGCATTACTCGGGATTTTGATTTTTTTACCGACAGAAACTACTTTATCATCCTTGATCAGTAGTGTTCCTTCTTCAATAATTTGTTGTGGAGACACATAAATTTTTGCGTTGGTAAAAGCAATATATTGAGCAGTAGAAGTTGCTACTCCATTTTGAGGTTTTAATTGACCTGCAGCATCAAGAAATACGAACAGGAAAACAATTGATATATACTTTTTAAACATATTTCAGAAAATAAGACCGTGAAAATACAAAAATTAATGTCAAATCTAAAATTCTGCTTTTTCAACCTTTGGATGCGAATAACTTTACCAATAATATTTCTTCCTGTTTTTAAAGGTAAGTAAATTTGAAACAAATAGTGCTTATGAAAACAGTTGGTATTTTTTGTGGTGGTTTTTCTTCAGAATTTGACATTTCATTAAAAAGTGCAGAAACCATTCAAAACAATTTCCCTACTGATTACGAAACAGTAAAAATAATTGTCAAAAAAGACAAATGGGCAGCTGAAATAAATGGTGAATTCGTAGATTTTGACATCAATTCTATGTCATTTAATAATCAAACGATTGATCTTGCAATTGTGTATATTCATGGTGAGCCGGGTGAAAATGGAAAAATACAAGCGTTATTGGATATGAAAGGAATCCCTTATCTGAATTCTGGCCCCCTTGCTTCATCACTTTCATTTGATAAATGGTTTTGTAATCAATTTTTAAAATCATTTGATATTCCTGTTGCAAAATCCATTTTGCTTACTTCAACTTCAACAATATCTGAGGATTTGATCATTCAAGAATTGGAATTACCCGTTTTTGTTAAGCCTGCAGATTCAGGTTCAAGTTATGGTATTTCAAAAGTGAAGACAAAAAAAGAATTAAAACCAGCAATTGAAGGAGCCTTTTCTGAGGGTAAGACTGTAGTAATTGAGGCTTTCTTAAATGGTACTGAGGTTACGTGTGGCGTGTACAGAAATAAAGAGGGTGTAGTTGCCTTACCATTAACAGAAATTGCTTCAGAAAATGAATTTTTCGACTATGCCGCTAAGTATCTCGGAAAATCTCAAGAAATAACTCCAGCAAGGGTATCAGACGAAATCAAAGCTAAAATTCAACTTCGTGCTAAGTACATTTATGAACTTATTCAATTGCGATCCATTGCCCGAATAGATTTTATGGTAGTGGATTCTGAACCTTATGTAATTGAAGTAAACACCACTCCAGGGTTTTCTCCGGCGAGTATTGTTCCTCAAATGTTAGCGTGCGCTGGAATTTCAATTACTGATTTTTGGAAAAATATCCTTGATGTTGAATTGTAAATAAAGTTTTTTAACTTTAAAGAAAAAAACTATGAAAGTATTATCACTAACAATTTTATTTCTAACACCATTTATTATTTTCTGTCAAAAAATCAGTGTTTCTGATGGTAACACTGATTTTGCCATCGGTATTTCAGGCTCAAAACCAAGTTTGCAAGTTTCTATTCCTTTTGGCGATTTTGATGTTGTAGAAAAAATGCTTAAAAAGGAACTAAAAGACTTCAATGGAAAACTCGATGATAAAAAGAATGAATATTTTGTTTCACTGGGTGAAATAAAAGAATTGGGTAAAAAGCCATTTGATATTTATGCCAAAATTATTGGATCTAAGGACAGTCCAATTTCTATATGCTGGGCAGTAGATTTAGGTGGAGCAAACATGGATAAATCTACCCATTCAGAACAATATTCAGTTTTTAAAAAACGTCTCGAAAAGTTTGCTACTGAAGCCTCTGAGGCTAGTGTTGACAAACAAATTGAGTTTGAAAAAGATATATTAAAGGAGTTAGAAAAGGATAAAGATAAACTTATTAAAGAACAAGAAGATCTTAAAGCTGATATTGAGGATTTAAAAAAGAAAATTACTGAAAAAGAGTCTGATATTCAAAAAGCAAAAGGAAAAGAAGATACCAAGAAAACTGAAATTTCAGCTCAAGAAAATAAACTGAAATCCGTTGAAAAAAGAAAGGAACAGATAAAAAATTAATAGAATAGGTTAAATTGATTAATGAAATCAGTATCCTCTTATATTAATTAAGTTTTAGCTTATTTTTAGACTGTTCATCTCCATGAATCCAATTTACCGTAGAGATTTGAAAATAAATAGACCTCTTTACATATTCTTCTTTTTTTTAGCATCTATTTTACAAGCTCAAAATACAAGAATTGGAAAAACAATTTATCAAGAAACCGATTTATTTTCTTTGTTTTCTAATATTGATGAAGATAAAGCACTGCAGCTTGAGCGAATGACTGCTTTAGAATTCCATAACATTTTAAATGCCTATAGAACTAAATTTCGAAAAAAAACTATTTTCTGGGATGAACGATTATGGTTGGCTTCCCGAAATCATAATGTATATCAAATATCAGTTGATGTTCTTTGGCATAACCAACCAGAAAATACAAAATATACTACAGGATTTGAACCTACCGATAGAGTAAATTATGTCACCCTTAACAGCCGTGATTTTGACTTTGAAGTTTCAGAAAATGTTGCTGTTTCTGGTGAATTATTTTCAAAAATAATAGATGTTGAATTTGCAAATACTTTAAGTTGGGAAGAACTAGTACTAAAGGCAAAGGAAGATGCACTTGAAATGTTTAATCTTTGGAAAAGTTCAAACGAACATAACCGCAATATGCTTGATGAAGAGCACATCGCTCATGGTACAAGTATCATATATAATCATGAATCAAGCTCTGTGATTGGAACAAGCGTATTTGCACAAAAACAAAAGTATTTTGACCCAAGTAATTTAAATCTTGATTTTCATTCAGGATGGAAAAATAATTTTAAAGCAAACTATGATGATAATTATCAAACATATATTGAAAGTCCTAATAAATTGAGTAGTGCAATATCAAAACACATGAAAAGTTTTAGCATTTCAATGGCTCGCAAAAATATGGAATTTGATAAACAACTAACCAACTTATTAAAAAATGCACCTAAAGCAGAAAATGATACACAATTAAGGAAACGATATTTAAAACAAACTTACTATTTTGGATTATTTCGACTTTCAAAATACAAATTAAGTCAACAATTATTCAACAAAGTATATACGAACGAAGAATTCTATTCTTTCAAAGCTGTTCACGATCTCAAAGTGCACATATCCACTCAAAGTACTTTTAAGGATGCAAAAAAGTGGTCAGGTAATTTAGTAATTAAAGAAGATTCAAAAGAGCAGTTTACAGTTTCCTTAAAAACAATAACCTTTGTTCCAAAGAAGTAATTCTATTTAATTATTCTTATATTTATCGAATAAAAATTTGAATGAAAAAGTATCTATTAACATTCCTAATCCTAGCAATTAGTCTTTCTAGCTGGACTCAAAATCTTCAAAAACCATCTCCATCTGAAATTGGAATCCTTCCAGATTGGGCGCAAATGATGTATTCTCATAACCCCTCTATTTTTGAGGTTGATAATTTATTTCGAGAATATTACAAAAAAAACACTTTCCAAAAATCCTATCATACTCAATATTACAAACGTTGGAGAAGAAAATATTTGAATTATTCGGATGAAAATGGTTTTATTCATGAACCAAATCAAGCTGAAATCCAAAGTAATGAACTTTCGCATCGAAAAAAACAATCCATAGAAAAATCATCCAATTGGAGTATTATTGGTCCGATAACCAATCACCAAGAGGGAGGAAGTCAAGGTTCGGGTCAAACAAATGTGTATAGTATTGATCAATGTTTGAATTCCCCGAATGTACTATATTGCGGAACTGAACCAGGAGAAGTTTATAAAAGTATTAATGAAGGTTTAAACTGGACATTGGTATCTCCAAACGAAAATTTCGGAAGTGGAGTCACTGCAATTGAAGTTCATACATCTAACCCCAATATTGTTTTTGCAGGTGGAAATGATGGTCTTTTTCGCTCAACAGATGGAGGCCAAACATGGACTAATGTACTTCCAAATACGAATTTTGGTGTTAACGAAATCCTTATTCACCCTTCAAACGATCAATTCGTATTTGCCTGTACAGACAAAGGATTATATCACTCTTTGGACGGGGGATCAACCTGGAATTTATTGTTTTCTAATAAAACATATGACATAAAAACAAATACGGGGGATGCATCTATCATCTACATAGTTCGCAATAATCCAACGGCAAACATTTGTGAGTTTCTAAAATCAACTGATTCTGGTGCAACTTGGTCTATTCAAAATAATGGATGGTATTCATCCTCTGACCCTGCAAGAAACGATGGTGGAGCAAGATTGGCAACAACTTCTGCCGATCCAAATCGTATTTACGCTTATTTAATTGGTGAAGCTAAAGCAAATGATTTTGGTTATATTGGTGTTTATCGAAGTGATGATGGCGGCACCTCATGGACATTGCCAAATGGGCCTGCAGGTGGACCCTATACAACAGATCATGTAAATTTAGCAATTGGATGGGCAGATTGGACTTATCATCAAGGTTTTTATAATTGTGCCTTGATGGCTTCACCAACAAATCCAGATGAAATTCTTGTGGGAGGGTTGAATTTATATAAATCTTCGGATGGAGGAAGTACATTCACTCCAGTTGCAGGTTATGTTGGTGGACCACTAAGCATGCATGTGGACATGCAAGATTTTAGACTTATTGGAAATACAGCATGGGTTTCAACAGATGGAGGTATTTATAGATCGAATGATTTTTTTAATTCCAATTATGAGTTTCGCATGTCTGGCGTTCATGGTTCAGATTACTGGGGATTTGGAAGTGGATGGAATGAAGATGTACTTGTTGGGGGACTCTATCATAATGGAAATTTGGCCTATCATGAAAATTATGGGGATGGCAATTTTCTTGAACTAGGCGGAGGTGAAGCACCAACAGGCTATGTGAATCCAGGCAACAATCGAAGAACTTATTTTTCAGATATTTCAGGCAAAATTATTCCTTTAAACTTAACTGACCCTATTACTAATTCAGCTTATGGAATGGCTCCCAATGAAAGTTACTGGGCCGCTGAGTCTAGTGAAATGGTATTCCATCCAAATTGCTACTCTATTGCTTATATAGGCAAAGACAACGCTATCTGGAAAACAACAGATGCAGGAGCTTCATTTAATTTATTGCATGCTTTTGGAACCAATACCGCAAATCAAGTTAAGTACATTGAAGTTTCATCAAGTAATCCAAACGTAATATATTTAAATCAACAACCGACTTCAGGATCAAATGGAACTCTTTGGAAAACAAATGATGGTGGAGTAACATGGGTGCAATTGAACAAACCTTCCGGTAACAGCAGGAGAATGTTATTGTCCATTAATCCTCAAAATGAAAATGAATTATGGATTGCCTATCCTGATGGATCAAATGGGTTTAAGGTTTATAGAACAGCTAATTCAGGACAATCATGGGAAAATTTAACATCTTCAATCTTTAATAATGAGTCAGTTCAAGCGCTAAATTACATTGCAGGAACGGATGGAGGTATTTACATCGCAACAAATAGAGCAGTTTATTATAGAAACAACCAAACTCCGTTTCAACTCGACAATAGCGGTTTACCTTTATTTACCAGTGGTAATATTCTGCAACCGTTTTACCGCGATGGTAAAATTCGATTAGCCAGTTATGGAAAAGGAATATGGGAAAGCAGTTTAAACGAAAGCCCAAGCAACCCTATTGCACGCGCAATGGTGGACAAACTAACTCAAGAAGTCATTTGTGAAATAGATTCATTTTATTTTGAGGACCATTCATTTTTAAACCATACCAACGCAACCTGGAATTGGACATTCCCTACAGGATCTCCAAGTACTTCTAGCCTCAGAAATCCCTCTGTTTTATTTACACAATCAGGGTCTCACCAAGCTTTTCTTCAAATCACTGATGGAAATGGAAATACAGATTCGGATACTTTAGAGGTAACTGTTAATTATTTTTCTTTACCAACTTCAGTATCAGAAGGATTTGAGGGTACATTTGTTCCAAGTGGATGGAGTATTAATAATCCAAATAATGATGCTCAATGGTCATTATCTTCTAGTTCTGGTGGTTATGGATCTTCAAGTAAATCAGCAGTTTTTGATAATTACAACAATGATTCACAAGGAAATTCGGATGATTTAATACTTAATTTAAATCCTTCTGCTCTTTCAGTAAATCCCTATTTGAAATTTGATATTGCATATGCGCGGTGGGGAGCAGGTTATAGTGATACATTAGAAGTTCTAGCATCATCAGATTGTGGAGAAACTTATCAAAGTCTTTATTTAAAAGGCGGGTCGGATTTGGCAACTTCGCCTGATTTTCAAGAGTATTTTACGCCAAGTTCTGCTCAATGGCGAACTGATTCAATTGATTTATCAGTGTTTTCTAACGAAACAAATCTTCAGATTGCATTTAGAAACATTGGACGCTATGGTAATGTACTTTATTTGGATAATATAAATCTAGGAAATGTAGCATCGCTAAACGAACAAATAATTTACTCTCCAATTGTTTATCCTAATCCGATCAGGCCTGGAGAAAATATAGCAGTTGAATTCGCAGGTGAATATACCTTATTAATCATAGATCAAAAGGGCTCAGTTATTCAAAGAGAATCTACTTCAAATAATTCGTTCCATAAGATTTCTGGCAACATTTCTCAAGGTGTGTATTCAATACAAATTCAGACCGTTTCGAAAATCTGGAATATACCTCTAATGGTTATAAAATAAAAAAAGCTGCCTAAAAGACAGCTTTAAATTCAACGCTAACCCTTTGTTTAGCTTAATGAAAATCGTTTGAAATCTGTAACTGTTAATCCTTTCACGGTATTATCCAAGAATTGTTCTACCGTTACTTTTTCATCTCTGATGAATTGTTGACTTAACAAAGTATTTTCTTTAAAGAATTTATTCAATCTTCCTTGAGCAATTTTATCAGCCATGTCAGCAGGTTTACCTTCTTGAATAGCTAATTCTTTCCCAATTTCTAATTCACGACTAATTGTAGTATCGTCAACACCTGATTTATCAATAGCAAGCGGATTCATTGCTGCAACTTGCATTGCAACTTGACGACCTACTTCATTCATATCTGAACCATCAGCAGAAAAACCTACCAATGTAGCTAACTGATTTCCAGGATGATTGTAAGCAACTACTTTTTCACCAGTAACAACCGCATAATTTGATAAATCCAATTTTTCACCAATTACACCAATTTGTTCAGTGATTTTTTCTGAAACACTTAATCTTTCATCATATGGTAGCGCCATCAACTGATCAACAGATGAAGGTTTATTAGCTAAAGCAAGATCAACTAACGATTGAACCAAAGTAACATAACCTTCGTTTTTAGCAACGAAATCAGTTTCACAATTCAAAGTAAGAATAACTCCACTCTTTCCGTCTGTAGAAGCTTGAGCTAAAACAACACCTTCTTTTGCCTCATTATCGCCTCTTTTAGCTGCAATTTTTTGTCCTTTTTTACGTAAAATGTCAATAGCTGCCTCAAAATCACCGTTTGCCTCAACTAAAGCATTTTTACAATCCATCATACCAGCTCCAGTTTGCTGGCGTAGTTTATTTACATCTGATGCTGTAATTGCCATTGTATATAATTTTTAATTTTCTGTATTTGCTTCAGTTTCACTTGATGCTTCAGCTTGTACTTCTTCACTTACTTCCGCTACAACCTCTGCGTCTTTTTCCGATCCTTTCGTATTTTTTCTTTCCTCTAATCCTTCTTTAATTGCTGCACAAATCTGATCAAGAATTATTGTAATAGATTTTGTGGCGTCATCGTTTGCAGGAATTGGAAAATCCACAAATTTTGGATTTGAGTTAGTATCAACCATAGCGAAAGTTGGAATATTCAACTTTTTAGCTTCCGCTAATGCAATATGTTCTTTGAGAATGTCTATGATAAAAATTGCTGCTGGTTGACGAGTCATATCTGCGATAGAACCAAACGTTTTTTCCAATTTTTCTCGTTGACGAGATTTAAATAATTTTTCTCTTTTGTTTAACGTATCCCAAGTACCATCTAATTTCATTTTATCAATACTCGCCATCTTACGAATTGACTTTCTTGTAGTTTGGAAATTTGTTAACATACCACCTGTCCAACGCTCAGTCACATATGGCATATTGATTTCCGTTACTTTTTGGGCAATAATTTCTTTCGCTTGTTTTTTAGTTGCTACAAACAAAACTTTCTTACCTGATTTAGCGATTTGTTTCATCGCAGCACAAGCTTGATCAAGATGAACGATAGTTTTGTTAAGATCAATAATGTGTATCCCTTTTTTCTCGGCAAAAATGTAAGGCGCCATTGCGGGATTCCACTTTCTTTTCAGGTGACCGAAATGAACTCCGGCATCTAATAATGAATCAAAATTTACTTTAGACATATATTTATTTGTTTACTTTCCTATTACTAAATCAACTCGTGAGGGTCCGATATGGAAAATACTCACAAACTTGGATACTAAACCTCCAAAAATTTTAACGTTTGGAGAATTGGAATCTTTTTCTCGCTTTTGGACGACCTGGTTTCTTACGCTCAACCATTCTAGGATCACGTGTTAATAGACCTTCAGAGCGTAAATTTGGTTTGTTATCTTCTGAAATTTCTACCAAGGCTCTCGAAATACCTAATCGAATTGCCTCCGCTTGACCATTAATCCCACCGCCAAAAACATTTACTTTTACGTCATACTGACCTACAGTATCTGTTGCTGCAAATGGCTGATTAATTTTTGCCTGTAGAATATCGATTGGAAAAGCAACTTTAACATCTTTATTATTAACTGTGATTTTTCCTTTTCCTTTAGAAAGGTAAACTCTAGCAACAGCCGTTTTTCTTCTTCCTAATGTATTGATAACTTCCATGAATCCTATAAATTATTTTAATGAATCAATATTTAAAACCTCGGGATTTTGTGCGTCATGATTGTGTTCTGTTCCAGCATACACTCTCAAATTTCTATAAAGCGCTCTTCCTAAAGCATTTTTAGGCAACATTCCTCGAACTGCTTTCTCAAGAATTCTCTCTGGATGTTTTTTCAACAATTCATCCACTGATGTAAATCGTTGTCCTCCGGGATATCCCGTATATCTCGTGTAAATCTTATCAGCTGACTTATTACCAGAAAAAGAAATTTTTTCAGCATTAATTATAATAATATTATCTCCACAATCAGCATGAGGAGTATAAGATGGCTTATACTTTCCACGAATTACTTTCGCAACAGTACTTGCTAAACGACCTACATGCTTGTCTGTTGCATCCACAACATACCATTTTTTTTCTGCTTTCTCTTTGTTTACAGAGACTGTTTTGTAACTTAACGTATCCACAATTTTTTACTTTAATTGAACAGTTTTCCCAAAATCGGAGTGCAAAGATACAATTTCTTATTTTATCTGCAAGGAATGATAAAAAATATTTTTCAATTAATTGAACATAAAAAGTGAAACAATTCTTATTTTGAAGGTTCTTTTTGAAAATTTAAAACTCATGAAAATTTCTACTCGTATTTTTTGTATTGGAATTTGTTTTTCTCTATCTCATTTTTTTATTGGTCAAAATTTTTCGACTGGAATTTATACTGATTTAGGAGGTTCTGAAAAGAATCTAATTTTTTATTCTGTTAATGGGATTAATTATGTAATACAAAAAGATTATGATTTTTACTACGACGATATGGTAATTCGTGAAACCCTCACGCATGGATTAATGAGAAATGGTGAAGAAATGAATTATACCTGCGGGCCATTTGCTTCCTATTGCAAGGATGGATATTTCTTTGAAAAAGATGGTGAAAGTTACTATTATGACGAACTTTTATCGGCGTATGAGTCAAACATTTCTGAAGATCCGCTTGATACTCTTAATTATTTATATGTTAAGGTAGCTGAGTTACCAAAAAATTGGGCCTTAACTCCCGATGATCGAATTGGTGAATTAGGCGTAATTAATGAATCAATTATCTATGATATCAGTGTCGTTAAGAATATAGGAAAAATTAATACTACTAATTGCCCTGATTGCATCTATATAGAATGCGATATAGCGTATGAAAGTGAAACAAAAAAATTCATTTTGAAAGAAACTGATTTTTACAGCCTAGAATTGACAAAATCTGCGGGTTTTCAAATTGAAAACCTAGTGGGAAAAACTGTTCAATTATTCTTTAAATGGGAACATGGTAGGTTGCCTGGCATTTATTCGGATGAACCATTTGATTTTGAGTCAGCTAAATATTCAGTCCCCTACGAAATAAAACTCTTGACTGAAAACTTGAATGCAAAAACTGAATTTAACTATCCAAAGCCAAAGAATTAATTGATTATTTAAACCAACTAGCGTACATCTTGTAATTGTTTGCTATTCGCTGAACTTCACCGGTAAATAATTCAGGCGATAAAACCTTCACTTTTTTAGCAGGAACCCCCGCATAAATGGACCATGATTCAACGCGTGTGTTTTCAGTCAAAACAGCTCCTGCTGCAATAATACAATTTGATTCTATGTAGCAATTATCCATTACGATTGCACCCATTCCAATTAATACATTGTCCTCAACAGTACAACCATGCACGATGGCATTATGACCAACAGATACATTATCCCCAAGATGAACCTTCGTTTTTTCATAGGTACAATGAACCACAGCGCCATCTTGAATATTCACTCTATTTCCCATGCGAATAGAATTTACATCTCCACGCACGACCGCATTGAACCAAAATGAACATTCATCACCAGTAATTACATCGCCAACAATTGTAGCATTTTCCGCTAACCAACAATCAGATCCAAATTGCGGTGAATTCCCATTGCAAGATTTTAATAAGGCCATACCTTCTACTTTTTCAATTTTTAATCTCTAAATTTGCATCATTCAAATTAATCGGACTATGAAATTACATGTATTTTTTATTTTATCATTTATTTTTATTCTATTTTCTTGTTCAAATAAAGTTGAATCCATCGATGTTAAGAGTCTGAAAACTCCATGTGAATGTGCTGAGGCAGCTGAAATTGTTATCAATGAACAAATAAACATAAGAGAGGAAACTTTTGGTAAGGAATTTAAAGATTTAGACACAAGTAAATTAATGCCAAGGATAAGGAATTACAAGAAAAAAGAAAGCGAAATCATAAATCATTGTAAAGGTAAATTAGCCATCGGTAAATGCGCTGAATGGGTCAAAATTCAAAAGAAACTGAGTGAAAGAAACCAAGAAATTGATAAAAAAGCACAAGAAGAAGCACTAAAAAAAGTTTCTAACTAATCAAAACGGATAGCTTTTACCGGATTGATTCGCGTAATGACATAACTAGGAATAATTAAAGCTACTACACAAACCAATAAAGTTCCAATATTTAAGAACAAAAGATGCCAAATATTGAGTTCAATTGGCACTTGTGATAAGTAATATACTTCTGGATTTAACGAAACTATTCCAGAATACTTTTGCAATAAGCAGAAACCTACCCCAATTAAATTGCCCCAAAACATTCCTCTCACAATCAAAAATGCAGCTTGGATGAGGAAAACTTTACGAATAGTCCAATTTGAAGCCCCAATAGCTTTCATCATTCCAATAAAATTTGTCCGAACAACAATTAACACAAGCATAGCAGACCCCATATTAATAATTCCAATCAACAACATTAAAACAATAATAATTAGGACATTTACATCCAAAAATCCCAACCACAAAAACAATTCTCTTTCTGTATCCTTGATGCATTTTGATTCAATTAATGAACCTGACTCATCAGGAAACAACTCTACTAACTTTTTCAACTCTGCGTCTTTAGAATCTAGTTGATTCCAATCGTTTATTGAAATTTCATATCCACTTACAAAATTTAAGCTATTTGATTTTCCATCAAGGTGCCTCACCTCAATTATTCCATCATTAGTCGTGCGTATTTGGTAGTGATTCCCCAATTGGTCGAGGTATTCCTTGTTAATTTCACCATTTTCATTAATCTCATATTGACAATTTGGTGAATTACGCACCTTTATTTCCAAGAATGAAGTATCGATTAATACCTTTTGACTCTTCGTTTCACTTAAAGTGATAGATTTCGTAATTAATCTAAGGGTAGAATCCTTTTCGGGACAAACCACAAAACCCGCGTATCGCTGAAATCCTTCACCCCAATCATATTGATAAGAACCATCTCCGCCTGTGACCTCAGCTGAAACAACTAAATTCCCACCCGAAAGCGTATCTGCAATTCGAATAGATGAATTTAACCCCCAATCATTTAATTCTTGAACAACAGAAAGATTAGTTAAGACTAACTTTTTATCAAATTCTTCTAATCCGGTAGAGTAAATTCCTTCAACAACAAATTGGCGTTTAACAGGAGATTGCCGAACAAAAAAAGCATCAATCGTATCTCTCAATTTATAATTTAATAAAGATGCCGTTTTTTTGGAAATAACAATTGGCTCTACATCACTTGATTTTTTAAAATCAGGAATTTTTCCTTCCACTAAATTTTCCTTAAAAAAACCCCAGTGTTCCGAAGTAGAAAATCCTTTAAAAATAACTCCTAAAATATCTTGCTTCGCCAGAACTGTATCTTTACCAGTTGACAACTTAATTTTCTTATCGATTCCTTTTGACTGAATAAGCGCCGGTTTATAAGCTACTGCATATATCCCTGATAGATTTTTGAGTCTTTTTAATTGTTCTAAGGCTGGATGATTTTTTGAAATGGGTTCTGTTTCATATGGCGATGCCTCACCCGCATTTTTTATAAAGAAATGTGAGCCAAAACCAGTGATTTTTTGGCGGATTTCTTGTTTAAAACCCGTAACCACAGCAAGTGTAACTAAATTAACAATTATAGCTAGAGCAATGCTGATTATAGAAATTCTTACAATAGGACGTGAAATTTTTCTGCCTTTTACCTCAGATTTTATTAACTTTAACGCTATGAAGAACTCACTGGACAAATTAAGTCATTTTAGAATTCAAAGGTACATAATGCTATGCATAACCTTGTTATTTTTGAATACATTAATTTCTTCATGCACATTTGGTTCACCCAAAAGCCTAAGTGACAACATAAATCCAATTGATACTTCTTCTGTAAAATCAACAGTTTTACTTGGAAATGTACAAACTGAAAAATATTTACCGCTTCTTGAAGGAAAAAATATTGCAATCGTTGGAAATCAAACCTCCATGATTGGAAATACACATTTAATCGACAGTCTACTCAATCTTGGTATAAAAATCAAAGTAGTTTTTGCACCCGAACATGGTTTTAGAGGGCAAGCTGATAATGGAGAACATATTTCTAATGAAACAGATAAAAAAACAGGATTAAAAATAATTTCACTTTACGGAAATAATTCTAAACCAACGCCAGAGCATTTGAAAGATATTGACCTAGTAATTTATGATATTCAGGATGTTGGAGTAAGATTTTACACCTATATATCAACACTTCATTACGTCATGGAGGCATGTGCTGAAAATAACAAAAAACTCCTTATACTGGATCGCCCAAATCCGAATGGGCATTACATTGATGGACCAGTTTTAAAAAAAGAATTTAGTTCGTTTGTAGGCATGCACTCAGTTCCGGTTGTATATGGAATGACCGTAGGAGAATATGCGAAAATGATTAATGGAGAAAAATGGTTGAAAAATGGAATTCAATGTGATTTAACTGTAATTTCTTGCCAGAATTATACACACAATACCTTTTATTCTGTTCCAATTGCTCCTTCCCCTAATCTTAAAACGGATGCATCAATAGCACTTTATGCCAGTCTTTGTTTTTTCGAAGGAACGACAATTAGCATGGGAAGAGGCACCAATAGACCTTTTGAAATTTATGGCCACCCAAAATTTGATTCAACTGACTTTAATTTTACTCCAACGCCAAGAATTGGATCTAAAACACCTCCTTTCATGAATCAGTTTTGTTATGGCGTAGATTGCAAAAAAGATAACAGTTTTCCAATGTATTCAATAGATTTAAGACCCTTGATGAATGCCAAAAAATTACTGAACAATCGCGATCAATATATTAATTCTCCGAGTTTTTTCAATAAGTTAGCAGGTAATACTGTGCTTAAGCAACAAATTGAAAATAATGCCTCAGAAGAAGAAATTAGAAATTCTTGGAAAAGTGATTTAGATGCATTTAAAGTAGTAAGATCAAAATACCTTATTTACGAGTAGTTGAAAAAATTAGAATGACGTAATTCATTAATTTACCTCAATTATAGCCTCACGTATATCATCCGTAATAATTGCATTTGGGTTTTTCTTCAACGCCTTCCTAATTCCTGAAGCAGAGCGCATCTCAAAAATAGTAACTTTTAATCCAGCAGATTGATAATTTGCTATTTGGTCGGCACTTACGTTCTTATTTTTCATGAGTAACTCCTGCACAAAATTATTCATTGATTGGATTGTAAGAAAATCTAAATTCTCGTTCAACTCATAAGCACTTTTATATCCATTAGCATTAATGATATTTAAAAACGAAAGATTATTAGAAACCACAACAACGTGAATTTTTGGGTTTTTCAAGAAAGGAACTCCGTTTAAGGCATCAAGTATTTGTTGGGAATTCACCTCTGAATTAGTACAGAAATTTACTTTTCGAATATCCAGATATAGCATTTTATCGTACAGTAAATTGGAATCAATATCGATCAATCTACATAACTTTTCACGGTGTAAAGAGTTGTACTTCACGCTACTTAATTCACTCGAATTAAATTCACCAATACACCCAGAAATGCTGGTTTGAGAATCTAAATTAGGGTCGTGATACAGCCATAATTTACCATCTTTTGATAATTGAACATCCACCTCTACCCCTTTACACCCATTCATCAATAATGCATATTCAATTGCTTCTTTTGAATTATCGTGATACATTGAATTTGGCATTGCTAATCCCATTCCTGCATGACCAATAACTTGTATGGATGAATAATTTTCTTTCTTATTGCAAGAAAAAAGAAGTACAATCGCCAAAATGGTATTAATTAAACGCATACCCTATTCCGAGAGAAAATTGCCAATCGATTGTATTAGCAGAAGTTATTTTATCCAAAGAATTTATAAATCTCTCATTCAACAATCCACCATTTAAACGATGAATCAGTAGAAACTTCTTCCCAAATTGAAAAAAATATCCCACTTTAAATGAGGAAAAATAATGTCTTTCAATCGAAGAGAAGGAGGAGAAACCTACATTAAACTCAGGTGATAGTAAACAATTTCTAAATGAAAAAACACTATAACCCAAACCAATTTGCGCCTGAGGAAAAAATCTTTTTTGATAAAATGTTCGATTTACACCAAACCCAAAAGACACATCAAAAATAATCTTATTACGCTTTACTAACCAATTCAGCATTGAAAAATTGTCAAACTTTTGAAAAGATTGAGTGAAATAAATTGATTGACTATAAACGGGATTGAATTGTTTATGAACTAAATCTTGAGAATGTAACTGAATAAATACATTTAGAACGAAACAACAAAATAGGGATTTCAAATTAAGAGCCCATTTTAGGACATTTTTTACACGCATATCCTTTCGTTTTGTACTTCTTACAACATTTTTTTTTCTTGCAACATTCTAATTTACAAGAAAATAAAACTTGATTGTTTTCAGGATTTATGGTATTATCAGCGGATAAAAGCATTCTTATTTAGAATTATTCTACGCAAAGATAAATTAAATTAAAAAACCGTTTATACAAATTCAAAAAAAAATAACAAACTTACCAAGTATCAGCTTTTCCATCTTCACTGTTCGCTTCATCAATTAATTTCTTCCAGTTGTATGACATATCTTCTGAGTCTCGAATAATCCATTGATAATCATCTGCTTTTAATTCATATACTTGAATAGTTTCTCCTGTATATTCCTCAATTTCTTTTAGTAACATTTTCTCCTCTGAACTACAGAATGAAATGGCTTGACCCTGACGTTTTCCGCGACCGGTTCGACCACAGCGATGTACATAGTTTTCTGGATTTTCTGGCAAATCATAATTAATAACATAATCCACATCTGGAATATCGATACCTCTTGCCGCAACATCGGTAGTTACTAAAACATTATTTGCCCCCGAGCGAAAACGATCTAACAGTTCAAAACGCTTTTTCTGTTCCATTCCACCGTGTAGTGATTCCACTGTAACACCCACTCTTGCCATAGCTACCTCTACCCTCTCTGCACGTACTTTAGTTCTTACAAAAACAATAAATTTCCCCTCTTCATACTCTTTTAGAATATTCTCCAAGAAGAAACGCTTGTCATCCATTTCAATAAATGTCACAGAATGGTCAACTTTTCCGGCAACTGGATTTTTCGGAGAAAACTGAATGCGAAGTGCATCTTTAACAACTTGATAAGCCAATTTTTTAATCTTTTTATCTATCGTTGCTGTAAAAAATAAGGTTTGTCGTTTTTTGGGTAAAAATTTCAGGACGTCCTCGATGTCTTTATGAAATCCTAAATCCAACATTAAATCTGCCTCGTCCAGTATAAGTGTATGAATTTTGTCTAATAAAATATGCCCTTGTGAGATTAAATCAAACATTCTACCGGGCGTCGTCACTAGCACATCAACTCTTTTTTGGAGCGATTTTATTTGTGATTCTTGCTCAACACCACCAATCAATCCCAATGTTTTAACTTTAGTATGTTTTCCGATTTCTTGAAAAACAGAGGCGATTTGTTTAGCTAGTTCTCGGGTTGGAACCATAACCAAGCATTGAATAAACGAATCTGAACTTTTTAGTTTATTTCTGCTTATTTTCTCTAAAATCGGAATTACGAATGCAGCCGTTTTTCCAGTCCCAGTTTGTGCAACAGCCATTACATCTTCCCCATCTAAAATAGGTTGAATTGCGCGATACTGAATATCAGTAGGACGTATTAATCCCAAAGAACTAAGTTGATCTTTAATTTCTTGTCGGATGGGATAATCAATAAATTT
This sequence comes from Crocinitomicaceae bacterium, assembly GCA_044237035.1. Taxonomy (GTDB): domain Bacteria; phylum Bacteroidota; class Bacteroidia; order Flavobacteriales_D; family Crocinitomicaceae; genus UBA952. The sequence continues at coordinate 106,223 of JBIIFU010000002.1, forward strand.
CATTTTTTGACAAAAAAAAACCGTCTTGCGACGGCTTCAAATTTTTATGCTACCACTTTGGGAACTAATATTCTTCCACAATGTTCGCAAACAATAATTTTCTTTTTCGTTTCAATATCTAATTGACGTTGTGCAGGAATTTTATTAAAACAACCTCCACATGCATCGCGATTAACGGGAACTACCGCCAAACCATTTTTAGCATTTGTTCGCAATCTATCGTAAGCAAAAAGTAATCTTTCTTCAATATTTTTCTTTGCATTGTCTGATGACTTCAACAATTTATCCTCATCAACCTGGGTTTCGGAAATAATTGCATCAAGTTCAGATTTTTTTGTAGCTAAATCAGATGAACGTAACTCCAATTGAGTTTTAGCCTCATCTAAAACTTCTTGCTTCGATTCAATTTTGAACCTCGCTTCTTTAGTCTTTTTCTCGTGTAATTTAATTTCTAGTTCTTGAAATTCAATTTCTTTTGATAAAGATTCATATTCTCTGTTATTTCTAACATTATTTTGTTGCTCTTTGTATTTTGCAATTGCCGTTTCTGAATCTTTTGATGCATTTTTTCGATCTGACACTTCTGTATCAAGTTGTGCAACTTCTTCCTCTAGATTTGAAATTCTTGTCTGAAGTCCTGCAACTTCATCTTCCAAATCCTGAACTTCAAGTGGTAACTCACCACGCACTGTTCTAATCTTATCAATTTGAGAATCAATCTTTTGAAGCTCGAATAAAGCGTCTAATTTTTCCGCTATGCTTAGTTCTTTTTTTGCTGCTTTTGCTGCCATGTATTACCAGTAATTTATTGGATTCGTATTTCGTTCCGTTAAATGGATTGCAAAGGTACTAAATTTTTTCTTAAGTATATCAGCAATTAAATCTTTTGTGAATTGTTCACTTTCATAATGTCCAATATCCATGAGTAAAATGCGTTCATCAGCGTCAAAAAATTCATGATATTTAACGTCAGAAGTTATAAAAACATCCGCCTTTTTGGCAATTGCTTGTGAAATCAAAAAACTACCTGCACCGCCGCAAATTGCCACTTTTTTAATCGACTTGCAGAGTTTTTGAGTGTATTTAATTACTCCGCAATTAAACGTTTTTTTAACCAAATCTAAAAATTGATCTTCTGAAATTTCCATTTCCAACTCGCCAATCATTCCTGCGCCCTCATAACCATTTTTATTTTTTAATGGCAAAATATCATACGCTACTTCCTCGTATGGATGAGCTTCAATGAGCGCTGTCACTACATTCGTTAAACGACTATTTTCTACTAAAAATTCAGCTTTAACTTCCTCCACCTCACTCCTATTTCCTACTTGTCCTTCAAAAGGATGTGCATTTTCATCTGGTTTATAGGTTCCCATTCCAGAAGTACTAAAATGACATTCGGAATAATTGCCTATTCTTCCGGCTCCAGCTTCAAAAATAGCATCAGTCACATTAGCAGCGTGGTCATGCGGAATATAAACAATCAATTTTGATAACGACTGCTCCTTAGGTTGTAAAATCCTTTGATTTTTTAGCCCAAGCCTATTTGAAATTTCATAATTCACACCATATCGGTAATTATCCAAGTTTGTATGGGCTACATAAATTCCGATGTTATTTTGAATAGCTTTCATTACAACTCGTTGAACATAATCATCACCATTGATTTGTTTCAATCCTTTAAAAATAATTGGGTGATGCGCGACAATCAGTTGGCATTTTTTAGCAATTGCCTCATCAACAATTTCCTCGGTACAATCCAAGGAGATTAATACATTATCAATCTCAGAAGTTAAATTTCCTACCAATAACCCACAATTGTCATAAGACTCTTGAGTATAAAGCGGCACAAGAGATTCAATGTAGTTTTTTATTTCTTGAATAGTCGTTTTTTGCATAATTGTAAAGTTAATAAGGTTTGTTAAAATGAAAACATAACTCACCGAATATTGTAAATACGTCAAGTATCGCAATAACCTTTACTTACAAAATTATTATTATCGTACATTTGCAATTATTATTATGGAGGAATTTAAGTTAAATAGCATTGAGGAGGCCATTGCGGATATTCAAGCAGGGAAAGTTGTAATAGTTGTTGACGACGAAGACCGAGAAAATGAAGGAGATTTTTTAACTGCTGCTCGCAATGCGACACCTGAGGTTGTTAACTTCATGGCGACTCATGGAAGAGGATTAATTTGTGCACCTTTAACTGAAAAACGTTGCGAGGAACTTGGACTAAATCTCATGGTTCAGCAAAATTCAGCGACCTACGAAACGCCATTTACAATATCAGTTGATTTAATTGGTCACGGGTGTACAACAGGAATTTCAACTAGTGATCGTTCTAAAACAATTCTAGCATTAATAGATCCTCTAATTGATCCGAATGAATTAGGTAAACCGGGACATATTTTTCCCTTGCGCGCAAAGGATGGTGGGGTTTTACGAAGAGCGGGCCACACAGAGGCAGCAGTTGATTTATCGAGACTGGCAGGATTTGAGTCAGCAGGTGTGATTGTTGAAATTCTGAATGAAGATGGTACAATGGCTCGTTTGCCACAATTGATTGAAATTGCAAAGAAATTTGATCTAAAAATTGTATCAATTGCAGATTTGATTGAATACCGTATCAAAAATGAATCCCTGATTGATCGAATTGTGGATGTTCACATGCCAACTGAGATTGGCGATTTTCAACTTTACGCCTACAAAGAAAGAACAAGTGGCCAAGATAATCTTGCACTAGTGAAAGGAACCTGGACCGAAGAAGAAGCTGTTTTGGTTCGTGTTCATTCATCGTGTTTGACAGGAGATATTTTTGGATCGTGTAGATGTGATTGTGGACCTCAACTTCACAAGGCTATGGAAATGATTGAAAAGGAAGGTAAAGGTGTTATTTTATACATGAATCAAGAAGGACGAGGAATTGGTTTGATGAATAAATTAAAAGCCTACAAACTGCAAGAGGAAGGCTTTGATACACTAGAAGCGAATATCAAACTTGGATTTAAAGGAGACCAACGCGATTATGGTATTGGAGCTCAAATTCTTAGGGATTTGGGAGTTAAGAAAATGAGACTTCTATCCAACAACCCTAAAAAACGTTCTGGATTAATTGGTTACGGACTGGAAATAATTGAAACAGTTGGTTTGGAAATCGAAAGTAATCTGCATAATGAATCCTATTTGAAAACCAAACGTGACAAAATGGGACACTCACTTAAAATTGATAAATAGCTTATGCTTGTATCCCAAGGTCTAAAAAAATCATTTGGCAATCTTTCTATTTTAAAAGGAATAGATTTACACATTTCTGAACGTGAAATCGTTTCAATTGTTGGATCATCAGGCGCAGGTAAAACTACCCTACTACAAATTTTAGGCACTCTGGATACTCCTGATGAAGGGAAAACGCTTATAGATAACATAAACCCATTTGAATTGAATCAGCGAAAATTAGCTACTTTCCGCAATGAGAAATTAGGTTTTATCTTTCAATTTCATCAACTTCTTCCAGAATTCAATGCGCTTGAAAATGTAATTCTACCTGCTTTGATCAAAGGCAACTCCATGTCAGACGCGAAAAAAGAGGGAATGCGTTTGCTGGAACTCCTCGGATTGAATGACCGAGCGCTTCACAAACCAAATGAACTTTCGGGTGGTGAACAACAACGAGTAGCTGTTTGTAGATCGTTAATTAATAATCCTAAATTGATCTTTGCTGACGAACCATCGGGTAATTTAGATAGTAAAAATGCCAAAGAATTGCATGAACTTTTCTTTTTCTTACGTGATGAATTGAAACAAACCTTTGTTATCGTAACGCACAATGAATCATTAGCAAATATGGCGGATAGAAAAATTACCATTACCGATGGTTTATTAGAAGCTTAAAAAATGGATTTTCTTGAATTAAAAGAATTTCTTGATTTTAAGGCAAACCAATATGAAAACCCAGATTTTCTAGACTCAGATCCATTAAAATTAGTTCACCTATTTTCAAAAAAAGAAGACCAAGAAATAATCGGACTCTTAACAGCAACTATTGCCTGGGGAAATCGAAAAAGTATTATCTCCAATGGAGAAAAAATAATTCAACTACTTGATTATCAGCCACACGATTTTGTTTTAAACTATAATTCTTCCAAACAGTTAACTAATTTCGTTCATCGAACATTCAACGTTCAAGATTTAGATTTTTTCATACGATCACTTCAAAATATTTATCTAAATCACGGAGGACTTGAAGCTGCATTTAAATTTCATTCTGAGTATGCTGGAATCAAGGGTAGAATCATTAATTTTCGCGAGCTTTTTCTTTCAATTAATCACGATAAGCGCAGTGAAAAACACATTTCAAATCCTCTCCAAAATTCAGCTTGTAAGCGTTTGAATATGTTTTTACGATGGATGGTTAGACCTAATAATCGAGGCGTTGATTTGGGAATTTGGAAAAGTATTTCCTCCTCGGAGCTTTATCTTCCGTTTGATGTTCACACGAGCCGAAATGCACGCCTTTTAGGATTACTTACACGAAAACAAGACGACTGGAAAGCGCTTGAAGAACTTATGGAGACTCTTCGAATAATGAGCCCCATTGACCCAGTCAAATACGATTATGCTTTATTCGGAATTGGGGTGAATGAAAAGAAATTATTTGATTCCGGTAATTGAACAAAAATTATCTAGTAAAAATCGATCCTTTGTAGCTATTTCAGATTAGGAAAAAATCGAATTTATCTACTCCAATCATAAATTGTGTCCCTTAGTGCTAAATTGCCAAAAGTATCGCAGGTCCAAACTTGTCTAAAACCAGAACCCGAAAATTGATTTAAACCTACTCCTTTGAATATCACTGATTCATTGTGTTCAAAAAAAGGATTGCTTTCACATAACGCATACCTGTATTGCCATTCATCCACCTGCGCATCTTGATTTTTGATATGATTCTGAATAAATCGATTTAAAAGTCGCAGATTATCCAATCTTCTTAAGATCCTATTCTTCTCATCATTATGAAGCAATTTCAACGTATCAAACTCATTTACATAAAAGAGTGATTTTAATTCAGGATAACTGTAGTTGTATGGATTCAACTGATATAAATACAAATCAATCACTTTTTTTTCCGCAATTGAAATTAAACTCCCAAGTATTTTTTTTCGATTCAACACAAATACTTTCGTTTTAGATAATCGATGAATTGGCTTTAATAATTCAATGCATTTTGTTTTAAAAACATCAGACTTAAAATCAATAGGGTAATCAAAATTAGAATACGACTCTTGAAATTTTTTCAAATAATGATAACCGATTGGGGCTACAAATTCAGTACTATTCAAAAAATGAATGAATTTATTCAATCTTTTTTTAAAATTTTGTTCTGCGGTATAAAACCCTTTCTTATAAATTGTCTCATAAATACCAAAGTAGAAAGTTTCATGTTTAAATTGTTTTTCAAACAGTTGATTCCATTTGATATTCTGACTTTTCAGAGACTCATGTAGTTTCGCTTCTTTCATTCCGGATTTTATCACTATAGTCGAAATAAATAGTTTTTAATTAATTTTTGCGTTAAGCCAACTCCATCTATACGTGTAGATTAAATAAAAATAACAACGCGTTGAATTACGAAGAAATAACTACTAGTATGATGAAATTTATTTTAACGATCATATTTTGTTAAAATCATTTTTGAGTTTACTAATCAAATTACTTTGTATCTTCGTATTGAATCTAGAAAAAGTAAAATAATTCAATCCTATGATTTACAGATGGTCTATTCTTTTTGGTCTTCCTATTATCATTTGGATTACTTCTTCATTAATTGAAAATGAAGATCCTAAAGAAGTTCTCTGGGGATTTTACGGACACAAACGAATTAATCGAGTGGCCGTTTTTACCTTGCCACCGGAAATGTTTGGTTTTTACAAGGAACACATTGAATTTCTAACAGAACATTCCGTTGATCCTGACAAAAGAAGGTACGCAGTTGAAGGTGAAGCACAAAGACACTACATCGATTTAGATCATTTTTACATTAAAGGAAAAGAAGATCCCTTTGAAATAATGCCAAGAAAATGGGAAGATGCTGTTAAGAAATTCACAGAAGACACACTTCAAGCGTATGGAATTGTTCCCTGGCATATTCAGGTTATGAAATTTAGATTACAAAAGGCGTTTGAAACTAAAAATGTAGATTTAATCCTTAAATATTCTGCTGAAATCGGACATTATATTGGCGACGCGCATGTACCACTTCATACCACAGAAAATTACAATGGACAGTTAACCAATCAACGTGGCATTCACGGTTTTTGGGAAAGTCGATTGGTTGAAATTAATGCGGATAACTACGATTATTTTATTGGAAAAAGTAAATATGTAAAAAGCACTTTAGATTTTGCTTGGGATGCGGTTAAATCATCCCATTTGGCGCTTGACTCAGTATTGGATTTTGAAAAAGAGCTAACGAAAGATTTTCCCTCTGATCAGAAGTATAGCTACGAGCAACGAGGAAACACTACTGTTTTAACCTATTCAAAAGCATTTTCTGATGCCTATCATTTACGTTTAAATGGAATGGTTGAGAGAAGAATGCGGGATGCTATTCTTTCGGTTGGATCGATCTGGTACACGTGCTGGGTGGATGCCGGACAACCTAATTTAAGTGAATTACAAAATAAACCTCCTTCAGCTGAATTAATTAAGGAATTTGAGGATTTAGAAAATCATTTTAATCATGAAAAACATAAAGGCAGAATTTGTGACTAGTAAACTCGTTGTTTATTTTATGTTTTGGTTTTTATTTGATTCTTTTTCAGCTAATGCGCAATTAACTGAGAAAAAAGGATATGTCGGATTTAAAACTAGTTATGGCTTTGTTGATACCTCATTTTACACAAACTATGGTATTACTGGTGAATATATTTTTGAGAATAGAATTGGGTTAGTTTATAATCTTGAATACCAAAAAAGAACGGACAACTATAAACACATTCACGCTTCCGTAGGAACTTTAGCTGGTCCCCCATTAATATTAATCGGACTTTTATCAGGCCTGGCCTCCACAAATGATAATACAAGCAGTGGAGCTTTATATGGTCTAGGATATTTGGGAGCATTGGTAGGTTTGTTGATAACTGTTTTACCAGATGGTGTATCTTATCACATACCTTATGGTTATAATGGAGATATTGCCCCTTATGCAAATGTACTAGGAATCGATTATATTTGGAATAAAAATTTAGGTTATTCACAATGGAAATACGCTTGTTCTTTTGGAGTCAAAGGTACATACTGGCATCAATCGAATTGGATGTTACAAGGTTTTATAGAAACCAGGAAGGTGGCTAGTACAGGTTGGGGATTTGGCGCTGGATTAGGCGTTTCTTACTCTTTAGGAAATAATAAAAAAGAAAAAATAAATTTTGATTGATTAATAACTTTATAACCAATAATTTTACATTTTAAATTAAACAAATAATTTCGTTATGTCTGAAGAAATAAAAAAAATTGACTCATCTAAAAAAGTAATAGTTGTTCTTCTTATTGCTATTATTGGATTAATCGGTGGTATAGCCTATCTATCAAAAATTTATTCAGATAAGATTCAAGAATTAAACAAAGCTTTAGGAGAAAACACCAAGCTCAAATCAGATTTGAATGAAGTCAACAAGTCTATTGGATCAGTAGTTGATATCGAAGGCAGATCAAATGACTTAAAAACAAACTTAACTAAAATGTTGAGCAATTACGACGAGTTAATCAAAATGGATAAGTCCAAAGCAGATAGTTTAAATATCGAAAAATCAAAAATTCAAGGCTTATTAAATCAAATCAATACCTTGAAAAATCAAGGAAATTTGACGTATTCTAAGTTGCTCAAAATGGAAAGAGAAAATGAAACTCTACGTGAAATAATGAAAGGATACATCAAGGAGATTGATCAATTAAACCAACTTAATAAGCAAATCCAAACCGACCTTGATGAAACATCAGAGAAATTAACCACAACCGAAACAGAAAGGGATGAATATAAAAAAGTGGCTGAGGAGACCTCTGAAAAAGTAAAACAAGGTGCTAAATTACAAGCCTATAGTTTCACCTCAAGTGGGATGGAGTTAAAAAGAAATAATTCCACTAAAGAAACAACCAAAGCCAAAGAAACAATCCAAATCAAATGTTTATTTACCGTTGGGTCCAATTCATTAGCTTCAGCTGGCAAAAAGACTGTTTACATGCAAGTAATTACTCCTGAAGGAAAAACACTTCAATCTAGAAGTTCAAATATTGTTAATGTGGATGGAACATCTATTCCTTTCTCTGAAAAGAGAGATATTGATTATGAAAACAATAACATTGATGTTGGAATTTACTACGATATGCGAGGTGAAAAAGCCACAAAAGGAACCTATAAAGTCCGATTATATTGTGAAGGGAATCTCATTGGAACAGATAGTTTTACATTAAAATAAAAAAATGGAAGCAAAGGATTTAGGCAGCGTAGAATACACTATAAATAATCAAATAGCAACTATTGAATTTGGACATCCATTAAGTAACTCTTTACCGGGCAAGATACTCGCTAAATTAGCAGAAAGCATTACAGAATTAGGAAATAATGACAATGTTCGGGTAATTGTTTTAAAATCTCTTGGTGAAAAAGCATTTTGCGCTGGAGCAAGCTTTGACGAGTTAATTTCAATAAAGGATTTTGAAACTGGTAAAACATTTTTTTCTGGGTTTGCAAAAGTAATTAACGCGTGTCGGAAATGTCCAAAATTCATAATTGGACGCGTGCAAGGGAAAGCAGTTGGTGGCGGTGTCGGTGTGGCCTCTGCCGTTGACTACTGCTTAGCAACAACAAATGCAGAAGTAAAATTATCTGAATTGGCTGTTGGAATCGGGCCTTTTGTAGTTGGGCCAGCTGTGGAACGAAAAATTGGTCTTTCAGCCATGAGTGAATTGGCAATTAATGCAACAGAATGGAGATCAGCAGAATGGGCAAAAAATAAAGGTTTGTACGCTGAAGTATTCAATTCTATTGAAGAATTAGACGGGGAAGTAGATAAATTAGCTAACCGATTGGCTAAATCAAATCCGGAAGCCATGTCTATGTTGAAGGAAGTATTTTGGGAAGGCACTAATCATTGGGATGAATTATTAAGCGATAGAGCAGCCATGAGCGGAAAACTAGTTTTGAGTGACTTTACAGTCAATGCAATTAATTCATTCAAGAATAAGTAAATTTCGAGAATGTCCTTACCGAAAATTATCACCTCCATTCTGGATTTCTTTTATCCATTGGTTGGTAAATTAATTCCAAAAAAAACCTATTATTATGCCGCTTGTGGAGGCGGAAACCTAGTACTTAGTTGGCTTTTGTTTTTTGTTTTTTACCAGTTTGTATTTCAAAAAAATCTTATCCCTATTCAACTCCCATTTGATTTCCATATAGTTGCTACAGCGTACACCTTGAGTTCAATTTGTTGTTTTGTAATTACATTCACTATTGGATTTCTATTGATGAAATACGTTGTTTTTACAGGAAGTGAATTAAAAGGACGTGTACAATTATTTCGTTATGCATTGAGTTCTGCTATGTCTGGTGTCCTTGGTTGGTTTATCTTAAAAATTTTTATCGAATTTCTTTCAATTTATCCATCAATTGCTAATGTTTTAGCGTCATGTATCGTGGTTATCTTTAGCTATTTGATGCAACGAAATTTCAGCTTCAAGTAATTGAAATTCAATAAAATTTTTCTTGAGATACTTATTTTTGGTGAATTAAGTCAGGATAATCAGTGATTATTCCATCTACCTTGTTTCGAATTAATTTCTTTTTGATTCTAGGCTTATTTACCGTCCATGCAAAAAGCTTCATGTTATTTTCATGCAAATAACGAGCGTCGCTGCCAGAAATTGTTTTGTAAAACATTCCCAATCCATATGGCTTAAATGTCAATTGATTTACAAATTTTTCAGCTTTTACAAATGGTAAATACGTCAAATAAATACATTTATAAGTTGGTAGTTGAAGATGAATTTCCTCTAGTATTTGCTTATCAAATGACATAAAAACAATATTATCACGGTAAGAAAAATTGGCAATCTCAACGGCAATTAGTTTAACAAATTCATTGGGCAGAGGTTGTGATTTTCCATATTCAGTTGGATTTGATTTTACCTCAAAGAGAATTGTTGTATTCGACAAATCTACATTACTAAATAATTCTTGCAGTAAAGGTTTAGAAGATCTAAATTTAGCTTGTTCAGTAAAATTTGAATGAATTTTGGATCCACAGTCAAATCGGTTTATTTGTTCCTGTGTCATTTCATAGATATTCCAACGTTTCTCATTTTTAATTTCCCTCCCCGTAGAATCCAAGCAAAAAGAAGCTTTAAAATATGGTTCGTGAGAAATGACTAATTGCCTTTCTTTATTTACTACTACATCTAACTCAATTCCATCCACTCCTAATTCAATTGCCTTCTGAAAGGATTGGATGGAATTTTCAGGCATTAATCCTCTGCAGCCTCGGTGGCCATAAAAATGAACATCTTGCTCTTGAGAAAACGATAAAAAAGGAATCAATACAAAAAAAACAAATCGTACCACAATCACTTATTTATTCAAAAGTACAAGATAAAAAGTGAGTTTGCTTAATTCAAGTATTATGATTTTGTAAACAAATTACTCCGTTTCTCTTTTCGTTTAATTTGTTTTGAGTAAATTTGAGCTGAAAAAAATTGATGATATGAATTATGATATAATTGTTTTAGGAAGTGGACCTGGTGGGTATGTAACTGCTATTCGTGCTTCTCAATTAGGATTAAAAACTGCGATTATTGAGCGTGAGTCACTAGGTGGAATTTGTTTAAATTGGGGATGTATTCCAACAAAAGCCCTTTTAAAAAGCGCGAATGTTTTTGAATACCTTTCTCATGCTAGTGACTATGGAATAACTGTAAAGGATGCTACTGCAGATTTTTCGGCTATGATCGAGAGAAGTAGAGGTGTTGCTAATGGCATGAGTGCTGGAATCCAATTCTTAATGAAGAAAAACAAAATTGATGTTATCAAAGGGAATGGTGTTATCAAGGCAGGAAAAAAAGTAGCAGTGACAGACGAAAATGGTGTAACTACAGAATATTCTGCTGATAAAGGTTTGATTATTGCCACAGGTGCTCGTTCACGCGAATTACCTAATTTACCGCAAGATGGTGAAAAAATTATTGGATACCGTCAAGCAATGACTCTGAAATCCCAACCTAAGAAATTAGTAGTTGTCGGTTCTGGAGCTATTGGTGTTGAGTTCGCTTACTTTTACAATGCAATTGGAACTGAAGTAACAATTGTTGAATACCTACCGAATATCGTTCCTGTTGAAGATGAAGAGGTTTCTAAACAATTAGAAAAATCGTTCAAAAAAGCCGGAATTAATATTATGACTAAAGCTTCCGTTGAATCGGTTGATACAAAAGGAAAGGGCTGTGTTGTTGCTATAAAAACAGAAAAAGGCGAAGAAAAAATTGACTGTGATGTAGTTCTATCGGCTGTGGGAATTCAAGCAAATATTGAAAATATCGGTTTAGAAGACGTTGGTATCATAGTAGATAAAGGCCGAATTTTAACAAATGAATATTACCAGACTAACATCCCTGGATATTATGCGATTGGAGATGTTATTCCAGGTCCAGCTCTAGCACACGTTGCTTCTGCTGAAGGAATTATTTGTATAGAACAACTTGCTGGACATCATCCGCAACCATTAGACTACGGTAATATACCGGGATGTACTTATTGTTCACCTGAAGTTGCATCTGTTGGGATGACTGAAAAAGCAGCCAAAGAATCTGGGATAGAAATTAAAGTGGGTAAATTCCCGTTTTCAGCATCTGGTAAAGCAAGTGCGGCTGGAGCAAAAGATGGATTTGTTAAATTAATTTTTGACGCCAAATATGGTGAACTTTTAGGAGCTCACATGATTGGTGCTAATGTGACTGAAATGATTGCTGAAATTGTTGCTATTCGTAAATTAGAAACAACTGGGGAAGAATTGATAAAAACTGTTCATCCTCATCCAACAATGTCTGAAGCAATTATGGAGGCCGCAGCAGCAGCTTACGGAGAAGTGATTCACTTGTAATTAAATAATTATACTCATTAAGCCATCCATTTGGGTGGCTTTTTTTATTGATAAACTATGGACTATATCGAATTATCAATCAACTTTGAACCAAGAGATCCTTGGGCAGATATTGCAATTGCACTTCTATCAGAATTGCCATTTGAAAGCTTTATTGAAACAGAAACGGGAATTTTAGCCTATATTCCTGCATTATCATTTGACAAGGAGGAGGTTCAAAAAGCTCTATCCGAAAACTTTCCAAAAGATGAAGTACACTTCTCAATTAAGGATCGTTTCATTGAACAAGAAAATTGGAATGCTAAATGGGAATCAGATTTTGAACCTGTACATGTAGGAGAGGAACTTTCAATTCTAGCACCCTTTCACGATAAATCCATTGCGAAAAAACGAATCATTGAAATAATGCCTAAGATGTCATTTGGTACCGGACATCACCAAACGACGCGATTGATGTGTTCATTTTTACTGGAAGAAAATGTACATGAAAAAAAAGTTTTGGACATGGGTACTGGAACGGGTATTTTGGCGATTTTGGCAGAACAACTCGGTGCAAAAGCTATTTTAGCAGTTGATATTGAAGATTGGTCTGTGGAAAACACCATGGAAAATTCCGAACGTAATGCTTGTTCAAAAATTGAAGGACGATGTGGAGATATAGATTGTATAGAAGAAGATGAGTTTGATATAGTCCTAGCTAATATTAATCGCAATATTTTAATGCGTCATCTACCCTCCTATACAGAAAAACTTAAACCAAATGGATTTTTATTTTTAAGTGGGTTTTTTAATTCGGATGCTGAAGATTTAAAACAAGCTGCGGCCCAAGAAGGACTTTCATTTGTTGATCAAAAATCCGAAGAAAATTGGTGTGCGATGAAGTTTGAGAAAAGCAATTGAAAGATTGTTATTTTAAATTCTTTCTAATCTCTTCAATAAATCTATTTGTTTCATCGCGCTGCCCTTCCTCCAATTCCTCTCCTGTTTTTAAGGACTTTTCAGCTATTTCGAGTGCTTCTTTATTCCTATTCAATTTAAATAAAACATGAGCATACGTATCGAGACTGTTCCAATTCTCCCCACCTTCTTCAGCTATAATCTCCTTCATCCATTGCTCTGCTTTTTTCAAATACGATTCTGAGGAAGAATTTTCTGCAATTAAATAACTATATCGATTTTTATTTTCAGCGTCCAAAATAGTATCTCCGTTTATCATTAGATATTGAAATAATTTTTCCCATTCACTTTGTCTTTCAAATCCATATACTTCAAGCATCGGAAGCAAATTAGCTATTGATTCCATTTTCATAGATTTAGCTGTTTCGAGAAGTAAATTATACTTATCAGATTGAAATTCTGGCTCATTGAGTAAATCAAATGCCGTTTGACGAATTGAGTTGAATAAAAATCCATCTACCTCATCGCCATATTTTTCGGTAAACTTATTAGAATTCTTAGCTATATATTGTGTTGTTTTATTATTAAAATCGGTTAAATACTCCGTAATTATTTTCCAGTTTTCTTCTTTAAAATAATCATTCTCTTTTAACAAATACAGAAATTTATCCAATTCATCTTTGTAATCCAAACAAGTCGATGAAACTGCACCCATGTAAGCCTTAAACAATTTGGGATCAGAAGGATTCTTAAGATAGTTTGCTTCAATTACTGAAAAGTTTTTATCTGAACTTTTAGCTATTTCACCTAATTGGATATAGAATTGTGGATCTTGTTCCGCCCCAGCCGTTCTGTGAACCAATTTTCCATCAGCGTCTATAAAAAGTAAATTTGGATAGCACATCACTTTGTATAATGAACCTATATTTGATCCCTCCCCTTGGTCCTCCATATCAAACTTCGCATTGATAAAATTTTTATTATAGAATTCCGCTACATCTTTATCTGTAAAAATATTTGCTGAAATCCATTTGCAGGGTCCGCACCACGTAGTGTAAGCATCAATAAAAATGAGTTTTTTCTCTTTTTTAGCCTTTGCTTTTAATTTATCAAGTGTTGGATTTTTCTCAAATTCAATTTGACCAAAGAATAGAGAGAATGAAAAACAAAAAAATGCAGTAATTATATAATTAATCTTCATAATGATTAGAGTAAAAAAACAAAACGCACTGAAATGATAAAGTTACATTCAGTGCGTTTAGAAAAAATTAAAAAATCTACTTAATACTTCAAATTCTTTTGAACATGTAATGAGAACTTTTTCGCTTCTTGCAAGAATTTTCTATTGGTCCATTTTGGATAATTAGTAGAAACTCTATTTGATAATAAGATTAAATCCATAGGGAAATTTCCAGTCCAAGGTAATGTTGGATAGGTTGCTTCTTCTTGTGAGATAAAAGACTTAGTTCCAAGCCATTTTCTTAATTCAACAGCCTGAACTGGCTTTACCGTTTCACTATAAAAACAACATGGATCCTTAGCAACTGACTTCATATAACGATTAAGTGTGGCATCATCCAATTTTAAAAGCTCATCAATTAATCCATTATACTTACTCATGTTATCAACGCTTTTTCTTAATTGATCAGATGCATTTAATGATTCTGCTTTAGCAATTAGCACCTCACTATCTTCATCAGGATTCGCGGTGTAATAAGAAATAAGAATATTTTTAGATTCTTCAAATGAAGCCTTATAACTATCAACAAAAGTACTTGAATACAAATCAAAAGCTGAATAAGCCAGACTAGGATCAGAGGCAATTAAATCCCTCCATTTATTTTGTCTTGTATTATTTTCGAAACTAATAAAATCCTCACTTATAACACCCATATTAAAAGAAAGCAAGCTACCTAAAGACATTGTGGTGTAATCCATTTCAGGAGTAGAATAAAGACCCATATCAAAACTGTAGGAACCAATATTCCCACCTAAACTACTTACTTTATCTTCCGTGTAAAGATAACCCGCCGTTACAAATGCCAGTGTTACAAGTGCTATGGAAATAAATACAATTTTAACTTTTTTCATACAATCTATTTTTTATCAAAAATATACAAAAAACACAAGTATTAATATAAATAAACAAACTAATTATTCACAAAAAAAACCGCCCCAAAAGGAGCGGTTTTAAACAAATAAGAAACTATTAATTATTTTCTAATAACAACTTTTTGTGTTGAAGTAGAACTTCCTTCTGAAATTGTTACATAGTAAATACCATTATTCAAACCTGAAGTGTTAACGGAAGCAGTTATTCCGTTAATTGTAGAAGTTTTAACCACTTTTCCAGTTAAATCAGTAATTGTAATAGCTGCATTCAACATTTTTGTTGAATTGATATTAATTACTTCAGATGCAGGATTTGGATATACTGAAAATTCTGAAGTAGAAGCCTCATCTAAATTAGCAACAGAAGTATTTAATCTAATACCCAATGCATTACCATTTGAATATGTACCTCCATCAGCAATTAAATGAATTACAGATGCATACCAAGGCTGTGCTACTGTTTGGTCGTCCAATATACGAATAACATCTGTACCAACTTCTGTTAAAACTGCAGCAAAATAAGCTCCATCATTTAAAGCTACACCTTGATTAAAAAAGACAGTTGCTTTTCCAGCAGAAACATCTGCAGCTGTTAAAACGTAATAGTTACTCAAAGCTTCATTACCATTCAAATCTAGAACTGGTTGAGTTGCATCAGCAAGTAATTCTGCAGTGTCAATAATTGCAACTTGAATTTGCGTATTAGCAGTTGTACCGTTTCCTAACATAATTTCAATTGAGTTGATAACATTATCACCACCTCTCAAGTGGTACATATTTGCGAAAATAGTACCTGTAGGAGTTGTAAATGAGTTTGAACCCAAAGAAGCAGTAGCTTGCAATTCAGCAGGATTAACTCCAATACCATCAACAGAATAAATGTTAGTAGTAACTTCAAAATTACGTTTTGCAACGTTGTTTGCGTATGAAGGGTCTGTAGTTAATTCTTCTGCTGAAGAAACTGTATACAAGCCGCTATAAACTCCAACCGGTGTGCTTGGATTTTCTGTATTACCGTACATCAAAGTATCTCCTGAAGGAACTGAACCAACTGTGTAACTGAAATTAAAAGAACCAAAATCAACGTCTGCAATTACACTTGAAGCAGCAGCTGCGCCAAAATTGTATGCATAACCACCTACATCATAACTTGCGTCTAAATGTACTAAAGGTGTACGTCCGTATTCGATTCCTTCGTTATTCGTTCCTGCGAAGAAAGGACTGATTGAACGAACGTCATTTGCAGGTTGTTCGATAATTTTTAAATCATCCACCAACCAAGCATAATCCCAAGAACCGATGTATCTCAAACGAAGTTTAACGTTTGCTTGACCACCAGCAGCCGAAGTAATGTTGATTTGTGCGTTTTCTTGATACAAGGTACTAACATTTTTGTCCAAGTTAACTGAAAAAGGAATCCAAGTTGTACCACCATCATTACTGATTTCGAAAATAGTTTCAGTAGTTTGCCACATTCTAATTCGTTGGTTAAACTCCAAAACAACATTTGGAAACCCTGAACAGTCAACAGTACCAATATAGGTCATTAGTGCATCTTGATTTCCTCCATCTGCACCTACTGCATCAGAATCAAATAATGCATACCCATTTTCATTAGTTACAGTATTCGCACCATCAATCCAAGCACCTGTATTATACCCCAAAGTAGTTGCAGTACTTGTAGAAATAACCCAATCTTGTTGGTCATTGGTATTGTTTGAAATCGCCCAGTCTGCTGCTGTAGAGAAATCATTTGACCAGATTGTAACTTTTGTTTGATGCTCTTTTTTAGGAGTTGGCATCTGTTCCGTGATAGGATTTTTCTCTTTTCTCATTTTCACTGCAGTATTTTTTTGCGCGAAAACTAGTGTAGAAAAAAACGTAGCTCCAAGTAAAACGTAAATCTTTTTCATGTTAATTAATTTTAGAACACGAAAATATGAAATAATTTACATCATGCCAATGAAAAATTGAAAAATAATGTCTAAATGAAGGATGAAATTAAATAAATTGAAAATCTACCCTTCGATTACGTTTTTTACCTTCTGAAGTTTTATTAGTATCGGCAGGTTTTTTTTCCCCTTGATATTCATATTCAATACGATCTTGATCAAGTCCATTAAGCTCCAAAAATTGAATTATTGATTCTGCTCTTTTCTTTGACAAATCCTCGTTGTATTGATCAGAACCATCCCAATCCGTATGACCGATTACCTTCAATCGCAAGTCAGTATGTCCATTTATCACATTGATAAGCCCCTTTAAATATGTATGATACTCTGAGGATAATTCTGCTTTAGCTGGCTCAAAATAAACTGATTGAAATTGAAAATTATTTCTCTCAAATTCTCTTTTTTGAGGAGCAACCATACCCATACTAAATTCTTTTTGAAAAAGGTAAAACCAAGCATGATTTACCTCTTTCTTTTGAGCCGAAATAAATTCTTCAGAAGTCTTAAACAATACTAATTTATGCAACAAAATTTTATTTTTCGCCCCATAAATCTCACCTATCAAATAGCCAGAAGAATCATTAAACTCTAATTTTAATTTGCATTTATCTTTCGTTTTCTGAATCATACTTTTTGAATCAAAAACAATATCTTTAAATTCTAGTGAATCCGGGTTATAATTTCCACTTAATCTAAATACGTAAAAAGAAGTTGTTTGTAGTTGTTCAACTCGAATATTTATGTCACAAATATTTTTAAACTTTGTAATATTAAAATAAGTAATTTTAGTCGATGTATCACTAATAGAATTTGAAAAAATGGCACCTTTCCAAACTCCGAGAAAAGGAGACTGAGCCCTTACAGCTTTTAAACTTATCAGACATGAAAGAATTAGAAAATATTGAACTAACTTAAGCACTTGAATTTATTCGTTATTCATCAAAAAAAGTTCCAATTAAAAGAACATTTAACTTAAAAAACTGTTACAACTTAAATTTGTATTATGAAGTTAATTATATCTACTTTTCTATTGCTCGCTTTTACAGCTTGTGGTCAAACTAAAAATGCACAAAATAACGAAAACAGTTCTTCTATGAATACACCAAAAGAATCAATTCATCAATTTACCGTCACAGACATTGATGGAAAATCATTTGACTTCAAATCATTGAAAGGGAAGAAAATAATGGTGGTTAATACAGCTTCTAAATGTGGTTTGACTCCTCAATATGAAAAATTGGAAGCTCTTTATCAAAAATATAAAAATTCAAACTTTGTCATTGTTGGTTTTCCAGCAAATGATTTCATGGGTCAAGAACCAGGAACTAATGAAGAAATCGCAACTTTTTGTAAAAAGAATTACGGTGTTAGCTTTTCAATGATGGAGAAGATTTCTGTGAAAGGCTCTGATATTCATCCTGTTTATCAATTTCTTACTGAAAAATCTAAAAATGGACTTGAAGATAATTCAGTTCAATGGAATTTTCAAAAGTATTTGATTGATGAGAATGGATACTTGGTTAAGGTTGTTAGTCCGCGAACTTCACCTGACGATCAAGAAATAACAAATTGGTTAGAGGGAAAGTAAGCACTAAATTTCAGTCAAGTTTATAATCAGTCCATCTTCAGCAAATTCAACATTTTTAAAGATTTCTTTTGCTTCTAAAACATGTTGTTTGGGTGTTGAATATCTGGCGCTAATATGTCCCATAATTAATTTTTTCACTTGACTTTTAAGGGCTATTTTGGCTGCATCAACTGATGTTGAATGAAATGTGAGTTTCGCCCTCCCTGAATCTTTTTCTATAAAAGTCGCTTCGTGATACAAAAGCGTTGAACCTTGAATATGTTCGCAAATTCGTTCGTCATACTTTGTATCTGAACAATACGCATAGGATAACAAAGATTTTGGAGGTAAAGTAAATTCTTTAAATTTCCAAAACTTGCCAGTTGAATCCAAATAATCTTTACCCGCTTTCAATTGATGAATGACTTCTAAGGGGATTTTTTCTTGCTCCACTCGGTCTTTTCGCATATTCAATTCAACTTGAACTTCTTTTATTAAATACCCCTGAGTTTGTATGCGATGATTTAATGGAAAGGTTTGAATTTCAAGTACTTTATCCTTGTAAACACATGAAGTTGAATTTTTCTCTAAAGCTACAAACTCAATCTCAAAATCCAGTTTATGATGGCCGATTTCTAGTTGAGTACGCACGCAATGCTCAAGTCCTTCAGGTCCAATTATTTTCAAACCTTTGTTTCGTCCTAACAAGTGCATAGTACTTAACAATCCTGGCAATCCAAAAAAATGATCCCCGTGTAAATGAGAAATAAAAATTAGTTGAATGGATTGAATTTTAAGGTTAAATTTTCGAAGCTGAAATTGTGTTCCTTCGCCACAATCAATTAGAATATAACGGTTATTACATTCTATAAATTGTGAAGTAGGAAATCTAGAATTCGTAGGGACTGCTGATCCGCTCCCTAAAATTGTTACCGTAAAACTCACGAATGAAATCTTGCCAAAGAATCTTTATGATTTGCCTCAATATCAATCACTTTATCCAATTGAGCAATTGAAATTAATTTCATTACATTGGGCTGAACATTACACAAAATAAACTTCCCGTTTGTGTCTTTACAAAGGCGATTTGCCATCAAAATTGCACTCAACCCAGAAGAATCACAATATTTCGTGGCTGACATATCAAAAATCACTCTATTTCTGTTGTTTTTATTAATGTATAAAAAATGACCTTTGAGTTCAGGAGCTGAATTAGCATCTAACTTTTCAATATGAGAAATCACGGTTACAATATTTTCGTTGTGTTGTAGTTCAAAATTCATAACACCAAGTTTTTCCAAATTTAGTAAATATATTAATCTGAAATCAAAAATTTTGCATCTTTGTTCTCAAAGTTAAATAATGAAATTTCTATATTTTGTTTTTCTGTTATTAATGAGTTCAAATCAATTGTTGAGTCAAAAGAATCTTCCATTTATTGGTGCCTTAGAATATGAAATTAGAAATCTAGAACTTAAGGATGAAAAACCTCAACTAATGCACATCCTATCTCTAGATTCTATTATCAGAATTGAGACTAACTCTTATGTTTTCGGAACACAATCCTTCATTAAGCATCTCATAAAAAAGAAATCTTATTTACTTATTTCAATTGATGAAAATCAACAGTATGCCATTAAAGGTGATTTTTCCAAATCCGATACGCTAGAAAAACCGAAAAAATATACTTGGAAAAAGAAATTTGGCAGCAAAAAAATTGGAGGGATGGCAGCAAAAAAATTGAAATTAACCTTTCTTCAATCGCAGAAATCTTACACATGTTATTACAGTAAGAATTACGCAGCACGATGCCAGGAAGCATTTACAGATTTTCCGGGATTACCCGTTTTATATTATTTAGAAACAGATGATGGAGTTTTGGAATACCGATTGACAAAGTACACAACGATTGCCCCTAACTACGATCTATTTGGAGTTCCAAGTAATTACATAAAAATAACTTTTGATGAATTTGTTGATTTATTAAACAATTCCAATAAAAATGATTGATTTCAAGAAAATTTCTGAATCAGAGACTACCTTAACAGAGTTAATGATTCCCAGCTATGCCAATTTTGGAGGAAAAGTCCATGGTGGAATTTTATTATCGCTTATGGACAAAATAGCCTACGTTTGTGGAACCAAACACGCTGAAAATTATTGCGTTACCGTTGCAGTTGAAGGAGTTGAGTTTTTAAGTCCTGTCGAGGTTGGTGATTTAGTCCACTTAATGGCATCTGTAAATTATGTAGGAAATACAACCATGATTATTGGTATTCGTGTAGAATCTGTTAATCCTAGAACAAAAGTCACAAAACATACAAACTCCTGCTTTTTTACAATGGCAGCAAAGGATGAAAATGGCAAATTAACAAAAGTTCCGGGATTGATTTTAGAGTCTGAAACCGAAATCAGAAGATTTTGTGAAGGAAAAATGATTAAAAACTTTTCGAAGGAAAAGAGAGAGCTCTTAAAGTCAGACCTATCAAATCTTAGCTCAAATGAAAAAAATGTCTTATGTGATGGAGAAAAGTGCCTTATGAAAATTTAAGCGCGTTTTCCCAATTCAATAGCTTCTAAATCGTGAATTCTGTCATCCGTTATTGAAAAACGAATTATCGTTCGAACTTGATGAAATCCTTTAATTCCACATGCCCCTGGATTTATCCACAACATCTTAAAATGAGGATCCATTTTTACCAAAAGAATATGTGAATGTCCACAGATAAATAATTTGGGACTTCCCTGTTGCAATTCTTCATAGGCAGGTTTTGAATATTTACCCGGTTTACCGCCAATATGGGTGATTAGAACATCTACATTTTCACAGGAGAAACGCAAAAACTCTTTCGTATCTTTTCGGATAATATGATCATCAATATTTCCCCAAACCGCTCGGGTAGGTTTAAATTTTTTCAATTCGTCTAACACCTCAATTGAGCCTATATCACCTGCATGCCAAACTTCATCTACATCAGCAAAATAATGTTTTATTCGATCATCTAAATAGCCGTGTGTATCTGATAACAATCCAATGCGCTTCATTGATTCAATTCTTTTTTCAATAGTTCAGTCAGTGTTAAAATATCATTCTGCTTATCAAAAGAATGCAAACAGATTCGAATACACTCTTGACCTTCAGGAACTGTTGGCGAAAAAATGGCTTTCACTGCGAGATAATTATCTTGACAAGATTTTGCGATTTTCTCAGCTCTTTTCGTATTTCCAATTTGTAGAACTTGGATGGGCGAATTGATTTCTGAAACAAGCATTTCGGAAGTAAAATTCTTTCTAAAAAAAGCAATATTGGTGTGAAGTAAATTTTGTTTTTCAACCATCAAGCTTGAACCCACATTATTTTGAATAATGGAATAAATTTCATCGGGTAATGCAGTCGTATAAATAAAAGATCTGGCAAAATTAATGAGGTAATTTTTGAGTTGTACTGAACCTAAAATTGCAGCACCAACCAAGCCATAAGCCTTTCCAAAAGTGACTATTCGTGCAAAAACTTCATTTTCAATTTCTAATGCATGAACCACTCCCCTTCCCTCGTCACCAAATATACCAGCACTGTGCGCTTCATCAACTATTAGATAAGCACTAAACTTCTTACATAAACCAGTAAGTTTTCTAAAATGAGTCATTGTTCCATCCATCGAATAGAGAGATTCAACAACAACATAAATTACTTTACTCTCATGTTTATTCAATAGTCTTTCTAAATCCTCGTAATCGTGATGTTTGAATGAAAAAGACTCAGCAAAGGACAAACGCATTCCCTCCTTGGCACTGGCATGAATTCTCTCGTCGTATAGAATTATATCACCTCGTTGTGGAACGCTGCTCAATAGACCTAAATTCGCTGAATAACCAGAATTAAAAACCAAGGCAGATTGAGCTTTAAAATGAGCTGCTAAAAAAGATTCACAAGCCTCAGCTTCTTTGGAATTTCCTGAAATTAAACGTGAACCTGTCGCCCCTTTTAATGATATCTTAATTTGATTGTCCAGCGCAAATCCCAAGTAATCATTTGAATAAAAATCGACCATTGAATGCATAGAAGTCAACTCACGAAAAGTTCCTTCAATCTTTCGTTTATGAAGTTTTTCTATAAGTTTGGGATGCATTTAGATCGTGTCTACCGAGGTCATTTTTCGTGGTTCGAATCCATTTTGAAGTGCTTGTTCGCGCGCTTCTCTCAATTCTAATTCACGTTGAGCCTCTATACGTTTTCTTTCTTCGATTTTTTCATCGGGAATACTCACTGGCTGCTCGGCGTCTTTAAATGGTTCTTTTGGAATTAGCCCTAAAATATCGAACATTTCTTTATCCTCGTTAAATTCTGGATTAGGTGTTGTCAATAATTTATCTCCGGCGAAAATGGAACCTGCACCAGCCATAAAACACAAAGCTTGACCTTCCATATTCATTTTGGTTCTACCCGCTGATAAACGCACAATTGCTTCCGGAAAAACTATCCGAGTTGTGGCTACCATTCGAATCATTTCCCATTGTTCGATCGGTTTTTGATCTTCCAAAGGAGTTCCCTCAACAGCTACTAGTGCATTAATTGGAATAGATTCAGGTGGATTTTCCATTTTCATGTAGCTCATTAATAAACCAACGCGGTCTTCAACAGCTTCACCCATTCCAATAATTCCTCCTGAACAAACGGTAATTCCAGCTTTGCGCGCATTTTCTATCGTATTTAAGCGATCTTCGTATTCGCGCGTAGAGATAATATCACCATAAAATTCAGGGGATGAATCTAGATTATGATTGTAGGCAAATAATCCCGCATTTTTTAGGCGCTTGGCTTGATTTTCATTCATCATACCAAGTGTACAACAAACTTCCATGCCCAGGTTATTCACCTCTTGCACCATTTCCACTACATTATCAAAATCTTTGTTGTCACGAACTTCTCTCCAAGCTGCACCCATGCACAAGCGAGAAGAACCATTTGCTTTCGCATTTTTTGCTTGTTCAATAACTGACTCAACCGTCATTAATTTATGTGCCTCCACATCTGTATTGTAACGAGCTGCTTGCGGACAATACCCACAATCTTCGGCACAACCTCCTGTTTTTATGCTCAACAACGACGACATTTGTACTTCACGAGGATTGTGAAATTGACGATGAATTGTTGCCGCTTCAAAAACCAATTCTAATAAAGGTTTATTGTAAAGATCAAGAAGTTCTTGCTTGGTTTGGTATGCTGGATTTACTTTCATAATTCAAAAATGAAGTACAAATATAAGGAATGTTGAATTGACAAGCTAAAAATACTTCCTTTAAATCAATTAACTGAACTTGATAAAATTATAATTTGTTATTATTTTTGAATTCAATCATTCCTATGAAAAAACTTAAATATTTTTCAGTTTTTTTACTCCCAATTTCAACCTGGATTAGTTTTAATTTTTCTGGAATTTGGACATTTCTACCACTTATAATTTTCTTTATTCTCGTTCCTTTGATTGAACTATTTCTTAATCCGAACACCAAGAATTTGGACGTTCATGAAAAAGAACTCATTGAAAAAGATCGTTTTTATGATTGGATACTTTACTCCATGTTACCGATACAATGGTTTTTTCTTCTGTATTTCCTTCAAAATGTATCTTCGTGGGTTCATTCAACGGATTTAACAGGTCGAATCATTTCCATGGGACTTATGTTTGGGATTATTGGGATAAATGTTGGGCATGAATTGGGACATCGGGTGAAGAACTGGGACCGATTTATTGGTGAAGCACTACTATTCACTTCATTAGAAAATCATTTTCTCCCTTATCATAATCGAGGTCATCACACAAATGTTGGAACTCCCTCTGACGCAGCAACAGCACGAAAGAATGAACCACTTTACATTTTCTGGTTTCGTTCCCAAATTGGAAGTTATATTCAAGCCTGGCAAATTGAAATAAAACGCATGGAAATCATTAAAAAACCATGGTTTCATTGGTCAAATAAAATGATTCAATACTCGATTCTCTATGTTATTTGGTTGGTGACAATCTATATATTTTTAGGAAAAGCAACCTTATTATTCTATTTATTTGCCTGTGTAATCGGAATAATCCTACTCGAATCGGTTAATTACATTGAACATTACGGTTTAATGCGCAAGCAAAGGGAGAATGGAACTTATGAAACGGTAAAACTTTGGCATTCATGGAATTCGAATCACATCATTGGTCGAGTCGTTTTATTTGAATTAAGCAGACATTCGGATCATCATTTCAAAGCAGATAAACCCTACCAAACATTGGAATCTTCTGAGCAATCTCCTATAATGCCAACGGGTTACCCAGGGATGATAATTCTCTCGCTCGTTCCACCTCTTTTCTTTAGGGTGATGAATAAACATGTTGATGCGATTCAATCAAAACATCCCTAAATTGAGCTGATGTCATTGTATTTTCTCAATTGTTAGTTATGCAATTTGGTCATTTTTCTATAAATTTCATTTGTCTTGATTCTAAAAGTGACTTCATTTGAGTTATCGCCACCTTGTTGAGTTGTAAAATCCTATCTTGTGATACTAAACCTTGTTGAATTAGCAAAGCATTAATACTTTCCATATTGCTCAATACCACCAATTGCTCCAAGGTAGCCTGATCTCGGATATTTCCCTCGAACGTTGGATTTTGCTCTTTAAATTGTTGAGCAGTAATACCGAATAGCGCAACATTTAGCAAATCTGCTTCATTGGCATAAATCATAGATGCTTGTTCTTTCGTCAAAGTTTCTGGAATTAGATTTTCTTTAATAGCATCCGAGTGAATTTTGTAGTTTATTTTAGCTATTGTTCGCTGAACAGACCATCGAATGTTAAGCTGATTTGCTTCTGCTTCTTTGAGACGTTGGAATTCTTTGATCAAATAGAGTTTAAATTCTATTGAAATCCAATTGGCAAATTCAAATGCTATATCTTTATGAGCAAATGTTCCACCGTATCTTCCTGAAGTTGAAACAATTCCAATGGCATTGGTAGATTGAATCCATTTTTTTGGGGTTAGTACAAAACTATTCAATCCAGATTCTTTTCTAAACCCGTCGAATTCGACGGGTTTAAAATTAGGATTATACAACTTCTCCCAGAGACCTATAAGCTCAATGGTAGTTCTATTTCTTAACCAGTTTTTTATAATATCGTCACTGTGACTTTTATCCTTAAATTTAGCAATGTCGGTAAGGGAAAAATAGTCTTGATTTAGTTTTTGCTTAATTCCTATTTGAATTCCAAGCGTGGTGATTTCTTTCTTCATACATTTAGTTTTTAATTAAATATACGAAAAAATAATCATTATAAGGATTAATACTTAATCAAACTTCATTATATTAGAAAATAGGTTAAATAATTTCCCACCCAATTTTATGGAATTTTGAACGTTTCAACATCTTTGTTGTAAGCAACCCGTCTTTTGGTCGAAAATAACCTGACTAATTGAATATAAATTTTACTTTTACCGCATGAATAATTATTTAATCGCCTCTATTTTATTACTTTCAAGCACTTTGTTTGCACAAAAAGAAAAAGAAGTTCCTCTACCCTCAGACCTTAAAAAAGTAACTGTATTTTTCTTAGGGGCTCAAATTGAACATCAAGCCAATACCCAACTTATTAAAGGAAAACAAGAAGTAGTTTTTACCAAATTAACTGATTTCTTGGACCCCAATACTGTGCAAGTGAAAGCCAATGGAAACTTAACCATACTTTCTGTTCGCACACGAAAAAATTTCGAAGACATTCGCATTTCAAACGATAAAATGGATACCTTGAACGCGCAACGATTGGTGCTAGAGAAGAAAGAAATTGCCTTGCGTGACGAATATGAAATCCTTGAACTAGACAAAGAACTTTTAATGCGAAACCGAGATTTGAAAGGTCAAGACAAGGGAATCAGTATGATTGAACTTAAAGAAGCGTATGCGTTCATGCACCAAAAAATGAATGAGATTACCGTTCGTAAAAGTGCCATCTATGATGAATTGGAAAAGCTAACCAAAGAAATGAATAAGTTGGAACAAGAAATATTGTCTCAACGCAGCAAACCGGTAATTAATTACACGGAAATCGTGGTGGAAATAGACGTTGAAAAAGAAACCGATGCTTCATTTTTCTTCAATTACATTTCTCCAAATGCCTCTTGGAATCCTTATTACGACATGCGAAGCGATGGGATTGGCAAACCCATCAAATTGGAGGCAAAAGCCTTGGTTTCTCAAAACACCGGAATTGAATGGAATAATGTAGATATGGTATTATCAACAAACGATCCGTACGAAAACTCAAAGGAACCGATAATCGCTCCGTGGTATATTAATTACAACAATTATCCACAACAGAAAAATCAAACGCAACGTAATTTACCAACCGTTGATTATTCCGGTGAAAAAATTCAAGGAGAAGTCATTGATGCCAATACCGGTGAACCAATGCCATTTACCAAAATCTCTTTCCCATCCAACCCAACCATAGGTGTTATTTCCGATTTTGATGGAAAATTCTCTGTAACTGTTCCACGAAATGAGCGACAAATTATCGCCTCATTTGTGGGATATCAGTCCTCTACCCTACCTATCAATGCTCCTTACATCAAATTCTTCCTTGTCGCAAATGAGGTAAACTTAGAAGAATTGGTTGTAATGAGTGACAGTTATTCCAATTCAACCGTTACTAGACAGGACATTGCAAGAATGCCTGTTAGAGCTGCAGGCGTTTCAAATAGAAAACGAAGCAAAAAGAATAGAGCTTTTTCAGCAGCTTATGATAATGAAAGTGGAAAGTATGAGGATAAAAAAGCTAATTATGCACAAACTCAAGTGGTGAAAAAGGATTTGAGAATGGAATACCAAATTCAATCTAAAATGACGATTCCAACCGATGGTATGGATCACCGCGTTCAGATTGACAATTTTGAATTGAACGCATCTTACGAATACCACACAGCTCCAAAAATTGATCCTGCAGTGTTTTTAGCGGCTCAAGTGACAGGTTGGGAGAAACTGAATTTATTGAGTGGTGAATCCAATATCTATTTTGACGGAACCTACATTGGGAAATCCTACATCGATGTGAATTCAACAAAAGACACGCTTTCATTCTCCTTTGGGAAAGATGCAAAAGTGATTGTGGAACGCACCAAAGTAAAAGATAAAAGCAGTAAAAAAGTAATTGGTTCGCGTCAAAAGTACGAGGTAACCTGGGAAATTCGAATGCGGAACAACGGTGGTGCAGCTATTCCAATTGTAGTAAAAGATCAATTCCCAATCAGCACAAACAACGACATCAAAGTCCGAAATGGAGATTTTGGAACAGCTAAACTGGATGAAAAAACCGGAATTCTTGTTTGGAACTTGAATTTACCACTGGGCGGAAGTCAAAACCTACAATTTGGCTATTCGGTTGATTATCAAAAGGGATATACACTTTATTTAGAATAAGAATATGAAAAAAATCGCATTTTCAATCCTAACTGTTTTTCTGGGTTTCTCACTAGTTGGACAAAAGGAAGTTGCCATTTCATCTGATTTATCAAAAGTGACTGTTTTCTTTTTAGGTGCTCAAATTGAACATCAGGCTATGAAAACATTGACTAAAGGAAAACAAGAATTGGTTTTTACGAAACTTACCGACTTTTTGGATGCCAATACGGTTCAAGTAAAAGCAACCGGAGATTTAACCATACTTTCAGTTCGCACGCGCAAAAATTACGAAGACGTGCGGATTTCGAATGATAAAATGAACGAATTAAATGCACAGCGAAACGTGTTGGAGAAAAAGGAAAATGATTTACGAAGTGAATACGACATCCTCACGCTTGATAAAGATTTAATTCTGCGAAATCGTGAACTAAAAGGCTTGAACGAAGGACTAAAAATGACTGAATTGAAGGATGCTTATACCTTTATGCACCAAAAATTAACAGAAATTACCGTGCGTCAAAGTGCAATTCGTGACGAGTTAGAAAAACTTATCAAAGATTTAAATAAACTGGAACAAGAGATTGTTTCTCAGAGAAGTAAACCGGTCATTAATTATTCGGAAATTGTTGTTGAAGTAGATGTTGAGAAAGCAACGGATGCTACTTTTACGTTCAATTATATTAGTCCAAATGCAAGTTGGAAACCATACTATGATATGCGTAGCGAAGGAATTGGGAAACCGATCAATTTAGAAGCAAAAGCATTGGTTTCTCAAAACACGGGTATTGAATGGAAAAATGTTGACATGGTTCTTTCTACAAATGATCCCTACGAAAATTCCAAAGAACCAAATTTGCAGCCCTGGTACATTTACTACAACAACTACCGTCAAGCAACCCAGCAAAGTACAAGGCAATTACCTGAAATAGATTATTCCGGTGAAAAAGTTACGGGTGAGGTAATTGATGCCTCAACAGGAGAACCCATGCCATTCACAAAAATTTCTTTTCCTTCTAACCCAAGCATCGGCGTTGTAACGGATGTAGACGGAAAATTCTCAGTAACAGTTCCCAAAAACGAAAAGTACTTGATGGCCTCTTTCGTTGGTTATACATCCCAAACAGTTGCCATTCAATCCCCGTACATCAAATTCTTTTTAAAATCTGACGAACTTGTTTTGAATAATGGTTGGTCAACTGGAAGTAATACTTATGGATGGGGTTTTGGCAATAATGCAGACAGTATAAGGATCAACACAGGTGGAATTACCGCTTCCTACAGTACTTTGAATAGTGGATTAATTTCTATTAGTGAGCAAGATAAAAATCTAGAACAAATTCAAGTTAGAGGTAGCAGAAGTAATGAATCATCTTACTATGTTGACGGAGTGAAAATAAAAGGAAAAGCAAATTATGCACGAACGGAGGTTGTTAAAAAAGACTTGAGAGTTGAGTACATCATCCAATCTAAAATGACGATACCTACAGATGGCATGGATCACCGTGTTCAAATAGACAAATTCCAATTAAATGCAGATTATGAATATCATACTGCTCCTAAAATTGATCCGGCTGTATTTTTAACGGCGCAAGTTACCGGTTGGGAAAAACTGAATCTTTTGAGCGGCGAATCAAACATTTACTTTGACGGAACCTATATTGGAAAATCGTTTATCGATATCAATTCAACCAAAGACACGCTTTCGTTTTCTTTCGGTAAAGATTCAAAACTTAGTATTGATCGAACTAAAGTGAAAGATAAAAGCAGCAATAAAATAATCGGAGCTCGCCAGAAATATGAAACGGTTTGGGAGATAAAAATCCGAAATAATGGAGGTGCAGACATACCAGTAATTTTAAAAGATCAATTTCCAATTAGTACAAATAATGACATCAAAGTAAAACAAAATGAACTTGAACTTGGAGAAGTGAATGAAGAAACAGGAATTATAATATGGAAATTCAACATTCCAACCGGACAAAATAAAGCGGTTCAATTTGGCTACTCTGTTGATTACGAGAAAGGAAGAGTATTGTATTTGGATTAACTATTTTGGCAAAGTAAGTTAGTTCTGACTATAAATCAAGTTATTAAAAGTATTTAAATACCTATTGATTTTTTACTTGCATCATTCTAGTTTCAATTTCCTTTTTATCATCTGAGGTATATTTCTTTGAAAATCCAAGGTTTATTTTAATCCCATAGCCAATTGAAATAGTATTTACTCCTTTAAAATCTGTAATATACTTAGAAGTAATTCCCATACTAAAATAATAAAATGGTAAATAAAATGAAAAGGCACCCGTAAATTTAACATCATTGAAATTTAGTATATTATTGGCATTAGTCAAATAGCCCAAATCGAATTGTATGCATTTTCTTAGATTAAGAGATATTTGAGGATTGGAATAAGATTCTTGATTAATGTAATTGTTAATACTATCATTTTTAAATATTCTTTGTCTATTATCTAAATAGTCAAATTTCACCCCAAATTGAGAAAATTTAAAATTCACTCCCCCTGGTTTTGGTTGTATATTAAACCGATAATACAAACCACCACTATACATCAAGTTCAAATTAACATGTTTAATTTGAGAGAAATTCTGTGCGTTTTGCTCTGGTAACATAAACGTTATTGTAGGCTCAAATGAAAATCGTCTACATCTGTACTTTAATAATTCTTTTTTAAACTTATCTGAAATTTTATCCTCTAATTTATTTTCTAGCTTATCTATTCTATTATCATAAGTTAAAGTTTGCTTTTTCAATTCATTTACTGTTCTTAATGCCTCGTCATACCTATTTTTATATAACAATGACTTTACATTCTGAATTTCATAATCTAAAGTAATTTTTTCAACTTTTAATTGATATTCCTTATACAACTTTTCATTGACAAAACTAATTTGTGCCAGGTCATTAATGAGTATCCGAAGATTTTTTGAACTAGGCTGATCATATTTCAATTGTATTTCAATTTTATCAACAATTTGATTGAATAAATCTTCATTTATTGATTTTTTCCTTTGTCGATATTCTGAACTAAACGAAATATCCAAAGCTATTAATGTGTCAATAGTTTTAACAGCCAAATCCAATCTATTCTGGTCTAAAAAGTTCTGAATCCTGTAATCATAAAGTAATACCAACTTTTCCTTTGCCTCTTCTTTACCTTGTAATATTTCTTCTACATTCGGATATTGAACATTTAAGTTTAGAAATTTCTTATATGCCTCAAGATATTGATTATTCACAAGAAATGATTGTGCTAAATTTATGTCTTCAGTTTTTGCTTGCATGTTATATTTTGTTTGCAAATCATTAATTTTTGCATTAATACTTTGCACATAGTCATTAAAAACTGAAAAAATTAAATTTTCATTTAATGCCAACAATTTATTTTTAAAATCAATATTTCCTTGAAGTAATCTCGAAACCTCATCAACTTTAGCTTGAGCAGCTTGAGAGGTTGTAAAAGCCTTCCCCTCGTATGATGATAATTTTGAATCAGTTTCTTTTATATCATTCTCCAATATCTTCAATAATTTTTGTGAAAGCTCAACTTTGTTAATTATTACAACTGCATAAAGTTCTTTATCCTTTTTTTCAAAATAGGAATATTTATCTGTAGGAACTAGGTATTTTTTATCAATTTTTATTTCAAGTGCTATATTAGCAATACATTTTTCAAAAAGATTTTTTTCGTACTCTTCTTTTTTAGACTCAGATACTTTCTTTAGATCTAGATTTGATTGTTGTGCCCTTCCGATACAATAAGCAACCTGGGTAACATCTGGTTTAGATTTCAACCATTCTTCTATTGTTTGAGTTTTTCCAGTAACAATAAAAAGGCAAAAGAGAATAAATAATATTAATTCATTCAAGTGTAAAAAAGATACTAAATTTGAGAAAAATAATTTGATCACTGTTCAATTTTATTGCAAAAATATAAAAAAAGCATTGAAAAATAAAATCATTATTTAAACTAGTTTATTATGTTCCCTCAATGTAAAGTAACCGTATTCGATTCTCAAATAAATTAAAATAATATATTTAGATATTAAACAAATTATTTTTTCTTTATCCTGCTTTTTAGCATTTCAAGTTTTTCTCTGTTTTTTGAGCTTGACAGTTTTAGATTGACTGATGGTGGATAAAACACAATTGAAAAATGTGAAAACGGATTGAAGGTTTGTAAGTTTTGTTACAAGCATGACGAGAACTTGGTGGCATATTCAGATTTGGAAGAATGGAATTGAGTTAACACAAATGGGCTTGATGAAAATTACAATGGCGTTTAAGGATGGTATCTATTAAATACGGAAGATGAAATCTTTGAAATTGAAAAAACATCCAAAACAGAATTTAAATTGATAAGAGGGGGAGATAGAACTTCCATCATGAAAATCATGGAATAAATTCATTGCTAACAACTAAAGTTTTTTTATCGATTAAATTCAACAGTTTTAAACTTTTCCTAATAGTTTGTTTTTCAAATCCGTGCTAGGTGGTTTTGTGCCTAACTAAATTGAAAACAATGACTTTTTAAATTCTAACCCTGCAACAGCTCCTTTATAAACTCTATTTTTACGGACTTTTACACCTGAACCCGGAACATATTCGAGATGAATTTCACCTCTCTTTTTCATGGGATTGGAAAAAAGCTTTTTCCCTCTGCTGATAATTATATGCTTGCAATTAATGATAATGTAACTAAAGATTCAGCTATAAAACCTTAAATTTAAAGTGCTGTTCTTTGTATTGATTTTCTATTAAGGGATCATTAAAACGTTAACAAGTTAATACGTTTCAATACCCTTTAAATCAAACTTAATAAACTTTTTTGGATCAATTCGTTCACCTTCTTTCTCTATTTCGTAATGCAAATGAGGTCCAGTTGATCTACCTGTGCTACCTACCAAGCCTATCAAATCTCCTTTTTTTACCTCATCTCCTTCTTTGATTTTGAATCCGCTTAAATGAGCATATCGGGAAACAAAACCATAGCCATGATCTATTACAATACAATTTCCGTATCCATCTTCAGAACTTGAAATTCTCAGTACTTTTCCAGATCCAGCCGCATATACCTTAGTTCCTGTTGGTGCAGCAATATCAATTCCTTTGTGCATTTTCATAGTAGAATCAATCGGATCTTTGCGCATTCCAAAACCTGAACCAACACGATCTAGGTCAGAGACATAAATAGGACAAACTGCGGGAATGGAAGACATCATAGTTTCTTTGTCGCGAGCAACGGATAAAAATGTGGTCAAAAATTTATTTTGAATACTTAATTTTTTAGTGACATAATTAGTTCTGTGTTCCAACTCTCCAAAAAGCGATGACCCCTTATAGGCTGTTTTTGGAAATGGTTTAATTATAAATGCTTCATTTTGTGGAGAATCTTCAATATCAATAACCGCATTGAACAACGATTTGTGAGAAACATCAAAGGTATCTAAATGTCCTTCGACCTTAGAAAGAGCATCATCTAGTTTTTTAGCAATAAGTAATTGACTTTCCAATTGTTTTTTTAATTCTGCATCAACCGATTTTAATTCCTGAAGTTTATTGGTGTAATAGAGTTGAGTTATGAAAAAGGTAATACTCAATGAAATCGGAAAAAAGGCAATTTTAAGATACTTTTTCGGGAATTTGATTCTTTTAGTTGCTGATTGTTCTAATTGATTTTCCATGTAAATATTTGTGCGGAAAATCTTACGATCTTTTTGTAATCTAGTTTCGTTTTCTAGCGCTTCATGGCGCGATCCATTTCTCTTTTGTCGTCTTTTTCTTTGAGATCTTCCCGTTTGTCGTGCAGCTTTTTACCTCGTGCACAGGCAATTTGAATTTTTAACCACCCTTTATCAGAGAGAAATAATTTTAATGGAACAATCGTATTTCCTTTTACTTTTAGGAATTTCTCAATACGATTGAGTTCTTTTTTGTTTAGAAGCAACTTTCGATCACCTCGTGTTTTGTGTGTGTAAAACGATGCATTCTCATACGGAGCAATGTACATATTTCGAATAAACAATTCCCCTTCAGCAATTACACAATATGATTCTATAATACTCGCTTTTCCATTCCGAATACTTTTGATTTCAGTACCAGCCAAGACAATTCCAGCAATGAATTCTTCATCGATGAAATATTCAAACCGAGCACGCTTATTTTTTATATTGATTTCGTTGGACGACACTTAATTATTTAATGAAACAAAAGTAAGAACAAAAGAGTATTAAGATTCAAAAATCGCTTATGAATTCAATTTATTTTGTTTCACAATTCATTACTTATTTCCGTAGGTCAGAAAATCAAAAAAGTAGAACAACGTGGGTACAGTGGCGTGAGATAGTTCAAGAAATATATCGAGAAAAGTACTTCCAGAGTAAGATTAAGCTAATTATTAACTCCGGAACAGCAGATAGCTCTAAATTAAAAACGATTGAGGAATACACAACTTCCTTTCAACTATTTAAAGATGAGGACAAAAAGGAAATTATAGAGCTCATACAACTGTATCAAGAATTATTAAAACGCGAAAAAGAGATAATCCTAGCCGATAGATTTGAGGTATACATGCAAAAATTAACTGTGACTGTCGACAAGCAAATTTTAGATTCAATTCCTGAAACAGTAAAACAATGGATAACCAATAAGGAAGAGGATAAGTTCTATTTCAAGATAAAACTTGAAGGGACTTTACAAATAATTATTGCTGATTTTTTATTGCGATTTGTCAGCCTATGGTACTTTAAAGTATTTACTAATTCGGATTTTGATTCAGCGGATACACAACCGAGGATGCTTTTTATTATTTCTCAATTTATTCTTATTCCATTGGGGATTTTCGTTTTTTCTTATTTTCGAGATAAGCGAATTGAAAAAAATACTCAGAAAATATTCTCAGAAATTGGTAGAAATGATCTCAAAATAACGAATTCACACTCACCATGGAATTACTTA
The DNA here is from genome assembly GCA_044237035.1 of Crocinitomicaceae bacterium. Taxonomy (GTDB): domain Bacteria; phylum Bacteroidota; class Bacteroidia; order Flavobacteriales_D; family Crocinitomicaceae; genus UBA952. The sequence goes on from JBIIFU010000002.1 coordinate 141,322, forward strand.
TTCACCTTTATCTTATTGATTTTTGGAATTTTAATTTCCATTATTGTTTTTGACTTTTCCAGCCAAGACTACGGAATTGTTATTCCAATTTTCACCGTACTTTATGGTGTTTATTTCATGATTCTACTTTCTTTTTTCTCAAAAAAGAAACCTTCAATTTCTCAAATTATTTATCAGTTAGACAAAATCAATTTAAATCAGGTTAAAACAAATCTCAATCACAATGAGAATGATGAAGAGATAATTGAGTTGGATGTAAGTCTCCGATCTGCCAATGAAAAAATGGAAGCCTATGTGCTCGAAGCTGCTCTTTTTGGAGCGCTTGCTTTCAGTGGTTTTTTGCAATTAATATCCTCAAGCAATGTCTCCATTGAAAGTTTAAGTTCCTTTTCATCCAATTTTTATGGCCTATTTGAGGGACTTGTTAATTTTTCAACAGAAGCAACTTTAAAGTCCATTAACCAATTATTGAGTAAGGATGGAATCCTATCTCTAATGGCATTTTTGACCTTATTCTGCTCCGTATTTTTCTTGGCTGTAATTGCTTCGCGCTTGAGATTTAACGATTTGTCCGATTCCATTGATAAATCCCTGCAACTATCCAAAATATACAACGACAAAGAGGAAAATCTTATTTCAATGAACGGTGGAAATACAAATGAATCAAGCAATATAATCACAAAAATTATTCGTAAACATTTAATTCAAGGAAACTTGACCTTGGAGCAAACACTTCCAATAATGGAGTTTATGCGCTTTTTCCGAACACTGGGTATTTTTACCTTTTTTATTATTGTTGTATCTGGAGGATTATTTGTTTCAGTACAGCTCTCACTGGTCTTGGCATTCATAATGTTTATATCATTCTTATTCTTCAAATTAAAAATCATTATTCAATATATTAAAAACGTAACAACTCAATTCCAAGAATTCTATTTTAAAATTGAAAGCAAAGTATTTTATTTCATCTTAGCTTCAATTGCTGCTTGTTTTATTCTCAGATCATTAAGTTTCACTAGTATAGTCTCCCAAATTTTAATCGTGTCTTCCTTCCTTCTAATTTTTATTCATTACTTATTAAGCCTTTTCATACCCGAAAAATTAGAAGACGAAGAAATTTCGGATAGTATTTTCATGAATGGCAATCGCAACAAGATTGTTTTGAAAAAATTATACAAGATTTCATTGGCAATTTTGTTTTTAGGATTAATGTTCAAAATCATGCATTTTCCAGGAGCCGGATTATTACTAATGATCGGTATTTTTCTTCTTGCTGTTTATTTTATTATGGGGCAAAAAACGAAAAACAACAACAAGATTCTGGGATTAATTTATCGATCAAGTTTTTCATTAATGATTATTGGCGGTATGTTTTATATAATGCATTGGCCAGGTTCAGGATTTATTCGAATATTAAGCAACTCACTTTTGCTAATCAGTTTTGTTTTATTATTCAGATTTAAAAATCAATTGCTTCAATCAACAAAAAACATAACTATTACACTTACAATATTAGGTGTTTTATTGCAATTTTCTTTATTTCGATTTGCTCTAACAACCTTATCCTTTAATTATCCTGTTTACCTAGAAAAAATGGAAATTGCTAGAATCCGAACAAAAATCACTGAACCAACTGACTTAGGTTATTTAGATGCTAAATCAAAATCTGAGCTTGATTCATTAAAATCTTACATGACTAAAAATGACAAATACCTAGAAAAAATTGGCGGGCATGATCTAAGTGAATATTGCTGGATAATCCTTGAAAATCAAACTGATACCACAATCCTAAATCATGGATTAAAATGGTCTAATTGGATAATTGTTGATGACCCTTATTACTCACACTATTTATTAAATATTGAATATTTGATTAAACTTAAGCACTACAAAGAGGCATTGGAAAAAATAAATAATCCGAAAGATATTAAAGCAGAATCTGATGAATTCGAATTTAAAAGTGAACTCAATCGATTGAAACAAATTTGTCTCAAAAATCTACCTGCTTCGAACTAAATCCAGTACCCATTGCAATTGCTCTTCACGTGACATCTTCGAATTATCCAATAAAACAGCATCTTCTGCCTGAATTAATGGACTCTCTTTGCGATTAGAATCAATGAAATCGCGTTCAATGAGATTATCCTGAACTTCTTCTTTTGAAGTTTCTATACCTTTGGTCTGAAGTTCTAGTAAACGGCGTTGCGTGCGAACCTCAATAGATGCTGTAACAAAAATCTTAATTTCGGCATTCGGAAATACAACTGTTCCGATATCTCGACCATCCATCACAATTCCTCCCTTCTCCCCCATTCGTTGTTGCTCATAAACCAGTTTTTCTCTTACTTCTTTTATTTCAGCTATTTTTGAAACTACGGCAACTACGTGACTTTTACGAATTTCCTCCTCACAATTTTCTCCATTCAAAAGAATCACTTTCATTCCATGCTCATCCATGGCAAAATCAAGTTGAATATCGCCTAATGAGGAAATGATTTGATTTCTCTCCAGTTGATCCCCCCTCACCCATCCATTTCTCAAACAAAACAAGGTAACTGCTCGATACATGGCACCGGAGTCAATAAAAATATAACCAAGTGATGATGCTAAATCTTTAGCGAGTGTACTTTTTCCGCAAGAAGAATATCCGTCAATAGCAATTACAAGTTTTTTGGAATCCATAGGGCAAAACTACTTCTTTTTCCAATTTGAGATGCTGCTTGATAGAGAAATCACGTTATTATATCCCGCTTTTGAATACATCACAAAACCATAATCGATACGAACGAGCTTAGTTTTGAAACCAACTCCAAAGCAAAAACCAGATAAACCAGGACGTTCAATCAATTTCATCTCTTGGCGTCGGTGATAATTAAATCCCATACGCAAGGTCAAACTTTTGGAAACAAACAATTCAGTCGCTAACACAATATGACGAGCCGTTTTTTCAATAAAATTTGCTTTTGGGACAGGAATTGTATCTCCGGTTAATGCATCGTAAGTTGGTTGCGCAAATGGATCATTATACGTTAAATCCCATCTATTCAGGTTATTAATGTTAACATTAAATCTAAACGGTGCATGAGCGAGTTTATAGGAAGCCGCTAATTGCAAATCAATTGGTAAAATACCCGTATCATTTGTTGTGTAATCCTTTATTTTAAAACCAGCGTTTTTTACCAAAAAAGAAGTTGCAAATAATTTGTTAGGGTGCTTATACATTCCTCCCATATCTATGGATAAGCCATACGCACTGTATGTTTCCAAATTAGATCCAATAAAATTCAGATTACTACCAAAAGAAAGTACCTCATTAATTTCCTTTCCATAACCTACGCCAACAATATATTCAAACGGACGAAAAGTCCCGGTAGATTGTCCATTTACCTCTGTTCGCTGAAAAACTCCGTAATCCACATAACGAACATTCGCTGACACAATTCCTTTCAGCGTTTTATGGGCATAAACGGCAGAACCAAAATTATTTCCGCCTGCCAAAAATGCTTGATTAACAGAAACTACTTTATGCATACTTTGATTTAACAACGCAGGATTTACGATTCCTTGATTCACGTCATCATCCGTATATGAAAGGTAATGCCCTCCTGTCGATGCAACACGGGCATTGTAATCTAAATCCATGAAAGGAAACGAGTAAGATCCACCTGTTTGACCAAAACAAATTAATCCAAAAATGAAAAACATAAAAGTAAGTGCCCCAAATTTCATGTAACAAAAACGAATCAAATTGCTAATAATTGTCTAAGGCCCTTAGTATTTTTATACTGTCTAGACAAGACAAAAATACTATTAATAAACTAATGTTAAAAAAATGCATTCAAAATCTGTTATTTTCTCACTTTTCTAACGTTCTAATTACAAACTCCATTAAATCTTTACGCTATGAAAAAACTAATTTCCCCAAAAGACATCCTCTTTTTTTCGATGTTATTCTTGATTGTGGCTGTTGGATATTTCGGATTTTCACAAAGCTCCCGATTAAAATCCACATCCGATCCACAAACTTCAGAAGTGTTACAAAAACCAAAGGCTAGTGTTCCATTTAAATAAACATCATTCTTTTATTAGTTATTAAGCCTGTCCTTGACGGGCTTTTTTTATCTTTGCAAAAACTTTTTCATGGAAACCCCAAAAACATACAACCCGAGAAACGCAGAGGAAAAATGGTATCAACATTGGCTCGATAAAGGGTACTTCAATTCAACACCTGATAATCGTGAACCCTACACAGTAGTTATACCACCTCCAAATGTAACGGGTGTATTACACATGGGACACATGTTGAATAATACTATTCAAGACGTTTTGGTTCGAAGAGCCCGTATGTTGGGTAAAAATGCCTGTTGGGTTCCAGGAACAGATCACGCCTCCATTGCAACAGAAGCGAAGGTAGTACAGAAATTACGTGAACAAGGCATAAAAAAATCAGATTTAACGCGTGATGAATTCTTAAAACATGCTTTCGAGTGGAAAGACAAACACGGAGGAATTATTCTGGAACAACTTAAAAAGCTCGGAGCTTCATGTGATTGGAACCGAACCCATTTTACCATGGATCCAGAATATTCAGAATCGGTAATTGATGTTTTTATTGATCTTTTTAACAAAGGAAAGATTTATCGTGGATTGCGCATGGTCAATTGGGATCCAGAGGCTCTCACTGCATTATCTGACGAAGAAGTAATGTATAAAGAAGTAAATTCAAAATTGTTTTTCGTTCGTTATAAAATTGAAAATTCGGTTGATGATTGGTTGACAATAGCCACCACGCGACCAGAAACAATTTTGGGTGATTCAGCAATTTGTGTGAATCCGAAAGATGATCGATACAAAAATCTTATCGGCAAAAATGTTATCGTTCCTATTTCTAATCGCTTAGTTCCCGTAATTGCAGATGAATATGTAGAAATGGATTTTGGTACTGGATGTTTGAAAGTTACCCCTGCTCACGATATTAATGATTATGAACTAGGAAAAAAATACAATCTTGAATCTATTGATATTTTTCATGCAAACGGAACCTTAAATGCGAACGGACTTCATTACGAAAACAAAGAACGATTTGAGGTAAGAAAATTGATTGAAAAAGAATTAGACGAAAAGGGATATTTGGTGAAGACGGAAGATCATATCAATAAAGTAGGTTTTTCTGAACGAACAAACTCAGTTATTGAACCTCGACTTTCACTTCAGTGGTTTGTGAGCATGAAAGAACTTTCTGAACCGGCACTGGAAAATGTTCAAAACGGTAATATTCAATTTTATCCTGAGAAATTTAAGAATACTTATCGCCATTGGATGGAGAACATCAAAGATTGGTGTATTTCTCGTCAATTATGGTGGGGACATAGAATCCCTGCATGGTATTATGGTTCAGACACTAACGATTTTGTGGTAGCGAAAACTTTAGATGAGGCGTTAATTCGCGCTAAGGAAAAGTCAGGACGAGAAATATCAGCGAATGATCTGAAACAAGACGAAGATGTATTGGATACTTGGTTCTCAAGTTGGTTGTGGCCAATCTCTGTCTTTAATGGATTAACAAGGCCTGGAAATGAAGAAATTAAATATTATTATCCAACGAATGACCTAGTAACTGCTCCAGAAATCATGTTTTTTTGGGTAGCCAGAATGATTATTGCTGGTTATGAATACTTGGGTGATTTGCCATTTAAAAATGTATATTACACCGGAATAGTTCGCGATAAGCTGGGAAGAAAGATGTCGAAATCCTTGGGGAATTCACCAGATCCACTTGACTTGATTGAGAATTATGGTGCAGATGGAGTTCGAGTTGGAATCTTGATTTCATCGCCAGCAGGAAATGATTTGCCGTTTGATAGTTCACAATGTGAACAAGGAAGAAATTTCACAAATAAAATTTGGAACGCCTACCGATTGGTTTCTGCATGGGAAGTAAAAGAATTTGACCAACCAGAATCTTCCAGAAAAGCCGTAGAATGGTTTCGATCGAGATTCAATAAAACTCTTATAGAAATAAATGATGCCTTTGATAAGTTTAGAATTTCTGAAGCATTAATGGCAACCTACAAATTGGTATGGGATGACTTCTGTTCATGGTATTTAGAAATGATCAAACCGGGATACGAACAACCGATAGATTCAAAAACATTAGCTGAGACGAAATACTTTTTTGGTGAATTATTAAAAATACTTCAACCCTTTACTCCATTCGTTGGTGAGGAATTATGGCACTTGCTTGAAGAAAGAAAGTTAGGCGATGATCTTGTTGTAGCACAATGGCCTCAGGCTGGAGAAATAGATTTAAATATACTATCTCAATTTGAATACATGGAAAAGGTAGTTACGCAAATCCGAAACATCCGAAAACAGCAAAACATTGCGAATAAGGTGAAAATTGAACTTTTTATCAAGAAAAATCAAGCTGTTGACACCAGTTTCGATTCTGTGATATTAAAAATGGGAAATCTTTCTCAACTTCAGTACACAGATCAAAAGGTGATTCAATCTAATTCATTCATTGTTAATGCAAACGAGTACTTTATTCCTTTTGGTGACTCAATTGACCTAGAAGGTGAAAAAGAAAAATTACTCGCCGATCTGTCATATACAGAGAAATTTTTGGACAGTGTACGTGTGAAATTAACCAATGAGAAATTTATTTCTGGTGCGCCTGATAAGGTAATAGAAATTGAGCGTAAAAAAGAAGCCGATGCCTTAAATAAAATTGCGGTTCTGACACAAAAAATAAATGAACTCAATTAATATCTAGATTTAGAATTAATTTCTACTCGATATTCGTGATTTTAGCGTTAAAAGTTGACACTAAAAAGCATTAATTGAAATTATTTATTTATACTAAAACAATTAAACTTTTTATAAACAATCCCTTAGAAATCGTGTAGTAATTTTAGTCTGTGAAAGAAACAGTAGCAGAAAAAATCCGAATTGAACGATTGAGACTGAATTTAAGTCAACAAAATTTGGCAGATGAATTAGGAATTACCGTTGCGGCATATTCTAATTTAGAACGCGGAGTTTCTGAAATTTCTGTAAATCGCCTCATCATTATAGCAGGGATCTTGAAAAAATCACCTCAATGGTTTTTGGATGATACCAACAATCAACAGGTTTCTGATAAGCCAGAAATTTATGAATCTAATGGTGGGTTACCCATACAAGTTTTCAAACTGATTCAAGAAATGGAATCATTGAAAAAGCGAATTGAAAAGTTAGAGTCGAAATCTGAGGAGTAATTATTACTCATTTTGTCGTGTTTTCTGAGAATTAAACTTCTGTTTAATCGGAGTTTACAATATGTTAATTTGTTGCTTTTACGTTAAAATTATTATTCCTTGTAAAGCTTTGGATATCATTAAAAGGCACTCCCCCATTCTTCAATATAGCATGCGCTTTTCGCATAATTAATTGTCTGTTATAAAATGTTTCATTAACAATAAAATGATGAATGGAATGGGTAGCTCCAAAATTAAAACAGAATAGCTGAAACGGCCATGTCCACCAAACGTTTAACACTTGTGTCTGCTGAACAATATTTCCATCCTCAATATCGCCGTAATAATGCATATTGGACGTTATGAAATGAAGACAAAATTGACGGATAAAATTAGGAATAACAAAAACAAACATAATTGGGGAAACGACCGAATTGAATAATTGAAAAGAAGAATTTTCACTAAAATCTAATAGATTAAAGTAAATCAGCCCATTCATTAAAATCCAAACATAAAATAAAAAAGTAAGCGGAATTCCAAAGGGAAGTAGTCCGAATAGAACAGTCTGTCGCAACTTACTTAGATCTTTATCTGAAAAAGTTCCATTTACGTGTTCATCCATAATTTCTCTTCTCAGCCGACGAAATCGAACTAAAAATCCAAGAACTAAATCCGGAGTTATAAGCAATCGAATAAAAGACCATTTTTCGCCATTGGTAACACCTCTCTCTTCAACGTCTATCACTTTTCCAGAATGTTGGTGATGGTAATTGTGCCAATATCTTCTAATCCATGGATTTAACGTAAGTGGACGAAAAAACCATACAAAAAACAGCATAAAATTGTGAATCCACTTATTTTTTTTGAAATAAAGACCATGAATTAAATCGTGTTCTAGCTCATGTAAAATCGAGGTCCAGAAAGCAATCCAAAATACCATTACCCATAAATTCAAAAGTTCTAAATTCCATAGATAAACACTTAATAAAATGCAAAAAACAGACAAACTAAAAATCATAAAACCCAATAAATCTTGATGTTTCAATAATTTATTACTAGCTTTCAAATCATTAAACTCGCACTGTAACTGTTGCACGATGTTTTTTATAATATGGTTACTAGATGTTGACAAATAATGTGTGGATTTTGTACTAATTCAATATTCTTTATCTAAAAGCAAACTCGTAAAAATAGAACAAATATTTAGAATTCTTTGGTTATTCCTTTTAAAATAGTCAATCAATAGATTAACTTGAACACATCCATATTTTCTGACTAGGCCAAGATTAATCAATAAATACTTACTTTTGCATCATTAATTATTCTTATGAAAATCTCGTACAATTGGCTTAAAACCTATATTTCCACAACACTTTCTCCTCTGGAAATGGGAGAAATTCTCACTCAAACAGGATTGGAGGTGGAATCAATTGAAAAAATTGAGGCCGTTAAAGGTGGATTAGAAGGAGTCGTTGTAGGTGAAGTAATAAGCTGTGAAAAACACCCCGATGCAGATAAATTAAAAGTAACCACTGTAAATGTTGGTTCGGAAATTTTACAAATTGTCTGTGGTGCCAGTAATGTTGCTGTAGGACAAAAAGTTCCAGTTGCTATAGTTGGATGTACTCTCTATCCAAAACCAGATGAAGCTTTTAAAATAAAATTATCAAAAATAAGAGGTGTTGAATCTCAGGGGATGATTTGTGCGGAGGACGAACTTGGAATTGGAACTTCTCACGAAGGTATTTTAGTATTAGACCCACAAACGATTCCTGGAACTCCTGCAGCTGCCTATTTTCAACTAGAAAATGATTATCAAATTGAAATTGGACTCACGCCAAATAGAGCGGATGCCATGGGTCATGTTGGTGTTGCTAGAGATTTGAAAGCTTATTTAAATTTTCATAACAAACAAAATTTAGCCTTACAACTTCCAGATATTTCTGCTTTTACGGTTGATAATCAAGATTTACAAATTGCTATATCTGTTGAAAATACAGATGCTTGCCCACTCTATTATGGAGTTAGCTTATCTAACGTTACAGTTAAACCTTCTCCAGCATGGTTGCAAAATAAACTACGCGCAGTTGGACTTTCTCCAATTAACAATATTGTTGACATTACTAATTTTGTAATGCGAGAATTAGGTACTCCACTACATGCTTTTGATGCGGAAAAATTAAACGGAAAAATTGTTGTTAAAAATGCAACCACAGGTTCAAAATTCACCACTTTAGACGGTCAAGAACGAACGCTGGATTCATCTAATCTTATGATTACAAATGGCATGGATGATCTTTGTATTGCAGGAGTTTACGGAGGGTTAGAATCTGGCGTGAGTGATAAAACTACTTCTATTTTCCTTGAAGCGGCGTACTTTGATTCTATTTCAATACGTAAAACTGCTCGCTTTTTTGGCTTGAATACGGATGCAAGTTTCAGGTTTGAACGTGGAATTGATGCAGAACTGGTTGAATTTGCGCTTAAACGAGCTGCTTTATTAATTAAAGAAGTTGCAGGAGGAACAATTTCTATGCAGCCAATTCGAATTGAAAACAATGCTCCAAAATCAAAAGAGGTTAAATTCAATACACTAAAGTCAAATCAATTATTGGGAATCAATTTAACTGATTCAGAAACGGAATCAATTTTAAATGAATTGGACATTCAGGTTCTTGCTAAAAATGATTCGAATTGGACCTTAACTATTCCATCATACCGAGTTGATGTTACACGTGCTTGCGATGTTTCAGAGGAAATTTTACGCATTTACGGGTTTAATAACGTTCCCATTCCAGAAAAACTAAATACCTCGATTACCACGTTTCCAAAACTGGATTTAGAGAAAATACATAACTTAATTGCCGATTTATTGGTGGATAAAGGTTTTGTTGAGGCAATGAATAATTCGCTAACGAAAAGCAGTTATTACATTTCAAATCAAGAAGATAGCAGTTTAGTGTCTATTTTGAATCCATTGAGTCAAGATTTGAGTGTTATGAGGAAATCCTTACTTTTCGGAATTCTTGAAAACATTCAGTACAACCAAAATAGACAACAAAGTTCGTTAAAACTATTTGAGTTTGGAAAAACCTATCAAAAACTCGAAAATGGATTTTCTGAATCAAAGCAATTGATTTTAGCTATTACAGGCAAAAAACACCTCGAACGTTGGAATTCAGGCAATGAGCAAGTTGATTACTTTTCATTAAAAGGATATCTTGATGCTTTGTTTTCAAGACTTGGTTTATTGAAACATTGCACTTTTGACGCGATAAATTCTGAGTGTTTTTCAGATGGTCAATCGATAAAAATTCAAGGAAAGTTAATCGCTGAACTAGGACTCTTAAATCCAAAACTTCAGAAACAATTCGATATAAAACAAGTCGTTTACGTTTCTATTATTCAATGGGATACTGTGATTGAATTATTAAAATTGAATTCGATAAAATACCAAGAAATTCCAAAAACTTTTGCTGTTCGTCGCGATTTTTCATTACTCATCAACAAGGAAATCACTTTTGATCAAATTTCTCTATCAGCCAAAAAAGTAGAGAAGAAACTCTTGAAATCTGTTGAACTATTTGATGTTTACGAAGGCAAAAATTTAGAAGAAGGCAAAAAATCCTACGCTGTTTCCTTCCACTTTCAAGACAACGAATCGACGTTGACAGACCAAACAGTTGATCAAATAATGGAAAAAATTAGAAAATCACTGGAAACAGAGGTCAGCGCTCAATTGAGGTAATTCTTATCGAATGTAATCCTTGTATTCAACTTTGTTTGAATCGAAAGTAAATAAAGGAAGTAAATCGCTCGCCTTATCACGATTGGTCATTCGATCAGATAAATATTTGGCGATGTCTAACCGATTCGATTCAAAAGTTAGTATTTCAACAATTTTATACGCTTGAGACGATGTTAAACAAGTAAACTCAAGATCCTTCTGAATGGCTTCCACTTGGTCAGACTCAAAAGAAAGTTCTTTAATCTGTTTCACGTAGTTATCAAAATTTGATAATACTTTAGAACAATTAATTTTCGCTGAACCCTTTTTTGAATTTACTTGATTATTTGAACTATTTGTATTCGTTGTATTAACGGCAGTATTTGAATTTGTTGTATTTGAATTCAAATTAGTGGTTGTTTGATTAGTTGGATTTCCTGTCTGATTAGATTGACCTGATGTCGTCACAGTTGTTGATGTTGTGGTAACCGTGGTAGATGAATTGGATTGAACATTTGTATTCTCTCCTCCAGTCATATTCATATTAACATTCATATTAATTGCTTGCCCAGTAACAGGATCAACCACATTCATATTCATTCCATTCGTTCCAACATTCAAATTTACTGTTCCATTTGTTGAAGTTTGATTTGAAGAATTTGTACTCGTTCCTGTTGAACCAACATTAACATTAAGATTTCCATTGGTAGGAGATTGATTTGAGGAATTTGTTGTGGTCGTAGTTACAGTAGTTGTAGAATTGGATGTTGAATTAGAAGTGGTTGTCTCATTTGAATTCGAATTAGAATTAATTGCACCCTGAATAGTTCCTTGATTTTGAGTGCTTTGATTATTTACTTGCGCATCGCCATAAACAGCGTTATCATTGGGTCTAAATGCCAAAGAATTTGTTTGAACACCTTTGGTAGGTTCATAACTTATAATTTTAAGTTTCCCCTTACCTTTTTTGAATTCAATTGACATTCTGATGTCTGAAGGCTCATCCAAATACATTTTCTTATCGATATCAGCACTGGCTCCATTAGCAAAAACTACTTTCAATGCATGACCACCTGCGCTTACATTAGAAATCGTTACATTTTTTTGAGGAAATTGATTCTGTTTAATTCCATTCAACATCACATGGAAAGTATAATCTCCATTATTGAAAATGGTTAAATTACTTTGCGACAAAGAAATAAAGGAAAATGCAAACAAAAGGATTGAGAAAAATATAGTTTTCATAGATGTATTTTTATTTAGTTAAAATTTTGGCAAAGGTCTTAAAAATAATTTTTAGGTCATGAAAAACAGTCGGATTTTCCAAGTATTTTTCATTCAATTTCAATTTAGCGGGCATTATTTCCTCAATATACGTCTTTTGTGGGTCAATTGATTGAGCAAGTAATTCATTTTCTTTAAAATAATACAGAGAGGCATAATCAGTTATTCCAGGTTTTACTTGCAAAACTTTTCGCTGATCTTCGTTATATAAATCTACATATTCCTTTACTTCAGGTCGCGGACCAACAACGCTCATCTCACCTTTCAACACATTGACAAACTGCGGAAATTCATCCAATTTGTATTTGCGAATAAAGAAACCAATTGAGGTAATTCTCGGATCGCGCATTCCTACCGTTAGCTTGCCTTTCGTATCTGAATCCGGTCTCATGGAACGAAACTTCAAGATAAAAAAAGGAATTCCACCCTTCCCTATTCGTTCTTGTCGGTATAAAATTCCTCCGGGAGAAGAAAATGCAATTAAAAAACTAATAATCAATCCAAAAGGCAAAAAACAGAGCAATATAAAACTTGAAAAAAGAATATCAAAAATACGTTTCATTATTTGCTCAAAACGGTTGAAACTGCATGAATAACTGACTGAATAACAGTTTGAACTTGTTCATCCGTCAGATTAAAATAAACAGGTAAGGAAATTTCATTTTGGTACTTATTCCATGTTTCTGGATAATCTTCCATTTTATATCCTCGTTTCTTGTAGGCTGTTAAGGTTGGAAGTGGCAAGAAATGAACATTCACAGATACATCTTGATTGAATATCTCCTGCATAATGGCATCACGTTGTTGCTCATTCGCTCCATTTATCCGAAGTTGATATAAGTGAAATGAACTTATCTTAATGTCGGTATGATAGTTAGGAGTCAAGGCCCACTTGAACCCCGAAAATCCTTTGTCATACATTCGGAAAATCTCACTTCTTCGAACTAGATTTTCTTGGTAACGTTCCAATTCTACCAACCCAATTGCTGCTTGCAAATCGGTCATATTGCATTTGAATCCAGGTTCAACTACGTCGTAACGCCAATTCCCTTTTTGTGTTTTGGCCAAAGCATCTTTGTTTTGACCATGCAAAATCATTGTGCAGAATTGCGTGTAAATCTCGTCATGATCAAATCCATCAGGAAGATTAAAACACAAGGCCCCACCCTCAGCTGTTGTTAAATTTTTTACCGCATGAAAGGAAAAAGTGGTAATATCCGTTAATGAACCAGCTCTTTGGCTTTTAATTTTAGCTCCAAAACTATGTGCTGCATCACTTATTACCAAAATGCGATTCAATTTAGTTTGAAGCTCATTGTTTGGCTGAAATAGTGATTGAATAGAATCTTCTTTCACTAAGTGATTTAGCCCATCATAATCACATGGAAAACCTGCAATATCAACAGCAATAATAGCTTTTGTTCGTGGAGTAATCGCTTTGCGAATCGCATCTAACGAGATATTGAAATCATCTTGATTAATGTCAACCATCACTGGTTTTGCTCCTGAGTGCACGATTACATTTGCGCTGGCACAGTAGGTATATGCAGGCAAAATCACCTCATCTCCTTCTCCTATTCCCCACCAATTCAATAAAACTTGCATTCCCATTGTCCAAGAATTTACTGCAACCGTCGTTTTACAACCGCAATATTCAGATATTTTCTTTTCAAATAATTTGGTGCGAGGCCCAGTGGTAATCCAACCGCTTAATAGAGCTGCATTCACTTCATCAATTACACGTTGATCAATGCGAGGGGGAGAAAATGGTATCATAAAACAAAAATAACTAAAATGATTAAACTTAGTTTCATTTTAACTCGAATGTAAAAATGTATCTATCGTGATAATCGCTTTTGATTTTCGGATGGATTTTGATTTAAAATTATAAATTGAATAATACCCTTAATGAAGCCTAAGCCATAACTTATATGAAGAGTTGGAAATGTAATCCATGTTTTAATTAAGGAATTTTTACTGGTACTATTATTAATTCTAATACTAAACCAAGATACTAGTATGAGATAAATTATTAAGAACGAACTCAAAAAAGCAAATAATTCTGTTGATGCAACTAACGCAATTGGTAAAATCAATAAATACATCACAAAAGAAATTGGAGCTAATTGTCTCAAGGTAGTTATCGTTTTATGCTTACGATTTACAAATACTTTCCAATAACCATATTGATAGAACTGTCTCCATAAATTTTTATAATCACCTCTCACATAATACTTTAAACTAATTCCGTTTTCGTAATAAATTTTACCTCCTGCATTTGTGATTCTAAAATTAAAATCATCATCTTGATTTCTTACCAAGTTTTCATCAAAGTACCCAATTTTCTCAAAAACCCAAAAAGGATACATTGGACTTGTTACCGTATCTGTAAATCCAGATTTATTCAAAGTTCGAAAATTACCAATACCCATACCCAAGGTTGTTGACATGACTTTGGATATTATTAACCCGTTTTCATTGATGAATTCGTTAATAATCTTACCTCCAACACACCAAATAGACTCATCAGTTTTCAATTTATTAAGCGATTTAAAAAGATAATTTTTACTTAAAATATGTCTAGCCCCAACAATTTGAACGAAGTCGACTTTCCCTCCTTCATGAATCCCGATATTAAAAGCAAAAGGAGTCATACGATTAGGATTATTTACAAGAAATAAATTAGGATATATCTCGGTTAATTTTAAAACTAATTCACGTGTTCCGTCATCACTCATTCCATCAATTACAAAAACCTTCATTTGAATCGATTCAGGTAATTGACATGCGTAAATTGCCTCGATGCATTCAGTAATAAATTTAACTTCATTACGACAAGGAATTATAACCGTGAGCTTATTTATCATAATGATTTTGAGTAGTATTATTGGGGAAAAATAGTGTCAATAAAACTACAAAAAGGATAATACCAGCTTGAGTTTCAAGAAAGGATTCAACCAAAAAATTGATTAAAAACACAATTAATATTAATAATTGCCACAATTTTTTATCAGAAAAAAAATAGCTAGATACGAAAATCATAAGAAGAACGAAAAAACCAACTAAACCAAGTTGAACAGCAGAATTTAAAAACTGGTTGTGAGAATTCAACCGTTCCTTAGCAACTCCTTGGTTTTTATATTCAAGATTTTTAGCTGTTAATTCATCGTCGTAATCTCCCGTTCCTGTTCCAAAAAGAAAATTTTCTTTCCAAACATCAATAGATGTACTCCACATAATTATACGGGCAGAATTACTTTCTACGGAATTATTGTTTTTAGTTTGCATATTACCGATAGCATCAAACATGGACTTAAACCTCGATTTTATAGGATTATTTGTAAGTAAAATTGAAGAAAACAAGAAAATAGAAAAAGTCAATATCCAATTAAACTTTTTATGTTTTAACTTCAAAAAGGAATAAAACTGAAAAACAAATACCAAAAACAAACACACAATGCCTGCTTTTGATTCAGTTTGCAAAACGCCAACACTAAAAAAAGAAATGAGTGCTACCGTAGAAATAGAAAAAGCTGACCGTATATTCTCAAAAAGCAGAACAATTCCAATAATAAGGTAGCATGCAAAGTAGCTTCTATGCATGAAAATTGAAAAACGAGAAGAAAGAAACTCAAATTGCCACGAATTTTCTGATTGACCGATGTATCTCCACAGAGCAAGTGTCTCATACATAACCAACGCAAAAAGTAAAGAGTAAACAAGTAGTTGTTTCCATTCAATATTACACCACTTACGAACGGTAAAAAACAAGAGAGTCGGAAATAGGATAAAAGCCAATTTATTCTCTAATTTTGATAAAGCAAAGAGATGATTTTCAGTCCATAACAATCCAAGAATAAGTAACAAATAATATAGAGTGAACCAAAATGCTGGACCGCGAAAAATAAAATTAAAAATTTCAAACTTTGTAATACTTTGTCTCTTAAAAAAAAGAGAAATTATCATCATTGCAAATCCAATTGGAACAAGTTTTTGATAAACAATAGAAAAGAATAAAATCCATGAAAGACCTAAGTCGGCGAGGGTGAATGTATTTTTTATTTTATTCAATACAACTGTCATTAATTCCTTTCAATTAATTGAGTATATTTTTATAAAAAGAATTTAGTTTAACTAATTCGCTTCTCCAATTGAAGTTGGTTTGAACCGCCAATTTACCGTTAATTCCTTTTTGTCTTGTTTCTTGAGGATTATCGAGCATATCAAGAAGTACTTTTCGGATTTTTTCACTGTTCTGAGGATCAACGTAATTCGCACATTGAGCAGGATCAGTAATTGTTCGCCAAAGTGGAAAATCGCTTGCTAAAATTGCGATACCAGACGCCATGTATTCAAATAACTTAATTGGATAAGACTCTAAATAACTTTTTGTCGGATGTAGAGTAACTATACCAATTTCACTTTTCTCAAGAATGTTTTTTATTTCAGAGCGACCTACTTGTCCATAAAATGTAACATTCTTCCAGCCAGACAATGCTTTAACATGCTGTTCAAGTTCTTCTGATTCAAAAGTCCCAGCAAGCAAAAGTTGAATATCAGTATTTTCAAGAGCCTCTAACAGTTCAATTATTCCACGGGTTTTAAAGATTCCACCAACGTAACAAATTGTTCTTGAAAAATCATTCTTTTTATCAGAAAAAGTCAATTCTTCTAAATCTGGATAATTAGCTATTAAAGCAACGTTTTTTTGAACTTTTTGAAATCGATTACATATAATTGGAGTAACTGAAATTACACCGTCGATTCTTGAGCAAACATATCGTTCATATCTTTCATAAATCCAAGATAGTAACTTTCGTTGATAAGTCGGAATCCAAATTTTATCCAATAATTGTTTGGGAACATCTTCATGTGAATCAAAGACAACCTTCGAACCAGTTTGTTTTTTAAGTTTACGGGCAATGGTAAGTAATTCAGGGTCATGCAAATGATAAATATCTGCATTTATCTCCTTAGCAATTTCAAGCGCTTTTTGACCCGCTTTTTTAATCCTTTCTTTTCGGTTTTCAGTATCTGAGATAAAACTGAGAATTTCAACTCCATGCTCATTTCTAGGTGTCGCATTGGGAACAATTAAATAAACCTGATTCAAAGGATTAGCAGCTAAACTAACACACATTTTATGAAAAATGCGAATATCTCCTTCATTATGCACGGTTGTAATATGGCAAATTTTTAGTCGCTTCATTTGCTTACTTGTTCATACAATTGGATAAATTTCTTTCGATTAGCATCCTTAGTTCCGTCTTTAAGAATTCTTTCTTTATTGATATTTATGGCTTTTTCGAGGTTCACTATGAGCATATCTGAAAGATATTCCTTTTCCAAATCTCGAACTATAAAACCATTTTCTCCATTCTTTATCCATTCTTTGTTGGAAGGTAAATCAGAAACTACAGGAACGCATCCGTAGGCCATCGCCTCCAATAGACTGATACTAGTGGCATCAGATTCAGGTAGTGAAATCCAAAATTTTGATTTAGCGTAGCAATTTCGGTTTATCTCAGCATCCACCCAACCAATAAATTCTACTTGGTTTTCAATACCAAGTTCCTTTGCCATTTCTTTCAACTTATCTGTTTCAGTTCCAACAGCACCGATTACGAGTCTCCAATTCTCCGAAGGATTGGTTTGTAAAAAACGGTAAAACGCTTCTATAACTTTGTTTACACGATACAAAGGCTTATGTAAACGATTCGAATAAATTACGTTTTCTTTTTCGGTTGAATATTCGTGAATTTCAATACCAAAATTTGCAACTAACACAGGATTTTGAATAGAAATCAACTTATTCATTTCATCCGCAACCTCTCGAGAATCTGCTGTAAAAAATGAAAATCGATTTAAAGAATATTGTACAATTTTTTTCCAGAAAAAATTCTTTTTCGGAAGTAACAATATGTCACTCCCCCATGCTGTTAAATACATGTTTTCTTTTTTACCTATAGCTCTAGCAGTAAAAAAAGCGTAACTATTTGCCTGATGTACATGAATATGGGTTGGTTTGTAGTTATCAACCACTTCCCTTATTTTTTTTGGAGTAGCAAGAAACGAAGCAAAATTATAATGAAAATCTGCTGTGACCTGAGGAATCGTTGAATCTGGATTTTGTTTATTTGTTACTAAAAGAACTTCATCAAAATAGCCGGATATCAATTCAATGTAATTGAAAGTATGAACTGAATTTGATCCTATAATTAGCAATTTCTTCATACTAACTCATGTAGGTGTTTTTCAATTCAGGATATTTTTCCAAAAGCGCATTGTCTTTTTCCCGTACATCTCCCACAACTTTAGCAGGATTGCCTGCAATGACGGAATAATCAGGAAAATCACCTTTGACATAGGAGTGAGCTGCTACAACGCAACCCTTCCCTATTTTCGTTGATGGCATAATCACGGAAAATGGCCCAACAAAGGTAAATTCACCAATTTCGATTGCACCTCGTTTGTAGCCTATGTGATTTTTTACATTCGAATAGGAAGATCCGTACAAACGAATTGACTGATGACTAGAATGGGATGTAATATTTACATAAGATGTGATTTGGCATCCTTTTCCTAATTGAATTACATTGCTGGCTTCAATAAAATTATAGTGTCCGATATACACTAAATCCTCAATGAATAATTTGTTTGAATGATCAATAAAGGTGGTATTACCAATTCGTACTCCTTTAATTTCTCCTCCTTGAAAATTGCGTTTTATGGCAAACATTCTCGGCTTAAAAAAAACGTGCAAATACCTGGAAATATGGTAAATCATCGACTTCATTTTGACTGATTTGTATTTTGTTCCACCTTGGTAAATTGAACCATTGAAAAACCAAGAATTAACGCAAATAGAACGCTTATTTTTGGATTTGAAAGTGGATTATTCATAAGTGCGACAAGCGAAACAATTAAAACTGCAAAAATAAGAAAAGTAAACTCCTTAATTCGCTTGTAAAAATAAAATAGGGGAACACAAAAAATAGCAATATAAGAAATAACTCCTTGAATTCCGTAGCGCCACAAATAAAAGACGTATTCATTTTCAGGATACAGTTTTTCGCGATAAATGTATGCTTTATTTGGTCCATAACCGAACAATGGTTTTTCCGTCCACATATTTATTAATTCTCCCCAAATTTTCAATCTAACAGCCAAAGAGTTGTTTTCTTGCAACTGAGGCTTTGTGTTGAATAAATACTGCAAGGCGATTGTGTCCAAAAATGCGGAAAGTCCAAAGAATCCAGAAATTAGAAGTACTTCTATAACGACCTCAAACCATTTAACTTTCCTGTAGAAAACACCGAGGACATAGACTAAAAACAGGGCAACAATTCCAGTTCTTGATTGGCAAAGAATAACCAAAAGAATACTCAACAAAAAGAAAGCTCGTATTGCATTTTTTGAAAGATAATTCCACGAACTTTCAACTTTATTTCTCTCTATCAAAAGGAAAGAGTAAAATGAAACGAAAAACAAGAAGAGAATGGCATTGATATTTGGATTACCCATCGTTCCGACAATTCTTTTTGGACCCGGGCCGCCAATTGAGTTTTTACCAAAGTTTAGTACATCTCTCCCATCAGTATCGTACAAAATGGTGATGAATTCGTTGAAATAAAAGAGATTGAAGAGGTGTAAAAAATTAAAGATGAGCAATATAACAAATGAGGTAGATACAAGATAAATTACATTTTTATTTCTGGTATAATCCTTAAAAACAAAAATAGAGAACAAATAAAAAACGACAAATTTCACCACTTTTTGAATTTCCAAATATTCTCTGTAATCCGTTCGATTTGAATTGAATAAAATTGAAACAAGCATAAAAAATGAAAGAACAGCAAAAACTAACATTAAGCGATCAATCCAAAAGAATCGTTTCAGTAAAAGTCTTAGTCCCATTAGCAATACAAGAAACTCGTCTAGACCAAGAAATAATTCACTGTGAATTTTAATACTAGGTACGAAAAGAATAGATAGAAATGTTAGTGCTAATAACACAACATCAACGAGAGTTGACTTGCGAAAATCAATGTCACTTATTACAAATTTTTGAATTCTACTTTTCAACAGAAGGTGAATTAAGTAAATGATTATCGTGTCTGTAAACAAATATAAAATATATGACTAGAACTAGCAAAAACCATAAGGCTTGCGTATAGGAAATAACTTGGAGTGAAAGAATAAATATTTCGTTGGAACTACCATATATTGCAGGAATGATTATTAGTGGAATGACTTGAATTAAGGCACTAATTGTCCCGAATACAAATGCAATCTTTTGTTTCTTCAAAATCATTGGCAAGGCCGAAATAGGTGAAATAACAAAGCTCACCATGAGCCAGAAGGACATTGTTTCGGAATAACTACCTGCATCTGCCCAATTTGCACCAAAAATCCATGCAAAAATTGGTTCTCCGAATAAATACAAAATTGTAAATGGAATTACACTGATAACCAATAACATTCCAATTGTTTTTTTTAGCAATGGAAGCATGCGTTGATTATCATTGTATAATTTAATAGCTTGGTTATAAAAAACTTGACTGAGAGAAACGCCGATTAACATACTTGGAATTCTCAACATGGCATACGAATGACTAAACGAACCATAAACACTTTCGGAGAAATAAGCCAGAATCAATGTTGCAATCAGCATATCTCTTCCGTGATCAACAAGAATATGGGGCAAATTCAGAAGTGGAAACTCGCGATGATCTTTTAATAAAACCCATGTTTTTTTTCGAGATTTCAATTTTGAAAACTTCTTTTTTAGTCCGCGAAAGTTGAAAATGAATTCAAAACAAGAGATAAAATAGCCAATGAATGTGGCTAAGATTAATCCAAAGTAGCCCCAGGATAAATAAGCAAAACCCCATTTTAAAAAATTGGAAAACAATGAATTACTTATTTTTTGGCGAGATATCAATGAAAAAGTTCCCGTTCGAACAGACCAATTTGTTCCGATATTAATCACCACAATCGCTGTGGAACCAAGTATGATAAACACAACGTACCACCAATCAAAACCTGGCGTTACACCGGAAACCACCAAGGAAATTAGAATAACGGAGCTGATTAACAAGACAACGAACGAAATTAAAAGGGAAATTCGATAAAGCAAATAGGAATGTCCATCATTTTTGGGTAGTGGAAGAGCTGCTTCGTATCTCAGCGTGGCAATTGCAGCGATAAAACCAGTTATTCGCATATATAAAGCCAATTCGCCCATCTCTGCTGTAGAATATAAACGAGTCAATAATGGAGCAAGGGCATAGCCAATTACTTGGGCAATTAAAGTTCCAGATAATAAAACAGACAAAGATTTGAAGTACTCTGATTTCAACTGTTTTTTGATTGACGTTAAAGGCATTGTGGATGAGATACGAAAATCTGACTTTTTTGTTTTAATTAGAACAAATTACTTTGACTAACTAATATAACTTTATATTTATTCCAAAACATCAACTTCTTCTTTTTGATTATCCGCTTGAGAAAAAAACATCTGAATTATTCCACCAACTAATAATGAAAATGAAAAAAGAATAAATACCGACCAATCAAATAGCGTCAATTCATGCGTAATAAAACGCCAACCAAAAAAGTAAATCCCTTGAATAAAGTAAGCTAAAAGTAGAAACAGAATATATAAATAGATCTTTTTACTTCCTCGCCAAAAAAGGACTAAAACCCATAAAATTAGCATCCAAAGTGCGGCTGACACCAAATGATGTATTTGTAAGTAGCGAATCAGTTCTTCAAAAGTATATCCTAAATTTTTGGCATTTGATTGAATAATTTCATCCACCGCGATTTGCTTTTTAGCAAAAACAAACTTTCGAAAGAACACTGCAGCAAAACCCAACACGTGCCAAAAAACAAATAATGAAGAAACCGAAGTGTTTAGGCTATAAATAATTTTAACAAATAATTTCGGAGAATTTGAGCCGTAAATCCATAACCGTAAACGATTAATAAAAGGCAGTGGACTTTGCAAAAAATTCTCGTCCATTGTTTCTTTTACTATTTTCACTTTTGTTTATGTTGTAATTTCGCTCTATGCAAAGCTACTTGGAAGAAACTGATTTTTTAGACTTTAATCATACAAATTTTACTAATTTCCTTAAAAATCATAACGAAAAGGGAAATACTGTTGAGCAAGCTGTGAGTTTATACGAGTATGTACGCGACTACTTTTTGTATGATCCCTATCATTTGGATTTACGTAAAAATGCTCTTACAGCAAGTAATATTGTCCAAAAAAAACGTGCGTGGTGTGTAGAAAAATCAATCGTTCTTTGTGCTTGTTTTCGGAAATACAAGATCCCTGCTCGGTTGGGATTTGCTGTTGTTACGAATCACATTGGTGTCGAAAAACTCACCTCTTACCTAAAGCGACCGGAAATTGTTTTTCACGGATTTGTAGAAGTATTTCTCAATGATAATTGGGTAAAATGTACGCCTGCATTCGATAAAAGAATTTGTCATTTCAATCAAGTTGAAGTGCTCCATTGGGATGGAAAAAACGATTCTTTGTTTCAAGAATTTGTAAAAGGGCAGAAATACATGACCTACGACCATTTTTACGGAGTGTTTGAGGACGTTCCCATGGAATTAATGAACTTAGAAATGAAAAAATACTATCCTCATCTATTTGAAAACAACTACGATTCAAGAGAATTTTCATTCTACCACAATTTGTAAGATTTTATAGTTTGTTAAGAATTAATTCAAACAGAGAAACTTTAATTCACTTACATTTGTGATAAATAATTATTTAACATGAAAAGATCTTATATTATCATTGGTGCAATTATAGGAATAATTGGAATTATATTTTTTACCTATATCAGTATTTACAATAAAGCGGTTTCACTTCAAGAGAAAGTGGATGAAAAATGGGCCAATGTTCAATCTGCTTATCAAAGAAGGGCTGATCTGGTTCCGCAACTTGTAGAAACAGTAAAAGGTGCAGCTAAAAATGAAAAAGATATTTTGACACAAGTAACGAATGCTAGAGCTGGTATTGTCAATGCAAAAACTCCGGAAGATATGGAAATTGCCGGAAAAAAAATCAACACAGCAATCAATTTAGCATTCGAAGCATACCCGCAAATTCGTTCTACAGAAAATTTCTCCAAATTACAAGAGCAACTAGAGGGATCTGAAAATAGAATTAAACAAGAACGCGATTTGTATAACGAGTCTGTTAAAGAATACAATACAAGTATTCGAGGTTTCTTTGCTAGTATGTTCTTAAACAGCGAGACTTTTCCAAAGAAAACTGGATTTAAAGCAGCGGCAGGTTCGGAAAATGCACCTAAAGTACAGTTCTAATAATGCCTTTTGAATATAACAAATCTGATAAAATTGCTATTTCTAAGGCAATTGAAGAAGCAGAGAAGCAAACTTCTGGTGAAATCCGTGTTCATGTAGATAACAAATGTTCAGGCGACCCAGTTAAAGAAGCAATTTCTCATTTTTATCGATTGGAAATGTTTAAGACAAAGGATCGAAATGGAATTTTAATATACGTCGCAAAGGAAGATAGAAAACTAGCCATTATTGGTGATAAGAACATCAATCAGAAAGTCCCTACTGATTATTGGGAATCTACTAAAAACCAATTGGTTGAATCTTTCAAAAAAGAGGAATATGTAATTGGATTAATCAATGCCATCTCAGATGTAGGGGATAAACTAAAAAGCTATTTCCCTTACAATGAAGACGATAAAAATGAACTCGAAAATGTATTAAGTCAAGGAGAAGGACGATGAAAAAATTACTCATAATTTGGCTCTTTCTAGGATTTATTTCGAATTCACTATTGAGTCAGGATCAAATTCCAAACCCTCCCTCTCCCCCAAAACTCTATGTTAATCTCTCAAAGCAATTTCCATCTTTCTTAAATGCAAACGAAGCTGCTCAATTAGAGAAGGACTTAGAGAAGTTCGAGAAAGAAACGTCTAATGAAATAGTTGTCGTAATCGTTGACAATTTCAACGGAACAGATCGCGCTGATTTTGCTATTAAATTGGGTGAAAAATGGAAAGTAGGTAAAGGAAAAGAAGATAACGGTGTTGTAATACTTATTAAACCAACCAAAACAGACGGAAAAAGAACTTCATTCATTGCAACAGGACGTGGCTTAGAAGGTGCTATTCCTGATGCTACATGCAAGAATATTGTCGATAAAGAACTGAATCCGTTGTTAAAAGAAAGCAAAAATTACGAAGGAATTAAAGCAGCGCTCAATGTAATTACTAAACTAGCAAAAGGCGAATACAACCATAAAGATTACGACAAAAAAGAAGAGAATCCTTGGTGGGCAAAGCTTATAATTATTGGGGGAATCATTTTGTTTATTATAATTCTCAATTTAAGAAGAAGAAATGGAGGAGGCTTTGGAGGAATCTATTTTGGTGGTGGTGGATTCGGAGGAGGCTCTGGAGGAAGTTCTGGTGGTGGATTTGGCGGTTTTGGTGGTGGAAGCTTTGGCGGTGGTGGTGCAGGTGGCGATTGGTAAATTAATATTATTCTCCATGAGAAACCTTTTTCTATTTTTCGTTTTTGGCAACTTTTATCTTTCTGCTTTTACTCAAGCTTATGAACAACTTCCAACCGTTGAAAAGTACATCAAACCATTTTCTGGAATCTTTGTAAGTGGTTATGTTGACAATGGTGCATTTATCAATTTCACTGGACCAAATTTGAGTTTTACAAAAGGAAAATCATATTTTTTAGTAGGAATGTTGCCATCGCTTAGAATAAAACAAGATTCTGGAACAACTACTAACTCCTTAGTCACTCCTACCCTTGGATTAGGGATTACCTATTGCTATCGTGCAATGGCAATTCAAATTCCTTGTTACTACAATCCCAAAACGGCTACAAAAAATGGAGAATGGAACATTGGAGTTGGTGTAGGAATCAAACTTAATGCTCTCAAATTCGAAGTGAAAAAATCTTAGTTCGCTAATCTTTATTTTGTAGCATTGCAATAAAAAGCACTGCATCATACGCGAAATGGGCAGAAATAGCAAACCACAATCCAAATGTTTCGAAGCCCATTGATAATAAAAGTATAAAAGGCATGACAATTAATCCATACATGGAATAGCGCCAATTTTTTGGATTTAAATAACCATGAATCGCAACAAAAATTACTGAAGTTAAAACTATTCCTAAATAATATTGAACACCTGATCTAAAGAGTAATTCCTCACCAAAACCCGCACAAAAAGAAAGGAAAATTGCATCGCCAACATTCAAATTCATTGATCGCACGATATCATCTATTCGGTTGGGTAATTTTTCAAACAAAGGAGCCTGAAGCAACACCATGGCGATTATCCCATACACAAAACCAAATTCTAACCCCAATCCAATATTTAAGGCAGTAAACCTTTCGAAATCAAGGATTTTCCAAAGAGAAATGTGATTAACAAAATAGTGAACTAAAAAAGTAGGAATTGGAAAAAGTAACAAGGTTACTAAGCCAAGTAACAACATTTTGTATCGCATGGAAAAGCTCCTCACGCTCCCGTTTTCTTGTCCCAAAATTCGTTTAGTAACACTACAAACCTCCGGGACATCGTGTTTTCGTATTTTTTCGTTCGAAAGCTTCCCACCCATCGCACGCCTTGAATAGCATTCGTTAAGAATATTTCATCTGCAGAAAGTAGGTTTTGGGGCATGATTGGACATTCATACACCTTAATATTATTCGCTAATGCCAGGTTAATAATTTGCATGCGCATCGTTCCAGCGATACATCCATCTTCGATTCCTGGAGTATATAAAACGCCGTTATGAACTACAAAAATATTGCTATTTGAAGTCTCAATAACCTGACCTTTATCATTCGTCATAAAAACATCACCAAGGCCTTTTTCCTGCGCCGAAAGGGCAGCCATCACATATTTCAACCCATTTTTTGTCTTGAATTTTGATAAAAAGGATTTTTCCAATTTGAGATCTAAGTAAATGTCCATCTCAATTCCAAAACTATTTAACTCGAAGAAGTTTTTAGCAAGTGACTGAATATCAATATACAATTGCGAATCATTGGTTGCAGGAAGATAAGCGCCACCTGGACTACGATCCAACGAAACTCGACATTTTGCACCTTCCTTTAATTGAGATTTATGTATAAGTTCCGCAATCTTTTGTTCCAAAAATTCTTTTGTAAT
This sequence comes from Crocinitomicaceae bacterium, assembly GCA_044237035.1. Classification (GTDB taxonomy): domain Bacteria; phylum Bacteroidota; class Bacteroidia; order Flavobacteriales_D; family Crocinitomicaceae; genus UBA952. Next base: position 167,778 of record JBIIFU010000002.1, read on the forward strand.
TGATTCAGAAATCTGCATTTTTAATGCTTTTGCTCCTTCAATCAAGCGAATTAAATGATTTTCAACATTAATCGCCTTTCCATTAACCACTCGAATACTTTCAAAAACGCCATCTCCATAAAGATGACCACGATTTCCAAAATTAATAGTTGGTAAGTTATTCGGTAATACCTGACCGTTGTTATACACGTACAATACTGACATACATCAATTAAAAATCAATTGAACAAACTCTGAACCCTTTGAAGGTTCAATTAAAAGCACATATAAAATCCCAAAGAGCGCTCCTCCGATATGTGCATCGTGGGCAATATTGCCCTTCCCTCTTCGAAGTGCAAAATATTCAAATGCGAGATATAAAGGTCCAAAAATATAAGCAGGAATTGGAATTGGGAGGAATAACAACGCTAATTTCATCGTTGGATTCCACAAGATAGCGGCAAAAACGACAGAAGATACAGCTCCTGAAGCCCCAAGCGAGGTGTAATTTTGATTCTCGTGATTACGCGCATAGGGAAAAAGAGAGGCGAATATCCCACCAAAAAAATAAACAATCGCAAAATGTACCATCGCAGGTGCTTCGCCAAAATTGTAATAAAAGGAAACAAATAATATTTGACCGAGGAAGAATAATGAGAACATATTAAAAATAAGGTGCGCCCAATCAGCATGAATAAACATGTGGCTGACCATTCGAATATATTCGTTGTAGTGCTTAACGCGATACGGATAGAAAAGTGATTTTGCCAGAAACTCTTGATTTTGAAAGGCATAAACTGAAATCAAAACAGTAATTCCAATGATGATGTATAATAGCATGAACTTAGAATGATTTAAGTTTTTTCGAAATTAGTGATATTTTTAGCATTCTATTTACATTTGTTGCAAAAAGATTCCAATGATTGTATCTCCTTCCCTCCTATCCTGCGATTTTGCGAATATCCAACGTGATGTAGAAATGTTGAACAACTCCCAAGCTGACTGGTTACACATTGATGTGATGGACGGCGTATTTGTTCCGAATATTTCGTTTGGTTTACCTGTAGTTGAAGCCATGAAAAGACATGCAAAAAAACCATTGGATGTTCATTTAATGATTGTAAATCCTGATCAATACATCGCTGATTTCAAGAAAGTAGGAGCGGATTATCTCACTGTTCATTTCGAAGCTTGCACGCATTTACACAGAACCATTCAGTTAATTCACCAGCACGAAATGAAAGCGGGAGTTGCTTTGAATCCTCACACACCAGTTGAAGCTCTCTCAGAAATTATTTGCGACTTAGATTTGGTGTTAATCATGAGTGTAAATCCTGGTTTTGGTGGACAAAAATTCATTCCTCAAGCCGTTGAAAAGGTAAAGAAACTAAAAAACCTCATCCAACAAAGCGGCTCAAAAGCTTTGATTGAAATTGACGGTGGAGTAAATTTAGAAACTGGAAAATTATTAGCGGATGCCGGAGCAGATGCACTTGTAGCCGGCAGTTTTGTTTTCAATTCTGAAAGCCCATCAGCTACAATCAGTTCGCTTAAGAATCTGTGATATATTATCTTCTTCTCAAAAGTTTAATCAATTGAAAAATAATGTTTTTGTAATATTTTACAACCTAAAATTTTGTTGTAAAAAAATACAGTAAATATAACTTCCTCCTAACATCTGACAGGCAATCTGAGAGGTAAAAAATCTACCCCTTTACCACCAAGCCCAACTCCTTCCCTATTCGAAGCATTTCCGAAAAAGCAGCTTCGTAATCGTTTGGAATGGTTCCTTCTAAAATAGATTCTTTGATTTGAGATTTTATGATACCAATTTCAGAGCAAGGACCAACGCAAAAAGTTTGCATGATTAATTCGCCTGTAACGGGTGGCTGGAAATTGCGAATTTTGTCCTTTTCCTCTACATCGCGTAATTTTTGAGCGACTATTTCAAAGTTTTTCTTGAACTTCTTTACTTTGAATTCATTTTTGGAAGTAATGTCCGCATTACATAAAGTCATTAAATCATCGATGTCATCTCCGGCTTCATTTAATAACCTGCGTATTGCTGAATCTGTAACCGTTCCTTTAACCAAGGCTATGGGACGCAAATGCAAACGCACCAATTTCTGTACGTATTTCATTTTATGATCCAAAGGCAAGCGCATCCGGGTAAAGATTCGCGGTACCATACGCGCACCCAAATCTTCGTGTCCATGAAAGGTCCAACCAACTTCCTTATCAAATCTTTTTGTCGGTGGTTTTGCGATATCGTGCATGATTGCCGCCCAACGCAACCATAATGAATCAGACATTCCGGCTACATTGTCCAGTACTTCTAAGGTATGGTAAAAATTATCCTTATGCGATTTACCGTCAATAGTTTCAATACCCAGTAATGCAATCATTTCCGGAAAAAACTGATGTAATAACTGGGTTGATTTTAGCAACACAAAACCGCGTGAAGGTTGATCTGCTAAAATGATTTTATTCAGTTCTTCATTGATTCGTTCCTGAGAAATGATCTTCAAGCGATCTGATTGTTTCAAAATGGATTCTAAACTTTTAGACTCTATTTTAAAATTGAGTTGAGTTGCAAAACGAATCGCACGCAACATACGCAAAGGATCATCGCTGTAAGTTACATCCGGATCAAGTGGTGTACGAATAATTCCTTTTTCCAAATCTGTAACTCCATCAAATGGATCAATCAAATCACCAAAAGTTTCTTTATTCAAACTTAACGCCAACGCATTAATCGTAAAATCACGGCGATTTTGATCGTCTTGGAGTGTTCCATCCTCGACAATTGGTTTTCTCGAATCGGAACGATAGGATTCTTTACGAGCTCCTACAAATTCCACATCTAAATCTTTATATTTAAAATGAGCCGTTCCAAAATTTTTAAAAAGGCTAATTTTCTTAACACGCAATTTTTCAGCAGATAATTGAGCTAATTCCAAGCCATTTCCTAGAACAACAATGTCGATGTCTTTGGATGGTCGTTCTAAAATTAGATCACGCACAAATCCACCAATTACAAACGCTTTTATTCCATTCTCCTCAGCCACCTGAGA
>JBIIFU010000045.1:0-19058 GCA_044237035.1 Crocinitomicaceae bacterium
ACTGCCATACCATCTGTTGCGTATCCATAATTACGTTCACTTTCTTCGTAGAAAAATTTATTTATCCCACCCCCTAAACCTTTTTTATTCTTCCATTCATCATCCTCAAATTCAACTTGATAATACGGCCCCCCATCTCTTCGCCACGATACAGTCCAACTTTGAAAATACATTGTTGAACCATCCAAGGAAAGGGAAGGTTCATCTTCATTACTTTCAGAATTTATTTGTTTGCCAGCACTTTGAGGTTTAGACCAACTTCCATTTTCTTTTAGGTTGGAATAAAAAATTTCAGAATCATCAACTTTATATTTATTGTAAAGCATCTTTTGCTTTCGAGTACTCATAAAATAAAGGGTCTTTCCATCCGGTGAAACGCTCAAATTACATTCTCTTTCTTGGGAGTTTAACCTTGTTAACTCAATAAATTCTATTTGAGTTGAATGTTCAAGTATTCTGATATTTTGTGACCAAAAAAAATTGGTGAAACTCAATAAAAACAAAAGAAATAAATGCTTCTTCATTATGAAAAAAATTAAAAATAAAACCTTAAACACAATTCCTCAACTGTGTTACAAAATTTTAAAATTTCATACTATCAAAAATATTGGTATCTCATTTTTTTTTGGTAATTTAAAGTATGAATATTACAAAAGATGAAATTTCGAGCATTAAACTGACCGAATTATTTATTAATCAAACCAATAGAACTATTTTTCTTACGGGTAAGGCTGGAACAGGAAAAACAACCTTATTGCGTAAAATAGTTCAAACTACACAAAAAAACACGGTAATAGTTGCCCCAACTGGAATTGCTGCCTTGAATGCGGGAGGAGTAACAATACATTCCTTTTTTCAATTGCCTTTTGGTGCGTTTATTCCAACTACACATTCTCCAACGAGTGATTCATATGTAAAACATGAGAATAAAACAACCTTGAAGCGTCATTTTAAGATGAACAAAAGGCGTATTGCCATCATTCGTAATTTAGAATTGCTAATTATTGATGAAGTCAGTATGCTTCGAGCGGATTTATTAGACGCTATTGATTTTATGCTCAAATTTGTAAGACGAAATAATGAGCCATTTGGTGGGATTCAAGTACTTTTTATTGGCGATTTATTGCAACTTCCTCCAGTAGTTAAAAATGATGAATGGAGTATTTTGAGTTCTTATTACAACGGAATCTATTTCTTTAATTCCCAAATATTAAGTGCATTTCCTCCACTTGTAATTGAGTTAACGACCATTTTTCGACAAAAAGACGATGAGTTTATTGAACTTTTGAATAATTTGAGGAACAATCGATTTACGGAGCAAAATATTGCTTTATTAAATTCCAAAGTTATTAATGATCCGCAATCTTTTGATAAAACAGGTTGTATTACCTTATCAACTCACAACGCGAAAGCAGATGAAATAAATGCCAAAGAGCTACTTAAACTCAAATCAAAAACCGTTGAATATTCTGCTGAGATAACCGGTGATTTTCCAGAGCATATTTTTCCGCTTGATCAGCAATTAGAACTCAAAGTTGGTGCGCAAGTAATGTTCGTGAAAAATGATAGTGGATTAGAAAAGAAGTATTACAATGGGAAGATTGGAACGATTGAATTTTTGAGCGAGTACGAGGTGATTGTGTATTTTTCTGAAGAAAAAAAGAAAATTACGGTCGATAAATACGAGTGGTCAAATATCAAATACAATTTAAATGAAGCAACTCAGGAAATTACAGAAGAAGTCATTGGTACTTTTGTTCAATATCCTTTGAAACTTGCTTGGGCAATTACGGTTCATAAAAGTCAAGGATTGACCTTTGATAAAGCTATTTTAGATGTAAATGACGTTTTTGCACCTGGTCAGGCTTATGTTGCCTTTTCAAGATTGCGTTCCTTGGATGGATTGAAATTATTGAGACCAATTGAGAATCGATCGATTTCCATGGATCAACAGGTAAAAGATTTTACCCAAATTGAAGTTGATTTGGTTTCCCTGAACAATCAATTATCAAATGATACTGTTCATTATTTGAAAAACAGATTGATTCAAACATTTGATTGGTATTCACTTTTGGAGTTGATTAGTATTCTTTCGTCAAGTCATACAAGTGCGCCAATTAAAACAGAAAAAAATAAAAATTTAAAGTGGATAAAAGAGCTTGTTGAGAAACTATCGAATATGCAGGAACATTCTCTAAACTTCCGAAAACAAATTGATAAACTATTTTACAATCAAGTTGATTTAGAGTTTATAAATGAACGAGTATCTGCTGCATATACTTATTTTTTTCCTATACTTGATGAGATACTTGGGAGGTTCTATTTCAAAATTGGTGAATTGAAATTGATTCGAAAAACAAAACAATATACAGATGAATTGGAAGAATTTTCAGAATTGCTTTTTTGCCGAATTATAGATTTAAAAAAGACACGAATTTTGTCTGAAAAACTGTCACTTGGTCTAGATATATCCAAAGATGTTTTTAAAATCCCTGAAATTGAAAACTATCAAATTTCAAAAATTAGTGCAGTTCAACAAGCTTTACGACAACAAAACAAAAATTCTAAATTAGTTTTAGATGCAATTGATTTTGAAACTAAAATAACGAAAGTTAAAAAGGATAAGCCGGTTAAACAAAGTACGATTGAAATTACAGAGGAATTTATCAAATCAGGTAAAAAAATTGATGAGATAGCTCGAATAAGACAATTATCTGAAACAACAATTTATGGACACGTCGCTCAATTGATTCGGGCTGAAAAAATAGAAATTAGTGATGTGATGGAAGCGAAAAGATTAAAGGAAATACAAGAATTAGTTGCAAAATGTGATAGTTCTTCTTTATCTCAAATTAAAGCACAGATAGGAGATTTGGCCTCTTGGGATGAGTTGCGGATTTACCAAGCATCCACAATTATTTAGTCAAAATCTGATATTACAATTGATACAGAGTCCACATCCCCATTTATCGGAGGGCTTAGTTTAATAATGTGAACTTCTAATTTTAAGCAAGTTTCAAATTCAGATTTTATTTTATTGAAAATTCGTTTTCCAACATGTTCAATCAATTTTGAAGGCGTTTTCATTTCTGATTCTACAAGTTGATTGACAGTGACGTAATCAATAGTTTTGCTGAGATCATCTTGGTTAGCGGCATTTTCAAAATTTGTTTCAATTTTAATATTCACAACGTAATTACCACCAATTTTGGTCTCTTCCTCCAAACAACCATGGTAAGCGTATAGTTTTATACCTGAAACATAGATTAGATGCTTCATTTTACATGCTCGGTAATGACAGATAATCCGGTTTTCATGCGTTCTATCACCTCATGTTTACCTAAAAAAGCTGAAATATCAAACATTCCAGGTCCCATTCCTACACCTGTTACAACTAATCGAAAAGGTAATAATACTGCACCGATTCCAACACCTTTTGATTCCAAGTAATTTTTAAATCTTGATTCAATGGAGGCTGCAGAAAAATCAGACATTACTTCAATTTCATTCATCCACCCTTGAACTAATTCACCAGTTTCTGGTTTCCATTTTTTAGAAATAGTATCGAAGTCGTAGGATTGAGGTCTCTCAAATAAATAATTGCCTTCATTTAAAATATCAGTAACAAAGGTTGCGCGCTCTTTCATTAATCGGCAAATCTCTTGTAAATCAGAAATCTCAATGTCCTTTTGTATTTTACTTTTTAATTCATTTGCTAATTCAGCATCTGGTGTCGCTCTTAAATATTGTTGCTGAAACCATTTTGTTTTATCAGGATCGAATTTAGCACCAGCTTTTGAAACTCGATCGAGTGAGAAACTATCAGCAAGTTCGTCTAAACTAAAGATTTCCTGTGTTGTCCCAGGATTCCAGCCTAAAAATGCCAACATATTGATAAAAGCTTGACGATGGTATCCTTTTTCGCGATATCCGGAGTATAATTCTCCTTCAGCAGTATGCCAATCCAATGGAAAAACCGGAAACCCTAGTCGATCTCCATCTCTTTTGGAAAGTTTGCCATTTCCATCTGGTCTTAAGAGTAAAGGTAAGTGAGCAAATTCAGGACAATCCCATCCAAAAGCTTCGTAGAGTAAATAATGGAGTGGGGCAGAGGGGAGCCATTCCTCACCGCGAATTACATGACTGATTTTCATTAAATAATCATCCACAACATTGGCCAAATGATACGTTGGCATTCCGTCGCTTTTGAAAAGAACTTTATCATCTAAATTATTAGTATTCACGACAACCCAACCACGAATAATATCTTGAAAACGCACATCTCTATTTCGAGGCATCTTCATTCTAATTACGAAAGGAACTTCTTCGCTGAGAAGCTTTTCAACTTCGTCTTTGGGTAACGTAAGTGAATTTCTCATCGACATTCTTGTTACGCTGTTGTATTGCCAATTGGGCATTCCCATTTGTTTTGCTTGTTCGCGTACCTGTTCCAAATCTTCCGCTGTATCAAAAGCATAATAAGCTTTGTCTTCAGAAATGAGTTGTTCAGCAAAAGGCTTGTACATTTCTTTACGTTCAGATTGAACATATGGACCGTAATCACCTCCAAGCCCAGGTCCCTCTGTTGGCATAATCCCACACCATTTCATGGATTCTAGAATATATTCTTGGGCGCCTGGTACAAAACGCGTTTGGTCAGTATCTTCTATACGAATTATAAATGTTCCATTATTTTTTTTTGCAAAGAAATAATTATATAATGCAGTACGAACACCGCCCATGTGTAATGGACCAGTAGGAGATGGGGCAAATCTTACGCGAACAGGTTTTGACATATTCAAAATTTTGTGCAAAGATACGTGTTCTTTTTAAACTTAAAGTTCAAATTAATACATTCAAAAAATCAATGTCTGTGATGAAGATTAGAATTTATTTTTAATTACCTTATAAAAATGACTTCTTCGTTCGGAACTCTAAATCTTGGTCCCCAAATTCCTTCTTCGGTTCCTTTACCAACAGAAATAATCATATTGATTTCGGCACCTCGAGGTAATTTCAGAGCACGTTTTACTCTTTTTTCATCAAATCCTTCCATTGGACAGGAGTGAAACCCTTCTGCGGCAATTGAAAGCATGAAAGTTTGAGCGGCTAAAGCACATGATTTATGGACCATAATTCGTTGATTCGCAACTCCACCTGTTCTAAAAAAGGGTTTACGTAATCCAGCAAAAAAACTGATAGATCTTCTTATTGTTGACATAATACCAAATCCATCATTCATATATAAAAGTGGCATTACTTTGCTGTAATAATCCATTCCCCCCTTTTGTAATTTATTGGGTTCACCTTTTATAGTTCCTTTAATTTTATCTAAATTCCACTTTGCTCGCTGTCTCCATTTGTCTTTACGTGTAACAAAAACTACCATTTGCTGTGCTGTTTTGGCTGCTTGTTGATTAAGACAAAGAGGAATAAATGTTTTAAGTTCCTCATCTGATTTAATCCAATAAAATTCCCACAACTGCATATTGCTACTATTCGGTGATAAAACTGCACGTTCTAAACTCTTTTGCATAACTTCTTCAGGAACAGGTATGTTTGCATCAAAAACACGATTTGATCTTCGGTAGTTGACTATTTCTTGAAATTCTTTTGAGTACATGTCTTTTTTTTATAAAATAATTAGTTTGAATTTACATTCAGCCCCAAAACAGTTATAATTACTTTTAATTTAACTGAGATTAAAGGTTATGTAAATCTAGGTAGTTTAAGTTAAATATGAATTGATTAATTTTAATTAATACTTACTATAACAAAAGATTATATAAATTACATAAAACATAAATGGATTGCAATCGTTATTTTTGATAAAAATACTATTATGAAATCATTTTTTCTCTTAATTACATTGTCTGCGTTTGTTATTTCTTCTTGTTCAATTATTAGACCAAACCAAGTTGCCCTTAAGTCTAAATTGGGTAAGCTTAATAAAAGTGTAAAAGATCCAGGTCCCGTATTTTATAATCCTTTTGTAACGAGGATCATAAAGTTAAATATAAGCACTATGAATTTGTCTATACGTGAAAATTTGCCGTCAAAAGAAGGATTAACAATAGTTTCAGAGAGTTCAATTTTATATCATATAAAATCATCTGATGTTAAGAAAATAATTGAAGAAACTGGTCTTGATTTCGAAGCAAATTTAATATTACCTGTATTTCGTTCGGCAGCTTCGGATGTATGTTCACGCTATTTTGCGAAAGATATGCACAGCGCCAAGAGAAACGAAATCGAGGAAGAAATCAAGAAACGCTTGGCTGAAGTTTGTGGTAAAAAGGGATTTATTATTGAAGCTGTTTTACTTAAAAGTATTACTCTTCCAGCAGGTTTAACGAAATCAATTGAGACAAAATTAGAGGCTGAACAAGAAGCTCTTCGAATGGAATTTGTATTAGATCGTCAAAAGAAAGAAGTTGAGCGTCAATTGATAGAAGCTGAAGGTGTCAAGAAAACAAATGTTATTCAGTCTGAAGCAAGAGCTGAATCTATGAGAATTGAAGCTGAAGGACGCGCTAAAAGTATTGAAATCGAGGCGAAAGCAAATAAAAATGCTAATGATATGCTAAATGCTAGTATTTCTGCCAATATTTTAAAAATGAAAGAAATAGAAGCGTTTATTAAATTATCAGCATCAGCAAATACGAAAACCATAATTACCGACGGAAAGAGTGGTTTACTAAATGTTTTGGAGGATAAATAATACATGTATTAGCCGAAATTCAACTTTGATTTCGAGAATACAAATTAAAGTAAGTTAAAATTGATCAATAAAGCGGAGGATACTTTGTGGGATTCGCCTCGTTCATTATTGAATAAACCTTTTCAATTATATCATCCACACTTGGTTTTGAGAAATAATCGCCATCTGTTCCGTAGGCTGGCCGGTGGTCTTTAGCGCTTAATGTTTCGGGAGAACCATCTAAATGGTAATACCCTTTTTGTTCAACCAAAATTTTGTCTAACATATAACCGGTAGCTCCACTTGAAACATCTTCATCAACAATTAGTAAGCGATTTGTTTTTTCGATTGATTCTGATATAATCCCATGGATATCAAAAGGAATTAAGGTTTGAACATCAATTAACTCAATATCAATTCCAAGTTCTGTCAGTTGTTTAGCGGCAATTTCACAGATATTAAAAGTAGAACCGTACGAAACTAGTGTAAGATCAGAACCTTCTCTTACAATTTCTGGTATCCCTAGTGGTTCATTAAATTCACCAACGTTATCGGGCATTTTTTCTTTAGATCTATAACCATTTAACGGCTCTATAACCAAAGCCGGATCGTCTGATGCCAAAAGTGTATTGTAAAAACCGGCTGCTTTTGTCATATTTCGAGGCACACAGACATATATTCCTCGCAATGCATTGACAATCATTCCCATTGGTGAACCACTATGCCAAATCCCTTCTAATCGATGTCCTCTTGTGGAAATAATTAAAGGTGCTTTTTGGCCTCCTTTCGTTCTATATTGAACGGTTGCCAAATCATCTGACATGACCTGTAATGCATATAATAAATAATCAAGGTATTGTATTTCAGCGATAGGTCTTAAACCTCTCATCGCCATTCCAATTCCTTGGCCAATAATAGTACATTCTCGAATACCGGTATCAAAAACACGGTCATCGCCAAATTGATTTTGTAATCCTTCTAATGTTTGATTCACGCCTCCAATTCCACCTACATCTTCTCCAAAAACTACTACTTCAGGCATTTTTGAAAGTACTTTTCGGTAATTTTCTCTCAATATGATTCTACCGTCTTCCATGGGTGAATTGCTCGAATAAATAGGTTCAATAGCAGGCACTTTCAACGCGGATTTATTTGATTCAGAATAAAGTAGAGAACTATAACGCTCAAAATTTATTGTAAGTTGTTGCTGAATCCAAGAGGCAAGATTTGATTTTGATTTTGAATTGTCTTTGTGCGCAAGTCTCAGGCATTTACGGACAATTGAAAAAATATCCTTTCGCACAGGTTCGAACGCTTTTTCAAGACTTTCAATTTCTCGCTCGATAAAAACTTTATTTTGTGATTCCGATGCTAGGTTTTTAAGAAGAGCCAAAGCATCTTTTAAATCTTTGTTTATTTCCGTAGTAAATGACTTCCATGCACTGTTTTTAGAATCACGAACAGTATTTTTTGCTTCAATTTGTAGTTGATTTAATTCATCTTCAGTTGCAAGTGTTAATCCACCTGTATTAAATGATAGAATAAATTCTTTAAATTTTGAAATACAATCGTATTCTATTTCCCACTCTAAACGCTCTTTTGATTTATAACGTTCGTGAGATCCTGAAGTAGAATGTCCTTGAGGTTGATTAACTTCTTGAACGTGCACCAAAACTGGGACATGCTCTTCTCGAGCAATTTTTGCAGCTTTTTCATAGGTTTCACACAAATGAACGTAATCCCATCCCTTTGTTGTCAAAATTTCAAAACCCGTTTTTTCTTCTGTTCGTTGAAATCCAGCTAATGCTTCGGAAATATTACCTTTAGTTGTTTGAAATTCACGCGGAACAGAGATGCCATATCCATCGTCCCACACCGACATGACTAAGGGAACTTGAAGCACACCAACTGCATTTATCGATTCCCAAAATGGTCCTTCAGATGTGGATGCGTCTCCTATAGTTCCAAAAACAATTTCATTTCCTTGATTGGTGAATTTTTTAAAATCTTCAATTTCCTGAATATCCTTATTTTTTCTGTAGAATTTTGAAGCAAGCGCAAGTCCAACTAATCGAGGCATTTGACCAGCGGTTGGAGAAATATCAGAAGAACTATTTTTCTGTTGCATCAAATTTTTCCATTCTCCTGCTGAATCCAAATTTCTTGTTGAATAATGACCTCCCATTTGTCGACCAGCTGAAAGAGGTTCTAATTCTACATTTGTATGAGCATATAAACCGGCAAAATATTGTTCTAAGGTGAGTTGACCAATCGCTAACATCATGGTTTGATCTCGGTAATAACCCGCTCGAAAATCACCATCTTTGAATTGTTTTGCAAGTGCAATTTGCGCCAACTCTTTTCCGTCTCCAAAAATCCCAAATTTTGCTTTTCCAGTTAGGACTTCCTTTCTTCCAAGTAATGAGGCTTCTCTGGATTCACAAGCCAATCTATAATCAGCAAGAATTTGTGTTTTAAAAGTGTCAAAATCTATTTTTTGAGGCGATTCTATTGTTGCAGTCTTTGCCATAGGGTTGTACTATTATTACTTTACAAAGATAAAAAAAAAGATCTCAGATTATTTCAGAAATTAATCCTTGTTTAAATCTATTTTTAAGTAGTTAAAAGCTAAACAAAAAATTAATTTTTAATGACTAAAATATCTGTATTAAAAGGGTCAATCTCTTGAATTAATTCATGTATTAGATTTAAGGATCCATCCGGACAAAATGTAAAGAAATGATAGAATCGTTCTTGAGGGATGAAATTTGGAAATAATTTCACTTTGATTTGTTCAATTTGTTTTATTCCAAGGTCATGCTTAGTTGCTAGTTGTTTTTGAAGCTTACTTTTTATTTTCTCTACACTTTTTTCAATATTCTTCCATTCAGCTTCTAAAAAACTGCCAATTTCGGGAGTTGAACCTAGATAGATTTCCTTATATTTTAAATAGATCGTATATAATTTACTATCAGTCTCTTCCCAATTAAGATTTTCAAAATCTTGAGTAGTGGATAAAAAGTTCTTTTTCAACTCATCAAAAGAAGTATTGATGAAATCTAAAACAGAGAAAGAGAAATTTTTCATTTTTTTCTCAATGGATGAATCAATTACATATAAAGAAAGTCGATTTGCTAAAAGAGGGAATGGAGTTTTATAAAAATCAAAATTAGATTTCAATTGCAACCAATAACTTAATTCACCCGGGCCGCCAATATATGCTAGATTAGGTAAAATTATCTCTTGGTAAAGTGGCCTCAGGAAAACATTTGGTGAAAACGATTCAGGTTTATTATTTATATCTAACAGCAACTGATCTTTTGAAACTTCATCATTAGCAATATAAAATAGATTCTCAGAATAATTGATTTTTAACCGTTGTCCTTTATCTAATTTAAAGAAATTAACCTCTTGAATTTTTGCTTGGGGTTTAATTCCTTCACTTTTAAGTGCTGCATCTGATTCTGAAACATTTTTAAAAGTTGAAAATTCATTTATTTCATTTTTAAGAATTTTCGAAAGTTCTTTCTTTAAAATAGGGGAGTTTGCATCTAAAACTAGAAGCCCGTATTCATGAAAAATAGAAGTTAAGAAATTGATAAAACCTTTTGAAAGAGTTTCTCCTTGAAATTTATTTAAATGTTTAACTATTTCACTTCCCTCGTTAGTTGAGAAAAAATCTACTAGGGAATTTTTTATGTTTTGAAAATTATTATCCAATGGAAATTCACCAGTTGAGCCTGTAAAATTATTTTCCCATCGAAAAGATTGATTAAAAATGGTAGTTTCCGAAATTTCCTCCTTGTCATGATCTTCTGATGCAATCCAAAACACCGGTATAAAATTGTATTCAGGATGTATTTTTTTCAATTTCCTGGCTAAAGAAATACAATGTATTATTTTATAAAAAAAGAAAGCGGGACCTCCAAATAAATTAAGCTGTTGGCCAGTAGTTATTGTGAAAGAATTTTCAAGCCCAAGTAGTTCAATATTGTTTATTATAGATTCTGATAAATGAACATCTTTATATTGGTTCTTGAAATGAGTCTGAAGTATTTGTCGATTTTCTTTTGAAAAACTTTCCTGTTTGAGTTTAATTTGTTTTTTCATTGATTCTAAGGAAAACGGCAATCCAATGAACTCCCCAAGAGATTCTTGTTGTTCTGCTAATCTTAAATGAGTTTGATTATAGTGGTGAAAAGAGCTACGAGAAAGGTGTTCAATATTCATAAGTTGATTCAAAAAAAAAGACTACCCGAAGATAGTCTTTTAAATATTTAATAATATAAAATTATTTGATTAAAGAAGAGAAAGAAGAATTTGATGTAAAGTTTCTAAATTCTTTATCTTTTCCTGCTTTTTCTTTTAATGATGCATTTTTTGTGATTGCACTTTTCAGGTTAGAAACAGTACCTTCTACATTATTAAGACGAGCATTGGCAACTGCTTTTAAATAAAACCATTCAGCTGTTTCTTTTACAGTACATGCATCTAAAGTTTTGATTGCTTCATCTGATTTACCATTTAATAGTTGAGCAAGAGCTAAGTTGAATGAGTTAGATCCTTTCATTGAAGAGATTGCATCGGCATACTTACCTCTTTTGATACTAAAATATCCAGAATTAAATTTCGCTTCTGCTAAAGAATTTTTGTCAAGTAGTTTTCTTGCTGTTTCAAAATCTCCTTTTTTACCAGAAACTGCAGCTAAATTATTTTTAATTTCAAGAGAATTATCAACTTTTCCTGATTTTTCAAAATAGCTTTTTGCCTCGTCGTATTTTCCTTGTTCGTACATTAATACTCCCAAATTATTTAATACTAATTTATCATCTGCTGTAACTCCAAGAGCTGTTGAATAGATAGTTTGCTTTGTTTTTAAATCAGATGTAACCTCAGCAGCCTGAATTAACTCATCCAATTTAAGAGATGATGGATTCGATGCTCCAATTGATTTTAATTCATCATTCGAATATCCCACTAAACTGTATGAGATAACTATCTCGGATCTTCTTAAAAGAGGGAAAATATCTTTTTCAATGGTAGGAAAAACCTTGGAGATTTCTTTAATCTTTTTTTCTCTTGTATCAAGATCAGAAGACTCTTTAATAACACGAGTAATTAAACTTTTTTCATCTGAGGCGATAGAACTTTCATTCAATTTTGAAACAAAACCGTCAAAATCCTCCCCTAGACCTTTACTTTTCGCTAAAAGTTTTAAATCAATAGCAGGATATTTTGTTTCCTTTAATAAGGATTCAATTAATTTAAGTGCTGTTGATACACGACTATCAGATAATGTAACATTTTTACTTTCAACCCCATCTGGACAAGCAAAACCATTAATTGAAATGTTTTTAATAACTACTCGAGAATTTCCAGCGTTTGTTTTCAACCATTCTTTCAATGCTATTATATCTGCATCTTTTATTTCGTTTGCTCTCAATTCAGAACGACCTCTATCAAAATTAATGGTAGCTTTGGTTGTGAAATCTTTCGTTTGAACATAGTCTTGTTTCAAAGAAACTACTTTAAAATCAGGTTGAACTAAAAAAGGAGTAATTATTGTTCCCTCAGCAATTTTCTTAGATTCAAAGGCTTCTTTTGTCTTTTCTTTAGTTCCAATCGCTCCCTTATATGCTTTTAAATCGATTACTAAATCGGAATTTTCAAAGCTAGGATCGTATGCGTAAGTTCTGTCATAGGTTACTTTCCCACCTGGTTTAAAAGGAATCGATTTTTCACCAATTTGAATTTTTTCACCAGCAACTTTAACTGGCTCAAGAGCTTGGTTTCCTAATTTAGGTGTTATCTCAGCAACAATTTTCTTTCTAATACCTTTTTCAGGTACTTTAACTTCAATTTTAACTCTAACTGAATCACCGTGCATTTCCAATGGATCCGGAGTGACCGTATAAGTCAAATCTTTCAGGGAATCACAACTTGAAAGTGTAATTCCAGCCAGTACTATTGCGGATATTTTTAAAGTTTTCATTTTCATAAGATATGTAATCTACGTTTAATATTGGGCGCAAATTTATAAACAAAATTTGACTTATCAATACTGTAAATATTTTTTTTAATTTATTAACTGTTTTAAGGTTATTTTCGTTTTAGGGTCGATAAATTGATTGTCTAATTCTAACATAGGAACAAGAACAAAATCCCTTTTGTGATAGTTGGGGTGAGGTATTGTTAAGTTTTCAGAAGAATAAACAATTTGATTATAAAAAATTATGTCCAAGTCAATGGTTCTTGACTCGTTCTTTCCCTTACTATTTGCAGACCTTCCTAAATTTATTTCTATTTTTTTTAATTCTTCTAACAAGTATTCAACGTTTAAGGATGTTTGCACTTCAATACATGTGTTCATGAATAAGTTAGCATTGTACATGTCAACAGGTTCTGTTTCAATATTTTTTGCCTGTTTGATAACTTTTCCAATAGTGGAATTGATGAGCTCAATGGCTTTAATAATGTTTTCCTCTCTGTTTCCTAGATTGGCGCCCAAAGCAATAAATGCTAGATTTAATCCTTTTTCTCCCACTCAAAAGTATTGATTAGGTGGATTAAATCCGTTTTGATATAGTTCAAAGTTGGTTGAAGTGAATCGTAATTGGGTTTTCTTCTAATAAGTAATTCAGAACGAATAAAATGATTTGTTGAATCTGTTAAGTAGAATTGAAAATTTGTTGCAGAATTACCTACAAATTCAAAGAAGGCTCCGTAAACCTTTTTTTTGTTAAACACAAAATTTGTGTCTTTTAATTGTTTCGCTCTAACCTTGTGGAAATCAATTTTATCAAAGGTTTTATTGATGTGAAAGGACAATGGATTTGCAGTGTCTATTTTTAAATATTGAAAATGTAAATCCCCATCAATGTCTTTTCCTAAATAAATAATAAGAGAATCCTTTTCTTTATAATTTACTCTTTTCGACCACAGTTTTGACATTTCAAAGGAAAAGTTTGTTGAGTCTGAAAATTTTTGATAAGTATGTGATGGTAAATCTACTGAAAGATGTGTCGGAGGTTTAGGGATAAAAATTTCTTCACCGCATGCGAAAAAAAGAAATAAGCTTGTAAAGAAAAGTAGTTTTTTCATGAGCCTAATCTATTTGTTGTTTAGTTGGAAGAATACATTTGATCATTTTTATTCTTCTTTTATCAGAAGATTCAACGATTAGTTTCACATGGTCACAAATAATGTACTCGTTGTTTTTCAAAATCCTACCTGCTTGTTCAATCATAAATCCACCCAAAGTATCTGATTCGCCCTTAGAGTGTTCAAATTCTTTACTCTCTATTTCTGTAACTTTGTAGAAGTCAACCAATGCCGTTCTGCCCTCGAATATATACGTATTGGAATCAACTTTCGTGTAAACAATCTCTGTTTCATCAAATTCATCCGTAATATCTCCAACAATTTCCTCGAGGATATCCTCTAGTGTTAGCAGGCCGGAAGCTCCGCCATATTCATCAACAACAATTGCCATGTGCATTTTCATTTGTTGAAATTCTTTTAATAAGTCGTCAATCTTTTTATTTTCAGGAACAAAATAAGGTTTTCGAATAACCTTTTTCCAATCAAATGTAGTTAGTTCATTTAGATAAGGCAGTAAATCTTTTATATACAAAATCCCGATAACATTGTCAAGTGATTCTCGATATACTGGAATTCTTGAATAACCTGAATCTAAAATATATGTTAATAACTCTTCTGCATTTTTTTCCTCATCGATAGCCGAAATTTCAATTCTAGATCTCATTATTTGAGATGTTTCCGTATTTCCAAATTTTACAATTCCTTCTAATAATTTTTGTTCTTCTATAGATCCGTTTTCTTCTTTGGTAAGAGCTAATGCTTGTTCTAAATCATCAGAGGTGATTTTAACCGAACTATTTTTATTTAATTTATTAATAAAGGCACCACCATTTACTAACAAAAATTTTATCCAAGAGATAGGTGGTATAACACTTAAATAATACAAAGGCTTCGATGTTAATTTAGCTACAGACATAGCATGCTTATTCGCATATATCTTTGGAAGTACCTCACCCGTCAATAAAATAATGAAAGTTATTCCAATTACATCAAGAAAAAATCGAAAAAGAGCATTTGTTTCGCTTTCAACAGGAAAAATCTCATTGAGAACGAATGAAGATAAGATTACAACACCAACATTCACCATGTTATTGGTAATTAGTATAGTAGCTAAAAGATCGCGAGGATTGTCAAGTAGTTTTTGAATAAGTTTAGCGCTAGAACTTTCATCTTCCTTTAAATTATCTAATTCTTTTGGCCCGAGTGTGAAAAAGGCAGATTCTGAACCCGACATCATGGCTGAAATACAAAGTAAAACACAAATTATTCCGATGTAAATTACTGAATCACTGCTAATTCCAGCTTGAATATAGGCTTCTTGTTCCAAGAAAATTACAGTGTTCATAGTTGGTTGAATCGTTAAACTAAAAAGGAAGCACGTCATCATCTTCAGGTGATAAATTATTCATAGGAGATGGGGGAGGAGGTGTACCTTCGGATGAATATGTTTTTTGTTTATTTTCAGAATCATTAGATTCATTTCTAGGAGACAATATGGTAAGTTGGTCTGCTATTATTTCTGTATTGTATCTCGTATTCCCCTCCTTATCTTGCCATGATTTTTTTCTTAATTTCCCTTCTATATATACTTTCATGCCTTTTTTCAGAAATTTCTCAACCACTTCTGCGAGTCCTCTCCATACAACTATATCGTGCCAATCAGTAAGCTCCTTTTTCTCTCCAGTTGATCTATCGGTGTATGTTTCAGATGTTGCTATAGCAAAAGAGGCTACTTTTACCCCCGTGTCGATTGAACGGATTTCAGGATCTTTCCCTAAATTCCCTATTAATATTACTTTGTTAACTGAACCAGACATAATTGAAAACAAATGTACTAAGTTTTGTGGATTTGCTGACTACATTTTTTTTGTAACTTTATTTTGAATTTGAAATCACTTTTGGTTGAACCGAAAATTGTTGTATATTTGCACCCTTAAAATTAATAATTTATGAATCGAGGTTTCGTACCTCACAACGTAAAAATCTATGGCAACAAGAATTCGTCTTCAAAGACACGGTAAAAAAAACAAAGCGTTTTTTCATTTAGTAGCAGCTGACAGCAGAGCAAAAAGAGATGGTAAATTCATCGAGAAATTAGGTACTTATAATCCTAATACAAACCCTGCAACAATTGATCTTAATTTTGAAAGAACTCTTTCGTGGGTTCAAAATGGTGCAGAAATGTCTGATACTGCTCGTGCAATTTTATCCTATAAAGGTATTTTGTACAAAAATCATCTTATTAACGGGATTAAAAAAGGTGCTTTAACTGAAGATCAAGTAGAAGCTAAATTTAATGAGTGGTTAGCACAAAAGGATTCTAAAATCACAGGCAAAAAAGATTCTTTAGCTCATCAAGCTGATCAAGATAAGGCCAGTAGATTAAAAGCAGAAATCGCTGCTAATGAAGCTAAGGCTAAAGAAGTTGAAGCGAAAAACACGGTTGTAGAAGATGTGGTTGAGGAGGTTGAAGAAACTGTAACAGAAACCGTTGAATCAGTTGAAGAAGTAGCTTCTGAAGAGTCAGCTTCTGAGGAAGAAACTACAAGCGAAGAATCAACTGAGGAGCCAGCTTCAGAAGAATAAAAATGGACATAAAAGATTGTTTCAATCTTGGATATATTGCGAAACTTCACGGATTTAAAGGTGAAGTTTCGTTGTTTTTGGACGTTACGGATCCAGCAGATTATACCGATTTAAAGTTAATTTATCTTGAAATTCTTCCAGATCAGTTAATACCGTTTACAGTTCTCAAGATTAAATCAATGAACAAAGGATTTGCTGTTATTCAGTTTAACGGTATTGATTCTGAGTCCAAGGCGAAAGAAATACTAAGAAAAAATGTTTATTTGCCGATTGAGTTATTGCCCGAATTAGGTGATACTGAATTTTATGATCATGAAATTATAGGCTTTCAAGTCGTAGATTTAACTGATGGGAACATTGGATTGGCTCAACAAGTGATTGATTTATCAGCTAATCCGTTATTACAAATTGATTGGGAAGGTAAAGAAGTTTTAGTCCCCTTATTCAAGGGCCTAGTTCAACGAGTAGATAGAAAATCAAAACAACTTTTTGTTCAATTACCACCTGGGTTATTAGATCTATATAAATAATTTGACTTGTCATCAATTTTTCGATTCAAACATTTTGTAATTAATCAGGAAAATGCATCGTTAAAAGTAGGAACGGATGCTATGATTCTTGGAGCTTTTTGCCTTAATCAAACTGCTAAAACGGCTCTTGATGTTGGAACAGGAACGGGTGTATTATCATTAATGGTAGCTCAAACTCATCCTGAGTTGATTATCGATGCTCTTGATATAGATCCTCAAAATTGTAAGTTGGCAAAACACAACGTTGCTAATAGCCAATTTTTTGAACGTATAAATGTGGTTTGTCAAGATATCTTTGATTTTAATCCCATAAAAAAATATGATTTAATTTTTTCAAATCCTCCTTTTCATGTGGATTCCTTGAAGAGTAATGAGAATAGAATTTCAAAATCAAAACATTTTACTGAATTAGAATTTGCTTGTTTTATTCAAAAACTATCAACGTTACTATCTGAAAATGGAAAGTTTTTTATGATTTTCCCAGCTGAAAATTTGTCTGTTCTGAAAATCCATTTAGAAAACCATGAATTTTTTATTAACGAAATCATAAACGTTTATGGTAAACCGAATCTTATTAAAAGAGTAATTACCGTGTGTTCGAAAATTCCAACAGAATTAAAAGAAATAGATTTCTTAATTCGAGATTTTAGTGGGGGTTATTCAAAACAATATATTGAAAAAACAAAGCATTTTCACGGCACTGACTTAGGCTAACTTTATTAGCTCGCAAATTTCTGATTGTATTTCCGCCCCTTTATCCACATTATACCATTTTTGAATAGATTCTTTGAGTTGCTCAAAACTTGGATTTATTTTTTTTAGCTCAATAACTAATTCCTGACAAGATTTTGGTCTAGGACCCCAGCAAAAAATATCCACTCCGTTTTTTCTTGCTATTAAAAGTGGAATTGATTTAGTCCCGCTTGTTAAGTATGAATCGATTTCAGATTCCTGTGAATCACGAAGTTGAAATTTTATATCAATCAAGGAATTATAGGATGCAAGTTTAACAATAAATGGAACTGAATGAGCCGCATCTCCACACCAAGGTTCAGAAATAATTAGCCATTCTAGTGGTTCCTTAATGGATAAAATCGTATCAATATTATCAGTTTGAATTTCCCCGTGTTTTAACCATCTATTAAATCGGGTATAATTCAATTTAGTATATTCCAAATAATGAGAATCGTTGTATGGCTCGTTTGTAATTTGCTGATTAATAATTAATTGAAAGTGTTCTTGATATTCTTTTGTTGTCATTTAAAATTTCTATTTAATGTTTTTCCTATGCTGATCTGATAATTATTTTTTAAAGGAACGAATTTTATTTGTTTAAATTTCAAATTTCAGGTTAATTTTGAGCAATGACTTCATTTGAAAATACAGAGATTGCTTTTAAAAGTAAAACAGATTCGCAACTGAAAAAAGCGTATTGGCTTTTTAAAATTATATCTTTTCCTATAATAGTAAAAATAGGTAAATTACTCACTCCCATTGCTTTAAAATTACATTTGCCAATAAAGGGATTGATCAAGTCAACAATATTTAGTCAATTTTGTGGTGGTGAGTCTATCAATGAATGTTCAAAAACCATTGAAAATTTGGGTAAGTTTGGAGTTGGAACTATATTAGATTATTCAGTAGAAGGTCAAGAATCTTTGGAGGAAGTTGAAAATACAGTTCATGAAATAATAAAGACAATTGAACGAGGAGCCAATGATCCAAACATTCCATTTGCTGTTTTTAAGGTAACTGGTGTTGCTTCCTTTTCCTTGCTCGAAAAAGCTTCTTCAAGTATTACATTGACGCAAGATGAATTAAAAGAATTTGAAGAAATTGAGCATCGCGTAGAGAGAATATGTCAGAGGGCCTTTGATTGTAATCTGCCTGTTTTTATTGATGCTGAGGAATCGTGGATTCAACAAGCAATTGATGATATTGCATTCAAAATGATGTGTAAATTTAACCAAGAAAGGGCAATTGTTTACAATACTATTCAAATGTATCGATGGGACAGATTTGAATTTCTGAAAGGTTGTTTACTTGAAGCTAAAAATCATCGGATTATCTACGGCGTTAAGTTAGTAAGAGGTGCTTACATGGAAAAGGAGCGTAATAGAGCTGAAAAATCAGGTTATAAA
>JBIIFU010000073.1:0-5510 GCA_044237035.1 Crocinitomicaceae bacterium
GGGTAGTAATGAAACTGAGTCTAACCTATTACCAGCAAAATGGAGCGCTTCAACAGGATGGTTATCCTCTGGAAGTTGCTCTGTATGTTTCAATGGAACTACAATGGGGACTTCTTCTATTAACACAGCAACAAAAACCATCACTTGGAATGGCGTATCAGGATTTAGTGATTTTGGTGGATTTGGGCAAGGAAATGGATCTCCACTCCCTGTCGAACTCTCCTCATTCTCTGCATCTTGCGATGAAGATGTGGTAACGCTTTCTTGGTCAACAGCCTCTGAGCAAAACAGCTCGCATTTCGATGTAGAAAAATCTACTGACGGAGAAAACTGGAGAGTAATTGGAACCGTTTTAGCAGCTGGAAATTCAACACAAGAAATCAATTATTCATTTATTGATTCAGAAAAGTCAATTGATCAAAACTACTATCGATTAAACCAAGTGGATATCGATGGAAAAAATGAATATTTTGGACCAATTACCGTTGCTTGTGAGGAGGATGCAAAAATCAATACCTATCCAAATCCAAGTAAAGGAGAGTTTAATTTGGTAATGCATTCGAAAACAAATGAGAAAGTGACCTTGAAAATTAGTGATGGCAATAGCCGAGTTATTTCTACTAAAGTTCTTGATCTTCAAAATGGAATTAATTTATTCCCTATTCGTGAAAACTTATCTTCAGGAGTTTATCACATTCAATTAATTTCTGAATCTGGAAAAACGACTGTGTTGAAACATTCAGTTTATTAAGAACAGAATATACGTTTTATAAGAAATCCCGAGTGAAATCGGGATTTTTTTTATCCCATCAATTAAAACTTAATGTTAATTCCAGTGGTCAATGAATAATAATAATTGTCGATGGGCAAAGGTCGATACGCATCATAATTATGGTCGTAATGTAAGGTGAAAGCAAGGTGCTTATTTACATTAAAAAACAAATTTGAATCAAAGAACCATCTTGGAGAAGTAAAATAGCTATTTAATGGAAATTGAACAAAAGTAGTTCCTGCAAAATCAATGTGTTTTGATAATTTTAAGGCAAACTTTGCTGTAAGGTTTAATCTGAATAAATCTCGATTTACGATACTCAAAGAATCTTGAGCAAATGCATATGAACCTAAAAAGGGATTCCATTTTTCTAACTCGTAAAAACATCCTATTCCGGTATATAAATCAGACTTCTTTTTCTCCATCCAATTAATTCGAGCATTTATTCCCAAAAGAGCCCTCCGTTCTAATCCTTGTACTCCATTCCATTGATACTGCGTAAAAACATCCGGTGCAATTATACGTGTGTCATTATCTCGAAATCTAAGTTGGAAAAAGCCATTATTTTCCAAAACTGTAAGTCCATTAAATGACAACTCACTTTTTGTAAGAAAAATAAAAGAATAATTGTTTTTCAAGAAAAAATCAACTTCTGTGACATTCGAGAAATCAATCAAATTTCGTTTCTGTTTATCATTTGAAAAATTAAAATTAAACGACCCTCTAACCCTTTTAAACGTTGTGTCAGCTTTTATACTTCGATCAATATTTAATATTTGGGAATAATATGAAGTCAAGGTGAAAAATAGTACTGTACAGGTAAAAATCTTTTTCAAATTCATTAAATTTAGGTTTAACATATACGTTATACCACTATTTCTTAATTCTGTTTCAATAAATACAATTAGATCCTACAAACTACATTTTTTTATTTCGCGAATGAAAAATCAAATGCAATCTTTACCTTTGAGGTCTTAAGTTTTTACAATGAAAAAAGTACTTATAGCCAATCGCGGAGAAATTGCTCGAAGAGTTATTCGAACACTCAAAAAAATGAATATCGCTACAGTAGCCGTATATTCTGATGCAGACAAAGACGCTCCACATGTAAAAGAAGCAGATGAAGCTGTATATCTTGGAGCAAGTCCATCATCGGAAAGTTACTTGAATCAAGATAAAATATTGGATTATTGCAAACAATTGGGCGTTGAAGGAATTCATCCTGGATATGGATTTTTATCGGAAAATGCAGGATTTGCCAGAAAAGTAAAGGCGGCTGGAATAAAACTAATAGGACCTTCTCCCGAATCTATGGAGGTTATGGGAGATAAACTTAGTGCTAAACAAGCAGTTAAAGAATTTGGGGTCCCACTCGTTCCTGGTGTAGATCACGCTATTACGGATGTGAATGAAGCGAAGAAAATTGCTGAGCAAGTAGGATATCCAATTTTGATTAAAGCATCTGCAGGTGGTGGTGGAAAAGGAATGCGTTTGGTTCAAAATTCAGAAGAATTTGAAGAACAAATGAACCTAGCACAAAGCGAAGCTCGAAATTCATTTGGTGATGATGCCGTTTTCATTGAAAAATTTGTTACCAAACCAAGGCACATTGAAATTCAAGTGTTTGCTGATCAACTTGGTAACACCGTATATATTTTTGAACGTGAATGTTCAATTCAAAGAAGACATCAAAAAGTAGTTGAAGAGGCTCCTAGCGCTATTGTAAGTCCTGAACTTCGCAAAAGAATGGGAGAAGCTGCTGTTGCTGTTTGCAAAGCTTGTAACTACGAAGGAGCTGGTACTGTAGAATTTTTACTCGATGCGAACCTCGATTTTTTCTTTTTGGAAATGAATACTCGTTTGCAAGTTGAACATCCCGTTACTGAAGAAATTTCTGGATTGGATTTGGTAGAATGGCAAGTTCGAGTTGCAAGAGGAGAAAAATTACCAAAACTTCAACATGAATTGGAAATCAACGGACATGCCATCGAAATTCGAGTTTATGCAGAAGATACGATGAATGGATTTACACCTGATATTGGAACCTTGAATCGCTATAGATTGCCATCAGGTAAGGGAATTCGTGTTGATGGTGCTTTTGAAGAAGGAATGGAAATCCCCATTTTTTATGACCCAATGATTGCTAAATTGGTAGTTTGGGGAGAATCGCGTGAAAAAGCGATTGAGAAATGCCTCGAAGCCATTAATGAGTATGAAATATCAGGATTGAATACAACGCTCGATTTTGGTAAATATGTCCTTCAACATCCTGCATTTCGCTCAGGTGACTTTGATACAAATTTCATTAAAACCTATTTTTCTGATCCAAATTCGATTTATGAAGGATTTCAGGATGAAGCAGCTGCATTGGAAGCAGGCGTTCAACAAATATGGAATGACCTTAAAAAAATGGATGAGAAACAATTTCAATCTCAACCAATTACAGGTGCTTGGGTTAAAGTTCCTTAAACGATAGTTCTTTATCAATGCCAAAAGGAATTGTTCTTAAATCGACCGGAAAATTTTACAACGTATTAACGGATGATGGTAAGGAACTCACTGCTCGTATTCGTGGTAAAATTCGTTTGGAAGGTCTTCGAACGACAAATCCCGTAGCTGTTGGCGATCGAGTAGAGCTCCTGGCAGAAAAGAACGAGCAGGAAGAACTTTTCACGATAGAATCGATTGAACCAAGAAAAAATTATTTGGTTCGTAAATCAACCAATCTAAGTAAGCAAAAGCAAATATTAGCAGCTAATATCGATTGCATTTATTTGGTTGTAACGATTGAGCAACCCGTCACTCAACTTGGATTTATTGATCGATTTTTGGTCTCGGCCGAATCTTTTCGAATTCCCGTTTCCATTTTGTTCAATAAAATTGATTTGTACAGTGATGAATCCAAACACAAAATGCAAGAATGGAAAACGTTGTATGAAGAAATTGGATATCCTTGTCATTTTATTTCGACTTTAGAATCTGAAACTTACAACTTTTTAAAAACTGAAATCAAGGGTAAACAAGTGCTTTTTGCAGGAAACAGTGGTGTTGGTAAAAGTTCCATGGTAAAATGTATTGATCCAAACATTGATTTGCGTATAGGAGAAATTTCTGAAGCTCATTTTGCAGGAAAGCATACAACCACGTTTGCAGAAATGTATCAGGTTTCAACAGGTGGTTTTATCATTGACAGTCCGGGAATTCGTGCTTTCGGATTGGTTGAGATTGAAAAAGAAGTCTTGGCGCATTATTTTCCAGAAATGCGGCGCCTAATGGGACAATGCAAATTTCACAACTGCATGCATATTAACGAACCCAAATGTGCTGTGAAAGAAGCTGTTGAAGAAGGCAAAATTGCTGAAAGTCGTTACATCAATTACTTGCAGATGCTGGAAGAACACGACGGAGATATTCACCGAAGAAGCGATTACGCATGAGAATTGTCATTCAACGTGTTACTGAAGGATCTGTGACCATTAACAATTCTGTTCACAACTCCATTGGACAAGGCTTTGTTGTTTTGGTTGGTTTTGAAGAAAGTGATACGGAAGAGGACTTGCAATGGATTGCTAAGAAGATTGTGGATATGCGCATTTTCTCAGATTCCGAAGGAAAAATGAATCTTTCCATACAAGATGTGGGGGGAGAGATTTTACTCATTAGTCAATTCACTTTATTTGCATCAACCAAAAAAGGAAATCGACCAAGTTTCATTCGTTCTGCAAAGCCTGACATTGCCATTCCGTTGTACGAACAGTTTATCGTTATTCTAAACTCTCACCTACCCGATAAAATAAAAACCGGTATTTTCGGCGCCGACATGAAAGTTGCGTTGGTGAATGATGGACCTGTGACTATTTTGATGGATTCGAAGGATAGGGAATGATTTTCTTGTCAAATTACTCTATTCCTCCTTGAGAAAAAACATCATTTGTTTTTTACAGTTAAAAAATATGTATTATATTTACATATTATAAATATAAATCGAAAATATGTCAACCTTTACAAGTTCCCTCCCCGATGATTTGCTGAATTTACTAGCTGAAAAAGCCAAAGAATTGTCCGTTCCTAAAAACACACTCATAGAAAGAGCTTTGCGAATCTATTTGGAGCAATTGAATCGTGCGGCGTATGTCAGATCATACAAACAACTTTCCGCTGACACGGATACTATGCAAATAGCAGAAGAAGGTATGGCGGATTATTTATCACAATTAGACGAGGAATGAATCAAGGAGAAATTTGGTACACCAACTTAAATCCCTCAGAAGGAAGTGAACAAGCTGGTTTTCGTCCAGTTGTGATAATAAGTGGAAACCTATTGAATAAACACGCTAATGTGCTTATTTGCTGTCCATTAACCACAAAAATTAAAAACTATCACGGGAATCTCATCCTGCAACCATCAACATTAAATGGTTTAACGGAAACATGGGAAGTGCTCACTTTTCACGTTCGTTCTTTGTCTAAAAACAGATTAAAAAAGAAGATTGGATTTCTCTCTAAACCTGAAATAGCTAAAATTCAAAAATGCTTGAATGAAATATTGACTTATTGAATTATTCAAAAAACAGGAACTCCTTAAATTAAAATCTCAATCCCTCCTACTTCACTAACTTCCTGTACTTAATTCGCTTCGGACCTGCATCACCCATGCGCTTTTTACGATTTTCTTCGTATTCGGAGTAACTTCCTTCAAACCAATATACTTGTGAATCGCCCTCAAATGCGAGGATAT
>JBIIFU010000017.1:0-57139 GCA_044237035.1 Crocinitomicaceae bacterium
CCATTCGTTCCATTTGCAGGTGTTGATGTAAAAGCTACTCCACTACAAACGGTATTGGTCATTGCCGTAATTGTAGGTTTTGGATTAACGGTTATTGTCTCGCTTGAAGTAAGAAAACCATTACAAGTTCCATTACTAATATACAGCGATGGCGTGAATGAAACAGGTGAGGTTCCCGTATTGCAATAACTGTATGTTAATGTTTGAGTTGAATTTGGCGTTAAGTTCACAAATCCCCCATCGCCATAAAGTAATTTCGCTTCAGTAACACTACCCGTGGTAACTGAGAATGTCGCATTATAACAAGTACAGCCTGTCAAATTAGCATTTGTAACATCCAATGTTCCTGATGGACCCCCAACTGTAATTGCAGCAACAGTTTGAGTACTTGTACAACCTGTCAATGAACTAACGGTGAGTGTCACGTTGTATGTGCCTGCTACAGAATAAGTGGTAGAAGGGTTCCAAACATTAGATGTTTGTCCGTTACCAAAGTCCCATACAGCAGATGTGTTGTCGACATTATTCGTTGACAAATTAGTAAAATTCACCAAGTTTGGTGGATTAAAACAACTGAAAGTAGTTGGTGTAGCAGATGCGGCAGCGAAAACATCAAATACAGATATTGCAATTGTAGTATCGTCTGTACATCCTAAATTATCAGCAACAGTAAGTGTAATACTTTGATTTCCCTGACTATTAAATGTAAATGTGCCAAAACTTGCCCCTGTTGCAGTTGCTGGTGATGCACTGGTTGCTGACCATGAATATGAGCTAAGACCAGTACCTGTAGAGTTATTTGTAACAACAACTGTTTGATTATTACAGATGTAATTTCTGTTTACACTAAAACTGGCAGTCGGTTTTCGGACAATAATAGTTTTAGTAATAACTGTAGAACAAGCCGGAACTATCCCTGAATTATCAGCAACAGTTAAGGTTAGTGTATATGTTCCTGGGGTTGTATAAGTGTGTGAGGGTGATGCAACATTACCTGTAGTGTTTGATGTTCCATCGCCCCAATTCCAAACTCGCGAAGCAATTGAAGACATTGGAGCTGTTGAATTATCCGTTGGCTGAAAAGATTGTCCAGCACACACTGTGTCCGCAACTGATAAATTAGCAATTACACCATGAACAGTAATGTAATTAGGCTTGATAATGGTATCACGACAACTATTGTTGTCAATATTTAGCATGGCGATACCGTATTGGCCAGGCGCATATCCATTTGTGCTACTAAATATTCTGTTTTTTGGAGTTCCCCTTAAACTTGCTGAATTATTGGGGAAAGTTGTACCCGTATTTGTAATCCAGTCCCACTGAGTATTTGAAGAAGTTGAATTTTGATTTAATGCGTTATACTGTGGAGATGGAGTGGTGTTTGTAAATGTTAAGGTGGCGCCAAGACAAATTGAAGTAAGATTTGCAGAAAAATCAGCACCAGAATTACTATTTACATTTACAGATGCGGTTGCCGTACTCGCAGGACAACCAGTAGTAGCGTCAGTAGCTGTTAATGTAACAGTATACGTGCCTTGACCGACCCAAGTAACTGTGTGAGGACCAAATGTGTTGGCTGTCGCTGGCGTACCACTTGGGAAAGACCATGCATAGGTTGTTGAGCCTGTGGTGCCAGTTGATGTATTAGTAAAAGTTCTTGTAAATTGATTGGAACAATTGACAGTTGAAAGTGTAAAGGATGCTTTAGGCCCATTTACTGTTATTACTTGAGTACTAACAGATCCAGAGCAACCCAACTGTATTGGATTACCCGCGATTGTTGTCCATGGAGTCATTGAGATGGTATAAGAGCCTGGCGTGAGATAACCAGTTGCTCCGTAAGTCAAAGGAACATTTTCCTGAGTCCAAATAATAGTTCCATTTCCAAGATCCCAACGAATAGAATCTGCTCCAGTTCCAGTATATGTAAACGTAAAGTTTGAGCCTAGGCATTGCGACGATGGGGAAACTGAAAATGAAGATGTTGGGGCAGGGGTACTACTTATGGAAATGGCGTTTGAATAATTATTTGTTGCAACACATCCATCACTTGAGGTTGATGTTAAGGATATGCTATAAACCCCTGAGGCGCTGTATGTTACGGGTATTGGCCCTAATCCAGAACCAGAATTTGGTGTTCCTCCTGTAAAGGTCCAATTTGTGGATGAAATTGTACTGCCTGATGGTGCAGTTGCTGTCGATGTATAATTTGTTGTAACCGGAGCACTACAAGCATTTGTAACTGAACTTAAATAACCATTCGTTGGAAGCGCCTTCACTATAATTTGTGTTGATGATGGGGCACTAGGGCAACCTAAAGTGTAAGTGACTGTATATGTTGCGGTTGCGGTTGGCGCTACCGTAATGGAAGACGTTGTTTGTCCACCAGGCGACCAAAGATAAGTTCCCCCACTGGCAGATGGATTTGCTGTCAAAGTTACATTTCCACCCGAGCAAATAGTTCCATCATTGTTTGTTGTGCCTGAAGTTTCAGCAAGTGAAATAGTTACCGATGGTGCTGATGTAACTGTAACTGTTGCATTTGCCGGCGCGCTTGCACAACCACCTGAAGAATAGGTTACTGAGTATGTTCCTGCGGCTGTAACCGAGGCAGCGGCAGCAGAACCGAGGCTATTTGACCATGCGTATGTGCCTCCAGACGGAGTCCCGGTAGCTGTTAAAGTACCTGTAGAACCATTACAAATAGTTAAACTTGATGGGGATATTGAAACCAAAGGTAAGGCCATCACAGAAACAATTACGTTTTGTTGAGTTTGACACCCATTTGGCGCAGTGGTTGTTACTACATAGGTAACTGAAACATTTGATCCTGTAGGGTTTACAAGTGTTAAAGTTTCACTAATATTTCCTGTACCACTGCTCGCCCCTTGAACAATTCCAGCATTAGAAGCTCGAGACCAAGAAAAAGTACAGCCTGATGTGGCGCTTGTTGAAGTATAATTAAAAACTGAGCCACTACAAATTGAGTTAGGATTTAAAGGGCTTGATAATGAAGCAGATTGACTAACCGTAACTGAAGATAAATTTTGAGTAGTAAAACAGCCAAATGAGTTTGTAACTGTTGCACTAGGCGTAAAAGTTCCCGCTGAAGTGTAAGTATATGAAAAATCCTCAACACTCGATGAAGTTCCTGTGCCCGTGGTTATTAAAAAAGATTGAAGCGAACCAGAGCCTGGCGTACAACTACCGTTAAAATTGACACTTAAAGGGGTGCATCCAGTGGTTGGGGTTAAAACATAACTAATAGTGGGCTTAGCAAAAACTGTTAAATAGTTCGTTTGTGTAGAGCTGGTACTTGGCCCCCCGTTTGCAACAGTTAAAGTTACAGAATATTGCCCCGAGGTAGTTAGATAAATAGCAACTGAACTACTTCCAGTCGGAGAGGAAGAATAACCGCCGGGACCTGTTATTGACCAATTGTATGTCGAATAAGATGTATTGGTAGCATTTAAGGTAAATAAATTTTCAGGGCATTTATCAACATCTGGAGAAGAGAAACTCGCATCCAGTTGACCGAAAACAGATAAGTTCAGAAGTAAAATAAAAAATAAAAAACCAACCTTATTCATTTACCAAAAATTAATTTCATGAAAAGACTCTCAAATTAAGCTAAAAAAGGCGAAGAGCAAAGATATTTTAAATTTTCAACTCATCCCAGTTAAAATACGTTAGAATCCTCAATAAGTTGCCTATTTATTTTAGAATTATTAATAACTGGCTCTATGTGAACAAGAACATCACTAATTTCTGGTATTTTATACATGACGTAATTCTTGAAATCATGTCCAATTTTATGCCCTTTTTCCACGGTAATATTACCATCAACCTCTAGATGAATATCAACAAAATAATACATGCCTGTTTTTCGCACTAAACATTTTTCGATTGAAATTACCCCCTCTACCTCATTCTCCATTTTACGAATTTTTTCAATTAAATCATGGTGGGTATGCTCATCTAAAATCTCACCTAATGCGGGTCGAAATATGGTATAAGCATTATACACTATGAAAAGAGCAGAAATAATTGCGGCCCAGTCATCTGCCTTAGAATACTTGGAACCAAAAATTAAACTAATACCTATTCCAAATAAAGCAATTAAGGATGAAATAGCATCGGCTCTATGATGCCAGGCGTCTGCCTGCAGTGAAAGTGAATTTGTTTTTTTTCCTTTGTTCATTACATATCGAAATGAAACTTCTTTCCAAACTATGATTCCGAGAAGAATATAAATTATAAATGAGTCGGGTTGCGGTTGATCGATGAATAAATTCTGAATGCCATTATAGGCAATTAAAGTTGCCGAAATCAAAAGAAATCCCACCACTCCAAATGTACTAAGAGCTTCCGCCTTTCCATGTCCATAAGGATGATCCTCATCGGCTGGTTTGTGCGAATAATACATTCCAAAAAGTACAAGGAGGGAAGCAAACACATCTGAACTTGATTCTATAGCGTCTGCTATCAATGCATCTGAATGCCCAATATGCCCAGATATTCCTTTTATAAATGCAAGAATTAAACTTGATGCTATGCTAATAACAATCGTTTTAAAAGCAATTTTTTTGTGATTCATCAAGTTAGAGAAATAAACGGCAAAAATAAATTTTTAGAACTACATTTACATCAAAATTAAGTTTATATTGTTTGCATAATGAAAAAATCTTTCTGCCTAGCCGTCATTTTTTTGTTGACCTTTATGGCCTGTTATTCTCAAGAATTTGAGAATGATTCTTTGAATTTTGATGCCTCATTTCCAGGTGGTGAACTAGCACTAACTAATTTTATTAAAGACAATATGATTATTCCGGAGCCCTGCTTAAATGAGGGTAAATCTGGTTTTGTTTATGTGCGTTTTACCATAGATACGCTTGGAAACTTGAAGGATATTGTTATTGATAGTAATGACACAAAATGCAAAGATTACGAATTAGAAGCCAAGCGATTAGTACAATTAATGCCAAAATGGATTCCAGGAAAAGTAAATGGGAAACCAGTAAAAATATCCTATTTATTACCCGTTGATTTTATGTTTACGCCAGCGGATGTTCCCGAGCAAAAAACAAAGTATTTTGAGCCTAATTGGGCAGGAATAGAATTGGGAATTACTCAATTAGTTAATTCGTCCTTCGCACCTACTTTTAATGAAAATAGATATTGGGAAAATATTGTCGAGAAGTCATGGGTTTTTAACTATAATTTTTTGGAGTATAAAGTTCCTATCATAAAGCAATTTCTTGGCTTAACAACGGGTCTCGGCTATTCATGGAGAGGAATTAGCTTTACTAATAATTATCAATTAACCGCCAATGCCGATACAGTTTATGCCGTTCCCGGCACAATGGACCTTAGCAGAAATAAACTTACAGCACATTACTTTACCCTCCCATTAATTTTGGAATTTTGTACGGAACGAAATACAGAAAAAAACTTCTATTTAGCAACTGGATTTATTGGTTCTTGGAGATTTTCAGGTTACTCGTTACAAAGGGGAACAGACTTAAATGGAAACAAATTTTCTCATTACACTTATTCCAATTATAATCTTTCTAGATTTAATCTCGATTTTGCAGTCCGTTTAGGGTACAGTTATTTTGGGCTTTTTGCTAATTATCAAATAAATTCTCTGTTCCAAAAAGACAAGACAGTGCCTGTTTATCCATTCAGACTTGGTTTAACAATTAATATGGATTATTTTCAATAATAAGCTGAAGCTCTCTAAAATCGGATTTATTTAATTATGACCTTTTCAAAACGTTGTTGACCTTGGTGGTTTTCAATTTGGATGTAATAAATTCCTGGAGAATTTAAATGAATGGAATGTTCCTTTTTGAAGACTTCATTTTGAGCCACTAACTTTCCTCCAACAGCAACAATTTTGTAGGTAAAATCGAAGACTGTAGACATAGAAAACACTCCTTCTGAAGGGTTGGGGAATATTGTAAGCGGTTGATTAATTTCCTCAACATCAGAAAGCAGATCAAAATTAGCGACCAAATTTCTATTTTGATTAACAATAAAAGAATATGGATTTTGACTACTAACTACTGTTCCGTTTTCCGTCCAATTCACAAAAGAATATCCATTGTTTGGAACTGCCGTTACGGTAGCATTTGTTCCTAAGACAAAACTTCCACCTCCAGAAACTGAACCGCCAATTGTAGGATTAGCTGAAACGGAAACCATAAATGGAATAGCCCCCCCTAAAATTACTGTATCCGAAATAGCATAACACCCATTGTATGTTTCCAAGTAATAAATGCCAGCTTGGGTAACCGCATAACTTGACGCTGTTGCTCCGTTACTTGGGCTATCGTTCAAATACCATTGGTAAGTACATGATCCACAATTGGTGCTCACTAACGTTTGAGGCACAGAATAATTTGCAGGCTGATTAATCGTTCCAATTGGCTTGGGATTTACAGTTACAGCCACCGGATCTGAGGTGGCGCTATTAGGCCCCAGGGTAATTAAAACGGAATAATTACCAGCTTGAGTTGCTTCGTGATAATAATTTGTGGCTCCAGAAATATTCGTTCCGTTCAACTTCCATTGATACGTATAACCAACACCTTCTATCGTTTTAAGTCGAACAGATTGTCCTTCGCAAAAAGTAGTCGCTCCCATCGGGATAATGCGTTTATCGATAATTGTGTTTTCATCACCGTTCAAATAAGGAGTATATGCAAAAAATACAATCATCATCTCGTCAAAGGTTCCTTCTCCTGCTCCAACATTAATTGGCGGAGAGGAGGGTTGATTAGGATTACTACTTGTGTTGTCATAGACAGCGGTTGCTTTCAGGGTTGAGCCCGTGGGTATCTTGATTGCATTTGGAAAAACATAGTTGTCTTGCCAATTAAAATCCCAATCAGGAATATTTACAAAACGAACCGTATCATTTGTTAATGGCAGATTGGCCCAAGACCGAATACTTTTGCCAATTAAATGCATGTGAGGAAATGCATATAAAACAGTAAGATTTGTATTTATTAGCAGTGATTCATTAAATGTTTTGACTTCATTAGCCGGTATGCTTAAGGGGCCGTTTACCATTGTATTGATGTGGTTTAATGCAGCAGAAACCCGAATCCGGCGTTGTGTTTGGGTTGTTAGTTTAAAATTAATTACAGTATTATCAATTAATCCTTGACTGCCAGGGGCATAATGTACTTGTAATATAATCCGTGCATTGGGAGGGATTCTAAAACCCATTCCAACAGGAGAATAATAAGGTACCGCACCAGGAACATAACTATAAATAAGCTCAGAATTTAATCCCGCATTTAAACTATTTGGATCAACAACAGTTGTGTTTGTGTCAATAAAAACTAAAGCATGGTGTACAATTTCAGAATTGCCCGGTATAACCTCTACTGCTGTTGCATAATTGAGCTGACTTACACCCGTTGGAATCACAAAATTCCTGTATTGATCTCCACTTTGTGTTACGGTGAAATTCCCGGTTTGTAAGATTAGATTTGGGGTTCCGAGTTGAGAACCGTTTGAATAGGTTGGTATTGGAGGCGCAAAGCGTAAATCACCAGAAGGAGTTCCTGCAGCAACCCAGTCTGAAAAAGTTTGTTTGTCTGCCTGACTCAAAACACGCTGATGTACAAAGGATTTATAATCTTCATCCGCTGGCCATGGGGGCATATTTGTGGACTGAATATTTTGATCAAGCCACGCTGCCATTGGACTCACATCATCATAGGTTGTTAATGAAAACGGTGCCATTCCTCCCGTTCTATGACAAGAGGTGCAGTTACCATACATGATTTTTGCTACATCACCAGACCATGTTGGTGTTTGAGAAAAACCAAATGAACTCAGTATAATAAAAAACAATAGTATTACCTTTTTCATAGCTTTTAATTTTTTACATGAAATTAGAACACGCCACAATTCAACAAGTTGATTTCTAACGGTGTAAAAATATGAAAAAAAATAACCGCTAAATTATTTTCTATTGAATCATCCCTGTTGCAATTTTTGCAGAGAGTAAACAGAGGGGAATTCCCCCTCCGGGATGAACACTTCCTCCTACAAAGTATAATCCATCTATCTTTGAGAAATTTGGATGCCTAAAAAACGCGGCCATTCGGTCATTGGAAGATGCTCCATAGAGCGCGCCGCCAAAACTTGAGGTTCGATTTTCAATGCGAATGGGATCTAAATAATCTTCTTCTTCTATTAATTCTTCTATGTTTTCTCCTAATTGCTTGCTTATTTTGGCGAGAACGTCTTTTCTGATTTTCATTCTCATGGACTCCCAATCTTGACCAGAGTTGTACGGAACATTCACCATTACAAACCAATTTTCACCATTGAGTGGGGCGTCCTCTTTTACAAGCTTGGATGAAACATGTATGTAAACAGTTGGGTCTTCACAAACCACAGATTTAGAGAAAATGGCATCAAATTCTTGTTTGTAATCTTTTGAGAAAAATATATTATGTAAATCTAGTTGTGCAAATTGTTTTTTTATTCCCCAATAAAAAATCATAGCTGAACTTGACGGTTCTTGTGCTAATGTCTTTTTGGGCTTTTTTGAAGTGCGAAGTAAGTTTTTATAGGCTGGTTTTATATCAGAATTACAAAAAACAATATCCGATTCAAAGAGTTGACCTTTTGACTTAATTCCGACAATCTTTTTGTTTTCTACCACAATTTCATCCACTCGTGCATTTGTGTGGAACTCCACCCCCATTTCTTCAGCCAACTTTACCAGGCTTGTTGTAATGGAATGCATTCCTTTGGTTGGGAAAAACGAACCAAAACCATGTTCAAGATGAGGAATAATATTCAAAATACCAGGTGCTTGGTATGGATTAGAACCATTATACGTGGCATATCGGTTGAAAATCTGCACCAATTTAGGATGATTTAAGGCTTCCTCATTTGCTTGATTCATCGTTTTAAAAATGGATAAAGAAGGAAGTGCCAAAATAGATGAAATAATTTCCTTATTTAAGTATGTCTTTGTTTTATGGAGTGAGTTTTCTAGGAAAACCCTATATGTTTTGTCATAGATAAATTTACTTTTCTTAAAATGCTTTTTTAAGGGATCTCCATTGATTTTTAAGTTGTTTTCTACAGATTTAATTGTCTTTTCAAGGTTTACATAAAATGGCAGAAAAGTCCCATCATCAAAAAAATAGTGGCAAGCGGTATCGCAAGTGTAATAGGTGAAATAGTCATGAGGATTCTTATTAAACAAGAGAAACAGTTCTTCTACAAAGTGAGGCATTGTGAATAAAGAAGGGCCAGCGTCAAAACGATAAGAACCGAGCGTGAGATAAGTGAGTTTTCCTCCCAGATACGGATTTGCTTCAAAAACTTGAACTTTATATCCCTTGGCTGATAGTCTTAATGCAGATGCGAGACCTGCAATTCCTGACCCAACTACAATTGCGCTTTTTGAATTACTCATTTCATTGAAGTAACAACCAATGAGTAATTAGGTTTAACGAATGATATGAATGAATCCCGTTTTTACGCCTTTATCATCTGTTGAATCGCTCACCACAAGTTTATAAAAGTAAACCCCTTCCTCTAATTCTTGTCCCCCTTCTGTAATACCGCTGAAAGGAGTTGAATTAAGCGTTTGTTCATAGACGACATTCCCCCAACGATTTAGAATATACATAGTAAATTCTTCACACGTTTTGAAATAAGTTTGAAGATCGAGCTCATCATTTAACCCATCTCCATTTGGAGTAATAACATTTGGAAATTCAAAATCATCAAAATCGTATATGTATAAGATTGAAGCATAGACATTGCTTGTATCAGAAATACAGCCGTATTCTGAAGTTAAAAATGCTGTATACCAACCCATTTGATCAACATTAATGGGCATACTAAAAATAAATTCATCTGAGGTGAAATTTGTTGGCCCTACCCAATTAATTACAGAGTTGGGCTCTCCTTCTGCGGTAAACGTAATTGGATCACCTGGGCAAATTGGTGTCGAAACCGCTAAAATTGGCTCCTCTGGTGTTGGATAAATGTACATGTTGAATGTGGTATCACTTTCGCAGCCAAAACTTGATGTCGCCGTTAGGGTAACCGGATATATACCAGCATCATTTAATGTGTAGGTCAAATTTTGGGTGGTTGCCACTTGATTTCCATTAATATCCCACGTGAACGTCAGTGTTTCACCCGTGCTAACAGAAGTTTGATTAGTATATGAAAACGCCAAATCTTCACAATTTGTTGTATCCGCAATATAAACTAAGGTTGGCAAGGCATGAACAAAAAAGTTTTGAGTGAGTGTGTCTAAACAGGTGGCCGTGGGGTAAACATCCTCAACAACTAAAGAAATACTATTTTGACCAGCAGTTGAAAATTGATTTGAAAAATCAGCATTTGTTGAAATTTCGGAACCATTATAAATCCAATGAAAAAGATTTTGAGGGGCATTTACAGTGGAAGAATTCGCAAAATCTATAGGGACATCTTGGCAGGTTTCTGTAAAGGTAAAGTCGGCAATTGGATTATCATAAATAATAATATTTTCAGTGGTTGTATCACTACAGTTATTAGTAGAAATACTAACTAATTGAATGGCAATTGTATCTGCTCCAATATAAGGAATAGTTACTGAGTTGCCGGAAGTTTGCACTCCTTCAACTTCCCAGAAATTAGTTAGTAGACTATTATCTGAAATGCTTGAAGAGCTTGTGGCTTGGGCTGATCCTCCTACACAAATATCAGAGAATGAAATATCAGCGGCTGGTAATTCATTAATAGTTATGGTTTGAGTAACTGAATCGATACAGCCGACATCAGACTGTACAAATAATTCTACTTGATAGGTTCCGGGAGATGAAAATACATGGCTAAAATCTGTTGTATTACTTGTAAAACCATCCGATGAAACCCATGAAACACTGTCTTGATTAGCATTTTCAAAAATAGTATTATTTACAAGATTTAGGGTGTCGCCTAAACAAACAGATTCAGGAATATAAGATGCCGTTACATCAGAAGGAGTTAAGGTTGCTTGTAAGTTTGCGACACAGCCATTCACTGAGGTGATTTGACAGGTAATTACTTGCCCTTGTTGTGGATTAATAACTACAACAGAATTGTTATTCCCAATAACTGTTCCACCGTTACTCCATTGATAACTTTGAAATCCTGCTGGGGCGGTTAGAATGGCAATGTTTAGTCCGTTTTGTACTTCACAATATCTTGAGTCGATTAAGAATGGTGCACAGCCAGCGTCAACGTATGCATAACCAAAATGCGCGCCTTGTCCACAGTCACCTGTTGCAAAATCTAGGGTTACTGTTTGTCCTATATACGGTGTTACATCCACCCCTATTGTTGTCCAGGTTTTATATTGAATACCTCCACACGATTGAAAACCAGAACCGGGACCTGCTGCGACATAATAATACGTACAGGGGATGGTTTGTCCGTTTTGATCCAATAATTTCGCCTCAAATCTAGGTTGATCACCAGCTGGATGTCCAGCATCTTCTAATACCACAGCATATTTATATATAATTAAAGTATTATCTGGTGTAATATTGAAAGAATAGCGAAGCCTTTCTGCACCGTAATTACTGGCATCATTCCCTAAACGAGCCGAGAAGGTACTACCCGGTGCAACAACAGGAATATCTCCGCAAGAAAATGGATCAATTCCATTTCCAGTCATTATTGTATGTTGACCATTGACAATGCCATTGTTTGGCGTATTTATTCCACAACATGAACCTGTTTGTCCTGTCCAATTTTGAAACGTTCCTGATTCAAAATCCGCATTAGTACAAATACTTTGAGATAGAAAAATAGTTTTTGTAAAAACTAAAAATAAAATCAACAAATATTTTTTATGCATAGTCTTATTAATTCACTTGTTAGTTATTGACTTGACTGTTTGTAATGATAAAAAGTTGCATTTTATTTACTGCAAAGTCAAACAGTATTTAAATCAGAACAAAATTACCCAAATAAACCTTGTTGTTAAACTATTATTCCTGTTTTAAATGGTTTGTAATAGTTATGTATAAATAAAAAGGGTTGACAATCGCCAACCCTTTCTCTAAATGTGGTTTGTAATTATTTCTTAACTACATTAAATTGAGCAGTTTTTCCATTTTCAAGTGTTACATTGAAAATATACATTCCAGCGTCTAATGAAGAGATAGAAACATCAGATTTTCCTCCAACTAAGTTAAGAGAATTTATCATAACTGATTTACCTGATACATCTGTAACTTTTAATGAAGCAACTCCTTCTCCTTCAATTGAAACAGTAACTTTATCATTAGCAGGGTTTGGATAAGCCATACCTTCAACAACGTTTGCTTCAGCAATGCTAACATCATTAGCATCAATTAAAGCTACACCTAAAGCACTTGGTAATTCAGTACCAAAACCTACTCCAAAGTATGCTCCATCACTTTCGTTAGGGAACATTGGTTGAAGATATATGTCAGTATTCCATGTGTAGTCTTGGTTTCCATACCCTAAGTATAAGTCTAGGTTTACTGTTTGAACACACGCTAAATATCTTTGGTTGTCAACTAAAACTGCTGGCGTAGAGAATCCTCCATAAACCACCTCTTCTTGCAAATCACTTGGATAGTAGTAGAAACCTGAAGCAACTTCGGTTAAGGCTGTAAATCCAAAGTTTGGATCATTCAGGTCTGTGAATGAATCGTCCCATTGATATAAGTACAATGCCATTTCTTCACCATCAAGCGTAACTCCAGAAGCAGCAGCAGTAGTAGCAGCAAAGTACAATCCAGTTGCAGCAACACGGCTTGCATTAGGGTCATTGATTACTGTACAAATTGAATACGTAGCGTTATTTGTTCCTGGACGATAGAAATTTGCATTAGTCAAAGAACCTGTTGTTGCGTCTTTCGTTGTGAATGAATAAACAGAGTCATTAACTGTAAATGTAAAGCTTACAGTGTTGTCAGCATCATATTCATCTGTTCCACCTAAAGAAGCGGTGTAAGTTAATGTGTATGTTCCAGCAGTGTATGAACTTAAAGAAAATTGAGGAAAGGTTGATGCCCCACCAGGCCAAACTTCAATACCTGTTGTATCACCAGCCAATAATGTTAAACCAGAAACTGTTTCATCATAAACTGTTGCCCCAGAAGGATTAGTAACTTTAGCGTTTAAAGAAATTGCATTTTGATCTTGGTTACCAGGATTGGTTACTTTCGCACCAATTTCAAAATTAAACTCTGTTCCATTTTGTGCTAACAATGAATGAACCATACCAGCTTTAGGCGCTAATGCTGCAGCGGATGAAAGGGCTATGTCGTTTGCAAATAAACCTGATTTGTTTCCGATGAACATAACAACCGGACCATTAGCCATTTCATTAACCAATATTGCTCCGTCATTTAGATCAATCATTACAACAGGAATAGTAACATTTGCTCCATCAGCACCAGAACCCATAGCAATAACTTCATTTGGGTTACGGTTAATTACAATTACTGCAACGGCTCCTGCGTTCTGAGCATTAAATGCTTTTAATCCAAATTCGCATGCACCATTATTGGTATTTTGTGTTCCGTCTCCTCTAAATACAACTGCAATTTTTCCAGCAAGACTTCCTGTTACAAGAGCATTACATCCTGAAGCAGATACAGGATTTCCTTGCGCATTAAGACCAGTAGATCCATCATCAGCCAATTGTAAAGTGTCTTCTACAAAAGTCCCTGGAATCGTAAAATCTGGCGTTCCCCAGCCGCCAGCTGGATCAGCCCAAGTGTGCGTGTAATTAGCAACGATATTTTGCGGAGAAACTCCAGCAACTATCACTTGCGCACTTGCAGCTGTTGCTGACAAGATTACACTTAAAGAAAGTAATAATTTTTTCATAAATAAATTAATTTTAGGTTCATACAAAATTAATAAATATTAGTGAACTACAAAATATGTTTGTAAAATTTAAAAGGCGGTTAATAACCCTTCAGGTTTTGTTAACAATCAGTAGAACAAGACATTATTGAAACCAAACATCATCAATGATTTTCTGACCAGCAAAGTCATTTACTCGTTGTAAAATGATTTGCTTACCATTTAATAATTCTTCGCGCATCACGGCCGAATCCATGCTAATATATAATATTCGGTTATTGATTCGTAGATTCGTTGTTCTATTGGCCACTGCAATCCCCATCATTTCGGGCCACCCCTTCAAAATATCCATTTCTTTCATGCGTTTTTCCAAGCCATAAGCCTTCATGATTTTGCCAACTATTTGACCGAGTGGTTTTTCGTCTGAGTCGCGTAAGAAATCGGGATTGTTCATATTAATTCTTCAACAGATTGTGAAATTACACCAAAATTAACGTTAAAAAGTTTTTTTGCATTGGGTAAGTCAGCCAAAACAGAAGCTATACGTTTCTCATCTGTATCGGTAACTAAAACCTGCCCAAAATAATTATTCGTTACCAACTCGAGTAATTTGGAAACTCGCATCCCGTCTAATTTATCAAAAATATCGTCTAACAACAACACCGGTTTAATGTTTAAGTGTGTCTTTAACCATTCGTATTGCGCAAGTCTCAATGCAATGATAAAAGATTTTTGCTGTCCTTGAGAGCCAAATTTTTTGACTGGGTGTTCATTTAACAGAAAAACCAAATCATCTTTGTGAATTCCAGCATTTGTATATTGAGTGATGGCATCTTTTCGCTCATTTTCTGCGAGGAGAGTCAAGAAATCTGCTGTAGACAATTGCGATTTATAGGTAAAAGAAACTATTTCACTGCCCGAGCTAATATTTTGATAGAAATCTTGAAAAAATGGAATAAATTGTTCCGTAAATACTTTTCGCTTTTCATAAATTCGACTTCCCACTTCTGCTAGTTGCAAATTCCAAGGTTCAATAGACTCCTTATCAAATAAGCGGTGTTCAAACATATTTTTTAAAAGGGCGTTCCGTTGCTCCAAAACTTTGGAATAGCGCTGAAGATCGAATAAATATTCACGATCCAGTTGACTCAAAATACCATCCATCCATCGTCGTCGCAATTCACTTCCCTCAGCAATTAAATCACGATCGTAAGGTGAAATCATCACAGCCGGAAATTGACCAATATGGTCAGAGAGTTTTTCGTATTCCTTTTTATTGTTCCGAAATACCTTTTTGACATTCATTTTTACAGCACAGTGAATTTGGTAATTTTTATCATTTTTTTCCCAATCACCAATTATCGAAAAAAATTGCTCATTGAATCGAATGTTTTGTCGGTCAAGTACATTCAAATAGGACTTACACATGCTTAAATAGTAAACAGCATCTAGTATATTGGTTTTACCGGAGCCATTTGGACCTACAAAACCATTTAT
The DNA here is from genome assembly GCA_044237035.1 of Crocinitomicaceae bacterium. Classification (GTDB taxonomy): domain Bacteria; phylum Bacteroidota; class Bacteroidia; order Flavobacteriales_D; family Crocinitomicaceae; genus UBA952. Next base: position 15,367 of record JBIIFU010000017.1, read on the forward strand.
TCCATCAACCAATTCAATATCGGCGACCTCGTAGTTTTTAAAATTAACAAGATGGAGCTTGGACAAGTGCATATAACAAAGTTACCAATCGAATTAAATCAAAAGTCAAAAAACAAAAATTTGATAAGAAAACTCGAATCAGATCATTTTTTTAGAAGTCAATATGGCTTGCATGGCAGTTTGCAAAGCCTTCGCTTCTTTCCTTGCCCCATCTGCAAAATCAACTCCTGACGAAGCATAGAGTATTCCTCTAGAAGAATTTATTAATAATCCACAATCTTCTGCCCAACCAAACTGAACAACCTCATCAAGTGTTCCTCCTTGTGCACCCACACCAGGAACTAAAAAGAAATGTTTAGGAGCTAATGAGCGAACATGTGTCAATTGTTCGGTTTTTGTGGCACCAACGACGTACATTAAATTTGAGTCAGTTCCCCAATTTTGGCTTGTTTCAATAACATGCTGATACAAGGGTTTTTCGTCATTTGATTCAATTAATTGAAAATCAAAGGCTCCTTTATTTGATGTTAAGGCTAACAATATCACCCATTTATTTTCAAATTCCAGAAATGGCTTTACGCTGTCTTCACCCATATAAGGAGCGACCGTTACCGCATTGCAATTCATGTTTTCGAAGAAAGTTTTTGCGTAATAGGTTGAGGTATTTCCAATATCACCGCGCTTGGCATCGGCAATGCAGAAAACATCTTTGGGTAAATATTCTATGGTTTTTTGTAAGGTTTCCCATCCTTTTGCTCCATGACATTCGTAAAAAGCCGTATTTGGTTTGTAGGCAACCGCCAAATCATGGGTGGCATCAATGATTGCTTTGTTAAAAGCAAAAATTGGATCTTCTTCTTTCAACAAATGAGCGGGAATTTTAGTCAAATCAGGATCTAATCCAATGCATAAAAAGCTCTTTTTTAGTTTAATCTGCTGAATTAATTCTTCTCTCGTCATCTTATTCTCCCTTAAGTTTTTCGGCGTTTTCTGCCATCTTTAATGCATCAATCATTTCTTGAACATCTCCATTCATGAAGTTGTTTAAGTTGTACATTGTCTTGTTGATGCGGTGATCTGTGATTCTTCCTTGCGGATAATTGTAGGTTCGAATTTTTGCCGATCTATCTCCTGAAGACACTAGTGTTTTTCGTTGAGCGGCACGTTCGTTGTGAACACGATCCAACTCAATTTGGTACAAGCGAGATCGCAAAACCGAAATGGCTTTTTCCAAGTTTTTATGCTGCGAACGACCATCCTGACACTCAACCACAGTTCCGGTTGGAATATGCGTTAAGCGAATGGCAGATTCAGTTTTGTTGATGTGCTGACCACCAGCACCCGATGCACGAAACGTATCTTTACGAACATCATTCATATCTAGTTCAAAATCTACTTCTTCAGCCTCGGGTAAAACAGCAACAGTAATTGCGGATGTATGAACACGGCCTTGAGATTCTGTTTCGGGAACGCGTTGAACTCGATGAACACCGGATTCAAATTTCAATGTTCCGTAAATTCCTTCTCCGGAAATATCCATGGAAATTTCTTTATATCCTTTCACTGTACCTTCTGATGAATTTATGATTTCATAATTCCACCCCATTGCCTTGAAAAACATGGTGTACATGCGAAAACAATCTTCCACAAAAATACACGCTTCGTCACCCCCAGTGCCAGCGCGTAATTCCATGATGGCGTTTTTATCGTCTTCCGGATCTTTTGGGATTAACAATAATTTGATTTCTTCCTCCATGATTGGGCGACGCGTTTCGAGTTCGTCAATTTCCATTTTGGCCATTTCACGCATTTCAGCGTCACTTTCAATATCTAATAATTCGCGTGCACTTTTGATATTTCCCAGAAGGTTGTGATATTCTTTAAAAACAGTGTCAATAACTTCTAAATCACGGTATTCCTTGTTCAACTTAACATAGCGGTCCATATCCGAAATAATATCTGGATCGACGATAAGCTTTCCAACTTCTTCGAATCGGTAATGAATAGCCTCTAACCTGGAATATAAATCCTGCATTGATTATTGTTTAATAAGTGAAAGTTCCAAATTCGGAGTTAATAGTTAGTTTTTTGGTAGCAGATTCTTCCACTCGACCAACTATTTGCGCATCCACCCCAAATGATTTTGAAATAGAAATAATTTCATCTGCTATTTCTTGAGGGACATACAATTCCATACGATGTCCCATATTGAATACTTTGTACATTTCCTGCCAATCCGTTCCAGATTCTTCCTGAATCATTTTGAACAAAGGTGGTACTGGAAATAAGTTGTCTTTTATGATATGGTGCTGGTCGATAAAATGCAATACTTTGGTTTGTGCACCTCCTGAACAATGAACCATTCCATGAATTTGAGAACGGTATTTATCCAAAATTGCTTTGATAATTGGCGCATACGTTCGTGTTGGGGAAAGAACTAATTTTCCGGCATCAACGGGAACCTCATCAATAGAATCAGTTAATGATTTTGTACCTGAATACACCAAATCAGTTGGCACCAAATGATCGTAACTTTCTGGAAAATCGATTGAGAGTTCTTTGTTGAAAACATCATGGCGAGCAGAAGTTAGTCCGTTGCTTCCCATACCACCGTTATATTCATTTTCATACGTTGCTTGACCGAAAGAAGCCAATCCAACAATCACATCGCCCGGTTGAATAGTATGATTTGAAATCACATCTGTTTTTTTCATGCGACAAACCACCGTTGAATCTACGATGATTGTTCGAACTAAGTCTCCCACATCCGCTGTTTCACCTCCTGTCGAATGGATATCAATTCCATGATTTCGCAAATCAGAAAGTAATTCTTCTGTTCCATTGATAATGGCTGATATCACTTCCCCGGGAATTAGATTCTTATTTCTACCAATGGTTGAAGAAAGTAAAATTGGACCGGTTGCTCCCACACACAATAAATCATCTAAATTCATGATAAGTGCGTCTTGAGCAATGCCTTTCCAGACAGAAATATCTCCTGTTTTTTTCCAATACATGTAAGCCAACGAAGATTTTGTTCCTGCGCCGTCCGCATGCATCACCACACAATAATCGTCGTCTCCTGTTAAATAATCAGGAACGATTTTACAAAATGCTTTTGGGAACAATCCCTTATCTACATTTTTAATTGCTTGATGAACTTCTTCTTTGCCGGCAGAAACGCCTCGGAGATTGTATCGGGTATCTGACATAAATTTTCTGGAACACAAAAGTAAAAAAATCAAGGTAGAAAAGTAGAAATTTGGGAATTATTAATAAACAGACCATTTGACAGTACCCATAAATAATAATTACCTTTGAACCCTTGAAATTCAATTGTATGCGATATTTTCTTTTCATGTTATTGGTGTTTTCTAATACCGCTTTCAGTCAGACTAAAGCCAATGCCCAACCCGGAAAATGGTCTGGGCAATTAGCAATGAATGATCGCTTATTCATTCCATTTACTTTAGAAATCAGCGAGTTGAAAAACAAACAGATTATTGAGATTGTAAATGGAAAGGAACGAATTCCGTTGAAATTAACTAATGAAGGAGATAGCATTGTTGGGCGATTTCCAGAATTAGATGCCTTTTTGAAATTTAAATTCAGTGACACCGGAGAAGAACTTCGTGGATATTGGCTCAATTTGAATAAAAAAACACAAACAAAAATTCCAATCAATGGGTGGATAGAAAAAACTTTAACTGAATTAGCGCCAGAAACATCAAATATCAATGGTAAGTGGAAAGCCACCTTTAGCACAAACTCTGAGAATCCGGATGTGACGGTAGGGATATTTGAACAAACTGCAGGTCTTATCAATGGAACTTTCTTAACCGAAACGGGTGACTACCGCTTTTTATCGGGAACGGTTGGTGTTGGTCAATTTTCCATGTCAACATTCAATGGTTCATGGGCTTTTTTGTTTGAAGGAAAAGTGGTGAATGATTCCATTTACGGAAAGTTTTATAGCGGCCCAAATTATCAAACAGATTGGATTGCCGTGAAAGATCCAGATGCGACATTGCGAGATCCATCAAAACTCACCTATGTTGAAAATGAAAAAGACTTTAATTTTTCTTCACTTAAAACCTTAAAAGGGAAAGCTTTTGATGCTAAAAAATTCGGGAAAAATAAGGTCGTTATTTATCAAATTATGGGAACCTGGTGTCCAAACTGTATTGATGAACTTCACTATTTTAAAGAATTGCATCAAAAATACCACAATCAAGGATTAGAAATTGTAGCCTTGGCTTATGAAGTGGGAACGAATGAAAAAAGTCAAATCAAACGTTTGAAAGCATTCAAAAAAAGACTTTCCATTCCTTACGAAGTATTTTTAGCGGGGACCTCGAGTAAAGAAGTTGCATCTTCACAATTTCCAATGTTGAACGCAATAATGAGTTTTCCAACCTCAGTGATTGTTGGGCGAAACGGAAAAATTGAATATGTCCACACGGGTTTTAGCGGTCCTGCAACGGGTGCGGTTTATGAGGAATATACGAGAGAGATGGATGAGTTGATAAAAACGTTACTTCGATAGTGTATTGAAAAACATAGTTTTTAAAGAATTACCGTAAAATCTTTTCCAAGGTTTTTCCCTTTGCCAATTCATCGACCAATTTGTCTAGATAACGGACTTTTTTTGTCAGAGGATTTTGAAGATCTTCAATTCTATAGCCACAAATTACTCCTTTGATTAATTCTGCGTTTGGGTGCAAATTCGCTTGTTCGAAAAAGTCTTTGAATGTCACCTTTTGCTCAATCAACTCGTTTAATTTAAACTTATCAAACCCTGTCAACCATTTAATTACTTGATCAAGTTCCTGAATATTCCTTCCTTTTCTTTCTATTTTATTGATGTAATGTGGATATACGGAAGCAAAAGTCATTTTTGCAAAACGTTCATTGTGTTCGGGAGTAGTTTTCATTTTCCATCCTTGATTTTAAAAGCTAAAAAACTTCAAACATATACATTTTATTGCTTAAAATAGAATTACTATTCATTGATAATTGTATCAATAAATTTTCATGATTTGTTTATAACACGTAGAGGCCTTACTTTTGACAAATTATTTAATAAAGTTATGCGTTACATATTCTTAGTTCTACTTCTTTTCATTGCCAATCTCTCGTTTTCTCAATCGAAGAAAGCAAAAAAATTAGTTAATCAGGCCAACGAAAAAGTACTATCTAAAGATTATCAAGGTGCTATCAGTGATTTCACCAAAGCGATAGAATTAAGTCCTACCTATGAAGAGGCATATTTAGGGCGTGGACGTGCCAAGGCAAAAGCAAAAGATTATCAAGGAGCAAATACTGATTATGTCAAGGCAATTGAACTAAATCCAAATAATCCATCATCGCATTATTATTTTGGTCTTTCTAAAGCTAAATTAAAGGACCATCAAGGAGCGTTACCTCATTTTGACAAGGCTATTGAGCTAGATCCATTAAATAAAAACGCATACTATAATAGGGGACTTTCAAAAGCAGATTTAAAGGATGATCAAGGAGCAATTATCGATTTTACCAAGGTCATTGAGCTAGACCCAAAAGATGCAGACGCCTACTATAATCGCGGTCTTTCACGACATGCTATAAAGGATTATCAAGGAGCAATTTCAGATTATAACCAGGCCAATATTGAACAAGATTTAATTGAGAATGCAAAATTATATTACAATCGAGGTCTGTCTAAGTTAGAATTAAAGGATTTTAAAGGAGCTATCTCCGATTTTAATAATACCATTGAGGCAGAGCCCAATAATGCTAATGCATATTATTATCGAGGGTTTTCCATGCAGAACTCAAAAGATTATCAAGCGGCTCTCAGTGATTACAACAAGGCCATTAAACTTGGCATGAACACTTCAGACGTATTCTACAATAGTGGAATTTCCAAATGTTTAGCAAATGATTATCAGGGGGCAATTAAAGATTTTACTAAAGCAATTGAAATGGAATCTACAAATTCTAAAACATTTTATTATCGAGGATTTGCTAAAGATGAATTAAAAGACCATCAAGGAGCTCTTAGTGATTACAACAAGGCAATTGAGCTCAATCAAAGCGACCCTAGGGTCTATTACAATCGTGGAGTTGTGAAAAATGTCTTGAAAGATGATCAAGGAGCAATTATAGATTATAGTAAAGCCATAGAGCTCGACCCTAATTTTGCACAGGCATACATCAATCGTGGAGTTTCTAAACAAGCATTAAAGGATTATCAAAGTTCAATGTTAGATTTTAATAAAGCCATTGAGCTCAACCCGAATGATGCTAAAGCACTGTTTAATCGGGGGCTTTCTAAGGATCAATTAGCTGATTATCCGGGGGCGATAGCTGACTATACCAAGGCAATTGAACTTGATCCTAGCTACAAATTAGCCTACCATAATCGTGGCGCTTCTAAAAACAAATCTTCCCAATATAAAGAGGCTATTTCTGATTTCAGTAAAGCTATCCAGCTAGATCCTAATTATACAAAGGCATACTACAATCGTGGAGTAGCGAAACTTAAGAGTGGAGATAAAACAGGTGCTTGTATGGATTTGAGAATGGCCTCATCGCTAGATTCCAATGACTTAGATATATATATGGCGCTTAGCAAGAATTGTGAGTAGTTCTAAATTCTACTTTTAGAGAGAAATTTTCCTAACAAATCAAAGCACTTAAAAAAGTGATATATTTGGAATAAAACCATGATTATGAGAATAACCAAGAATTTCCACATCTCAATTCTTTCAATTTTAAGCATATTATTTCTTACAGCATGCGATAAAATTCATGTGAAAAAGCTTGCAGGAAAATACAATTGCAACGTAAAGGGGCATTATTATAATATGATAAATGGGGGCTACTCTTATGATACCACATACACAGAAATGGTTGAAGTAAAGCAAGAAGGAGTTTTTGTAAACGTGAAAGGGTTTAAGGTGCATATTGATTCATTATGGAAAGGAAAAAAATATTGGGCATCGGTATCGGGTGATCATAGAAGTCTTCAATTTGTAAATGATAGCCTCTATTATTATGTATGGAGCGGAGGCCTAGGAGGTGGAGGGAGTCAAACCTATGAAGGGATAAAAATTAGATAAAAGGAAATATCAAGTGGTTTTTCTTTAAAAAAATTTAACTCAAACAAATCCTTTCTAAAATTTATCTGTTAATTTTGTGCCGTCTCTAAGGGGTGCCCGTCAAACGGCTGAGATTATACCCATTGAACCTGATTAGGATAATGCCTGCGAAGGGAAGATGACAGTGCTAATGAATGTTTAACTACCGAGAATTAGCCCCTTGTTCTTGTTTAATTTTTATAAAATGAAAACAAGATTTATTTTTTTACTGGTTTTTTTACTTTTATTCACCGCCACTTTTTTTAGTCAAAATAGAATTTTTGGAACCGTCACGGATGAGTCTGGCCAACCTCTTTCGGGTGTGAGGGTCAGTATTGTTAATGCAATAAATATCGTAGCGGAATATTATACGTGGACCGATAGAAATGGAAATTACAATTGGACATTTTCAGAAATTAAAAACGATGAATCTATTCAGGTTACTTTCGAAAAAACAGGTTATGAACCGTACTATACTCGTTTTGACTCGGCCATTCAACAAGATATCGTATTAAAACGAGACACCAAATTATTAGAAGAGTTTCAGGTGATGGGCACACGCAGTAATGATTTGTCTACCAGCAAATTGAAAATAAAACAGAGCAATTTATTAGAGAAAAATAATTTTGGAAAAGATTTGCCTTTCTTGTTAGAAGCTACACCTTCAGTCGTGACAACTTCTGATGCAGGGGCCGGAGTTGGTTATACGGGAATTCGCATACGTGGAGTAGATGCTTCTCGAATTAATGTTACCATCAATGGAATTCCGGTCAATGATCCTGAATCGCACGATGTTTATTGGGTAAATATGCCCGATTTGACATCTTCCATTAGCGACATGGAAATTCAACGTGGAATTGGAACATCAACCAATGGAGCCGCGGCTTTTGGAGCAAATTTGAATATTAAAACAGACAATATTTCTGCAAATTCATACGGTATTTTGGATAATTCATACGGTTCATTTAATACGTTAAAAAACACCATCAAAGCAGGAACTGGATTAATTAATGGTAAATTTTCAATGGATGTTCGTTTGTCGCAAATTTTATCAGATGGATTTATCGATAGAGCATCCTCCAATTTAAAATCTTACTTTGTTTCAGGAGCCTATGTTGGAAAAAAATCGGTAGTTAAGGCGGTTGCTTTTTCTGGGAAAGAAATCACCTATCAATCATGGTATGGAACACCAGAAAGTAGAATTTTAGGAAATATTGACTCTATGAATGCGTATGCCGACAGAAATTATTTATCGGATGAAGAACGAGCGAATTTGTTAAGTTCAGGGAGAACTTACAATTATTATACTTATGGAAATCAGGTAGATAATTACCAGCAAGACAATTATCAGTTGCATTTCACCCACCGATTCAATCCAAAATTAGTATTAAACGTAGCCGGACATTATACCTATGGCCGTGGCTATTACGAGGAATATAGAAAGGGTGACGATTTAAGCTCGTACGGCTTGGACACTGTTTTCTCTGGAAATGACACGATAGCCCAATCTGATTTAATTCGCCGTCGCTGGTTGGATAACGACTTCCTTGGAAGTGTTTATTCCTTAACGTATTCTGATAAAGATTTGCAATTGATTTTTGGAGGTTCAGCAAATACGTATATTGGCCGTCATTTTGGAGAAGTAATTTGGGCGCGCTTTGCCTCTAATGGCGAATTAGGAGATCGTTATTACGATGAGATAGGTCGAAAATCAGAGCTTAGCAACTATTTGAAAGCGTCATACAAGTGGAAAAATTTCAACTTTTTAGGTGATTTGCAATACAGACATATTGATTATTCATTTATTGGAAATGACCAAGTTGATGGCGTAATCAAAGACATTGAGCAAAATGTAACATTTAATTTTTTCAATCCTAAATTTCAAATTTCTTACCTTCTTTCTCAAGGGCAATATAATCAGAATGTTTTTCTTTCTTACGGAATTGGAAACAGAGAACCAGTTCGAAGAGATTTCAGACAAAGTACGCCACTAAGTAGGCCAAAAGCTGAGAGAATGAGAGATTTAGAAGTTGGTTATATTCTTTCAGCAAAAAGGTTCAATTTCTTGACAAATCTCTATTTCATGGATTACACGAATCAATTGATATTAACAGGAGAAATAAATGATGTTGGTGGTTATACCCGAACAAATGTCAAAGACAGTTACCGAGCTGGAATTGAACTAACGTCTAGGTACCTTCTTCTTTCGGAAGTCAATCAAGATTTATCGATTGAAGCAGGAATTACCTTAAGTAGAAATAAAATTCAACTTTTTAACGAATATATAGATGCGTATTCAGATACCGAACCTTACTATACACAGCAAGTAATTCAACACGAAAACACTGATTTGGCTTTTTCACCTACTGTGAATGCTTTTGGAGGACTTAATTATCGATACAAAGGTTTGGCTTGTAATTGGACAACGAAGTATGTGGGTCGACAGTATTTAGACAACACATCAAATGAATACCGCAGTATAGATCCGTTTACTTTTTCTAATTTGACATTAGCATTTATAATTCCGAACAAATTAACGAAAGAGGTTTCACTCGGACTACAAGTGAATAATGTTTTCAATACTATGTATGAGAATAATGGCTATACCTTTTCATACTTATACAATGGCACTATGACCACCGAGAATTTTTATTATCCTCAAGCAGGAAGAAATTTTATGGCAAGGCTACTTATTAAATTCTGATGGTTAATTACTTTCGATTTTAAACGAAAAGGGAACAAACATAATCACTAGATTTAGACCATAATTAAATTAGAGAGTATGAAAAAAGTAATTTTATCAGGTATTGTAGGTGTTGTTTTATTTGCATCAAGTTCAGTTTTTGGCCAAGAATCTTCAGATAAACCAATGAATGCGAATTGGGGAGGTTTTGATTTTGGTTTTGTTTCCACAAATAGTTCGGATGAATGGAGTAATAAAATGTTACAATCATCAAGCATTGGGATTAATTTAATTGAATATAAAGTGCCAATTTTCAAACAATATTTAGGATTAACCACGGGATTAGGGTTTAACTTTAGAACAATCACCTTTCAAAATAAGTACGCTATGGTTTCTACTGACAGCACTATTGCATTGCAGGAGGGAAATCCAACTTTGTACGATACCTTGGCAACAATTAAATATTCAAACTTCAACCAAGGCTTTGTGCAAATCCCTTTGTTATTAGATTTCTCAACAAAAACGAGACAAGCAAAGTCGTTTAGCATTGCCGCAGGTGTAATTGGAGGTTTGCGAATGTATGCTAACCATCAAATACGAGGAAAATACAGCAATGGGGATAAGTTTAGTAACCAAATGAGAGATGACAAAAAGTTCCATTCAAACCTATTGGCTTTAGACGCAACTGTTCGTGTGGCTTATGGTGCAATTGGAGTTTTTGGAACATATAGTTTGACATCCCTTTTCCATAAAGACGCAGCACCGAAACTCAATCCGTTTTGTGTAGGGATTAGTATTAATGTTGATTATAATGAAGAATCAGACAATCCAAAAGACGAAGCTCCAATGCCATCTTCAGAAAGTGGCATTAGAAGAAGATAATTGGATATTTACGAATGGGTTCTTTGAACAAAAAAGTATTATTTCTTTTTATTTTAATAGGGCTTTTAACGAATGCCTGCGGCGATAAATTTCAACCTAAAAAAGAAATACGTACAGATTGTGTAATTGGCAATGAGCCTGTTAGAAAAGTACTTTTCGTGGGGTGGGATGGCGTCAGAACAGATGCTTTGATTGCTGCTCAAACCCCTTGCATAGACAGTTTATTAAATCATTCCTATTACAACTGGTCAACTGATCGGGGAGAATATACGGTGAGTGTTCCGGGGTGGTCAACGATTTTGCACGGCGTTTGGCCCTCCAAACACGGGTTGATAGACAATACTTTTTCGTCAAATAATTACGAGTCATGCACGGATATTTTCACCCTGGCAAAACAGTTAAAACCGAATTTAAGTGTTGCTACATTGAGTAATTGGGATGATTTTCTGAGAATTACAGAAATGGAAAATTATGCACAGCACTTTGATTCTGACCGAGATGTTAAAGACGATGCGATTCGCTTGTTGAATTCATGTACCCCCGATATTATGGTTCTTCATTTTGACAACCCAGATGCATTTGGTCATGACAGTGGATTTTCGCCAACAAATCAAGCTTATTTGGATGCGATTAGTATTTCTGATGCATATCTGTCTGAAATTATGATGACAATTGAACAGCGAGAATCCCTTTATAATGAGGAGTGGTTAATTGTAATTTCAACAGATCACGGTGGCGAAGGTACGGGTCATGGGAATCAATACGATTTACCACAGACGAGATTTGTTTGGTCGATATTAAGAAAGCCCGGAATGAATGGACCTATTGAAATTCCAATGGTGAATAGTGTCGATCTTTTACCTACGATGCTAAATTGGCTAAACATTCCTCTTCAATCAAATTGGAATTTGGATGGGGTAATTTTATTTTAGCGATCTAAACCAAAAAATACTTTAATAAAAACAAAGAGGAAGAAATTATAAAAAACAAGTTCATGAAGAGAGAAAAATCTTCTAATTTGTTGCGGGTTTCAATCAAAAGATCCTCTTTATCATGAATGGATAATGTTGCAAATTCTTTGTGGCGAGAAATGATAAACTTAGTTGCTTGTCGTTCGATTTTTCGTGTGATTTGATTGTAACGTATCATTGTATTAAATTTTATGATACAAAGGTGCAACAGACAAATGGTCTTAGAATTAAAAATTATTAGTAGGTTTTATTTTTACCAATGATTACGCGGTGTAAAGTACGTAGAATTACGAAGATCTCTTAGGTGTTTTTTTCTCCACAAAGATCTATTTCCATTAGTTGTCGCTTTATAGCAACCTCTTGATCTAAAGAAAGTACATACATTAACTTCGTAATAGCCGCCTCAGTCGTCATATCTGTTCCACTGATAACACCAACCTTTTGAAAGAAAGAACTTGTTTCATATTTTCCCTGTTCTACCGCTCCAGAAGAACACTGACTAATATTTACGACTAAACCGCCTTCATTTATGTAATTTTTAATGGACTGTTGAAAAACTGGAGAACTAAAGGCATTACCAGATCCAAATGTTTCTATCACAAGGGCTTTTAGTTTTGAAACATCAAATAACGATTGGTAATTTTCAAACGGGAGACCAGGATAAAGCTTAATTAATGCTACTCGATTGTCTATTTGTTTCCAAAATGTTGTAGATTTTTCTGTGGATCTAAACAGTTTGTTAAAATCATATTCAATATGCACACCAGCTACCGCAAGTGGCGGGTAGTTTGGTGAACGAAATGCTTGAAATTGATTAGCAGAAACCTTTGAAGATCGATTTCCACGGTATAGTGAATATTCGAAGTAAACACAAACTTCTTGCACAATGGATTGATTGTAGTCATCTTTCTGCGCCGCAATTTCAATGGCTGTAATTAAATTTTCTTTTCCATCGGTTCGAATAGTACCAATTGGCAATTGAGAACCCGTTAAAATAATCGGCTTTTTTATTCCCTGAATCAAGAAACTAAGTGCAGATGCCGTATAGGCCATTGTATCAGAACCATGTAAAATAACAAACCCATCATAGTTACTGTAATTGTTTTCAATGATATCTACCAAATTTAACCAATGTTCTGGCGTCATTTCTGAAGAATCAATGGGCTTGTCAATACTAACTGAATCAATGCTCACGGGAATCCGATTCAATTCTGGTATCTGATTATACATGTGATTAAAGTCAAAACTTTTTAACTCTCCACTAATTGGATCATTAATCATACCAATGGTACCGCCTGTATAGATTAATAAAATCGAGCTTCTTTTTTGCATAAATTGCAATGAATAGGTTCTAAAATTAGCCTTTTTATTGATATGAAGAATAGCATATCCTCAATAATGAGGAAAGAATAATAAGAGGAGATTCTCAAAACAATGGTTTGAGGGAAGCTAGATAAATTATTAATCCGCTTTTGCAACAGCGAATAAATACTCACGATTCATTCGAGCGATATTTTCGAGCGATATTCCTTTTGGACATTCAATTTCGCAAGCTCCTGTATTTGTGCAGTTTCCAAAACCTTCTTCATCCATTTGACGAACCATATTAATAACACGTTCCTTAGCCTCAACTTTACCTTGAGGTAGAAGCGCGTATTGAGAAACTTTGGCGCCTACAAATAACATGGCTGATCCATTTTTACAAGAAGCAACACAAGCTCCGCACCCGATACATGCTGCCGCTTCAAAAGCTTTATCTGCATCTGATTTAGGGATTGGAATAGCATTGGCATCCATCGTTCTTCCGGAAGTATTCACGGAAACAAATCCTCCCGCTTGCTGAATACGATCAAAAGCACTTCTATCAACAACCAAATCTTTAATTATTGGAAATGCACGCGATCTCCACGGCTCAACGTAGATAGTATCGCCATCCTTAAACATTCTCATGTGCAATTGACAAGTCGTTATGCCTGTATCCGGTCCATGAGCTCTACCATTGATATATAGCGAACACATACCACATATTCCTTCTCGACAGTCGTGATCAAATGCAATGGGCTCTTTTTGTTCATTAACTAATTGTTCATTAAGTTGATCCAACATTTCCAAGAAAGAACTGTCGGTAGAAACCTTATCTAATTTGTAGGATTCCATAGAACCTTTCGCATTAGCATTTTTTTGTCTCCAAATTTTAAGGTTGATGTTAATAAATTTGGTTGCCATATATTTATTTTAATAATTGTTGAACTTGAAATTCTAATTCATTTAAATACTCTGAAATGATATCCCAAACTACCTGATAATCTATTCCAGAGTAATCATGAATCATTCTGTTTCTTAGACCTTTCATTCTTTTCCATTCAATTTCAGGGTGAGTTATTTTAAAATCATCTTCTATCTTTGAACTTACCTCACCAATAATTTCAAAGTTCCTCACGCATGCATCAATTGTTTTATCGTCTTGAATGAATAGCTCGTAATCCATCCCTTCTGTATACTTTTTTATTTTTTGGATAGAATCCAATATATCTTTCAATAGGATGTTTCTATCTTTTTTAGACATAAATCAAATCGTCTTTTATGCGTTCAAAATAATTTGATTTCAGTCCATTTCTTGATATTACATCTGTCTTTATGCCTAGGCAAGCTTCGATTTCTTCCGCCAGATCAATGAATTTTATCCCAATTTTTCCATTTAACTCCACCAAAACATCAACATCACTTGACACAGTAGCTTCATTGCGAGCATAAGAACCAAAAATAGCTAATGCCGACAAAGGATATTTAGCCTGTAAAATAGGTTTTATTGCTGCTAATTGAAGTTTTATGTCCTGTAACGATGCCATTTACTTATAATTTCTTGCTGCAATTTTAATAAACTCATAATTCAATGCTTCTTTATTCAGAGCCGCTTTAGTTGCATCTCCTCCTGCATATTCCCAAGCTGCTGCATACTTGAAGTTTTCATCATCTCGTAATGTTTCTCCTTCAGAATCTTGGTATTCTTCTCTGAAGTGTCCTCCACATGATTCATTTCTATTGAGAGCGTCCACCGCCATTAATTGGCCCAACTCAAGGAAATCTGCCACTCGCATTGCTTTATCTAATTCTGGATTCAATTCGTTCGCATCCCCAGGAACAAAAACGTCTTTGTAAAATTCCTCACGCAGCACGCCAATTTCTTGAATTGCCTCGTTTAATCCATTTACATTACGACCCATTCCAACTTTGTTCCACATAATTAAACCCAGTTTTTTATGAAAATAATCAACGGATTTAGTTCCTTTATTAATCAACAAACGGTCAATGGTAGATTTGACATTATTTTCAGCCTCATCAAATTCAGGTGAATCAGTTGCGATTTTCCCTGTTCTTATTTCATTAGCCAAATAATCAGAAACGGTATAAGGTAAAACGAAATATCCATCTGCCAATCCCTGCATCAATGCAGAAGCACCTAAACGATTCGCTCCGTGGTCTGAAAAATTTGCTTCACCTGCCACAAAACATCCTTCAATGGTGCTTTGTAGGTTATAATCAACCCAAACGCCACCCATAGTATAGTGTACAGCAGGATAAATTTTCATCGGTGTTTCATACGGGTTTTCATCGGTGATTTTCTCATACATTTGGAAAAGATTCCCGTATTTTTCTTCAATCCATTTTTTACCAAGTTCCAAAATTTTACTTTCAGAAGGATTTTGATCTCCTTGAGCAAATGCTGCTTGACGACCTTTTGTTTTTATTTCAGTGGCAAAATCTAGATAAACACCTTCTTGGGTGTCATTCGCTTCAATTCCATAACCTGCATCACAACGTTCTTTAGCTGCACGAGATGCAACATCACGAGGAACCAGATTTCCAAAAGCTGGATATCGTCTTTCTAAAAAGTAATCTCTATCTTCTTCAGCAATTTGAGTCGGTTTTAATTTTCCTTCTCGAATTGCTTGCGCATCTTCTTTATTCTTAGGAACCCAAATTCTCCCTGAGTTTCTTAATGATTCTGACATCAATGTTAACTTCGATTGATTGGTTCCATGAACAGGAATACAAGTAGGGTGAATTTGAACAAAACAAGGATTTGCAAACAAAGCACCTCTTTTGTGAACTTTCCATGCGGCAGAAACATTACTTCCCATGGCATTGGTTGAAAGAAAATAAACATTTCCGTATCCACCTGATGCTATGATTACAGCATGCGCTGAATGACGCTCAATTTCTCCAGTTACTAAATTTCTAGCAATTATACCTCGAGCTTTTCCATTTACAACAACTAAATCCAACATTTCATGTCGGTGGTACATTTTCACTCTGCCAAGTCCAATTTGACGAGACAGCGCTGAATAGGCACCCAACAATAATTGTTGCCCAGTTTGTCCAGCGGCGTAAAATGTACGTTGAACTTGTGTTCCACCAAAAGATCTATTATCTAATAAACCGCCGTATTCGCGAGCAAAAGGTACACCTTGAGCCACACATTGGTCGATAATATTACTTGAAACCTCTGCAAGGCGATATACATTTGCTTCGCGTGCTCTATAATCACCACCTTTTATGGTATCGTAAAAAAGACGATACGTAGAATCACCATCATTTTGATAGTTTTTGGCGGCATTAATTCCTCCTTGAGCTGCGATCGAGTGTGCTCTTCTAGGGGAATCTTGGAAACAAAATGCTTTCACGTTGTATCCCATTTCACCTAATGAAGCTGCAGCAGCGCCACCGGCTAAACCTGTTCCAACTACAATCACATCAATTTTTGATCGGTTGTTTGGAGCAACCAATTTCATGTGGTTTTTGTGATTTGTCCATTTTTCAGCTAATGGACCTTCAGGAATTTTAGAATCTAATTTTGACATATCGATTCGAATTTTAATCTATTTAGTAATGAAAATCAATATCGGAATAATTGCAAATAACAAGGGTACTAGGACTGCAAAACCGTACCCTAATTTCTTAATTAACGGCATATACGTTGGATGATTAAGTCCAAGCGATTGAAAGGCGGAAGAGAAACCGTGCCATAAATGAAATCCTAAAACAAGCATGCTCAATGTGTAAAAAAGCACAGCCCCAAGAGCCATTTCATTGACCGGAAAACCCTCTTTTGATTTATTGTGACCGAAAAACGCAAAAACAAGCGAATGTAAATCCTTGTAACCTTCTGCCATTTTTAAATCAACACCTTTTGCATAAAGATCTGTTTTGTTTTTTACTTCAAGTTGATCTACAGGAACATAATCTCCAGATGTTGTAAGGTAAAGTTTAACATTTACTTTTTGTACTTGACCTGTCATTGGATTACTATCCTCAACAGTAAGCTCTTTTACATGCAATGGAAATTTATCACTTGAAATTTTAGCTTTCCACCAAAAATTAGCCATGTGAGTTGCGATAAAAACAAGAATAAGTGTTCCTAAGACAGCCATATTTCTTGATGCCATAGAACTGTTAGCAGAAGGTTTACTGTAGGCATAAGCTACAGGTCGAGCTTTCTTATTTTGGAATGCCAACATAATTCCATCAACGGCATGAAAAATTATTGAAATGTAGGTAAGATAAGACAAAATTTTAATGGCCGGATTGTTCGCCATAAAGTAGGCGTATTCGTTGAACGCTCTTTTGCCTTCCTCCCCGGTTTTTAAAATTAGCTGAAGATTTCCTGCAAGGTGACCCACTAGAAACAAACACAAAAATAATCCCGTCAAAGCCATCCAATATTTCTTTGCAATTGACGATTTTAATAATGCAGACTTACTCATATCTCGTGTAATAAATTAAATTCAACATTTCGAAGTACAAATTTATAGCTTAGAACAATGCAGAATGATTTTAGTTCTTATTTAGAATCAATCTAATTTACCGCCCGGGTAAAAGAAAATAACCAATGGTAAAATTCATCTGTTCGGAATATTTTTTCGAGTGCTCCGTGGTTTGCCTCAGGGTCGACAATGAATTTTAGTTTATTGGAATTAGCACATTTTTTTATTGCCTCTGCAACCTTAATTGATTCAGAAACAGGCACTGACTCATCTTTTTGTCCGTGTTCGATCCATAAAGGAACTGTCGCTAAGCGGCATGCATCTCGAACATCTCCACCACCACATAGGGCAACTGCTGCAGCTACTTTTTCAGGATATTTGCCTGCGAAATTTAAAGTCCCATATCCTCCCAGGCTCATTCCCGCGACGTATACTCTATTCGAATCAATGTTGTAATTTCGAATCATATAATTTACTAAGGCTAAAATTTTATCTGGATTCCAACTTTCCCCTTTTTTTACTTGGGGTCCAACAACATAACCTGCCACAAAACGCCCTTTATTTTCCATTTCATGAATGACCCCATATTTCTTTACTAAATTTAAATCTTGACCAGATAAACTTCTACCATGAAGGAATACTAGTAGTGGGGAAGGTCCGCGACTGTCAATAGAATCTGGTGGAACTGAAAGCAAAAAAGGATATAAACCTTCTTTTATTACTTCATTGAAAGTAGCTTGCGAGAATGCGTGATTTGATGTAAAAACCAATAGAAAACAAAAAGAAACGAAAATTTTCATCCTTAACTCCAACCTATTTATATCCTTCTAACGCAAAAACTGAAAAGGAAGAAAGCCAATGATCAATGTCGTAGTTTCCCTTGCCAATGCTAAGCTGTGCGTAATCCCACATTTCGTTCATAGCATTTGTCCATTTTCCTTTTAGGGAAGGACTCATTGATTTTTTCGGCAAGCTGATTAACATTCCATTTAAACACCAAATTCGGTTCAAATGAAATCCGTCCCAATGCGATTCATAACCGTCATGCACCTCTATTTTATTAATTTTCAAGGCTAGGTGAGCGCGGCTTTCATCAACAAGTTCAGGTGTAAATTTTGAAAGCCAAGCTGCGTATTCCTTTCCTGATAATACCTTGCGCATTAAATCAGCAATTAACAAGGTTCCGGACATGAAATCATATTCCACAGGCTCGCTTAAAATAGGGGCGTTTTCGATAGTTAAATAGTATTTTTTTGCCGCAGCTAGAAGTGTTTTTTCAAGTTTCTTTTTCTTGAATGAGCGTGAATAATCTAGTGCAAAAGAGATTCCCATTGCAGGGCTATCATGACTACCAGAAATTTTCACAGATGGCGAGGCATTCCAATACTTCAAATGATTTTCTTCAATTAAAACTAATAATGGCTCACTATTTTTTAACCATTTTTTTGCATCCTGATCATTCCACGATTTAAGTTCGTCGGCAAGTTTTAAAAACCAACTTTGTCCATAGGGAAATTCAAAATACCCTTCCTCATTTTGGCTCAGAAAAAATGCTTCATACTTCATATTTTCAACAGAAAATGCTTCATTCAATCTAGCCCGAATTAGCGCAGCTTCAGGAATAGACGGATGATTTTTTAGTAGTTTAATCATGCACCAATGATTATGTACTGATGAATGCCAATCGAAACACCCGTAAAAAGAAGGCCATAAATCTTTCGAGGTAGTTGAATCTACAATTTCATAATGTTCTTTATATTTTTCATAAAAGTGAGGTGATTGTTTATCAGCACATTGCAACGACAATTTTGCAAAGTAGGATGCTCCGGACTCAGTTAATTTATAAATGCCATCATCTCCTTTTTGTGTAAGGTTAGCCTGAGAAAATAAAACTGAAAGTTGATTCAGTAAAAGAAAAGAAAATAGAATAATAGCAGCTTTCATGAGAGAAAATTATTAAGTAAGAGTTGAAAAGTAAAAATTACTTTTTTTTCATTTCCAAAACAGATTTCACGGTCATTTTCATTCCCATCATATCTATCACGGTATTTAATGTGCCGCCTATACTTGAAAACATTCCGTTTGTGTAATCAAAATTAGAAGTTATAGTTCCATTCATTTCTGGAGCCATTCCTTTTGTCATGTCCATAGCCGCTTGGTCTTCTGAATCCATTCCCATCCCTTCTGTTCCACCGAATCCACTCATGTTGAAAGAACCCTCTTCCGTTTGACCACTTGCAGAACCTTGAAACATATCTGCACTTTTTGAGGTGCTGATTTTTTCATCTAAGGTAGCGATTCCATTGGCCATAGATTTTACAACAATATCAACATTGTAAATACCTGCCGAAACATTATAGGTGTCTCCTTGTGCTACTTTTCCATCAGGAAGTACCATCATTTCCAAAAAATCATAAGGAAAAACGTCTAAATGATCGCTCTCTTCATTTTCTTTAACCGTGGCTTTTTTAGTTGTATTCAAAGTTTGAACAGTATATCCTGCTTTAATTTTTCCTGTTTTCGGGTCAAATTCTGCATAAACATCCACTTTTTCATCTGATGTTTGAAATCCAGCACTTGCACTATTTTGATCAGCTTTAGCATAAACAAGGTAGTTACTAGTTGGCGTTGTTACCAAACTAACTTTTTTTGGAAATGTAAAGCGGCCTTTTTTGTCAACCGTGATATCACTTTGTACGGCATTTTTTGGGAGGCTGGATAAATTTGCCAAAACAGTTCCTTTCGAAT
Source organism: Crocinitomicaceae bacterium (assembly GCA_044237035.1). GTDB lineage: Bacteria > Bacteroidota > Bacteroidia > Flavobacteriales_D > Crocinitomicaceae > UBA952. The sequence goes on from JBIIFU010000017.1 coordinate 35,537, forward strand.
CTTTCACTGAATAATTTACTAAATACAGTTTTCCTTTGGCTAGTCCGTTAAGATCAACGGTTTGAATAAACAAAATAAAATCAATAGTGGTTGTAAATTTCTCTTGAATATTCATCCCCATTGCTGAGGTGGTGACATCATCTTTTTGAATAGAGGAAAAGGTGTAACTTGTATTAGCCTTCCATTTGTAAATTAATTCTGTTGCTTTTAAAAGATGGATAGAAAGTAAAAACAATGCCGTAACTAATAAATTTTTCATAAAGGTTTAATTTTTTGATTTAAAAGAAAATCCGTTTTTTAAAATACTAAATGATTCTGTTCCAATACCCACAATTGAAACTATATTTAGCGGAAACTCTAGTAATACATGAGTGAAACTCAAGAAAAACAAGAAATTCAGACCAATTGAATAATCATAGGCATACGCACCGCAAGCCAATAACCAAAGAATAATTACAGCAGCAAAACGTATTTTGGGAACTTTATGCCAGCGAATTACTTCAGTTTTACTAAACCAATTCAAATAATGATATAAATAGGCAAAAGCAATAAAACGCATGAGCATAATTCCAATTGTAGAAAAGAAAACAGTATTCCAGTAATAGTCTTTTCCATTGATAGGAATGGCATATTTAACCGGAATTGGCTTCATGTAATATTCGCTATCTGGATTAGGAACAATAAAATTCTCACTCAATTTATTCTTTAAGGAATCCGTTATTCTTGTTCTTTCAGCAACCGGAATTTGATTATCAGCACTTTTCTTATTTACCACAGAATCGAGGTATTGCTTATTAGTAAGCAAGGGGTCGTTTGTCAGTTTAAAATGATCTAAAATGCTTACATTCGTGTAAAAGAAACCTTCCCCATCGGCATAATAGGCTTTTTTACCATAGTCCGAAATAAAGTTTGATTTTGTTTCAACAGGAGCGTAGAACACCAAAATTATTGGAAATAAAATAAAAGTTACTATTGATAATAATCCTGTTTTGCTTCGCGATTTTAAAGCGCCGTAGAGCATAAAAAGTCCGGTAAAAACATAAACATGAATTAAGGTTGGAACTAAGGATGTTAAGGCAAAAACAGTTGTGCTTGCTCTATTTGCATCAGCTCTTTCTGGCGCTAACCAACCTGAAATAAAAACAAATAGCAAGAAAATAGAAACAATTTTTACGAATATGTTTTCAACAAGAGCGAATAATATCGCACTGAAGAGTGCGAAAACAATTAATTTATCAAATAAATTAGCTTCAACAAAGGACTCATAAAAATCCACATTTATTCCAAAATCTTTGGCAAAGGCAGCATATGACAGTAGGACTCCAATGACTAGTAAAACAACAAAATCATATTTCCCTTTTGAAAAATAGTTTCGATCGTGCAACCAACTTATTTCAGTTAAATAATGAAGTGGACCTAAGAATGCGTAGGCAAATAGGAATGTCTCAAAAGGTAAGAAGTAAGCTAACAACGCGCTGAGCGCCATTAACCCCATATTTAAATAATTAATTTGTGCGTCTTTAGCTGGATTCATTTTCAATTGAATTTACACAAATTTACTCAATTTCTCTGTCGAATAGTTATTTTAGAATAATTTAAAACGGGTCTAATTAGATTCTAAACTCAGAATATATAATCGATTTAAATTTACCTTACATGAAGGTAAAATAGTTTAAATTTGTCAAAAAGTATTTATGCAACTCTATAATAAAATCATGCTCTACTTTTGGTTGGCTGTAGGAATAGTTTCACTGGCGATTGTTTCATTTAATTGTATTACCATAGGTTTTGATAAATGGGGGTTCTACTTTAGTATGCCAATTGTAGCATTTCTTATGTTTTTCTTTAAAAAATGGATGATGAAACGCATGGAAAAACACATGAAATTTTTGGAATCTCAACAAGCAAACAAAGATTAGTGTGTATACGTTTTTTAAGTAACTTTTCTCTCTTTTTTACGTCTAAATAATTCAATGATTTTAAAAGGTCAATTTCTATTCTTTTTGTTTCTGCTCGGAACTATTTCTGTTTCTTTTTCTCAAGTTTTAGTGAGTGGAAAAGTTACTGATGAGAGAAACGACCCCATTCCTTACTCGAAAATATATCTAAAAAACATGACGGATCAACGTACGATTTGTGATGTGAACGGATATTATGAACTCAGGTTGATGCCTGGAGAATATTTCTTGGTTGTCAACGCCACAGGATTTCAAGAAAGAGAAAGTTATTTAACCGTCACAGATAAGCCCGTTTCAAAAGACATTCAACTTTTTCCATCAACCATAAAGGATTTTGAGGATATGGATATTCAGTCCAAAAAAACGAATCCAGGAAGAGAAATAATGCTTAAGGTTGTAGAAAAGCGGGATAAAATAAGTTTGTGGAATTACCCTCATTCTGTTGAGGTTTATATAAAAGCAAGTGAGAAATTAGATCGAAAAAATCAACCTAAAAAGGAAACAAAGAAACCCGAATCAGATGTTCCTTTTGAAGATGAAGTTAAAAAAGCCGCGGATTTATTGGCTGAAAACATGAATTTGGCTGAAGTACAACTCACAAGAAATTATGCGCCTTATGATAAAGTAAAGGAAATTCGAAACGCTTATGAATTAAGAGGTAGCGAGCGAAATCTTTACTATACAACAACGGCAAAATCTAATTTCAATTTCTTTGAAAACTTATTGCGCCTAGATGATTTGCATGAAAACCCTATAATGTCGCCGATTTCAAGTCCGGGGATTTTATCGTACAAATATAGAATTGAATCCAAATATCAGGAAAATGGCAGGAATATTTCCAAAATAAAAATTTCGTCTCGTAATATTGCTACATCTACGCTAGAAGGGTATATCTATGTGATCGATTCCTTGTGGTTGATTCAGAAATTGGAACTAACCATGAACAAAGGAAATCTTTTGATTTACGATTATTTTACGATTTATCAAGAGTTTGAACATCCTGGCGATAGTATTTGTGTTTTGAAAGTCCAGGATTTGAAATATGGAGTGAAATATAAGAACGAGACGAGTGTTGCCTCTACTTATGCTGTGTTTTCAAACTATAATTTCAAGCCAAATTTTAGCAATAAATTTTTCGGAACAGAAGTGGCCATAACAGAAAAAGAAGCCTACGAAAAAGATTCTTCCTTTTGGTCCGAAACAAGGCAGGGAATATTAACAGATGAGGAACGTAAATTTATTCTGGTAAAAGACAGTATTTTTCAAGCGCAAAATCGAAAAGAATACTTGGATTCGGTGGATTCTGTATTCAATAAAATTACTTTTTTAAAGGTGCTTTGGTTTGGTATTGATCATCGAAATCGAGCTAAGAAAAATCAATATACGTTTGCTTCGCTTGCATCACTTGTGCAACCCCTTTTTATTGGCGGTCCGCGAGTTGCACCCTGGATTGATTATTTCAAAAAATGGAAAGATGAACGCACACTAGACTCGTACACGCAAATTTCTTATGGGTTTCTGAATAAAGATATAAAAGGAGATACTTGGTGGAAATACCGATTTGATCCCTTTCATTTCGGAACCTTGCGTTGGTCTCTCAACCACAATTTTGACGTGATACGCGGCTATGATGCCATTACGCAAATCTATAAACGAGACAATTTCATTGAAGCTACACGAATGCGTACAGCCATAGAATACGAGCTTTTCAACGGTTTTTATGTGGACTTCGACAATGAGTTTTCTGAAAGAAGGTCTTTGAAAGACTACAAATTTCTCACTTGGCTTGATCAGGCTATCCCAAATAATGACCCAACAGAATTTCAAACTTACCAGGCTTTTGTTTCCGACATTACTTTTCGTTACACGCCGAGACAAAAATATATGCGCGAACCTTATCGAAAGGTTCTTCTGGGATCTGCATGGCCTACCTTTTATCTAAATTACGAACGCGGTATTCCAAAGATATTTGGCAGTGATATAGATCATGAATATTTGCAATTGAGCGTTGAACAAACATTCAAATTAGGAACGATTGGAACCACTAGTTATCGCGGGGCAATTGGGAAATTTTTAAGCGCGCGTAATTTGCGAAACCCGGATTATAAATTTCAGCGTAGGAGTGATCCTATTTGGTTCTCCAATCCACTTTATTCTTTCCAGGGTTTAGACTCTACTTTGCCAACAATTGATTATTCCATGGAAGCGCACATTGTTCACCATGATAATGGTGCGATAATAAACAAAATCCCATTCATGAAGAAAACAAGAATTGGAATGGTTGCCGGAGCCGGGATTTTATATGTAAAAGAATATAATTGGCTTCATTATGAGGCTGTCGCAGGCTTAGAGCGAAACTTTAAAATTTCAAGAAGACGTTTGCGAATTGGCGTATATGGTGTTTTGTCAGACGGGAACCAAATCCCCGTGAGAGCAGCTTGGAAAGTTTCATTTGCCTTACTTGATGACCGCAGTATGAAATGGAATTTTTAGAAAACAAAAAAGCCACAACGCTAATTGTGGCTTTTGAAATGAATCTTTAGTTGATTTTAAAGTCAATCTAATAATCTGTAATTATTTCCAAATAATATGATTATCAGTTATTACGGAATGCAATTATTCACATTTTTTATAAAGTGGAATGTTTACATTTGTTTTTCCACTCGAAATAGCCGCAATCCATTCTTCCATTGAAATTGTCGTTTTTTCTTGATAGTATAAGTCACCATTTTCAAAAAGCTGAAATAATGTTGGAGCCCCTAAATTTAATGCATTATATGGATTAACATCCGTTATAGTGATTGATTTGAAATAATTAGGGATATAAAAATCGTCAGATTTTAAATAAATGGATGCTTTTAGTGGAATAGATTTATCAGAAAATTGATAAAAAACTTTAAAATCAATTGTTCCATAATCACGATTGTATTTATCATAAAAAAACTGAACTGAACCGTATCCCCCTACTTTAAAAACTTTTTCATTTAAATATTCACGAATAGCATTGTCTGAGGTTAAATCAATCTTTTGAGAGAACGCAAAAATTTGAAAAAACAAGAAAGATAATGATAAAATAGTTTTCATTGTTCGTCTGATTAAAGTGAAGAACTTCTTTAAATTATTTCATTTTGGAGTAGTACTCCTTAATTGAACTTAAAAATTCGGGAATTTTATCTACCTGCGATTCAGTCCAAAATTCTATTTGCTCTCCCCCACCGTGTCCATCGCCTAATGGACCAAAGTCAACCATGTGCATAGTTATTCTTAAATCCTTCTCGTCTATTAAAAAAGCAATAAACACTTCTTTACACTTATAAATATATTCTTTTGATTGATTTTTATACGTTGTTTTTAAATTTGGAATAATATCTCTTTCAATATACGTAATCAATCTTTTGACATCTTCTTTGTCAATAAAAATTGATCGGTAAATGAAATCTTTATTAAACCCTTTAGCGAAATTTGAAACATTTGTACTAATATAAGTTGTTGAACTCATTTGTTTTTTTACAAATGCATTTAATTGAAGTCCGTGTAATGTAGTTTTATTGTCCGGAGTACTAAAGATAACAGGAAAAACGGCAACACTTTCGCCTATACCTGATTTAAAGGAGGCCACTTTTGTCCAGTCTCTGAAAAAATTAAACTCACTGTGAGCCACAATATTATCTCTTATAATCGATTGACCTTCAATTGTTCTTTGAACTTGAGCATTGAAAAAAGTTGTGGAGAAAATGAGTTGAGTAATAAGCAACAAAATATTTTTTTTCATAACAATAAATAAATTAAATTAGTTTGGACAAAAATAATATTTAAATTTAATTTATTTATATTTCAGTATAATTTTTAGTCTTAAATTGGCGAATTCCCTAAAATTTAAATTTAAAGGATTCTGTTTTTAATAATCATAGAATTATTGCCTCCTCACGATAATCAACAGTGGCCGGGAATATATTTTTTTCTAAATTATAGATTTTTTAAAGCATTGTCTTAAAACGGGTTTATGGTTTTTTATCTTAACTTTCGCTCATTATGGAATGACTTAATGCATTTAAGATTTTAATAAACTCAGACCGATTTTCTCGATAAATTTTTATTTAATTCCATATTTAAATACAACAATATTTAGGTTTAAATACAACACCCTTGTAAATATGATTATTTCAAAATCTCACTTACTGATTAATAAGATTATCAAGTCAATTTAATAATTTGTAAATTCGTATTTATTTCCAAATAATATGATCATCGGCATTTGCGGAGGTAGTGGTTCCGGTAAAACTACGTTGTTAAATAAATTGAAAACTGAATTTAAAGATTTAGAACCATCTATTATTTCTTTGGATAATTATTATCTGCCTATTGAACAGCAAGAAAAGGATGAAAATGGAAAAGTAAATTTTGACTTACCTACTGCGCTTGACAGACAAAAAATTAGCGCAGACTTGACGAAGGTAATTGGTGGGGAACCTGTAAAATTAAAAGAATACCATTTTAATTCACCCCCTGATTTGATTAGCTACATTACGATTAATCCCTCAGAAATTATGATTATCGAGGGCTTATTTATTTTGCATTACGAGGAAATCAGAGACCTTTTGGAGGTCGCTATTTTTGTGCAATTGGATCCTGAGATTCAACTCCAAAGAAGAATATTGCGAGATAGTCAAACTAGAGGATATTCCATGGATGAAATACTTTATCAGTGGGAAAATCACGTCTTACCTTGTTACGAAAACTATATACAGCCCTATCAGCGTCATGCCAATTATTTCTTTCGAAATGATCAGTTTATAGAGGAAGATTTTGAGAAAATCAAAATGGGAATTTACACTAAATTGAAAGACAAATCAATCAATTCGATGAGTCGTTGAAAAATTATTTACTCAAATACAAACTTTACTTTCTTTCATTCGCGTTCGTTTTGGCTTATGCTATTAGTTACGCAATTATTTTCTATCAAGATTACGATGCTATTGTTTCTCGATTTAACACAAAAATCGTAGAATATGAACAAAAACTGGATCGTATTGCCGCCCTGAAACTGAAAGAAACAGTAAAATCAGGCACCTTCTCCTCCTGGAAGAAACAAGATGCTGAAAGTGAATTTTCAATTCATATATACAAAAACGACTCTTTACTTTATTGGAATACCAACCAAATTCCTATTAATAGGTTTGCTGATATTCATTTTCCAAATGAAGGAATTAATCATTTACAAAATGGTTGGTATTTAACAAAAGTTGACACGGCTTATGGTTATACTGTGGCAGCATCTATGCTTATTAAAAGTGAATATGCCTATCAAAATGAACATTTGGTAAATGGTTTTACATCAAGGCTTGGCATCCCTATTGCGGCACAACTAGTCGTAGACAAAGATTCCCCTTATCGCATTTATAATTCAAAAAAAGAATATTTATTTAGTTTAATTCCATCCGAAAAACAAGTGCCTCAAGATGGTCAAGCCTTCGTTTTACTTCTTTTATTAGTAATGGCAATTGCCTTAGCTATCATTGCTTTGTATCAGAGCTTCAAGACTAGCGCGCTCAAATATGCTTGGATTTTCCCCTTGCCTTTAGTCATAGTAAGGTTAATATCTTTGAATTATTCTAAAAGTTTTTTTGACAATGATGTTGCCATTTTCAGCAATCAATTCTTTTACATTAATGATTTTTTCCCCAATTTCTTTGAATATCTGGTGAACGTTTTTTTAATAGTGTTCGTCATTAATTGTTTAATTAGATACATCAAGCAATATCCCTTTTCTGGCCCTCTGCATAAAAGTTTTCTTTTCTCTTTACTAGGAGGAACATTTTTACTGTGGCATTTTATTTTATATGTTTCTTCAAGCCTAGTTAGTAAATCAGAAATTTATCTATTTACCGATAAGTTCTTTAGTTTAAATATACTTTCTTACTTAGCCTTATTTTCTATTGGACTCTTGTTTTACACTTACTATTCGTTGTTAGTACACATCATTGATGCCTTTGAAAGAGTGGATTTTAAGCGTGGTAATTTAGCCAGAACGCTTTTTCTTTTAAGCACAGCTTTTATCATCTATTTTATCGTGGATTCTAGCTACCACATAGTTGGAATACTTATTCCTTTGATTCTTGGTATGTGGATCATCTTCACGATTCGAAAAAAACCAGTGTTTATTTCGAATGAAATGAACGGATTATTTCTATTAACAATTGCCTCTGTTTTTATTGCTTTTAATCTCACATGGACGAATGAGACAAAAATGAATGTTGAGCGTGAAAATCTTGCAGTGGAATTAGCCTCAGAAAAACAGGAAGAGACAGAAAAAGAATATCAGAAAATCGCTGAAAAAATTAATACAGACACCTATTTGAATCGCATTAGTCATTCCAAAGATTCAATTGATCTTAATGATTTTGAATATTCGCTTGAACGTAAAATTTTTACAGGCTATTGGGAGCGCTATGACATGAATTTTAATTTGTTTGATTCTAACGGAAGATCAATAATTACAAAAGAAAATTTAGCGTTTAAAGATCTTAATCTTCTAATACGTGATCATTGCGAACCATCTAAAATTGATAGTAATATTTATTACGTAAGTGATTACACAGGTCAATTGAGTTACGTAATCCTTCAGCCTTTTTATAATGATGATAGTTCAAAATGTTATTTATCAGCCACGTTAAAATCCAAAAAAATCCCTGAAGGTATTGGATTTCCGCGCTTGTTGATTTCCTCTAAGGCAAGTGTTTTGCGCACGTTGGAAAAATATTCAATTGCCAAATATCACAATAAAAAACTCGTATCAAAATACGGTGAATTTGGCTATCCTTCCTCCCCTTTTTCCTTACCAGAAAACCAAGTAAAAGGATATGTAAATTACGGCGGCTTTAACCACTATATTTATAAACAGACCAAACAGGATGCAATTATTATTTCAACTCGTGCTTTTACATTTTTAGAAATACTCACCTCATTTTCTTACGTTTTTACCTTCTTTGGCATTATCGTTTTACCTTTTTACTTTTTTAGGACCGGAAAAATTCTTTTTAGAAATACGATTTCATTAGCATTAAAAATTCAATTGCTTTTAGTTGGAATTGTATTCTGTTCATTATTTGCATTTGGATGGGGTAGTGGATTATTTGTGCGAAACCAATATAATGCCTTTACATCAAAAATAATTAGTGAAAAACTTGTTTCTCTGGAAATTGAAATGCGAAATAAGATTGGAGAAATGAAATATTTGGATGTATATGAAAATGGAAATTACATCAATTTTCTGTTAACCAAATTATCTAAAGTTTTTGTCACGGACATTAATCTATATGATCCAGAAGGCCATTTGCTTGCTACATCGCGGCCAAAAGTGTTTAACATTGGATTGATTGGCGAGCAAATGAATGCAAATGCGTTTAATCAATTGAAAATCCAAAATAAAAGTGAGTACAGCCATCAAGAAAATATTGGTGAATTAAATTATATTTCTGCCTATTTGCCTTTTTTTAATTCTGATGGAAAACTACTGGCATTCGTTAACCTTCAACATTTTGGTCAACAACAAGAATTAGAATCTCAAATTCAACAATTTTTAGTAGCAATCATCAATGTTTTTATGTTATTGCTTGCCATTTCTATCATTCTTGCGATTGTAATGTCTAATTGGGTAACCAAACCTCTGCGTTTCCTGCAGACGAACCTTTCGCTCATTCAATTTGGCAAGAAGAATCAAATAATTGAATACGACAAAAATGATGAGATAGGCGTATTAATTCGAGAATACAACAAAAAACTTCTGGAGTTAGAACAAACCGCCGAGCAATTGGCAAAAAGTGAACGTGAATCTGCTTGGCGCGATATGGCAAAGCAAGTGGCTCATGAGATTAAAAATCCACTTACTCCTATGAAGTTGAGCATACAGCAAATGATGCGTGTATTTGAAAAAGAAAATCCGGCGGCAAAAGAAAAAGTTGATCGCTTGGCTAATTCACTTATTGAACAAATAGATGGTTTAACACGAATTGCCAATGAGTTTTCAAATTTCGCCAAAATGCCATCTCCATTGCTCGAAAAAGTTGAATTAGTTGATATCATAAAAAATGTAATTTCTATTTTTGAACAAGAGGGGGTTGTTATTAATTTCGAATCTTCATATAACATCATTGAACTCCAAGCCGACAAAGATCAACTTATACGTGCAATTAATAATCTCTTGCAAAATTCAATTCAAGCATTTGATTCTAAAAAAGATGGAGTTATCAGAATATCAATTGAAGTAGGAGATGATTTTTGCAAGATTTCAATAAAAGACAACGGAAAAGGTATTCCAGCTGATAGGCAGAATAAAGTTTTTGTGCCTTATTTTACAACTAAATCAACGGGAACGGGTATTGGATTGTCAATTACAAAGCAAATCATAGAAAACCACAACGGAAAAATATATTTTGAATCACAAGAAAATAAGGGAACCATTTTCTTTGTGGAGCTTCCTCTGGCTTAGATTTTTTATATAAGCGCCCTGTAAAAATTCCTAGCTCCTTTTTTGTAATTTTGTCATATACTCGCGAATTGAAAAAGCAAACCTCCATATTTTTCTATGCATTGAGTGCATACGTCATTATTCAATTCATTTGGTGGGGCTATCATTTAATCGAACTCACCCAAGCTTTGGATGTCGATGATAAAATTGTGGAGAAACGAATTACCATGGTAGTTGGTGAGGGCTTTGTGTTCATCGTTTTATTGCTAATTGGACTTTGGAAGATCCGTTCATCTGTCCGAAAAGAATTTGAATTATCCCAACAACAAAATAATTTTTTATTATCGGTAACGCACGAACTTAAAACACCAATAGCAGCCAACAAACTTTATCTTCAAACTATTCAAAAACGAAAACCCGATGATGTCCAACGTGAAGAATTATTAGCCAAAGCACTTAAGGAAAATGAACGTTTGGAAAAGCTGATTGATAATATTTTACATGCAGCTCGTGTTGAAAACAGAGCCATGCAACCCATTACAGAGGAAATTGAAGTATCTCATTTTTTACAAAGTCTGATTCAACAATCAAGAAAACGCTACCCAGATGCTGAAATTCATTTACTTGAAATGGAAAAAATCACTTGGTTTTTTGATGTTTTCATGATTGAAACCGTCTTGAGTAATTTGATAGATAACGCTGTAAAATATTCTTCCGAGTCTCCTAAAATAACAGTTTCTGCTCAACTTGAAAATAATGAACTTATGGTTTCAGTAATTGACCAAGGGGTCGGGGTTTCTGAATTAGAGCAAAAACGCATTTTTTCTAAGTTTTACCGAGTAGGGAACGAAGAAATCCGCACGCAAAAGGGTAGTGGACTAGGCTTATTTATCTCGCGGGAATTTATAAAACTTCACCGCGGGAGCATCGGCTATAAACCAAATAAAGACAAAGGATCTATTTTTTATTTTAATTTACCGACATGACAGATTTTTTTGGATTAATCATTTTAGACGGTTGGGGCTTGGGGGACGGTACCGCCTCTGATGCAATTGCTCAAGCGAAAACACCCTTTATGGATGAAATCAGCACAAAATACCCTTCCGCCACCCTTTTGACCAGTGGAGAAAATGTTGGACTACCTGAAGGTCAAATGGGAAATTCTGAAGTGGGACATTTGAATATAGGTGCTGGAAGAATTGTTTATCAAGAGCTTACACGAATCAATAAAAGTATTCGCGAGGGAGATTTTTTTACAAACACAACGCTTCTTGCTGCGATGAAAAAAGCAAAAAAAAGCAAATTACATCTGATTGGTCTTGTTTCAGAAGGCGGGGTACACAGTTCGCAGGCTCATCTTCATGCTTTATGTGATTTAGCTAAAAATCAAGGGGTTGAAAATGTTTTTATACACGCATTTACGGATGGTAGAGATTGTGATCCTAAAAGCGGTCTTGGATGTCTTAAAAATTTGGAGTCTCACTTAAATAAATCGACAGGCAAAATAGCTTCGGTGATTGGCAGGTACTACTCCATGGATAGAGACAACCGTTGGGAACGAATTAAAAAAGCATATGATTTGCTTGTTTTTGGAAATGGAGAACAGTTTTCATCAGCAGTAGAAGCTATTGAGAAACAATACGAGAAAAACATTACAGATGAATTTATCAATCCAAGTGTAATCATAGAAGACGGAAAACCAATTGCAACAATATCTGAGGGTGATGTGGTAATATGTTTCAATTTTCGAACAGATCGCCCAAGGGAGATAACACAAGCTCTTACTCAACAAGATTTTCCAGATTTTGAAATGAAAAAACTTCACCTGGATTATTTTACGATGACAAATTATGATAAGACGTATAAAAATGTTCAGGTAATATTCGAAAAAGATAATTTGAATGAACCCTTAGGTGAGGTTTTATCCAAGGCAGGAAAAACGCAAGTACGCATTGCCGAGACTGAAAAATATCCACACGTTACTTTCTTTTTTAATGGAGGAAGAGAAACAGAGTTTCCAGGTGAAAATCGAATTCTCGTAAACTCCCCCAAGGTTGCAACATATGATTTACTCCCTGAAATGAGTGCGCTAGAGGTAAAAAATCGTATTATTGAAAATATGCGAAAAGAAAAACCGAATTTCATTTGTCTGAATTTTGCGAATCCTGATATGGTTGGTCATACTGGAGTTTTTGATGCGATTGTCCGGGCAGTTGAAACCGTTGATAGTTGTTTAAAAGAAGTAATTGAATGCGGCAGGGAATTAGGCTATGAATTTTTGGTCATTGCCGATCATGGAAATGCCGATTTTGCTGTAAATCCTGATGGATCGCCCAATACAGCGCACAGTTTAAATCCAGTTCCCGTTGTATTAGTTACCCAAGAGAAAGTTACATTGAGATCAGGAATTTTAGCTGATGTTGCACCAACGATATTAAATCGCCTTGGTATTTCTCAACCCAAAGCAATGTCAGGAAGGACACTCGTTGAATAATTTTCTATTGAAGTATAGGTAATTCAGATATTTTCATAATTTTAGTCAAAAATTTAATTCCATGAAAAATCTCGTATTTGCTTTTTTTCTTCTGATCTCATCCTTCTCTTTTTCTCAATTTTTAGAAGATGGATTATATTCCTTTACTGACGGGGACATGTACACCTTAGACATTCAAATTTGCAATGGGGGCTGGACTATTTGTAGTTTTAACTTTATGCACGATCAAAACACGATTGATTTTACTGAATCCGGTGAATGGTTTCGTGTCAATTTAAATGGAGTTGATGAAAATTACGAGGGGCCAATTGGCTGGTATCAAGCATATACAGAGGAAACATCGTACGAATTTGAGAATTTATCCGATGGCACTTTTAAATTGACTCGAGGAGAAGAATCCTATATTATGACAATGCTTCAATAGTTGGTCGTATTGTCTAAATAACGTGAATCTAACGTTAAATATATTCTTGGTACCAAGAAAACTTGTCTTCAATAATATTTTTCTTGCTGCTTTTAACGTATTCTAGATAACTTGAAACAACGGGTGAGTGCTTTTTGCCTTTCAACCAAATTAATTGCCATTTTGTTTCAATAGGTAAATCAGGTGCTGGAATAATTGTTAATTCGCCATTCTTTAATTCATGTCTCAACCCAATTATTGGCATAATTGAAAGACCTAATCCTGAAATTATGGCTTGCTTAACTGCCTCATTTGAAGTCAATTCCATTTTTCTCTCTGTTTTTATTTCACGTGATCGTAGAAATGTTTCCATACTTTGTCGAGTTCCAGATCCTTTTTCTCTGTAGATAAATGTATGTTTATTTAATTCCTTCAATTCAATTTTTTTAATTCCTTCAAAATCCTTATTTCCAACGAGAAATAGTCTGTTCGGCATTAATTCCAATGATTCTACGTTTAATCTCTCTGGTGGAATTGAAACTAAGGCTAGATCAATTTCATTTTTTTCCAAACTTTCTATAACTTTTGTTTTATTCGTAACATCCATTAACAATTCCACGCCCTGGTGTTGTTTGATGAAAGCCGTTAAAAAATGGGGGATGACATATTTGCCTGTAGAAACAACAGAAATTTTCAATTGACCGGTCAATTCTCCTCTGAACGCCAAAGATTTGTGCTTGATGATCTCAGCCTGCTGTAAAATTGTTTGAGCTGATTCTGCTATTTCATGCCCAAAAGGCGTTATAAATAGTTTTCTTGAAACCACCTCAAATAGAGGAATATCAAATTGTTCTTGAAAGTTTTTTAGTTGAATCGAAACAGCTGGTTGAGTCATGTGAAGTTCTTCAGAAGCTTTGGTAACGCTTTTTTTTTCAACAACCTTAACAAAAACTCTCAGTTGGCTTAATGTAAAATTCATAAATTAAGTTTATATTATTTTCCAAACATATAAACAAAAACAATAGAAATTCAATTAAGTTGAGTAAATTCAACTATTTTTTTTAGTTGACTCTATCTCAAAAGGTTAAGGTGTCCAGTTACAACACGCCTCTTATCATTTATGGTATTTTTGAAAGAGATCTTCCATATATAAGTTCCATCATGAGCTTTTCGACCTTTAATACCATATGAACCATCCCATCCAGTCGTAACATCTTTGGATTCAAAAATAAGTTCTCCCCAACGATCAAAAATAAGCAGTTCAAAGTTGAAGGGGTCATATCCCGAGTAAAAAATAGGGGTAAACACATTGTTGTATTCATCTCCATCGGGAGTAAAGCAATTAGGTACGTAAAATACTTCCCCTTCTTGAAAACCGATTGCTAGTTGAGCGGTATCAGCACAGCCACTTTGAGAGTATGCAATTAATTCTACATATGCACCATTAGTGGACTCAGTAAACGTATGAAAAGGGTTGATATCGGTTGAACTTTGTCCATCTCCAAAATTCCAAATATAAGCAGTCGCTCCAGTTGATGAGTTAGAAAAATTAACCCCTTCAATTAGCTCATCAAAAATTGTAACTGAACTTGAAAAAGAAGCGATTGGATTTGACTCAACACAAACCACATCATTTTCTGTTACCGTGCTCGCACACCCATTATTTGATGAAATTAAACTGATATCATAACATCCTGGCTGAGTAAACGTGTAGGTCGCGGTACACCCACTCAAAGTCTGACCATTTCCTATGTCCCAAACACAAGAGCCTGAATTAGAAGAACTTGTTAACGTAACAGTTAAAGGGACACAGCCATTTGTTTGATTTGCAGTGAACGATACAGCTGCAGCTTGATTTACCGTCACTAAAAATGTGGCAAGGTCAGATCCTGGACACGAAACCGATCCATTTACGGTATAGGTAATCGTTGCGGAACCTATAGCCACTCCTGTTACTACACCCGAAGCACTCACAGTCGCGATGGAGTTGTTTGATGAAGTCCATGCGCCACCTGCATCGCCATTTGAAGTGATGGTTGTTGTATTTCCTACACACACGCTTGCTGTTCCGCTTAAAGTCCCAGCCTCTGGACCAGGAGTTACAGTTACGGAAAGTGTTGCAAGGTCAGAACCCGAACAAGAACCTGATCCGTTTACGGCATAGGTAATCGTTGCTGAACCTACAGCCACTCCCGTTACAACGCCAGAAGCATTCACAGTTGCAATGGATGTATTGGATGAAGTCCATGTGCCACCTGTATCTCCGTTTGACGTGATGGTTGTTGTATTTCCCACACACACGCTCGCTGTTCCGCTTAATGTTCCAGCATCTGGACCAGGAGTAACGGTAATTGAAAGAGTTGCAAGGTCAGATCCCGGACACGAACCCGATCCGTTTACGGTATAGGTAATCGTTGCGGAACCTACAGCCACTCCTGTTACAACGCCCGAAGCACTGACAGTCGCGATGGAGTTGTTTGATGAAGTCCATGCGCCACCTGCATCGCCATTTGAAGTGATGGTTGTTGTATTTCCTACACACACGCTTGCTGTTCCGCTTAAAGTCCCAGCCTCTGGACCAGGAGTTACGGTGATGGAAAGTGTTGCAAGGTCAGATCCTGAACAAGAACCCGATCCGTTTACGGTATAGGTAATCGTTGCTGAACCTACAGCTACTCCGGTTACAACACCCGAAGCACTCACAGTTGCAACGGAAGTATTTGATGAAGTCCATGCGCCACCTGCATCGCCATTTGACGCAATAGTTGTAGTATTTCCCACACACACGCTTGCTGTTCCGCTCAATGTGCCAGCCTCTGGACCAGGAGTTACGGTAACGGAAAGTGTTGCAAGGTCAGATCCTGAACAAGATCCCGATCCGTTTACAGTATAAGTAATCGTTGCTGAACCTACAGCTACTCCGGTTACAACACCCGAAGCACTCACAGTTGCAATGGAGTTGTTTGATGAAGTCCACGCGCCACCTGCATCGCCATTTGACGCAATAGTTGTATTATTTCCCACACACACGCTTGCTGTTCCGCTCAATGTGCCAGCCTCTGGACCAGGAGTTACGGTAATGGAAAGTGTTGCAAGGTCAGATCCAGTACAAGATCCCGATCCGTTTACGGTATAGGTAATCGTTGCTGAACCTACAGCTATTCCTGTTACAATGCCAGAAGCACTCACAGTCGCAATGGAGTTATTGGATGAAGTCCATGCGCCACCTGCATCGCCATTTGACGCAATAGTTGTGGTATTTCCCACACACACGCTTGCCGTTCCGCTCAATGTGCCAGACTCTGGACCAGGAGTAACGGTAACGGAAAGTGTTGCAAGGTCAGATCCAGTACATGGAGCAGTTGCATTAATAGTATAGGTAATTGTTGCTGAACCAACAGCTACTCCAGTAATTACGCCCGAAGCATTGACAGTGGCAATTGAGTTATTGGATGAAGTCCAAGTTCCACCTGTCATACCATTGGAAGTCAATGCGGATGTTCCTCCAATACAAACTGACGCTGTTCCGCTTAACGTTCCGGCTTCAGCTGGGGGAACTACGGTTGGAACAAATGATTGCGTGCACGTTAATCCCCCAAACGTAATGGATGAATTAACCGTAAATGTTTGGCTAGAAAGTGTTGTATTGGTTGGGGTAAATGAAAATGTTTGACCTGCACCATTGGTTGGTGATGCTGAGGTGCCCGCTGGTGCTGTTACCGACCAAGAATACGTTGCACCTGCTGGACAGGCATCAAAATTTAAAGGCGTTCCACTACATTGAGGGCCAGTTGGAGCAATACGCGTTGCTTTTAAAACGGTTATGGTTGCTGAAGATGAGGTTGCTTGACACCCGGCAGACCCGACTAAAACCCTAAATTGATGTGCGCCACAGTCGGCGTTGTTAGTAGTTATTCCCAGTGAGGCAGTTGTTGCATTTGAATAGGTAAAGCCCGCTGGTGTGCCATTCGTAGCATTACTCCATGCAGTTCCATTAAAATATTGCCATTGACAGGGACCTGTTGATGGGGTTGCTGAGATATTTAGTGTCGCACTGCCCGAAGAGCATATTGATTGACTAGATGGTTGAGAATTAATAGTTGGTGTTGAACAAATTGAATACGCACCACACAAGCTTGTAGTCGTTGGACAACCAATTGAAGGAACACCAACCTTTATTCGGATGTTGTCCCATCTTGTACTTCGTAATGCATTGTCATCTGGAACACAAGCATATATACCCATGATTGCCAAATTGTTGGAAGTGTAGGTCGCATCAACATTTGCTCCTTTGCAATGCGTATCATTTAGTGTCTGAGGATCACCTTTTGTTCCTCCGTCGTTTCTTACGAAAAGACGCCACTCATCATTTGCTGGATTGTATTGTACCTTAACACTGTACCAACTAGTAGTTAGATTTACATTATCCGAAACAATACAGGAGGTAGTATTTGAACCATTCCAATTGAAAAACGTATAGTGGGGTTGATTATTTGTCGCACAATTGTTATCTGTTGTCCCTCCGTTAACGCGAATTAGTTTTACATAATTACCCGAACCCGAAGCGTCGCCGAAAGTAACTGCATAACCCACTGTAGTGTATGTGCACGAACGAAGCGTTGGTGAATCGAGCCCTAAAACAAAAGCTCCTCCAGTAAATCCAGCTCCTCCATTTGTTAACCCTTGTGGGGTTTCATTCGGAGAGCGGAAGTTAAATGTCCATTCAACAATATCAGTATTGTTGGTAAATACAGTAGTGAAATTTGTAGTTTGTTCATACAAACCACCCGGGGCTGTGTAGTAATTATTTCCACCCTTGTATAGCATATTTGCCCCAAAACTTCTGTTTACGCCAAAGGTATTTTGAAGTACAGCCTCTTGATTGTTTATGTTCCAGGAAGGACCAAAAGAATTCTCAAATTCTGTGTAGCGCCAGTTTGTATTGTTGGGAGCTGTTCCACTGATGAATGCGGTTGTTGTATTTGCTCCACCATCCGTTCCACCAATACTAAACAAGTCCTCATAGATCGTAATTTGAGCGATTGTAGAATTAGAATTGACGAGCAACAACAATGGAAGCAGAAAATAAAAAATTGACTTTTGAGTAAACAGATTCATTTGATCCTTGATTTTGAGAGCAAGTTACGGTGAAGAAAATTTATACTAAAGTATAAAGCCCCCTTGTATATATGATGTATAAGTAAAATGAAGTAAAAACTCTGTAAAACACAAAAGCCCTCCAAACGGAAGGCTTCTATTTTCAATAGATGAATGCTGCAGCAACAGATCAATTGATGAGGTGTCTAATCATTTTGGTATTGTTATTTTGGTCTTTCAATTCAATAAAATATAAACCTGGAAGAAGTTTTTCATTTACCATAAACACATTAACTCCTTCTTTAACTTCTATTCGTTTTTGGAGTATTATGCTTCCCGTTGATGTATAGATGTTCATATTCATTTCCCCTTCCAATTCTTTGTCGTTGATCAGAATGTTAAATCCTTCGTTGCTCGGGTTAGGATAGCTCATAAAGATTCCATTCTGCGAAGCTTCACACGAAACCGCAATGGGATCGTAGCGTTTGTTTGTACCGTCAATATCCACTTGGTTTAAACGATAGTAATTTAGGATATTTGTCACTTGATCATACGCTGTATAATTCAATAATTCATTGCTATTTCCGGAAGCGGGAATAGTTTCAATCACTTGCCAACTTTCTCCATCTCTAGATTTCTCTATATCAAAATGCGAACTGTTGTGCTCTGAGGCAGTTTGCCAAGATAAGTTCACGACTCCATCTTCACATGAACCTGCAAAGGAAACTAACTCAACAGGTAAAGGCGCACTACCACCTGCCCCACCAAATTCGCTAAATGAAGTTAACCCATTCCAATAAACAGTTCCAGAAGAGGTGGTTGGTGTTAAAGAATTAACATAAGACGTAGCGATTGTCGTTCCTTGTGTTGTTCCATTAGGTATTAGAGAACCACTTGGCTTGTACCAAATACTCGAACTCAATTTAACGGGATTTAAATCAAAACCTGGATCACCTGTAAAATCACCTGAAGCAAAACCAAGTTGAATGTCATATGTAGGACTGGTGATTCCTGTTGGCTCTACGAACCAAGAGCGATTCAAATAGCAGCTCATATCATTGCTCATCCCCGTTACCTTCGAATTTTTCGTCCAAACCTGTATACTTGCATTTGAGGTTGATCCACTATTCATTACGATAGTAACAGGTGTATATTTACTTCCCGTTCCAATTGGGAATCTGTACGTTTCATTAGTTGTAGAATTCACTCTGTGTATCAATTTAGACGGTGTACCGCCATCAAGCGCCACGATGTAAGAACTAGTACTACCTCCCGTAATTGTTCCATTCTCAGAAGACGTTCCAATTGTGAGGGTTTTGCTGTTCATATCAAGGATTCCGTTTGTTAAAGTTAAAGCCCCCGTGATTGTCATATCTTTTGCTGCAGTAAGCGTTCCACCTGTTTTATTGATGGTTACATTTGAGAAAGAAAGCGCTGAAGAACCGTCAATCGTTTGGTTTGAACTGCCACTTATGGTAATCGTTCCAGAACCTGGAATAAATGTGCCGTTTATCGTTATGTTTCCAGTTAGATTTAAATTTTGACTATTTAAATTCAGTGAAGTTCCAGTCCCAACCAAAAGTGAAGTTACTCCTAGTTCACCACCCAAGGACAAACTTGAAGCGTTGAAAATACAATTTGAGCTCGTAGCGTTTTGAACTACATAAATGCGATTCGTATTGTTACTTCCTGGGGCTGAACCTGCGGCCACCAAGTTTGTTCCATCAAATTGACGCCAGTTGGTAACAGTTGACCACACAGCATCTGTTTGACCAACCCACACGTAATCGTTGGTTTGAAGGCTTGTGCCAATAGCTGTATTTACAGCAGAAACCGGATTTTCTACCATTACGAGACCTGTAGCCGTGCGCGAACTTTTACAACCACTTCCATTTTGAGCTTCCGCATAATAGGTGGTATTGACTGTTGGGGAAACTGAATGGTCTGCGGCAGAACTCACTCCTGTTTGAATAGCTATACCATCCGATGCAACGGTGTACCAATTGATTGTATTTCCTGCTGATGTAGCATTTAAATTCACACTATTTCCGTGGCAAATTGTTGTTGCGGAGGGAGTAACGGCGGAAGGGAATGAGGGATTCTGATTAAATGTAATTACCACATCATCTGAACTTGCTGTGCAAGGGCTATTGCTAATTGTCCGTCGCAAAGTATAGGTAGAACCAGCAGTACCGCTGAATGTCGAAGTTGCACTTGATGCAGTTATAATGCTTCCTCCAGATCCTGAAACAATACTCCAAGCACCTGTTCCTACTGTTGCCGTATTACCTGCTAAAGTAACACTCGTTAATCCACATGTTGCAGCTCCCGTTTGGTCAGGACCTGCATTTGCTGCTGTTGGGTTTTGATTAAATGTAATTACTACATCATCTGTAGTTGCTGTACATGGACTATTACTCACTGTCCAACGTAGCGTGTATGTTGAGCCTGCAGTACCTGTGAACGTTGATGTTGCACTTGATGCAGTTGTAACACTACCACCTGTTCCAGAAACAATACTCCATGCTCCTGTTCCAACTGTTGGGGTATTTCCTGCTAAGGTAACACTCGTTAAACCGCATGTTGCAGCGCCCGTTTGGTCAGGACCTGCATTTGCTGCTGTTGGGTTCCGATTAAATGTAATATTCACATTATTTCCACTTGCTGTGCAAGGGCTATTGCTAATTGTCCATCGCAAAGTATAGGTAGAACCAGCAGTACCGCTAAATGTCGAAGTTGGGCTAGATGGTGTAGTAATTGTTCCACCTGTTCCCGAAATAATGCTCCATGCTCCAGTTCCTGCTATTGCGGTATTTCCCGCTAATGTAACACTTGTCAAACCGCATGTTAAAGCGTTAGTTTGATTTGGACCAGCATTCGCAGAAGTAGGATTCTGATTGAATATTATTACTACATCATCCGTACTTGTAGAAGTACAATTAGTGATTGTCCATCGCAAAGTATAACTAGAACCCGCTAAACCACTGAATGCCGAAGTTGGACTTGATGGAGTAGTAATTGTTCCACCTGTTCCGGAAATAATAGTCCAAGTACCTGTACCAAAGGTTGGTGTATTTCCTGCTAAAGTTACCGATGTTAAACCACACGTTGAAGCGCCCGTTTGATCTGCGCCAGCATTCGAGGTTGTAGCCGCTGGTACTGCAACGGCAAGACTAAAAGTTGA
>JBIIFU010000088.1:0-2862 GCA_044237035.1 Crocinitomicaceae bacterium
GTAGGGCTCATGATCTATAACATCTCCAAAAATAGTAGGTATTTTAATTTTACCATTTTCAAGTCTTAACTCTTTATCATAAATCATTTTGACATCTTCAGGATTAGCACCGGGTTTAAGAATTATTGCATATTTAACTCCAGATTCGGGATGAACGGTATATTGAATATCAATATTTGGATAAATATTTTCATACGTTATTTGTTCATAGCCACATATATTATTTTCGTTCATGTATTTCCCCGAAATATCTTTAACGGTGTAACTGAAATAATTTGAGATTTTATTGGCAGGAATAATATTACATGGATTTGAATTTTTCCAAAGCATGGTTAACTCGTCGGATTTAAATAGAAATTTACCTACAAGTTTTTCTTTGTTTTTATAGTCTGATAAAGAATTTGCCTTAATTTTTTCAGCCACCTCTCCCCTATTTGCTTTAGCTATTTTCTCTGATTCAAGAAATGAATAAGATACACCTCTTTGCCCGAAAAGAATTTTAGTCTTTCCAAAATCTACAGCATAAAGCACTTTGCCAATTTCAGTATGAGCAAACTCATCAAATTGACCTTTATTCTCAATAAAAACCTTAGGTCTTTTATATTCAGATTTCCAATTGTTTTGTGAGAAAAGATTCGTTAATATTGAGCAATAAATGCCTAACAAAATAAAAAGACGCATAATTATCAGTTAAAGATTCCGATAAAGATACTCAAATTTTAGTATTGTGTAAAAAAGCTAATTAACGAATTAAATGAAAAAATGTATGACCCGAAACTTCTGTTCCGTCAAGTCCTACAACCTTATATTTTAAGAAATAAACTCCAGGACTAGCATCTGATCCATTTTCAGTTTTACCATCCCATTTATAATTTAAATCATCAATTACAACCATTGTATTTCCCCAACGATTTACAATAACGGCTTCGATTGAAGCTGCATTTTTAGTCCAGACTGAATAGCCTTCATTATTACCATCGGCATTTGGTGTAAATACATTTGGAACATCAACTTCAAGTGGAAGAACTGGAATCACAACAATTGTATCATACCAATAATCTTGACAAAGACCATTTGATGCAATAAGTTCAATTATAAAAGTACCGTCAATTGTATAAATTGTTGAAACGTTTGATAAATCAGATGTTTGATTAGTAGAACCATTTCCAAAATTCCAATCATATATCGTCGAATTTTGGGATTGATTGCTAACGGTAACTTGTAGTGGCATCCCTCCCGTCGATGGCGTTGCAGTAGCACCCGCGATAGGTAATGGAAGAACAGTTGTGATAACTTGCGCGGCACCAGTACATCCATTGGCATCCGTGACGATTAATTGTTCTGTTTGAGTTGCGTTTGCTGAATAGGTTAATGGATTTTGATTTACTCCATTCCATGAATACGAATACGGGGCTGTTCCACCGGTAGCGCTGGCCGTCAAAGTAACATTTTCTCCAAGACAAACAGTAACTGGGCTTCCTGAATTTGCTAAAAGCAACGTTGGTTCTGTTACAATCATTGTAATTGTATCCAAACACCCATTGGCATCTTGAACGGTTAACAAGTAAGAACCGGCAGATAAATTTGTAAATACAGAATCAATTCCAAAAGGTGCGCTATCAATTGAGAATTGATATGGTGCTGGACCTCCAAAAGTAAATAAAGAAAGCTGACCATCGCTTGAACCATTACATGAAGTTGAAGTTGAGTTTCCTGGTATTGCAATTACTGAATTGTCGCCATTAACAACCACATTAATTTGTGCAGAACAACCGTTCCCATCTTGAACTCCAACTGTGTATGTTAATGCAGAAATATTAGTGAAAAGTCCAGTTGATTGACTAGTTGAAAAATTATTAATTGAGTAGATATAAGGAGAAATTCCTCCAGTGGCATTCACTTCCAATCCACCATTTGGTAAATTACAAGAAGAATTAGTTGAATTAATTTCAGTTAATTGAATTGCTGTAGGTTCTGTTACTGATTGATTTAGTATCACTTGACAGCCTTGTACATCGATTACAGTTATTGAATAAGAACCTGAAGAAAGATTATTAAAAGTGGCACTAGTTTGAGGAGATCCAGATCCTAAAATATATGAATACGGTTGTGTACCACCTGTTGCAGTTACATTTATTAAACCGTCACTTGACCCACTGCATAATGCGGGAATACTATCAGCTGTTGCTGCCAAAGTTGACAAATCAGTAATCTGTACAGGAAGTGAAACAGTACAACCTCCTTGGTCTTGAATATAAAAAGTATAACTACCAGATGATAAACCGGTAAAGCTACTGGAGGAACCAAAATTAATATTATCACTTGAATAGGTCAACGTTCCACTACCTCCCGAGGCAGTAATAGACACGGAACCATTTGCTTGACCACATGTGCTTTGTTGAGGAGTTATTGTAGCTGAAATCTGTCCGGGTGCAGGTGTAACTGTTACATCATCTGTCAACACTGTTGGTGTTGTTTCCCCGCATTTCGTGTAAGTAAATTGAGCTGTGTAGGTTGTTTGAGTTGCTGGACAAACAGTAATCGAATCATTTGTACCTAACGAAGTCGTTCCTTGAAACCATTCAAGCGAATATAACGGAGTTCCTGCTGGCTTAAATCTCCATCCTTCTGGGGTTGTAACTGTCCAGTCAGGAGCTGTATTTCTTCCTGGTGCTGCAATCCCACCATTTTGATTAAAATTCTGTAATCCGATTACGGCATTGCCTCCATTCCAACCTGAGCAAATTGGTTTTGATTGGACATAAACATCAACATAATTTGTAGTTTCATTCAATACCATCATCGTATTACTTTTAAGAGAATTACAACCAGATGTGAAGTGACCCACATTATAATATGTTA
>JBIIFU010000092.1:0-2552 GCA_044237035.1 Crocinitomicaceae bacterium
GCACCAATAATTTGCCAAGAAACTGAACTTCCACTTACTCTCGGGTCAATATCATGAAAAACACCCAAAACATGACCTGCATTTGCTATGCCACTTGTTGCGGTAAGACTAGCTGAAAATTGCCAAATGTGAATGCCTCCACCGCTTGTTGGAGCAAATAAAATTGTTCCATTTGATCCAATTTTACATCTAGTATATGTTTGTCCAAAATAACAAAAAGGGAAAGGCAAATTAATAGTATCACTCCATATATCATCTTCACCGACACTTACTGTTGTTCCTGTTGAATTATATGCTATTGGGGGAGTATGCGGCATTGATTCAACAGTATAACTTGAAGTTTCTCTTAAATCCAAAAATGTAGCTGTCAAATTTGAACACCCTTGAGCTGAGGAACAATCTGCAGTTTGATCCGGACCGGCATTTACAAATGGACATGGAATAGTTTGTGAAAATGAAGGGGAATGAAAGGCAAATATTGAAATGGTTAGTATAATGAGATAGATAAATTTCATAGTTTATTTTTTACTATTGACGTGGTTAGTGTAAATATAGTTGCACTTACATTAATTTACCAAATCCACTATTAATATTGATTACTACATTCATTTTTTGAATCGGATGATAAAAAGTTAATTGTGCAGCATGCAAATACAATCGTTCGTCTTTACTACCATACAAATCATCCCCTAGGATAGGGCAATTTAATCCTGAATGATGAGCTGCATGAACGCGCAACTGATGAGTTCTACCTGTGATTGGGTGAAATTCAATTAGCGTTTTACCTTTTTTCCTTTTCAAAATATTAAATTCAGTTATTGACCTTTTTCCTTCCTGAAAACAAACTTTTTGTTTTGGTCTATCTAAAATATCTAATGTTAAAGGTAAATCAATAATACCCGAATCCTTATCTACATTGCCATCGAGAATTGCATGATAGACTTTCTTTATTTTTCTATCAATAAATTGTTTTTGTAATTGTTTATGTATTTCGCTGGTTTTTGCCGCTAGTAGAATTCCTGAAGTTGACATATCTAATCGATGAAGAAGTATGGGGCCTGTTGCTTCTGGGTATTTTATTTTTAATCGAGTCAAAACAGAATCAGATAAACTTTTTCCGGGAACGGACAGGAATTCGGAAGGTTTATTAATAGCAACAATCCATTCATCCTCGTACATAATTTCTAAATCATTGGGATTATCCTGAACGTTCAATGGATTGGTTCCAACAGAACTTGCACTTAACATGTGACTGAGGATTGGTTCGCATTTGCCACGACATGCGGGATAATATTGCCTGTGAACTCGAACCTCTGAATCAGGAGGCATTCCCCACCAAAATTCAGCCATACAAATTGGCTCTAAATCTGTTAGAAATGCAAATTGAAATAGTTTAGGTGCAGCGCACTCCCCTGCCCCTGCTGGTGGAACTTGAAAAATACTGTCTTTGAAAATTGAAAGTAAACTCCGTTTTTCTTTGTTCTGATTTAAAAAGCTATAGTGTTCAAATATTTTATTCTGAAGATCATAAGACTTTTGTTTTCTTAAGCTTTTTAATTCCACCAATATTAGTTCAGCTCTATCAATTTCAATCCTTCCATCTTCAAGTTTCTTAGTGCTTGTTTTTGCCAATCTTTTATATTCTAGTTGTTGAGAAATACTTTCATTTTTGAGTTTTTCAACTAAAATGGCGTATTCATTTTCTGATAAATTTAATCGTTCAGCATTTCTAACTTCATCCCTTTCCTGTTTTTTCTTTTTTAAATAGGATTTAAATTCGCTCAACTCTTTTTGAATCTGATTCTCTAGATTTTTATACTCTTCTTTCAATTGATTAAATCCTTCACTTTTTTCAAAGTCATCTACTTCTTTGTTTAGTTGATTCAAAATGGCTTCTTCTTTTCTAAAAAAACCATTTTTATGCAATAAATCAAATACCGGAGGAACAAAGCCGCTGTGAAAATTACTCTCTCCTAGTTTTCCCGAAAAGGCTTTTAAGAAACCAATTTCTCCTTTATTTGTGCGAACAACTAGAACCCCAAACATTTTTCCAATAGCTCCGTTTCTTTGAGAATTGTTAATTCCAAAATCATGATTAAAATCCCTTGTTTCCAATTCTTTTTGTAACTCTGCCGCTGCAATTTGCGCCAATGGGTGCGGAGAATAAAAATGAGGATAGTCTAATTTATTGGGCAGGCTTAAATCTTTTGGTAGCTTGTCTAAATTGAAAAAGTAATCTTCTTTTCTCATAAACCTAACAAAATTTTAATTCCTTTACATCAAAGGAAATTATTCTACCTTCAGTTGAAACTAGTAACTTTCCATTATTGTCAATCCCAGTAATTACGCCAACAAAATCTCCTAATTTCTCGTTGTAAAAGTTTGACCTTTCTTTTAATAGATAAAGATTTTGCAAATAAATATCCTCGATATAATCTGAGTTCTTTTCAATGTAATCTAGGTTTTTATTAAAACTATTAATTAGAATTCCCAATATAGACATTCGATCTTGTTTAGTTCCTAATTCTAATGTTAAACTTGTGATTTTATCT
>JBIIFU010000076.1:0-4622 GCA_044237035.1 Crocinitomicaceae bacterium
TTGTAAAATCATTCCACTAGTAGACGGGGGTGCCACGGCTGTAATGCCAATCGGTTGAATGAATCCATTACTTATCTTGGTTGTGCCTGCAGTTCCACCATAAATGAGTGGTTCACCGATGGTGTAAGCCATTCTGTATTGAGCTAAGCCTGTTTGTCCGTTGGTAGCATCCTTGCCCGCACTTGCAATTAGTTTTCGTTCAAGGGTTTGAGAGTGTGAGTTGAAATATAGAGTTATAAATAAAACGGGAAATAATTTCATTGACACTAAGTAATAATTATCAAAAATATAAAATAATTAAATTAAAACTAAAATTAATCAATTTTAAAAATAAAATTTTACTTTTGTTTCCTGTGGCCCGCAAGGAAAAATTAAACAAAGGAGGTGTGGGCCAAAACCGTCTCTCGGTTTGAAGCCCGACCAAAGGCTAGGACGAAGAAAAGAATTGTACCCACACCATGCGGTGCGAGTGTTTGATCTTTTTCTCCCCGTCCTTTTTAAAAATTGGTCGTTTTCAAACCGGGTTGAAAGTAAACACTTCCGTGAATTTCAATAAAGCGCTGTTTCCAGCTATACAATATTAGTGAGTATTTTTTTGTTGTGCAATATATATGCGTATTAATTCCCCACAAACTTGGAATTGACGGAAAACGGATCAAGACCAAAAGTTGGGGAAAATCTTTTTAAAGACTAATTTTCCACTTTTTTTCTTGATAAAAAAAGTTGAGTAAAAAAATCAAGACTTTGGATTTTTCTGGGTTCGGCGATCTGTTGTCTAACTCAAGTCTAATTCTAACCGAACCCTTTTCTGCACCTTCTGAGTTTCTGTTTTATCATTGATCCTTCGGCTTCCTCTAAAACTACGTAACTCAGTTCGGCTTGAAAACCTATAAATCCAAGGTCACTATTTTTCTTTAATCGCTTATGTGAATTATTTCTAAAGTCAAGTCACTAATTCTTTCACTTGTCAGGAATTCATAATTTATCCCCAACTAATTGACTTGATCCGTATTAAATCCCTACAAACTTGGAATTGACGGAAAACTTCAAAAATACATTTATTTAAAATACAATCATAATTACGATTAAAATCTAGTCTTTTTATAAAAAAATCATTGAATTATGAATATTTTTTCTTAATTTAAAGTGACTAAAAATTAAAATGGATAAAATTAAATCAACTGAAATAGTATCAAAAATCTTTACGATAAGAAGAATTCAAGTAATGCTAGATTTTCATATTGCTGAATTTTTTAATGTCGAAACGAAACGATTGAATGAACAAGTAAAACGAAATGAAAAAAGATTTCCAAAACACTTCATGTTACAGTTAAATCAAGCAGAATGGTCAACTACACAAATAAAAATAGATGGTATTTTGAGGTCGCAATTTGCGACCGCAAAACGAAGAACATTACCCTATGCCTTTACCGAACAAGGTGTTGCGATGCTGTCTGCTTTTTCTAAATGACAAATTTTACCAACTTTAAGTAAACTATGAAGAATGAAATCATTTTATACCATCTAAATGAAACTGCTGAACACATTGAAGTGCATATTGAAAATGAGACTGTTTGGTTGAATCAAGCACAAATGGCGATGCTTTTTGGGCAGACAAAGCAGAACATTAGCTTACATATTAACAATTGTTTTAAAGAGGGTGAATTGGAGAAGTTTTCAACTGTCAAGGAATCCTTGACAGTTCGAGTTGAAGGTCAACGGAAAGTTACCCGAAAAGTTGAATTTTACAATCTAGATGTAATTATCTCAGTTGGTTATCGTGTAAAGTCCAAACAAGGCACTCAATTTCGAATTTGGGCAACAACAATTTTGCGTGAATACTTACTGAAAGGTTATTCAATCAACCAGCGTGTTGATCAAATAGAAAATAATCTTGAGAATCTTTCAAAAGAGGTGAGTAAAATCTCCTTTCAACTCAAAACCAATGAACTCCCCACCCAAGGTGTTTTTTTCGAAGGACAACTGTTTGATGCGTACATATTTGCAACAGACCTTATAAAAAGTGCTCAGCATTCAATTATTTTGATTGATAATTACATAGATGAAAAAACGCTTTTAATGTTAAGTAAGCGAGGATCAAATTGCCAAGCGCTAATTTATACCCAAAAAATTAATGATCGAATTCAATTAGATTTAGCAAAACACAATGAGCAATATCCCCAAATAACCATTAAACTGCTCAAAACTTCACATGACAGGTTCTTAATTCTCGACCGAAAGGAACTCTATCATATTGGTGCTTCATTGAAAGATTTAGGTAAAAAGTGGTTTGCCTTTTCAAAACTTACTGAATTATTACCTCATTTGTTGGCGAAATTAGATGATACTTGAGACCAAAATCTTTTTGTTTCTTGACGCTTAAATAATTCTAAAAATCATAAAATCGAATTCTTCAAAGGAATCTACTCAAAATAATGAAATTTATTGAGGCTTTTCCAGAACCATTTGGCCCACAGGCTTTTATGAAAGTAGATCTTTTCAACCTTGAGTCTTGTATTTTCTTTCTATTCCAGCTAAATGTAATTTTATGGCTTTTTCAATACTTTGAGCTGCTAACTTTTGATTCACTCTAGCTTCCTCTGCTACCTCAAGCATAATACTATTTAACTCCTTTAATGAAGGCTCTTTGCTGCTATCTGCCAAATCAATTTTCATTCATAGAATTTTAAGTAATAGAAAGGAATTTCCTTCAAACAAAAAATTGACATTCAATTCAAACAACTATTTTATTATAAATCTGGTGTTTGTTTTTTAATTCCATGGAATTACATGGCTTTGAGAATGTGAAATTGATTGATGAATAAATCGTTGAAACGATTGTAAAATTCGATTAACCACCTCCTAGGTGGCGGATTAATTCGCTACCTAGGAGCACACATCCATAAAAATATCAACCATTTTAATGGTTTATCAAATATTTAAATAATTGATTTTCAATTTATAACAAATTTAAATAACGGGTTTCAAATTTAAATCTATAAGTAACTTTCATTTTATTTGGGAAAAATGTAAAAAGATGTTAATTTTGGCTTTCACTTTTTTTCAAAATCGTTACATTATTTTATGGAAACTCTTTCAATTACTGCTACATCGTTGACACCATCCATTCGTTTTGAGGAATCTGGGATAATGGAAATTCATGGTAAATCAATTCCAGAAAACAGCGATGAATTTTGGTCTCCGATAATTGATTGGTTTAAAAATTATGTGAATAATCCGGCGGAGAAAACTATATTTAAAATTGATATTGCCTATTTGAATATATCTTCTTCTAAAAATGTTTTACACCTTCTTTACCAACTTAACGATTTAAATAACCGTGGTTTTTCTGCTGAAGTAGAATGGTATTACCACATGGCTGACAAAGATATGTTGGAAGTTGGTAAAGACTATGAACACATGGTGAAAGTACCTTTTTCTTTTAAAATTTGGGAGGAAGAACTTCAATTGGTGTAGTTCTCGTTAATAAATCGTTCACAATTCAATTTCTACTTTTTATTTTGAATTAATTTTTTTAGTTCATTTGTAGTTGATTATAAAATTTCAACTATGAAAAAGATTACATTTTTACTTTTAAGTTTTTCATTTTCTTTTGCACAAGCGCAGCAAATTGGAAATTCTAATATGGAATTGTGGGAAAACGTAGGACAAGCTACCGAAGAACCAACAAATTGGAATAGTTTTAAAAGTGCTCAGGGTGCATGGACATCCTTTTCCTCTCAACAAGTTCAACGCTCTACATCAATTCGAAGTGGTGCAACGGGACAATATTGTGCGAGAATATGGTCGAAATCTACCCTTGGCGTCGTGGCTAATGGCAATCTAACGGTTGGACGCATAAACATGGGAAGTACAACAGCAAATGATCCTAACAATTACAATATTTCCTTAACCGCTGATCCAAATTTTTCTGAAGCATTTACAGCAAGTCCCGATTCACTCGTGTTTTGGGTAAAATACACCGCTGCCAATGCAAATGATTCAGCTCGTGTGCACGCAATTATTCATGATTCGTATGATTTAAGAGATCCTTTAGATGCCAATTCAGTTCCTCATATTGTTGCTACAGCCGAACGAAATTACGGGAGAACAAATGGTTCTTGGACGAGAATATCTGTTCCATTTAACTATGTTGCTGGATCACCGGCTCCTACCCCAGCCTTTATTTTAGTAACCTTTACAACTAATAAAACTCCAGGTGGAGGATCCAACAATGATGAAGTTTTGGCGGATGATATTCAATTAATTTACAATAGTTCAGTTGGACTAAATTCAACTGAAAATGAACCTGCTTTTTCAGCTTTTTATACGGTTCAAAATGGATTAATAATCAATGGTGAAGTAGCAGAAATATCTATTGTTTCAGCAGAAGGAAAAATCCAACGAAAAGGAACAAAAGAAGATGTTTCTGGACTTAAACTTAACCCAGGGATCTATTTCATTCAAGCAAATAATTCTTCTGTAAAGATTTTAGTTCCTTAATTTGATGAGGACTTTATTCACATTTGTTGCCTGCTTAATTTATTTTGGGGTATTTTCCCAAAATGGAATACTTGAAGGTATTGTAACGGATGATAAAGGCATACCAATAGAAGGCGCCG